>NZ_LSRP01000115.1 GCF_001885585.1 Pararhizobium antarcticum
GTTTATTATTTTCGATCGATTTGCTGGTTTCGTTCCAGTCTCCGTTCGACATTAAGGGGTATCTGGCAAGATCGACGGTCTCAAGGAGATCGATCCACTTCGACAAATTCGCAGGTGCGTTGTCTTCCACACCCGCCATAGGGCTCAGATCCTGGAAAAGCGGGAATTGCTTGGCAACATATGATCCGAGGCCAGCGGATTTCAGTAATTTTTGAAAGACGCGCTGGAAAAGCGTTTTCACCACCTGAAATCCGGCGCCGGTATCATTCCTGAAGACGTGCAGCACCGCTTCGGTGGACGGTTTCAAGTATTTTCCGGCAAACAAAATTTCAGCAGTCCAGGCATGGGTAGAGGCCCGGGCATACCGACGAACGGAATCAGGAAGCTCCGGGTGCAGCGCAAGATGCCGCTCGACCGTTTCGACGATTGACTTTGCCATTCGCAGGTGGTTGCTCGACATATTGCCCGGATATTTCCGATAACCGACCAGATAGGCTGGGATGCCGACCATCTGATATTTGGCGAGTATTCTCAGTTCTGAATCAAGGTCTTCACAGCCGCCAATGCCCGCATCCGCATAAGAAGGGTCGAAGCCTCCGACGTCGATAATCGCGGATCGACGGACCATAAGCGAACTGCCGTTTCCTACAAATTTGCCTGTGAAGTGCCGGGCAAGCAACGACCCGCTGAAAACAGTAGAGCAAGCGGAATGTAAAACTCGATCGTCCTTGTCAATGATGCGATGAAGCGCGTAACTGGCTCCGAACCGACACCCTTTTACTCCCGTCATGGCCCGCACCTGCTCGGCGATTTTGGTGGGGTGCCAAATATCGTCCGCATCAACGAACGCAACCAGTTCGCCTTCGGCAACGCTGATACCCGTGTTCCGCGCGCGCGCGACACCGCCATTGAGCGTCGTGACCATACGAAGCCGCGGTTCCGAAACCGCATAGGCATTGACGACAGAAACTGTGTCGTCAGTCGACCCATCATTAACGAGAATGATTTCCAGATTTGTGTGCGTTTGATCTGATACCGACTTGAGGGTCCGCTCCAGATAGGCACTGCCATTATAGACGGGTATTACGACCGAGACGAGCGTGTCACATTTAGACGTTCCTTGCTCATCATCAGAAATGTACACGTTTTGCCGCCCACATAAGTTACGTATTGGACTGTTTAGCAAAGGTTATTTAACAAACTGAAAAATAAGAATGGACACTGTGTCGTCTTATGTCGAGCGCATTCAGCCTTTTGGCTCCTTTTGGTCAGGTGCCCTGGCAATTCGCGTCAAGATCGCCGCGCCCGGCGCGACGTGATGGCATGATAGGCTGGCGCTTCCGGTCGGTTCGACCCGACCTCGGCAAGCGGGCAAAAGCAGGCCCGTAGGGCAGAACATTTTCGGCCCGTTGGCGGTGATTTCGATCAGAAGATGCGGTTCGAACAATGCCACGACCATGAACTGGTTCCTGTGATTGCCCTCACCGCTCTAATGCATTTTCCGGGGCGCCCCGTGTTTGCTTTTCGTTTGACCTTGCCGGAAAGGTTTTGAGCCTATTTCGCGATCTCGACGAGTGTGGTCTTCAGGGATGGCTCTCCTGGGTGGGCGATGTCATCGATAAGGTAGACCGGGGAACCCGGCATAAGTTCCTCCCTTTCCAAAGTAAATGTGACTTTGCTGACATTATTGCCGCCGCTGTCGTCGCCAAAGCAGGCCTTCGCCTCGAAGGCCACGGTAATCTCGATCCTGGATTTGCTTTTTGTGGCCGGACCGTACGTGATGTTCTCCAAGGGGCAATTGTCCTGGCCACCGACGATCGGATCCCAATCAATCATCAGTTCATGCCGTCTCTCATTTGTCTTGAGCAGAGCCATTGCAAACTTCTGGGTAAAGTCCTCACTGAAAAAGCGGAGAAGCATGTTTGCCGAGAAATAGTCCTGATGGATATATCGTCCATTGATGGGATCGGCGGAGTTCTGTGCGGCCATGTCAAGAAGGACGCGAACGGTATCGACGGGCTCATCGGCTCTGGCCGCAGTATGGGTGGTCATAGACAGGGCGAGGAGAAGGCAGAAGAACTTGTTCATGGGAGCTACCGAGCTTTCTGAAAGGAAGGGGGGCTTGGTGTCGGAGGCGCAGAGACAGTGGTTTTCCAAACAACTGCCAGCATTCGCGTATCGGTCGACGCTGTGAATCGGCAGCAAAGCCTAGCGTTTCTGCACCAGCACCTCGAGGTGGCTGAGCACGGTCAGAGTGTCGTCAAAACCGCTTTGCTTGTTCAACTGCATCTGCTCCTCGCCCCATGCCTCTGCGAGCTTGACGAGCTTTGCATCATCGCTGGCCACCATGATCGAGAGTGAATAGGTTTTTTCGCACTGTTTCGCGCAATTGAAGTGCAGAACACCGATCGCTTGTATTTTCCCATCGGTGGAAATGAAGACGGAGCCACGCTCTGTTGCACTTTGGGGGCGCACGGCAGAGAAGCGCAGCAGGCCCTCCGTGACGTTTGCCACATCGTCCGGCACGCCGCCGAGAACCTCCGTGACGACATCAGCGACGTCTTGTTTCTGACCGAGCCAGCCAACTTTTTTCTTGTTGAGAAACCCGCGAAGCGCCGGTTGGAAGGATTGAGCCCAAACCAACGCGTTGGTGTTGCCACAGTCCTTGATCGAGGACATCTCACAGGCAGCCGCATAGGTCGTTGATGCAAAGAAGACAGAGGGGAAAATCGCTAGGAATCGCATTTTCGTTTCCTTGAACGTGGAGACCGAAGGATAGGGAGCGCGTCTTGCAAAGGGGCGGCGCATCAGGCAAGCGCCTTTAAAATCGTTGCGACGCAGATCGTCGTGAATATTCCCGGCACCACATAACGCACGTAGCGTCGGGCCTCTTCCGGCAGATACGGGTAAGCTGCCCTGAAGGGAAACTTGCCGCTCTCCAGGATCAGATCGGCCATCAAGGCGAGAATGAGATAGAAGTAACCGAGCGAAATCATGAATGCGATCGGTGAACTCACAGACATGCTGCCAGGAAAGCTGGCCTCGAAGGTAAAGCTCAAGGCAGCAAGCGCCAGCAAGGCAGAGTATGTTATGCCGGGAATATCTCCGACAAAACCACGCGGCGCCCACAATACGAACAACGACACGCTGAGAACCGCGATGAACGGAACGAATATCCGAAGCACATATCGCGGCCAGGCACGACTGACGATCGCCGTAGCATTGACGCGCATGAAGGGTTTGGCGTTCCAGCCGTAAAATTGCTCGAGCGAAAATTCGAGCCGACCCGGTGTCCAGTCGGAATCTGTCAAACTGCGCGCAAGGGTGGAGAGGTCACGGTCCCTGTCGTCCACGATGAAGATAACGTCATCGGCAGCATAGAGACGTGATGCAAACGGAAAGACAAGTCGCTGGGTATCGAACGGAAATGCAGAGAGTTCAATGGGCGTCCGGAAATCTGCATCGAGTTTCCGGATCATCGTGACGTCACCATTGGAGAATACCGATAGAGATGCCGTGTCGACACGCGCGTCACTGATCTGGTTCTCGAGGGTGACGGTCGGGCTCCACATGTTCTGTAGTTTCTCCGAGGCCTGCGCCTCGGTGAAATCCTTGCGGCCCGCGCCGTCCCGCACAGGATCGAATCGCAGTGACGGATCGTTCCAGCGCTGAGTGACTTCGATCACGGCAGACGCAAGGCCAGCGGTCTCTTCAACCTTTGAGACATCGAGGACACGCACGGCGAGATGCACACGCACGGGCAAAGGTATCGACTGCGGTATGTCCGTGCCGGCTGCGCTCTGTGTGCCATAAAGAATGGGAAAAACCAGTGTTGCGACAAGCAGCGTCCAGAAAAAAAACGGCCTCATACCGCAGGCCCGCGATTCTCCGGTGCCTCGCGAAGCTTCTTGCGCAGATGTTCAATCTCTCCACGGAGAACAAGATATTCCGGCAACTGACTTGAGGGAAGCAAAGGGGTTGGGTCGGCGCTATCGGCAGTGCAATGGGAGACAAGATCGTTGAGAGGACGCACCACAAAAGCGCGGATCGCAATCATGAACACTGGGAAAGCGATCAGGAATCCGCAAATGGAAATGGCCCAGATCGTTACCATCGCGCGTGAATGTTGGCTTTCCAACCTGGTGAAATCACGGGCAATGACGATTGTTCCGATGAGATTGCCGCTGTAGTCCAGCAGAGGGCTTCCCATGACGCCGTGAATCTGACCCTCGGCCGAATATCGCGTCAGTTGCGGTTCGCGCGATAGCCGGACAGTATTTGCCTGCTGAATTCGAGCGAAGAAAGCCGCGTCCGTGGCCGCTTCGATTGACAAGCCGCCTTTCCCATCCACTTTGGTGCCGTCTTCCCGAAGGGAAGCGGAGGGGTCAAGGAAAAGCGCATAGTCTGCGCCGGTCGCCGCTTTGGCGAGGTGCAAGAGCGATGTGAGATCCACGCCGATCTCCACCGTGCCGGTGAGACCGGCGGCTGAAACGATCGCCGATACAGCCCGCAGCGACAACCCCCTGACCCCGACTTCCAGCCCCTTCTGGGTTCGTTTGCTGTAATTTACGGCGATGACCATTGGCCGGAACTTGGAAAGATCCTGTCCAAAATTTTCTGGTTCCCATACTCGCAGAAACGATTTCATTTCCGCAGTATGAAAGTGCATGACATTGATGCCACCTCCGGTGTTCAGCCGCTCGAAAAGCGGCGAACTATACGCAAGCAGGGCCTGGCGGTTGCCGTCCGCGACCATCTCGGCAACACGCGCATCCGATGCGATCGCTTCGGAATGGGTTGCGGACAGTGTTGCCGCTTGCGCCATAGCCGTTGACAACACTGTCGAAGCATCTTCGATCTGGATCCGTTCGGCCTCGTTTAGAAGCGCGCGCTCACTGTATTGTGTCAGCAAGCCACCGATGGCGAGAATGGTCGCAATGGTCGTTGCCGATATCAGGGAGAGCGCCGTATCCAGCCTCATGCCGTCCTCGCGATCTGCTGGAGCAAGGGATGAGAGTTCATCTGAATGGGGATGGCAACGGCACCGGGAGAGCTAAGGGACGCGTTGAAAATGCGAACGCCTGTATCGGCCACGCCGGCGCCTGCATCCGCCGTGGCGACGCCATTTAGCCAAAGCGCCCCCTTGTTGTGAAACTCAACCTGGACATTCTGGACGATCACCGCCAACGACATGGTCACGCCGATGACGCAGACGGCGCGGCGCCGACAAAGAGCTGATTTCATGAAGTGTCCCCAATCGCTGAATTCTCATAGCGAGACGGGAAACTCGTGATCAACACAAGAAACAGGCTGTGGGTCGGTACACCCAAAATTGAGTCACAGGGATGACGGAACGACATCGCGGTGCGAAACTGGATTGACAGGAATGCTGCACGACTGTCGATGAGATCGGACCGAGCAACACACTCGTCCCTCGGCAACGAAAGACAATTGCAATCCTATGATAAACATCAACGATCCCATGTTCTTTGCAGTCTTGCGCGACGCGGCGAAGGAGTTGCTCGCCATGCATGACGTCTCGCCCCGGGTCGTCCGCTATGTTGCCAGCATGCAGAAGTGGCTTATCACTCAAGTCATCGTCGCCCTGCATTTCGAGCGGCAGCAAAATGAGGCCTGCCCTCCCCTGACAGTCGGGTTGCTGATTGATTTTTTTGCGGAACAGGCGCTGTTCAGCCGGAATACACTGGCGGCTCATGTTGCGGAAATGCGAGCCTATGGTTTGCTTGTTCAACGCGAGAGCAAGGACAAGCGCGTCAGGCCCTTGCAGTTGAGCGTCCATGGTGAGGCCTTGATCGGCCGATGGCTGGAGAGCCATCTTACCGCTCTTGACCGCCTCGATGGTGGTCACCGTTCGTCCAGGCTCGCCAGCGACGAGCGTCAACTTCGATGCATCCACCCGCTGGCTGTTCGCAGGCTTGTTCTTGATCCGGACTGGTCGCGACCACCAGCAAGCATCGACATGTTCGTCCGCACGGAATCGGGAAGCAATATCCTGCATGAACTCATCTGCAAGCTACCGGCCGAACTTCGGGATATCGATCACCCCGTCTGCATCGGTCCGCTGCATGCAAGCGAGATCTCGACCCGGCATACGCTGTCGCGCGGCCATGTGCAGAGGGTCATTGCCCGGGCGAAATCGGAGGGACTTCTCATCTGGAGCCTTGCTGGCAATCGGGGCGATCTGCTCGTCTCGCATACGTTGCTCCAGGACTATGTTCGTTGGCAATCCATCAAGTTTAAGGCCATTGCTGTTGCTTTTGAGCGGGGCCAGGAAATTTTGAACGCTGCAGAAACTCGGCATCCGCTCCATAGCCACAGCCGCGAAGGTCCTCGCTGAAATCACCCGGTTCGACGGTCACGGTCGAGGGTTGGTTCACTGCCCTGCAGACTCGGGTGCAACCGACCGCTTGGATAGGGCCCCCAATCCACAGTCAGAGCAGTGGGGCGGGCAGTCCACACCTTGCCTGCGTTAATGCTTGCGGCAACGACCGCCAGCTCTGTCGAGCGAAACTTATCGGCGGTGGCGGGGATCGGTACACCATGGAACTTGACGCAGGCATCGTGCAGGCAGTCACCCAGGTTCAAATCATGGCGGCCGCAGCGGCAGCGATGGGCGGCAAGCAGGAAGAACCGGGTTGTCTCTGCTGCGGGCGGCAGATCGCGAGTTTCGATCCCCCCGCCCTCCACAGATTCGGTGACCAAGCCTTCGACCGCTGCGATAGGCAGGTTGCGCGCGGCGTGGTCATCTCAAGACGCAAAGACTTTCGGCGCGTCATTCGGACATAGGGTCCGATGCCCTGTACTGCCAAAGCTTGTTTTACCCAGCAAGCGATGGATCAATGCGATCGAGGAACAGCGACACGATATCCTCACCGGTTTCCGGTTCGCTGCCGGCCATCACCGCAATGGCGACGGCGATGAGGGAAGAGGTTTTGTTGTGCGTCGATGCGCCGGCCCTGATGTTCATCACGAGGGTCGGGCAGAGGAAAAGGGCAAGGCGGATGACGCGACGCCAATCGTTCGGCAGCATGCCCCGCTCTTTCAACGCCGCAAGCAAAGGTCGCCATAGAGTGTCGGCCTTTACCTCGAGCAGTCCCATGCGGACACGGCTTGGTTCCCAGTCCGTATCCAGGAACAGCGTCCCGGCTTCATAGCGGGCGGAAGCGGTATAGCGGGTTTGTGCCTCGGCGGGATCGTAGAGCCACAGCGGATGGGCAAGGATATTGTGAAATGTCGTCTTGACCTCCGCCAGAAGCGTCGGCACGTTCTGCCCGGCAAACGCCGGATCGAAATAGGAGAGCAGCGGCGCGCCATCCTTTTCCGTGTACCAAACATTGGCGTTATGGGCGTCCCCATGCGCGACGACGCCGCCTGCATCGGCGAGCCGGTCGGGCCTCAGCCGGGTGCCTGCCTGTTCGAAGAGATCGCCGAAGCTATAGCGGTACCGGCGGCCGTTGACGACAACGGGTGCGATTGAAAAAGCGTCCCAGTCGAGATTAACACCCGGAAAAGAGAACTCCTGGTCGACATAAAAGCTCTTGAAACGCCCACCCGGAATGGCGCCCGACAGCGGATCGGCCAGCCGGTCATGAAACAGCCTGTGGATCGGCTCTGCTGCGACTTCCGTTGGTGTGACAGCGTGAAGGGTTTCGAGATAGACGGAAAGCACGGTTTCCGACAGCTGGCGCTCTGCGGCAACGGCCTTGGCTTCGGCCGCCTCGTCCGGTGCCAGATCCAGTGCGCGAAGTACGTCGGAAAAGCGCGGATCGCTGCGCCGGCGATAGACGAGAATCTGTTCACCGGGAAGAACCGACATATAAAGCGCCTGGTCCACCGGAAGCCCCGCTCTCAGGAGGATATCGGCGCGGTAATATTCCCCCGACATTGCCTCTTCGCCGTCCTCCTGATGAAACTTGAAGAACAGCGACTGGCCATCCGCCTCGAAAAAACCGTTCAGTGAATTCAGGCTGTACTGGTCGCGATTGATGGCGATGGCGTGTGCATCGAGGCCAAACAGGTCCCTCAGAAGGCTGTCGAGAAGCTTGAGTGCCGCCGGCTCATCGGTTCGGGCCAGGCGACGGATTTCAGCGGTCTTGCTGTTGTTTGCGGTCATAGTCGTCTTTCACAATCGCGGAAGGTTCAGGTCATCGCTGACGGCGTATACCGGCTGCCAAGGGAATAGCGGTTGCCGGCATAGGTGAGCCGGTTGACGGTCGCGACCTTTTGGCCCGACCATGTCCGACGGCGAAGAAGAAGACAGGGATAGCCCTCCGCAAGCTTGAGCATGCGCGCGGTCTCGCTGTCGGCGCCGATTGCTGAAATCACATGTTCCACCTCCGTCATGGGGGTCGACCGCTGCAGATAGTCATAGGTGGTCATCGACGTGAAATCCTGCTTCTCGTAGTCCGGCACCAGCTCGGAATTGACAAAGCGTTCCTCAACCTGCACCGGCGCGCCGTTTTCGAAATGCACCATGATGGAATGCCCGACGCGGATCTGGCGACTGGCTCCGAAGGCGGCGAGCAGCTCGATTCCAGGCCGGATGGATTCGAGAAGGATGACCTCGGCGCGATGCACACCGCCACGCTCGCCGATTTCCGTGGCGATATTCGCAACCTCGATCAGTGTCGATTGCGGTTTTGGTGGTGCGACGAATGTGCCGACGCCCTGTATGCGCAGAAGATAGCCCTCCGAGGTCAATTCCCGCAGCGCCCGATGAACCGTCATGCGCGACACGCCGAGCGAGGCCACCAGATCATGTTCGGACGGCAGTTTCCGGTTCCTGTCCCAGTCGCCCCTGCCGATATGCGCAAGCACATATTCCTTGACCTTTTCGTAGAGCGGGCTGGCGCTGTCCGTCAGAGGTTTCATCTTGGCTGTCTTTCCATCCGGAGCCTGCGTCAAGAGAGTTGCTCCGCCTGTGCAATGCGCACGATGGTCTTCAGGCCAGCGGCACTGCCTGCCAGAAGCCTCTCATAGGCTGCGGGAATGTCCTCAATCGCAATCTCCCGATCGATCAGCCGGGCCAGTGACGTCGCCATCTCGGGCAGCATGGCGACTGCTTCCGGCAACTCGTCCCTGAAGGCATGGCAGCCCATCAGCGCGATCTCGCGCTCGACCAGCACGTTCGGGTCGAGATCGATGTTGCCATGCGTGATGCCCACCAACGTCAGCGAGCCGCCGCCCTGAAGGCAAGCGATGGCACGCTTCAGAACGTCTCTTTGTCCCGTCGCATCCAGCGCATACCGCAATGCCTGTTCGCCAAGCGCCGCGTGAAGCGAAGCCGGATCAAGAGTCACCTGGGTGGCGCCGGTCACCTGCGCGACGCGCTCGGAGCGTGCGCGGTTGTTGTCGCAGACGAGAAGTGGGCCAGTGTGCAATCGGGAAAGAAGAAGCGCGGCAAGGCCGCCGATCGGCCCGCAGCCGATGATGAGGACGGGCTCTCCCGCCGGAACGGCCTGGCGCCGGATGGCGTGCAGTGCAACTGCCAGCGGTTCTGCCATGGCGGCAATCGCCGGATCGAGCGCCGGATCATATCTGACGAGCAACCGTGCGGGCAGCACGATCTCCTCGGCAAAGCCGCCATCACAGACTTCTCCGACAAAACCGAGGCGATCGCAGATATTGCGCCGCCCGCTCCTGCAAGCCGCGCACTCGCCACACCAGACACGGGAATCCGCAACGACGGTATCGCCGGGACTGAACGCGGAAACGCCCGTTCCGACCTCCATGACCACGCCGGCAAGTTCGTGGCCAGCCACAGAGGGCGACCGTGTGATCCACTGTCCCGTGCGAAAATTGTGAAGATCGGAACCGCAGATGCCGGCCGCGGTCACGGCAAGGCGTACGGTGCCCGCCACAAGCGGGCCAGGGGCTTCGATCTCCTCGACCCGGATGTCACCCGCTGCATAGAGCCTTGCCGCCTTCATGATCTGTTCCCGATCCTCAAAGATAATCCTTGCGAACATCGGAAACGGCATGCTCGTGCGAGGAAAAACCCTCGTAGCGTGCCAGCGTGCGGGCGTGCTTGGCAAATTCCGGATAGGCGGAGGCGGTAACATAGCCGATCGACGAGCGCTTGACGAAATCGCTCACGGAAAGGGGGCCATAGGTTCTCGCCCAGCGACTTGTCGGCAGCACCGCATTGGGTCCAAGGCCGAAATTGCCGATTGAAACGGGTGTATAGGGTCCCATCAGGATTTCGGCAGCTTCGGTGATGTGACCGAGATGCGCGAAGGGATCGGTGGACAGAATCTCCAGATGTTCCGGCGCATAGTCGTTGATGAAGCGGTAGCTTTCCTCGATCGACGATGTCAGCACGATCCCGCCACAGCGCCCGGTGAGAACCGCCTTCGAAAAGGCCACACGCTGCTCGGTCATGCGCGCCCAGTGATCGGGCAGCGCAGCCAGAGCTTCCTCGGCCACGCGACGGCTGTGCGTGACGAGATAGGCGGAGGAATCCGGGCCATGTTCGGCTTCAACCAGAAGATCGAGTGCCGCAAGACCGCCCTTCACCGTATCGTCGGCAAAGATCACCGCTTCGGAGGGGCCTGCCGGCAGGCCGGGATCGATGATACCGGAGAGCAGCCGCTTGGCCGCCACCACGAAGGGGCTACCGGGGCCGACGATCTTCAAGGCTGGCTTGATCGTCTGCGTGCCGTAAGCGACGGCTGCAACGGCCTGCGCGCCACCGACCTTGTAGACGGTGGAAACACCGGCGAGACGGGCGGCGACGAGCGTTGCGGCATCGACGGAGCCGTCGGGTGCCGGCGGCGTGACGATGGCGATATCCGGAACGCCGGCCACAACAGCCGGCACTGCCGTCATCATGGTGACCGAGGGAAAGGCCCCCTTGCCGCGCGGAATGTACAGCGCCACGGAGCGGATCGGTGTGAAGCGGTCTCCGGCATAGGCGCCCGGCCGCATTTCCTTCAGCCACATCGGTTCCGGCTTCTGAACCTCATGAAACCGGCGGATATTGTCGATGCCGAAGCGGATCGCATCAATGACGTCCTTTTCCACGAGATCGAAGGCGGCATCGAATTCGGCTTCCGTCGCCTTCAACCGGCTTTCGTCCAGATCCGCCTTTTCGAGTTCGCGCGCAAAGCGCACCAGCGCCGCGTCCCCCTCGGTGCGAACCGCCTCGATGATCGGTTTGGCCTTCTCGATGAAACTCGAGAGATCGGTTTCGGAACGGCGCATCAGCGCCGCGCGGGCCTCGGCGTCCAGTTGCGAGAGTTCGTGAAAGGAGACGTCTGACATGGCTGTTTTCCCGTTTCGCCGGCGCGCGGGCACCGGCTTTCAGTCATTTGGATTTGAGGAAGATCTCAAGGCCGACGAGGCGATCGAGCAGTGCGATCGCCAGCACCGCGCAGGCAATGAAGACCACGGAGATGGCCGCAAGATCGGGCGTGATGATGGAGCGAATGGAATTGTAGATCTGCACCGGCAGGGTGACGATCCGGGCATCTGTCAGCAGAAGGCTGACCAGAAACTCGTTCAGCGCCAGAATGAACATCAACAGAGCGCCGCTGATGACACCGGGCAGGACGGCCGGCAGGGTGACGTGCAGGAAGGTCGAGAGAGGCGGCGCGCCGCAACTGGCGGCAGCAAGCTCGAGATCCGGATCGAGGCTTGCAGCGCTGGCTGTCACGGCCCAGATCATGAAGGGCAGGTTGATGACGCAACAGGCGATCCCGACCGGCCAGAGCTGACCCAGTATCCTTGCCTCACCAAAGATCAGCATCAACCCGATTGCAGAGCCAATGAGCGGGATTGTGAAAGGCAGCAGCAGATAAATCTGCACCGATTTCTCGAAGCGTATCGCATATTTGGCAAGGGCGATGCCGGCGAGGGTTCCAACCGGGATGGCAACGATCGTGCAGATTGCGGAGACGTAGACCGAGCGCAGGAAGGCTTGCCACAAATCGCGCGACGCGGCGATCTTGGCATACCATTTGAAGGAGAATCCGTCCGGTGGAAAGGTGATGATGTTGCCTGACGTAAAGGACGCGCCGAGGATCACGATCGTCGGCGCCGACAAAAGCACGAGCACGGCGGCGACGAAGATCCAGAGAATGACGGTCTTGCTCAAGGCTGCGGTCATCGGCGCGCCCTACCCATTGCCAGCGTGCCCGCACCGAACACCGTGAAGACCAGGCCGACGAGCAGTGAGCCGACAGCCACCAGAAGCAATGCCAGCGTCGAACCCAGACCTTGGTCGGAGGTGCGGAAGAACTGGTCGTAGATTGCGTTGGCGATGAAATCCTGGCTGCCGCCGCCAAGGATTGCCGGCATGGCGAAATCGGTCAGTGACAAGGTCACCACGACAAGTCCCGCCCCCACAAGCCCGGGCCGCGCCAGAGGCAGGACGATGTGACGGAACGTGGCGACCCAATGGGCGCCGAGCGAGCCTGCCGCCGCCTCGAGTTCTTCGGGAATGGCCATCAGGGCCGGGGCCAGCATCAGGACGGCAAAGGGCAGCATGTACTGCACGAGACCGAAGAGCACCGCCCAGTAATTGTAGAGCAGCCGGATCGGCGCAACGCCAACAAGGCCAAGCGCCTCGTTGACCATGCCCTGATTGCCCAGAATGATCAGCCATCCATACGCACGGACAACCTGCCCGATGAAGAAGGGCAGGAAAAGTGCAATGAGCAGAAGTTTCCGGGTGATCGAGGAGGTCGTGCGTACCATCACATAGGCATAGGGAAAGGCAAGGATGAGCGTTATGACCGTCACGATCAGCGCGCCCAGCAGGCTGCGCCAGGCGATGGCCGCAAACAGGCTTTCGCTGAAGGCGCGTTGATAATTGGCAAATGTATAACTTTCGGACATCAGGAAGGTCGTGGTGTCGAGCGTCCGCAGGCTTGCATCGCCGATCTGAATGAGCCCCAGAACCAGAAGCCCGACGAGCAGCAGCGCCGGCGCGAGCATCAGCCAGGGGATCGCCCGGCCAAACCGTGCCGGCCAGATGAAGGCCGCAAAGGCTTCCATTGCATCCATGATGCGCCATCTCAGGGGATAGGCCGATTTCGCCGCTCGCATGTCCATCCTTTATGTGCCGGGAAATTCCCTTGACCGGCATACTGCTCATCTTCCCTCCGCATGCGGGGGGAAGATGAGGCCAAAGCGTAAGTCCACGCCTTGGCCTCAATCCCGTTATCCCTGCATGATGGCCTTGAACTTCGAGAACCACTCGCTCTCGTTTTCGACCTGCACTTTTGACGAAACGCGGATCAGATGTTTGAACGCATCCTCGGTAGTTGGATAGGACGGGTCGTCGACCAGGTCGGCCGGTGGCTTGACGCCCGGCACGACGCCTGGCAGGCCAAGGCCATCGAGCCAGATCTGCTGGGCTTCGACCGTCAGCGAGTGGTTGATGTATTCCTTTGCCCAGTACAGCTCGTTTGCCGGCAGGCCCTTCGGGATCCACAGCCCGTCCGTGTCGAACTTGGCGCCTTCTTCCGGCACGACCCATTTGATGTCGATGCCGTTCTTTTTGGCCTCGCGCGCATTGGTCGAAATGGTGCAGGCAGCGTCGATCTCGCCCTTCTGGAACCAGGTCGTGAAGTCCGGATCCTCACCCAGAAGCGGCTGCTGCTCCTTCATCTTGGCGATGAAATCCCATGCTGGCTGCATGTTTGCAGGAATGTCCTCCAGCTTGCCACCGCCCGCAACCTGTGCCGGGAAGTGGAACCCGATACCATCATTGTAGAGGGCGATACGGCCCTTGTACTTCGGATCGAGCAGATCCTTCCACGACTTTGGCGCGCCGTTCGGAAAGGCTTCCGGACGGTAGGCGAGCACGTAGACATAGCCGTAGGTGTTGACGATCGGATAGCCGTCGAGCCCGACAGGCTTGGCGAGATCGGTGGTGTTCTTCAGGTTCGAAAGGTCGGAGAGATCTTCGGTCACGCCGCGCAGCGCCGATTTTGTGGCGTTGGTGGTCGTATCCCAGTTGATATGGATCGGCGGCACGCGCCCCTGCGCCACGGCAGCCCAGACCTTCGGCTGGATTTCATTGTCTTCGGTCAGGTCGTGACGGATGGCGATGCCGGTCTTGGCGGTAAAACTGTCGGAGACGCCAGCCTTCAGGCTGTCCATCCAGCTTCCGCCCCAGGCGCGCACGATCAGTTCCGCCGGCTTTTCCGGTTCCTGCGCAAAGGCGCTCGACCAGCCCAGCGACGACAGGCCAGCAGCGCCCCCGATCGTGGCGGCCCCCTGAAGGAAGCGGCGGCGGCGCAGCATCAACGACATTTCACTCTTTTCACTCATGTTCATTCTCCTCTGGTTGACCGGTTTTTCCGGCTTATGGGTTGAAGTAAAGGACGTCGCGGGCATTCCACCCAAGGCTGACGGCTGTTCCGGCGACGAACTGGCCGTGGGCAGCGAGGTCATGGTCGAACACGCGCAGAAGCACATTCCCCATCGATGCGACACTGATCTCGTAGACCACCCGCTCGCCCTCGAAGATGGCGTCGGCAACGATGCCGTCGACGATCGTGTCGCAACCGGAAAGCTCGGCATGTGTGGGGGCGATCTGGACCCGCTCGGCGCGGATGGCACGTGTGCCACCTTGCGGGGCATCCAGAAAGTTCGTCACGCCGATGAAATTGGCGACAAAGGCGTTGGCCGGCTTGCGATAGGTGTCGGCCGGCTGTGCCTTCTGCAGGATCTCGCCGCCGTTCATGACGATGATTTCGTCGGACACGACGAGCGCCTCGCGCTGGTCGTGTGTCACGTTGATGGTGGTGACGCCGAGCTCGCGCTGGATACGGCGAAATTCGAGCTGCATCTCCTCGCGCAGCTTCCGGTCGAGCGCAGCCAAGGGTTCATCGAGCAGAAGCAGATCGGGCTCGAAGACCAGCGCCCTGGCGATCGCCACCCGCTGCTGCTGTCCTCCCGAGAGTTCGTGCACGCGCCGGGCGCCATAGCCTCCGAGCCGCACCATGTCGAGGTAGCGTTCAACACGGGCGGGGATCTGGCGCGCGTCGGTGCGTCGCATCTTCAGGGGGAAGGCGACGTTTTCTGCGGCCGTCATATGGGGGAACAGCGCCAGCTTCTGGAAGACCATGCCGATCGAGCGGCGGTGCGGTGGCACCGTGCTGACGGCAGCGCCGTTGATGAAGATCTCTCCGCGGGTCGGACGTTGGAATCCGGCAATCAACCGCAGCAGCGTCGTTTTGCCGGAGCCGGAAGGCCCAAGGATCGTCAGGAATTTTCCCGTCTCCAGATCGAAGGACGCGGATCGGACGGCGTGGATGCCGTCATAGACCATATCAACGTCCTTCACCGACACGGCAATGGTGTCGGCCTTCGCCGCGTTGTCAAAATCTGCTTTCGTGTCCACCGCCGGCATCATGCTTTTCCTGCGCGGCGCTGCTGCCGCAAACTGAATCCATCAGATCGATGCAAGGTAACCGCCATCGACCGGTATGCAATGCCCTGTCACATAGCGCGAGGCACCGCTTGCCAGAAAGACAACCGCCCCTGCGACATCCTCCATCGCACCGAAGCGGCGCTGGGGTATTTTGTCGAGCATCGCCTGCTGCCATGCCGCATCCTGATAAAAAACATCTGTCATCGCCGTGCGGAAATAACCTGGCGCTATGGCATTGACCCGAATGTCGAGGGGCGCCCATTCGGCGGCCAGCGCATGCGTCATGCCCATCAAGCCGGCTTTCGACGAACCATAGGGGACGGCCGTGGGTATGCCGACATAGGAGGTCAGAGAACACAGATTGACGATCGCGCCGCCTCTTCCAAAACCGGACATCTGACGGGCGGCCGCCTGTGCGCAGAAAAAGGCGCCCTTGAGATTGGTCGAGACAATCCTGTCCCACAGCGCCTCATCGACATCCAGCGCCGGTCGGATTTCTTCTGTCCCGGCATTGTTGATCAGAATATCAAGGCCGCCCAGAGCCTGCGATGCAGCCTCGACGACACGCGAACAGGCGTCAACATCCCGTACATCCAGGGCAAAGGGAAAGGCTCTTTTTCCGGAATCCTCGATCAGCCGCACGGTCTCACCGAGCGAAGCAACATCCCGCGCGGTCACTGCCACATCAGCGCCAGCAAAAGCGAGCGCCTGCGCAATCGCCTGTCCAAGGCCGCGGCTGCCGCCCGTCACAAGCGCGCTGCGCCCGTTCAGATCGAAGAGAGAGGTTACGTTCATTCCATTTGCCACATAGCTCAATCTACCTGTCCATGGACACAGCATCATCATTTTTTGGAGGTTGTCTATACATATGTGTACAACAGAGTTCCGGCGTGATGGCGGAAGGAGCCTGACGCAAATGTCCGTGCTTGATCGCAGCCTGACGAATAAAAAAGAAATCTCCGTCTCGAAAAATATGGCGCATGCCGAGGGTTCCGTAGGCATTGCCGAAGCTGAAGACTGGTGCGCTCGCATCGCCGTTGAGCGCCAATGCAGGACAGACCGTAATCGCTTGCTTTGGCCGAAGACTGTTCGATTTAACGCGAGTGAGCCGCGCCGACCGCAGGAATTCGGCCGTCGTTGAACGCCAGGTATTCCGCTTTTGGCGGCTTCAAGACTGCTCCTGATCCCCGCACTGTAGTTGCATCCTCGAGCCTCGATGCTCTCTCTGCCGCAGTGTGCACCGAGATTCGGTCTCGGATCACTCGTCGCTGCGTGGTTCTAGCCTCTGCATTCACCTGCGCGGGAAACGCTTGACGTCACTCCCGGACTTTGCATATTGTCCAGATGTCAGACCAATTTCGGTCTTTGGAATTGCGCATGTCGGATCATGTTGCCCGAGCGGCTCTTCTGCCCCTGCCTCCGGCGGACCGGGTCCGGCAGGCGACGGCCGCCCTTGCAGACTTTATCGAGCGGGCGAAGCTTGTGGCCGGGGAACGTCTGCCGACGGAACGGGAACTGGCCGTTGCGCTCGGTGTCGGGCGCTCCACGATCCGCGAGGTCATCCGGCATTTCCAGGCGCTGGGCGTGGTGGAAGCGCGCAAGGGCAGTGGTACCTATCTGCTCAGGGCGATTTCGGCCGCGACCGTTCACATGCCCCTCTCGCTCGAAACCACCCATCTGCGCGAGGTGCTCCTGAAAACCCTGGAGGTGCGCCGCGGCATCGAGGCGGAGGCCGGCATGGTCGCTGCCCGCATGCGCACGCCGCAGGACCTGAAGACGATCGAGGAAAAGCTCGACGAGATGGAGCGGGTGCATCTGTCCAAGGGCACATCAGGCCCGGAAGATCTCGCCTTTCACCTGGCCATCTATGACGCCACCCACAATCCGCTGTTCAAGCAGCTTCTCGAACAGATGCGCGAAGCCTTCGAGCGGTTCTGGGAACGGCCGTTCGACCGGCCGGACTTTGCGCGCCGGTCCTTTCCCTTCCATCGCACTCTCTTCAACGCCATCGCTGACGGCGATCCGGAAGCCGCGCGGGCCGAGACACTGAAGATCCTCGCCATCGTCGAGGAAGACATCAAGGAAATGTCCAAATGAACAACGGGTTCGATCCGTTTGATGAAGCTTCCCTCATCGTCGCCCACGACATGAACAATGCCTATGACGCCGTCGTGCCACCGATCGTGCAAACGTCGCTGTTCACGTTCACCGACTATGACGACATGATCGCCTCCTACCGCGGCGAGAAGATCCGGCCGATCTACACGCGCGGCCTGAACCCGACCGTGCGCATGTTCGAGGAAATGCTGGCAAGGCTCGAAGGCGCCGAAGACGCGATCGGCTTTGCCAGCGGCATGTCGGCGATTTCGTCGACGGTTCTGTCCTTCGTCGGGCCCGGCGATCGCATCGTCGCCGTCAGGCATCTCTATCCGGACGCCTTCCGGCTGTTCGGCACGTTCTTCAAGCGCATGAACATCGACGTCACCTATGTCGATGGCAAGGATGAGGAGGCTGTTGCCAGAGCCCTGCCCGGCGCCAAGCTTCTCTATCTCGAAAGCCCGACGAGCTGGGTGATGGAAACCCATGATGTTGCAGCGCTCGCCGCCCTTGCAAAAAACCATGGGGTCATCACCACGATCGACAACAGCTGGGCGAGCCCGATCTTCCAGCAGCCGATTGCGCTCGGTGTCGACCTGGTCATCCATTCCGCGTCCAAATATCTCGGCGGCCACAGCGATGTCGTCGCCGGCGTCGTTGCCGGTTCCAAGGAAATGATCGGCCGCATCCGCGCGGAAGCCTATCCCTATCTCGGCGGCAAGCTTTCGCCCTTCGACGCCTGGCTGCTCATTCGCGGCATGCGCACGCTGCCGATCCGCATGAAGGCGCATGAGCAATCGACGATCGAGATCACCAAGCGCCTGCAGGCCCATGAGGCGGTGGAAACCGTCTGCTATCCCGGTCTCGCCAATCACCTGCCGCCGGGTCTGAAGGGAACGTCGGGCCTGTTTTCGTTCATTTTCCGCGATGGCATCAATGTCCGCACGTTTTCCGATCACCTCAAGCTGTTCAAGCTCGGCGTCAGTTGGGGCGGACACGAGAGCCTGATCGTGCCGGGCGATGTGGTTTTGTCGCAAAAAGCACAACCCAATTCCGCGGTCGCCTTCGGCATCAGCCCGCGGTCAGTACGGCTCCATGTCGGCCTGGAGGGAACGGAGGCCCTTTGGAGCGATATCGAAACGGCAATCGCTGCCGCATCAATAGGCTGACACGCAAGCAAACAACCACTGGAACAGGAAAAGGGAACAAAAAATGAGGAAACTGATTGCAGCGACCCTGGTCGCGACGCTGATGGCAGGCACGACGCTTGCCGATACCACGCTGAAGCTGGTTGAAGTCATCACCAGCCCGGAGCGCACCGAAACCCTGAAGTCGATCGTCGCCAAGTTCGAAGCCGCCAACCCCGGCACGACAGTCGAGATCATTTCGCTGCCCTGGGGCGAAGCCTTCCAGAAGTTCGCGACCATGGTCTCGGCCGGCGAAATCCCTGATGTTATGGAAATGCCCGACACTTGGCTGTCGCTCTATGCCAACAACGGCATGCTAGAAAGCCTCGAGCCCTACCTGAAGACCTGGGACCAGACCGCTGGCCTGACCGACCGCGCGCTCGAGCTTGGCCGCGACGTCAAGGACACGGCCTATATGCTGCCCTACGGTTTCTATTTGCGGGCCATGTTCTACAACAAGAAGATCTTCGCGGAAGCCGGCGTCGAAGGCCCGCCAAAGACCATGGATGAGTTCGTCGCAGCGGCCGAGAAGATCAAGAAGCTTCCGGGCAAATATGCCTATTGCATGCGCGGCGGTCCGGGCGGCCTGAATGGCTGGATGATGATGGGCGCCACCATGGCCGGCGACAATGCCTTCTTCAACGAAGATGGAACGTCGAAATTTTCGGAAGAGGGCTGGGTCAAGGGCTTTACCTGGATGACCGATCTCTACAAAAACGGCTACGCCCCGAAGGACAGCGTCAACTGGGGCTTCAACGAGATCGTCGCCGGCTTCTACACCGGGACCTGCGCGATGCTCGACCAGGATCCGGATGCGCTGATTGCCATTGCCGAGCGCATGGATGCTGCTGACTACGGCGTCACGACCATGCCGAAGGGCCCCTCCGGCAAGACGTTTCCGACCATCGGCTATGCCGGTTGGTCAATGATGTCGGCGAGCGCCAACAAGGACCTGTCCTGGAAGCTGATCGCTACGCTGGAAGGGCCGGAAGGCAATATCGAGTGGAACAAGAAAATCGGCGCTCTCCCGGCACTCAAGGCAGCCGAGAAGGATCCCTTCTATGCCAGCGAGCAGTTCAAGGGCTGGTTCGAGGAACTGGCGGACAAGGACGCCGTGCCGACCACCATGCCGACCTATCTCGAAGAATTCGCCTTCTTCAAGGATTCGCTCGCCATCAAGACCAGCCAGGAAGCCATGCTCGGCGACATCACGCCGGAAGAAATGGCCAAGCAGTGGGCTGACTACATGACCAAGGCCCAGCAAAAGTTCCTGGCGAGCAAATAAACGATCTGCACTGACGCAGGCGGCGGCAGGATGTCGTCCGCCTGCGGTTCCCTCAAGACTGGAAAACACGGCAGGCTTCAAGGCAGGCCGCGAAACGGAAATCCTGACGATGGCTTCACTAGCAGCCCGCAATGGCGGCTCACAAAGAGACCAGCGACCGCTGAAAAAGCGGCTCGCCGATGCCTCCGCGCCCTATCTCTACAGTGCGCCTGCGCTGATCCTGATCGTCACGGTGATGCTGGTGCCGCTGGTGCTGGGCATTTCCTATGCCTTCCGCGATATCCAGCTTCTAAAACCCTTTTCCGGCGGCTTTATCGGGCTTGATCATTTCAGGACGCTGTCGCAGGACCAGAACTTCTATCGGGCGCTCAGAAACACCTTGTGGTGGACGGGCTGGTCCGTGTTGCTGCAGTTTGTCTTCGGGCTCATCCTGGCACTGCTGCTCGACAAGCCATTTTTCGGGCGGGCGATTGTCCAGGCGCTGGTTTTCCTGCCCTGGGCCGTGCCGAGTTTTCTCGCCGGCCTGAACTGGGCCTGGCTGTTCAACCCCGTGGTCGGCCCCCTGCCCCACTGGCTGTTCGCGCTTGGCATCATGAGCGAGCCCAACAATATCCTTTCGGACCCGCAGCTGGCCATGTGGGGGCCGATCATCGCCAATGTCTGGTGGGGCATTCCGTTCTTTGCCATCACCCTGCTCGCCGCGCTTCAGGCGATCCCGCGCGACCTCTACGAGGCAGCCAGCATCGATGGCGCCGGCCCGGTGAAACGCTTCCTGTCCATCACCCTGCCATTCCTCGCCCCGACCATCGCCATCACCGTTCTCCTGCGCACTGTGTGGATTTCAAACTTTGCCGACCTGATCATCGTCATGACCAATGGCGGGCCGGCCGACCGGACCCAGATCGTTGCCAGCTACATCTTCACGCAGGCCTTCAAGCGGCTCGACTTCGGCTATGCCTCCGCCATCGCGCTCGTGCTTCTCGCCCTTCTGATCATCTATTCGATGCTGATTGTCGTCTTGCGGCAATGGCTGTTGAGCAAGGATTGAAGCCATGGCCGGACATTCATTGACAAAGGGGCGCGTCGTTGCCCTCCTCGCCCACCGCCTGGCCATCCTCGCCTATGTCGCCTTCGCGCTGTTCCCGCTTTACTGGCTGCTGAAGGTTTCGGTAACCCCGAACAAACTGCTCTATTCCGAGGGCATCCGCATGTGGCCGTCGCAGACCAGCTTCGAACATTTCGACTTCGTGTTGAAACACAGCGAATTCCCGACCTTCTTCAAGAACAGCCTGATCGTCGCCGGCTCGACCGCTCTGATCGTCACCGCGCTTGCCTCGCTTGCCGGCTATGCCCTGTCGCGGTTCAGCTTTCGCGGCAAATACTGGATCGTGGCGCTGATGCTGCTGACCCAGATGTTTCCGCTGGTCATGCTGGTGGCGCCGATCTTCAAGATGCTGTCACCACTCGGCCTGACCAACAGCCTGACGGGCCTCGTCATCGTCTACACAGCCTTCAATGTCCCCTTCGCCACCTTTCTGATGCAGTCCTTCTTCGACGGCATCCCCAAGGACCTGGAGGAAGCGGCGATGATCGATGGTGCGACACAGTTCGGCGCCTTCCGGCAAATCATCCTGCCGCTGACCCTGCCCGGCATCGCGGCCACCCTCGGTTTTGTGTTTACCGCCGCCTGGAGCGAACTCCTGTTTTCGCTGATGCTGATTTCGGGCAATGCGGCTGCGACCTTCCCGGTCGGGCTCTTGTCCTTCGTCTCGAAATTCTCGATCGACTTCGGACAGATGATGGCGGCGGGCGTGATGGCGCTCATCCCCGCCTGCCTGTTCTTCCTTTTGATCCAACGCTACCTCGTGCAGGGCCTGACGGCCGGCGCCGTGAAAGGCTGACCCAATGGCATCCATCGATATCTCCAACATCCGCAAATCCTACGGCATCCATCCGGTGCTGCATGGGATCGATCTGGAGATCAGGGATGGCGAATTCGTCGTTCTCGTCGGCCCGTCCGGCTGCGGCAAGTCCACCCTGCTGCGGATGATCGCGGGTCTCGAAGCGGTGACAGACGGCGAGATCCGCATTGCCGGAAAGCGGGTCAACGATCTTGCCCCCAAAGACAGGGATATCGCCATGGTCTTCCAGTCCTACGCGCTCTATCCGCATATGAGCGTGGCGAAAAACATGAGCTACAGCCTGCGTCTGCGCAAGATGGCAAAAGAAAAGATCGCCTCGGTGGTCGCCGGTGCGGCGACCAAGCTTGGCCTGGAACCGCTGATGGAACGGCGCCCAAAAGCCCTATCCGGCGGACAGCGGCAGCGCGTGGCCATGGGTCGAGCGATCGTGCGCGAACCCAAGGCCTTCCTGTTCGATGAACCGCTGTCGAACCTCGATGCCCGGTTGCGCGAGCAGATGCGCGCCGAGATCAAGAAACTGCACAAGGACCTCGGCGCCACATCAATCTACGTTACCCATGACCAGATCGAGGCGATGACACTGGCAGACCGCATCGTCGCCATGCATGGCGGAATCATCCAGCAGGTCGGCAGTCCGCTCGACCTCTACGACAATCCCGCAAACCTGTTCGTGGCCGGCTTCATCGGTTCGCCCGGCATGAACTTTTTCGAAGGTCGCTATATCAAGCTGAACGGCAAGTCTGTCTTTGCCCCGACCGGCGGCGTCGAGCTTCTGCTGGAGGCACCGGCGAACCTGGAGGAAGGCAGCCGCGCGACGCTCGGGATTCGGCCGGAGCATGTGGTGCTTGGCGCGGACGGACCGGAAGCCCAGATGGCAGCGATCGACCTGGTCGAACCCACGGGCTTTGGCATCATCCTGCACCTGACGCTTGGGCCCGTCTCATTGAAGGCCTTCACGCTCGACCGACGCTTCCTGAATGCCACCGGCGAAATTGCCGTGCGCCTGCCGGGAAGTCACCTGCATTTCTTTGACGAAAGCGGCAGGAAGGTCTGAAAGGGGCGTGAGGACGCTCAGTCCTCTTTAACCTCTTCAGGCTCGAGCGGCATCAGCGTGAACAACTCCTGTGCCTTCTTGACGCCGCGCAGCGCATAGCGGCCGATGGAGACCATTTCGCCGTCGCGCGGCGGCGGAGCGGCCGAAACGAAACCCGACGACATGACGATGCTGCGATCGACGAACCGGCAGAGCGAGGCAATGCGGCTAACCTCATTGACCGCCGGGCCGATGACGGTGAAGTCGAGGCGATCGCTCGAGCCGATATTGCCATAGAAGACATCACCGATATGCAGGCCGAGATAGACTTCGGTCACCGGGCGACCCTCGGCGTTGCGGCGTGCATTCAGACCTTGGAGCTTGTCGCGCAGCAGATGTTCCGCCCGCAGGGCCCGCCCGCAGGCTTCTTCGGGATCTTCCGACTTGAAGATCGCGAGTGTCCCGTCGCCGATCAGCTTCAGCACGTTGCCGCCCGCCTCGTGGATCGAGGAGATCACCGCATCGGCATAGTCATTGAGAAAGGGAATGATCTCGTCCGGCGGCAGGCTATCGGAGATGCGGGTATAATTCTGCAGGTCGGAAAACCACAGAGCCGCCGAGATCCGCTCTGCCTTGCCGCGGCTGATACGGCCCTCCAGCACCTGCTTGGCAGCATCCTCGCCGAGATAGACCTCGGCAATCGTCCGGGAAATCCGCACCAGGGAAGCCGACTTGATGGCCAAGGCCAGAACCGGGACGAGTTTGCGCAGGGCAAACAGGCCGTCTTCCGAAAACCCGTTCGGCGCGGTTGTTGACCAGTGCGAATAGAAACAGTCCATCTCGCCGATATGGCTGTCTTCGGCGAACCGGTGGATCATCGCGATATAGTCCTTGTGGCCGGCGGCCAGAAGCGTATCGAGCATGAAGAAATCGGCAGCCTCGCCAAAACCGATGCGCCGGCGCACCTCGTCGCCGCCGCTCGTGCGCAGATGATGAAAGGCCGAGCGCATCCAATTGTCGGCTTCCGTGCCGTCCACGGTCGGGCCGTATTCGAAGGCGCGATGCTCCTTCGCAATGCCATCCCACTGGAAAGCGCGTCCCTCATAGACCGGATGCAGCGTGTCGATCAGCGCAAGCCCCCGATCGATCGGCAACTCGCTCTTGCGGCAACGTTCGCAGAAACCGTCGAGAATCTCCATCTCGGACGATCCCTTCAACCCCTGGGCGATCAGCCAGGATGCGATATCGCCGATATTCATGGGGTTCATGCGGCTGTCCTTGATTCTTTCGGCGGACGACAGCTTTAGTATGGAATATGACGGGGGGGAAGGAGACGGCGCCCTCTTAGGCAATCGATGGTCATGGATCGTTCGTGACAGCCTTTGTTATATAGCTGTCACGGCTAATGAAACCTACGACAATGAGTTGCCTGGCATTGATCTTGCTGTTCAACGCAAGCAAATAGCTTCATTTCCCACATGTCTCTCAGTGTCCGTCCGGAGACTTTGAGAATCGGCGGAATCGGTTAGCGGACTTCGGTTTGCGGGTTGTGCGCGGTTGTGATTCCTTTTGTGCTTTCGAATCACGAAAGGAAGCTGCGATGTGGACGATCGA
>NZ_LSRP01000116.1 GCF_001885585.1 Pararhizobium antarcticum
TGATGCCATCCCGTCGATCTACACGGCAGAACCGGTGCCCGGCCGTCCCGGCCGCTCGCGCGTGTCTTCCGGCAGCATCTGGGAACCGATCGCCGGTTACAGCCGCGCCGTCCGGGTCGGCAACCGGATCCTCGTATCGGGAACGACCGCCACCCACGGCGCAAACCGTTCCGTGGCGCCGGGCGATGCCGGCGCGCAGGCAACCTATATCCTCGACAAGATTGCCGCCTCCATCTCGGCGCTTGGCGGAAATATGGAAGACGTGGTGCGCACCCGCATCTACCTGCGCGATGCCAGCCAGTGGGAGCCCGTATCGCGCGCCCACGGCCGGGCCTTTGCCTCGGTGCTACCGGCCAACACGCTGATCGAAGCTGGCAACCTGATCGGCGACTACGCGGTCGAAATCGAAGCGGAAGCCATCTGCGACTGAGGCCCAAAGGGCGAGACGGCGACCGATTTCGCGACCGCCGTCTCGCTCGCGGTTACGAAAGCGCGGGAAGGCCGCCCAGCAGCTTGTCGAGCGTCATCGGATAATGTCGCAGGCGGACACCCGTCGCGTTGTGGATCGCGTTGGCAATGGCCGCCGAGACGCCGCAAAGCCCAAGTTCGCCGATCCCCTTCGCCTTCATCGGCGATGAAATCGGATCTGTTTCATCCATGAAGATCACCTCCTGGTGCGGAATATCGGCGTGAACCGGAACCTCGTAGCTTGCGAGATCATGGTTGACGAAGAAGCCCCTGCGCGTATCAACCGCAAGCTCTTCAGACAGCGCCAGACCCACACCCATCGTCATCGCCCCGATCACCTGGCTGCGGGCCGTGATCGGATTGAGGATGCGACCGGAGGCACAGACGGCGAGCATCCGGCGGACGCGGCTTTCGCCGGTGGCAATATCGACGCCGACCTCCACAAAATGCGCACCGAACGTCGATTGCTGGTGGCTATCGGAGA
Organism: Pararhizobium antarcticum; assembly: GCF_001885585.1. GTDB lineage: Bacteria > Pseudomonadota > Alphaproteobacteria > Rhizobiales > Rhizobiaceae > Pararhizobium > Pararhizobium antarcticum. The sequence continues at coordinate 953 of NZ_LSRP01000116.1, forward strand.
GCTCGGCCCATTCGATCGTATCCTCTGCCGACAGTCCGTCCGGACCGGCAACGCCAGCCAATGGAACCGACCGGGTGCCCGAGCGGACAGTGCCGTTTTCAAAGACAACTTCGCTTGCGTTGAAACCGAGCGTCTGGATCACCGCTTCACGCAGCTTGACGCAGGCGGCATAGACCCCAGAGGTCGAGCAGTTCGCTCCGAACTGGCCACCGGACCCGGCCGACACCGGAAAGCGCGAATCGCCAAGCCTGACCTTCACCCGATCCATCGGCAGGCCCATCATTTCTGCGGCCGTCTGCGCAATGATCGTGTAGCTGCCGGTGCCGATATCGGTCATATCGGTTTCCACCGTGACGACACCGTCCTGATCGAGGCGGACGCGGGCGGCTGATGGAACAAGAAGGTTGTTCCTGAGCGCGGCCGCGACGCCGGTGCCGATCAACCAGTCGCCTTCGCGGCGGGTTCCCGGCTTTCCTCTGGTGCTCCAGCCGAACTGCTCTGCGCCGCGCTTCAGACAGCCGACGAGATCGCGATGTGAGAACGGACGCTCGGGCTTTTCCGGATCGACCTGGGTGTCGTTCAGAATGCGGAACTCGACGGGATCAAGGCCCAGTTTTTCCGCCATTTCATCGATGGCGATTTCCAGTGCCATAAGGCCGGGCGCCTCGCCCGGAGCCCGCATGGCGTTGCCTTCGGGAAGATGAAGCTCAGCGAGGCGCATCGCCGTCATGCGGTTCTTGCCGGCGTAGAGCAGCCGTGTCTGCATCACGGCCGTTTCGAGCTGCCCATCCGGCTGGTCACCGGACCAGCTTTCATGGGCAATGGCCGTGATCGTGCCGTCTCTCTCGGCTCCGATCCGAATCCTCTGGATTGTCGCCGGGCGATGCGTCGTGTTGTTGACCAGGAATGGTCTTGGCAGTGCAACCTTCACCGGGCGTTTCACTGCCTTGGCCGCAAAGGCCGCCAGCACGGCATCGGCGCGCAGAAACAGCTTGCCGCCGAAACCGCCGCCGATATAGGGCGACTTCAGATGAATTTTTTCCTTGTCGATACCAAGAGTGGTCGCCAGATCAGTCCGCCACCAGTCGATCATCTGGCTGGACGTCCACAGGGTCAGCTCATCTCCATCCCAGGTGGCGAGCGAGGCATGCGGCTCCATCATCGAATGGGACTGGTCCGGAGTGGTATAGGTTTCTTCGAGCGACACGGGCGCGGTCTCGAAGGCGGCGTCGAAATCGCCGACGGCCGTATCGGGTGGGGCGCCACCGGCATCTTTCGGCTTCACCGCAGTCTTCATCGCTTCCGATAGGTCAAAAACGCCCTTTTCCTCCGCATAGTCGACCTTGACCAGAGCTGCTGCGGCGCGCGCCTGCTCGAATGTCTCGGCAACGACGACGGCGATGGCCTGATGATAGTGCTGGACCTCGTCGCCGCCGAAAAGGTTTGCGGTGTTTTGCTTTCCCTTTTCGCGCTTGCCGACATCCAGGGTGGTGACGACGGCAAGCACGCCATCGGCGTTGCGAGCCGCCGAGACATCCATGGAAGTGATGCGTCCCTTGGCAATGGCGGAACCGACCGGATGGCCGTAGGCGATGTTTTCCTCATCCCATTCATAGGCGTAGATCGCTTTGCCCGTTGTCTTGAGCTCTCCGTCGATGCGCGGAATGGACTGACCCACGATCGTGAGCTGATCGATCGGATTTGTTGTTGCTGGTGTATCGAACTGCATGGCTTAACCCCTTGCTTCACGGAGAACCGCGCCGAGCGTTCGCTCGACGAGATCAACCTTGAATCTATTCTGGTCTGTCGGCCTGGCATCGGCCAGGAGGATGCTGGCGGCAGCCTTCGCACCCTTGGGCAGTTCCGCTTCTGCCGCTTCCACGCGCCAAGGCTTGTGAGCGACCCCGCCAACCGCGACGCGTCCGCTCCCATCCGGCTGGATGACGGCTGCAACAGAGACGAGCGCAAAGGCATAGGAGGCCCTGTCCCGGACTTTTCGGTAGATATGCTGGCCGCCGATGGGGGCAGGCAGCGTAACGGCTGTAATGATTTCGCCCGCCTCCAGAGCGGTCTCGATCTGCGGTGTATCGCCTGGCAGGCGATGAAACTCGGCGATCGGGATGGACCGTGTGGCGCCTTCGGGCTTCACCGTCTCGACGACGGCGTCCAGCGCCCGCATGGCGATCGCCATGTCGCCGGGATAGGTGGCAATGCAGGCCTCGCTGCTTCCGAGCACGGCGTGCTGGCGACTGAACCCGCCAAGGGCCGAACAGCCGCTTCCGGGCTGCCGCTTGTTGCACGGCTGGTTGGTGTCGTAGAAATAGGGACAGCGCGTTCTCTGGAGGAGGTTGCCGGCGGTCGTTGCCTTGTTGCGCAATTGGCCCGATGCGCCGGCGACCAGCGCCCGCGACAAAAGCCCGTAGTCGCGTCGCACCGTCTCGTTGGAGGCGAGATCCGTGTTGCGGACCATTGCGCCAATGCGCAGACGGCCATCGGACGTCGGCTCGATTGTGTCCAGTCCGAGGCCGTTTACATCGATCAGATGGGTGGGTGTCTCGATCTCCAGCTTCATCAGATCAAGCAGGTTGGTGCCGCCGGCGATGAATTTTGCCTTGTCGTTCGCCGCCGCCGATTTCGCCGCGCTCTCGACCGAGGCGGCGCGTTCATAGGTAAAGGCTCTCATGCTCTTGTCCCCGCAGCTTCGACGATGGCTTCGACGATGTTGGAATAGGCTCCGCAGCGACAGAGATTCCCGCTCATGCGTTCCCGGATCTCGACTTCGGTGACCGTCGTTGCAGCAGTGAGATCGGCGGTGACGTGGCTGGGGATATTTGCCTTGATCTCCTCGAGCACCGCCACCGACGAACAGATCTGTCCCGGCGTACAATAGCCGCACTGGAAGCCATCATGTTTGACGAAGGCGGCCTGCATCGGGTGAAGATCGCCCGGCTTTCCCAGGCCTTCGATCGTGGTGATGGCGTCGCCTTCATGCATCACCGCCAGTGTCAGGCAGGAATTGACGCGGCGACCATCGATGATGACGGTGCAGGCACCGCATTGCCCGTGATCGCATCCTTTTTTCGTGCCTGTGAGATGGAGATGCTCGCGCAGCGCGTCGAGCAAAGTGGTCCGGTTGTCGACGTCGAGGACGCGACTTTCACCGTTGATCGTGAAAGAAACCTGAGATGAATAGGACATGGCATTCCCTGCAAACTGTGTCGCGCCGCCCGGCGACGCCGGTGGCTGCACCTGTCGCAGCCGACACGATAACTAAGCTGATTTGTAAAAGTTCAAGGTGAATCGGCCGGAACTCGTCGGCATCCACCTTTCCGGGAAATGGGAGGGCCGACCGCCGGCCGCTGTTCTTGCCGACAATGGCGGGACTTGCGACGGTCGAATGGGATAGTGTTTCTACGCAGTGTGTCCTTGGGCAAAGTGGCAACCGACCTTGGTCCCGGATCGACAATTCTGCGGTAGTAGTGCCAGGCGAAGTCAGCGAAGATGCTGGTTCATGCCATCATACCAGATCACCCCGCATGTTGCCCGTCACCCGCACTCCGCGACGCAGCTGACGCTCGTCTTTGCCATCGCGCTGGCGCTCCTGGCATCATCCTTTGCCGCATCGCCGGAGCCGATCAAGGCCGAGCACGGCTGCAAGAAACATTGGCTGTGGCGAGCTGTGGGTCAGGATGGCTTCGATCTCGATGTGCTGGTGCAGAGCCGCCGCAATACCGGGGCTGCCAAACGTCTGATGCGGAAGCTTCTGAAAGGTCAGGCCATGCGCCACGCGTCATGATTACCGATAAACTCCGACCCTACAGCACGGCCAAACGCGACATTATGCCCGGCGTCGAACATCGCTCGCACAAGGAATTGAATGACCGGGCGGAGAATGCTCATCAGCCGACGCGACAACGAAAGTGGATCATGAAGGGTTTCAAATCCGCCCGGCATCTCCAGCGTTTCGTCTCCATTCATGACCCGGTCGCCAACCCCTTCCACATTCCACGCCAAGATAGTCCGTCCGACCATCACCGCGAACTGAGAACCGTCGCCATGCAAACGTGGAATGAAACCGCACGTCTTCAGTCAGCGTAAGCGAAAGCGGCGGAGGGAGATTTTCGACCCGAGCCCGTTAAGTTTACGATGCCCGTCAGGGACATAATTATATTGTAGTTCATTGTCGCAACGTCTCTAAAGGTGCTCAGCGATGCAGCGCATTCTTTGCAAAGCATCAGCAACTAGGCCAGTTCGGCGACTCCCTGGCGGCTATTCTTTAGGACTTTCTGTCCAGCTTAAGTTCGATTGCGTCAAGTCGGGCCATAACGGCGGTTTCAAAGGCTTGTGCCTCTCCGCGCGTTTCTTCTGATGCCGCTTCTTGCATCGAATTCACGATCAGACCGACTATCAGGTTCATCACCGCAAAAGTCGTCATCAGAATGAAGGGCACGAAAAAGGCCCAAGCATACGGGTAAACCTCCATGACCGGACGAACGATGCCCATCGACCACGACTCGAGCGTCATCACCTGGAACAGCGAATATGCAGAGTTGCCAAGATCGCCAAACCAGTCGGGGAAGCCTGCACCAAACAACTTGGTCGCCATGACGGCGCCAATATAATATATCAACGAGATCAAAACGAAAACCGATGCCATACCTGGCAGCGCGCGACCCAACCCATCGACAACACGGCGCAAGGAGGGGGCGACCGAGACGACGCGCAGCACCCGAAGTATTCGCAAGGCGCGCAGGACAGAAAAGCCTGTCCCCGCTGGGATCAGCGAGATACCGACAATGATGAAATCGAACACGTTCCAAGGCGAGCGAAAGAAGCGCAGGCCGGCAGCGTAGAGTTTGGCGAGTAGTTCGACCACAAAGATCATCAGGCACAGCGTGTCGATGGCAATCAAAAGCGGGCCGATACGGTTCATCAAGGTGGAAGATGTTTCCAGACCCAGTGTTATGCCGTTAATCAAGATCACCACGATCAGGAATCTTGTAATCAGCGGGCGGTCAAGGAAGGCGGCGATGGCGGCGCGGCTGGTCATGGAAATCCGGTCACTACAAAACTGCGGGAAAGTGGAGGCACCTTGCCGATATGGGATATCCGTTTGGATGTGTCCAGTACCAGCTAAAAAATCTGGCCGTCTGCTTTGTCCATCATCACGGACACTGCATGGGCTGAGTCGACTGATCGTCTGACTTTGACGTTCAGGCCGACCGCGGGCTCGGTTGACGATATCCTCGCCTTGATCTGTTTGTGGCCTTAGCCTTTCCCTGCCCTAAGATCGTTCACCCAACAAACCGCTTGATCGCCTCCACCTCGTTTGGGCGGATGTCGTGACCACCGGCATGCCATTCGAGGTCGACGCTTGCCTTCTGCGCGGTGAAATAGTCGGCCAGGCTCTGGGTCAGCGGTGCCGGGCAGATTGGGTCCCGCTTTCCTGCTGTCATCAGGATCTTGCGCCCCGCCAGTTCCGGGTTTTGCTTCGGCTGGAAGGGAATGAGCGGATGCAGCAGCATCGCTTTGTCAAACAGGGTCTTTTCGATCAAGAGGTTGGCAAGGATGTTGGCGCCGTTGGAAAAACCAAGCCCGATGACTTCCGAAGCCTGATGGTCCCGCGAAAGCGTCTCGATGAAAGCCGCCATCTTGTCCGTTGCACGGGCGAGATCGGCCATGTCGTAGACCCCCTCGCCTGTCCGGCGAAAGAAGCGTGCTGCCCCGTGTTCCGAGACGTCGCCGCGCGGCGAGACGATCGTCGCATCGGGCATGAGGTCGATGGCAAAATCGAAGAACTGCCGCTCGTCGCAGCCAGTCCCATGAAAGACGAAAAAGATCGGCTTGTCCGGTGCACCAGCCTTCAGCCGGTGCACATATCCATTGTCGATACCGTGATCGGTCATTGTCAATCTCCTTCAACCGTCCAGCTTCTGCAGGTTTTGTTCGAGGATCGGGCGCAAGTGCTTGTGCTGCTGCGGCAGTTTCAACGCCTCTCCCAGATGGGCCGTATCCTCGTCGCGATCAAAGCCGGGTTCGTTGGTGGCGATCTCGAATAGGACACCACCCGGCGTGCGGAAATAGATGGCCCAGAAATAGTCGCGGTCTATCACCGGCGTGACCTGGTGGCCCGTGTCCATCAGCGCCTTGCGGACCTCGAGTTGCTTTTCGCGGTTTTCGACCGCAAAGGCGACATGGTGGACCGAACCGGCGCCCTGCTGGCCGCGGGCGATGTTCGGCATCGTCTCGAGATCGATGATCCCGGCGGTGCCGGGTACGGCAAGACGGGTGACGCCATCGCGGCTTTCCAGCGTTTCATAACCCATGAAGGTCAGGAGTTCGCGCGTCGCGCCCTCGTCGCGCAGGCGCATGGAAACCGAATGGAAACCGCGGATCGCGAGGTCTGCATCCATCCCATTGCCGATCCAGGGCGCGCGTGGGTCATCCTTGATGCCGACCAGTGCAAAAGCGTCGCCATCCGGGCCTGCAAAATTCAGCCGGTTCTGTCCGAAGCTCGTTTCCGCCTTCAGACCGGTAACGCCCCGTGCAGTCAGGCGATCGGACCAATGGCCGAGCGCGCCTTCCGGAACGGAAAAGACTGTCGTGCCGACCTCGCCCGTGCCTGGACGACCGCGCGCCATGTCCGGAAACGGAAAATAGGTCATCACCGAGCCTGGCGTGCCAGTCTCGTCGCCATAATAAAGGTGGTAGACATCGGGGGCGTCGAAGTTGACGGTCTTCTTGACGCGGCGCAGACCGAGCGTGTCGGTGAAGAACCTGTTGTTGGTACGGGCGTCCGCTGCCATCGACGTGACGTGGTGGAGCCCCTTGATCTGGTTGAGCATGACCGTGGCCTTTCTTCCCGCCTGCCGCGGGCTGTTTCCGATGGGTCCTAGATGAGCCTGATGGAGCATCGCGGATAGACTGCGCAATCAAAACGGACTGTCTACCAAACATGAACGACCGAGCCTGCTCTGGTATGGCTTGCCGCCGCATCGCCATACCAGAGCACGACCGAAAGTCGTTTCCCCAGGCGAACCGGAAACTAAAAGTTGACAAGACGAAGCAGAAGGTCTATCCAATGTTCATCGATAGTTGTTTGACTGATATTTGTTTTTGCCAGCGCTTTGCGCCTCTGACGAACTTCCCCCTTCAAAAATCGAGATACCACCCACCGTGCGTCGTACGGCGGTAATTTTATTGCTATGAAAGGGTTCGTTATGACCACTGGCACAGTTAAATGGTTCAACGCCACCAAGGGCTTCGGCTTCATTCAGCCTGACGACGGCGGCGCCGACGTTTTCGTTCACATCTCTGCCGTCGAACGCGCTGGCATGCGCGAAATCGTCGAAGGCCAGAAGCTTGGCTTCGAGATGGAGCGCGACAACAAGTCGGGCAAGATGTCTGCTGGCAAGCTCCAGGCAGCCTGATCGGAATTTGTCTCTCCGGTGACCACGGATGTACTGGCATCGTCGATGAGACACTTTCCAACACGAGGTCAGGCAAATTGCCTGGCCTTTTTTTTCACGGTCGGTCCCGGCCGTGTGGAGCACAGCCTGCCCAACCGGCACGTTGATCCGCTCCCGAGATAATTTTTCGCATGTGTGTTCTTCAAGGGTCGTTGGATCTGGGACATGGCATGCCCCTATCCAGGATACGAGATTGACCGAGAATTCCACAAAGACACGCGATCAGGCTGAATCGGCATTCAGCAAGACGCAGACGCAGTTCATGGCCCGCAGCCGCACGATTTCCGAAATCGATGCCGTTGCGTTGGAACGCGATGCGAAGACACTCAGATTGCGCGAACTTCGCCTCGAAAAAGAGGCAAACGCCGCGCCTGTCATCAGCAAGCCTGCAAAACGCAAGTAAGCTGGTGATGCCAGCATATTGGGAAAATGGAAGGCCAAAGCTGGCCGGATCGCTCCTGATCTGCTTATAGTGGCTCTGTCCCGGGCTGATTCCGCATGGCGGTCTCCGGGAGCAAGCATCACCGATCGACCCTATATACCCACAAGGACGACCTAGGTTTGAGACACCCGAACGAAAATGGCTTTGCCGATCGACGCAAGGCCGCGGACGAAGCCAAGAAGCTGTTGTTGAAAAAATTCGCGACTGCACCGAAGCCGGATGATCCGGAAGTGGTCGCCAAGCGCCTTGAGCGCGAAGCGATTACAGCGGCCCGCGAAGCCCGTCGCGCAGAGCGCGAAATGATGAAGCAGCAGGAAAATGAGCGCCAGCTCGCAGAGGCAGCCGCTCGCACTGAAGCGGCCGATGCCGAGGCACGTGCCGACGCCGAGGCGCGCGAATCTGCCGACCGCGACCGCATTTCCCGCGTTATCGCAGATGAAGCCGAACGCAAGGCTGAACGCGACCGGCGGTATGCCGCTCGCAAGGCCCGCCAGCGCTAAGGCCCGGCTTGCAGAAAACACCCGCTTCGGCGGGTGTCAGATGACTAGGAGGTCCGCTCCATCGTCGCGCACGTCATGGTTTTAATGACCGTTAGCCAATCATTTGCGCGGGAATTTTGCGCCTTGATCCGCCGACGTGCGCCTTGCTCTGGATATAGTCGTCGCTGCGGGGCACCCGCGGAAAGAGCCCGGCCACGGCAATTGATACACCGGCCAAATTCGACGGACCGTGACATCGCACATGCTTGACGCTTCGCCGACCGCGAACGCGGTTTAGTTACCGCAGTTCGTAATAGCGGTTGAGGCCTCTCGCCAACCCACTTATTTTAATTTTTGATTGTCGTCTAAGATTCTCGTCCCCCTTTGTCCTCACGCAAAAGATCAGAGCAAAGCAATGCATGCCATTGCAAGACGCTCTGTGGGCGGTCTCTTATGCGCAGTGGCTGCAGCGCGTCCACGTCAAGCCTGTCTTCAGGCACCCGATCTGGCGAGGCGAACGCGTTTCAATTACCGACTTGTGGATATGTGTTTTCGCAAATAGCGATCATCCGTCAGAAACTGACCAGATTGGCCAAATTTTGATAAAAAACCGAGGTTTTCGGACGTCCAAGCAGGCTAGCTTCTCATCATTTCATACAATAGAAAGAAGGCGCTACACCCGCTGGGGTGTCTCATGATCCAGCGCAATCCAATCAGCAAGCGGACAGTTCACGTGACGCAATCAAAAACAGTACTCGTTGTCGGTGGTGCAGGCTACATCGGATCACACACATGCCTGACATTGGCGGCCCGCGGCTACACGCCGGTCGTGTTCGACAATCTTTCCAACGGCCATGCAGAGTTCGTGCGCTGGGGACCCTTTGAACAAGGTGATATTCGGGATCGCAAACGGCTCGATGACGTGATCGCGACGCACAAGCCCGTTGCGGTCTTGCATTTTGCCGCGATGATTGAGGTCGGGGAGTCTGTCAAAGACCCCGTTGCGTTTTACGACAACAACGTCATCGGTGCACTGACGCTCCTGTCTGCGGTGCTGTCGGCGGGCATTGAGGCTTTCGTTTTTTCATCCACCTGTGCCACCTACGGACTGCCAAAGCAGGTGCCGATGGATGAAAGCCACGAGCAGAATCCGATCAATCCGTATGGGCGTACCAAATGGATCGTTGAACAGGCACTCCAGGACTATAGCGCCTATAAGGGCTTGCGGTCGGTGATCCTGCGCTATTTCAATGCGGCCGGCGCTGATCTTGAAGGGCGCATCGGGGAGTGGCATTCGCCGGAAACCCATGCGATTCCGCTCGCAATCGATGCGGCGCTTGGACGACGGGACGGTTTCAAGGTTTTCGGAGCCGACTATGACACACGCGACGGCACCTGTGTGCGCGACTATATCCATGTTCTCGATCTCGCGGATGCGCATGTCCGGGCAGTGGATTACCTGCTTTCAGGCGGAGAGAGTGTAAAACTCAATCTCGGGACCGGTACGGGTACGACGGTGAAGGAACTCATGACCGTGATTTCGGACGTATCCGGAAAGCCGTTTCCGCTCGAATATGCAGAGCGGCGCGACGGCGATTCCACGTCACTTGTGGCCAATAACGACAAGGCCCTGAGTGTTCTTGGCTGGCAGCCGAAATATGATCTCCAGCAGATTATCCAATCTGCATGGCAATGGCATTCCCGCCGCAATGAGCACTAGGCTTACACCTTCGTAGAGCGACCACAGGCGGACAATCGGGGAAGGAGCCCGCGCATCTCGTGAGGAACCGGTTCATCTTGGCGCTTTGCGTCCTGCCAATCGCGATGATTGCCCTTGCCTATCAGGGGGGTGTTCTGGCGACGCGCAGCTATATGGATGAGGCTTCGCTTCAGGCAGAGACGGCCCTGCGGCTGGCTGTTTCGGCGCTGGGGGGCCATCTCGGCCGTTATGAACCCCTACCCGCCCTGATCTCCGACCACGAGGGTATCGAGACCCTCATCACGCAACCCGGGGACCCGCGCCTGCGCGAGGAGGCCAATGTCTACCTGAAGTCGATCAATAGTCTTCTCGGCTCATCCGACATCTATGTCATGACGCTGGATGGCGACACAATTGCCGCCAGCAATTATGACGGGTCGGCGAGCTTCGTTGGCCAGAACTTCAGCTACCGGCCCTATTTCAAGGACGCCGCCAAGGGTCGGCAGTCTCGCTTCTATGCGCTCGGCACGACTTCCTCCAAACGCGGTTATTATTTCGCCTCGCCGATCCTTATCGGCACGGTGATCAAGGGCGTCATCGTCTTCAAGGTCGATATCGATACGATCGAGGCGTCCTGGCGCGGTGGCGAGTACAAGATCTTCGTGTCGGATCCGGAGGGCATCATCTTCATGACCGGCAGCGCCGAATGGCTCTATTCCGGCATCCTGCCTTTGACGCCGCAGCGACGTGCGCGCACCGAAGCGTCTCGGCGCTATTCCGATGCCAATCTGACTGCCCTTCCGGTGGAACGCGGCACGTCCGGCAATCATGCGCTGATGACCGTGCGAGAGGGCAGTGACCGGCGGGAATATCTCGTTCTGTCGCAATATGTACCGGAGGCGGACTGGACCGTGAACGTGCTGCTCGACACGCGTTCGGTGCGCACGCAGGCCAGGACGATCGTTGCCGCCGGTATTTTGCTGCTTTGCCTGGCCGGTCTGGCGGTTGCCATCCTCTTACAAAGGCGGGCGCGGCTTTCCGAGCGCATGCAGATGCAGAAGGAAGCACAGAACGAACTGGAACATCGGGTCGAGGCGCGTACCGCCGACCTCGCCCGGGTCAACCGGCGCATCGAAAGAGAGATTGCGGAAAAACGCCTGACGGAACAGCAATTGCGCCAGACACAGGCCGACCTCATCCAGGCCGGCAAGTTGGCCGGGCTCGGCCAGATGTCGGCGGCGCTTTCGCATGAACTCAATCAACCGCTGGCGGCTGCAAAAACCTATGCCGACAGCGCAGCGGTGCTGATCGACCGGAACCGAACCGAGGAAGCCCGCGACAATATCCGGCGGATTTCCGCGCTGATCGACCGCATGGCGTCGATCAGCCGGCACCTGCGCAATTTCGCCCGCAAGCCGAACGAGGAGCTTGCCGCGGTGCCGATTGACGAAGCGATCCGCGACACCGCTGAAATCGTCGCTGCCCGGCTTGCCGCTGCCGACGCCCATCTCGAACTCGATCTTGGCGAAACGCCGCCTATCGTGCGGGCCGGGCCGGTGCGCCTGCAGCAGGTGCTGGTCAATGTGATCTCCAATGCGGCAGATGCAATCGAGGGCCTCGATGATCGCCGTATCCGGGTGTCGGCACGACGTGAAGGTGGCAGGGTGGCGATTATCGTGCGCGATCACGGTCCAGGAGTTTCGCCCTCGATTGCCGAGCGCATCTTCGACCCGTTCTTCACCACCAAGGGCGTCGGCAAGGGTCTCGGTCTTGGCCTGTCTATCTCCTACAATATCATCAAGGACTTCGGTGGCAGCCTGAGCGTCAGCAACCATCCGGACGGCGGCGCGGTGTTCCGGATCGACCTCGATGCGATGGCGACGATCAGCGAGGCCGCAGAATGAGCGAGACCCGCATCCTGCTCGTCGATGACGAGGAAGAACTGCGCCGTTCGACCGCGCAGGCACTGGAACTCTCCGGTTTCGACGTCGAAACATTTGCGAGCGCAGACCAGGTTCTGGAACTGATCGGCTACAGTTTCTCCGGCGTCGTCGTCAGCGATATCCGCATGCCCGGCATGGACGGCATGACGCTTTTGCAGAAGATCCGCGAAATCGATGCGGAAGTGCCGGTAATTCTGGTGACCGGTCATGGCGATGTACAACTGGCGGTCAAGGCCATGCGCGAAGGCGCCTATGATTTTCTGGAAAAGCCGTTCACCACCCAGCATCTCGCCGGAATTGTCCGTCGCGCCATGGACCGGCGCAGTCTCGTGCTCGAAAACCGTCGACTCCGCGCCGTCGCCGGCAAGCGCGATGATATCGAAGCCCGCCTGCCCGGCCGGACACAGGTGATGGTCGATCTGCGCTATCGCCTGCGGGCGATTGGCGCAACCGACGCCGATACGCTGATCATCGGCGAAACCGGGGCCGGCAAGGAGGTCGTAGCCCGCGCCGTGCATGACATCAGTGCCCGTGCCAACCGTCCGTTCATCGCCATCAACTGCGCGGCCCTGCCGGAAACGTTGATCGAAAGCGAACTGTTCGGCCATGAGGCGGGCGCCTTTCCGGGCGCCATCCGGTCCCGCTACGGCAAATTCGAGCATGGCCGTGGCGGCACGATCCTGCTCGACGAAATCGGCTCGATGCCGGTCGACCTGCAGGCCAAATTCCTGCGTGTGCTGCAGGAGCGGGTCATTACGAGGCTTGGGTCCAATGAAACCGTCGAACTCGATGTGCGCTTTCTGGCAACCAGCAAGGTCGATCTGGAGGCAGAGGTTGCGGCGGGAAGGTTCCGGGCAGATCTCTTCTACCGGCTGAACGTCGCGACGCTGCATGTGCCGTCGCTTTCACAGCGGCGGGCCGATATTCCCCTGCTTTTCCTGCAATTGGTCCGCGAGGCATCGGCGCGGTATGGTCGTGACGATATTTCCGTGCCCCCCGCGGTCACCTCCGATATTGCCCATCGCAACTGGCCGGGCAATGTGCGCGAACTGCGCAATGCTGCCGATCGTTTGGTGCTTGGGCTTGATCTGCGGCCGGGTGACGGCGCCGATGGCGCGGATAGGGAAACCACACGCCTCGCCGACAAGGTGGCGGCGTTCGAAAGGGGCGTCATCGAAAGCGCCCTTAGCGCCCATGGCGGACGTCTCCGCCCGGTCTACGAATCCCTGTCGATCTCGCGCAAGACGCTCTACGAGAAGATGCAGAAGTACGATCTGGACCGTAAAATCCTTGCCGGCGAAGCCCTGGAGGATCAGGAAAACCGCCCTCGAACCTGAGCGCTTGCCTGCCTGTGGGTGGATGTCCACCCATGGCCGTGCTCCTTTGTTTCCATATCCACCCATGGTGCGGCGCACGCGCCGACGAATTTGCGGGGTGCCTGCACAAGGGCAATTGCGTGGTTGAAAAGCAGTCGCGCAAATGGGGCATCCACGATCAGTGCGGGAGGAGCCGCGCTGGCTGGCCCATATTTCATCCGGGAGGACCTCCATGAAAACCCTGAACGCAATGCTTGGCATGACGGCGCTTGCCGCCATTTCGCTTTTTACAACGACGGCTTCGGCGCAGACTTATCCTGAGCGCACGATCACCATGGTCGTCCCGTTCTCGGCCGGCGGCCCCACCGATACGGTCGCGCGCCTTGTTGCCGAATCCATGTCGAAGGATCTCGGCCAGCAGATCGTCGTTGAAAACGTCGGCGGTGCCGGCGGCACGCTGGGGGCCGGCCGCGTTGCGAGCTCGGAAGCCGATGGCTACACCATCCTTTTGCATCACATCGGCATGGCAACAAGCGCCACGCTCTACCGCAAGCTGGCCTATGACACGCTGAACGCCTTCGAGTATGTCGGTCTGGTTACCGAAGTGCCGATGACCATCGTTGCCCGCAAGGATTTCGAGCCGACCGACCTCAAGGGCATGATCGACTACGTCAAGGCCAACAAGGACACGGTTACGGTTGCCAATGCCGGGATCGGGGCTGCCTCGCATCTTTGCGGCATGCTGTTCATGAGCGCCATCGAGACGCCGCTCGTGACCGTGCCCTACAAGGGCACCGGTCCGGCCATGACCGACCTTCTCGGCGGCCAGGTCGATATCATGTGCGACCAGACCACAAACACGACGAAGCAGATCCAGGGCGGCACGATCAAGGCCTACGCCGTGACCTCGCCGGCCAAACTGCCTGTTCTGCCGGATGTTCCGACCGCCATGGAAAGTGGCCTTGCGGACTTCGAGGTCGGCATCTGGCACGGCGTCTACAGCCCGAAGGGCACGCCGGCCGACGTCAATGAACGCCTTGCGAAGTCGTTGCAGCTGGCGCTCAAGGACCCGAACGTCGTCGACCGGTTTGCCGAGCTCGGCACTGTCCCGTCTTCGGAAGCCGACGCGACCCCGGCTGCGCTGAAAGCCAAGCTTGAAAGCGAGATCACTCGCTGGAAGCCGGTCATCGAAGCGGCTGGCCAGTACGCCGACTAAGCGGCAATCACTCGATGTCGCCGGTCAACGCCGGCGGCATCGGTCTTGTGCTTTTGCTGGCTGACGCATGTGCCTCTGGCCTGGCCGGATCGCCCATGTCGAACGCCGGCCCTGGGGGGTATCATGAAATCCGTTTCCTTCGATTCCACGAACGCAGCCTGCGGAGCAATCTTTGCATCGCTCGGGCTGTTCTTTGCCTATCAGTCCTTCAATCTCGACCTCGGCACGGCATTCCGCATGGGGCCCGGTTATTTTCCGTTGGTTCTGGCCATCGTCATGACGCTGCTGGGTGTCATCATCATCGTTCAGGCGACACGCCTGGAAGGCGAACCGATCGGCCCGATCGCCTGGCGCGGGCTGGCATTCATCCTGCCGGCACCGATCTTCTTCGGGCTGACCGTGCGCGGGCTGGGCTTTGTTGTTGCGCTGTTCCTGACCTCGCTGATCGCCTCTTTCGCCTCGCAGAAAATGCGGCCGTTGATGGCCGTTCTGCTGTCTTTCGGCATCACCATCTTCTCCGTTGCCGTGTTCAGCTATGCGCTGGGACTGCCCTTCCAGCGCTTCGGCCCCTGGCTGCGATTCTAGGACGATATTCATGGAACTCTTCAGCAATCTCGCGCTTGGCTTTGCAACCGCCGGCACCCCCGAAAACCTGCTTTTTTGCCTGATCGGCGTTCTGCTTGGAACCCTGATCGGCGTCCTTCCCGGCATCGGCGCCACGGCGACGATCGCCATGCTGCTGCCGATCACCTTCCAGCTTGAGCCGGTCTCGTCACTCATCATGCTGGCTGGCATCTATTACGGCGCGCAATATGGCGGCTCGACCACCGCCATCCTGATCAACATGCCGGGTGAATCCTCGTCGGCCGTCACCGCCATCGACGGCTACCAGATGGCCCGCAAGGGCCGGGCCGGTGCAGCCCTCGCGATTGCCGCAATCGGCTCGTTCTTTGCCGGCACGGTTTCGACCTTCCTCGTCGCGATCTTCGCACCGCCGCTGACGGCGGTTGCACTGCAGTTTGGCGCCGCCGAATATTTCTCGCTGATGATCGTCGGCCTGGTGTCGTCGATCGCACTGGCGCACGGATCGATCATCAAGGCGCTGGCCATGGTGGCGCTCGGTCTGTTGCTGGGTCTGGTCGGTACCGACATCTACACCGGCACGCCGCGCTTCACGCTCGGCATCCGCGAATATGCCGACGGGCTGAACTTTGTCGCCGTTGCCGTCGGTGTCTTCGGCGTGGCCGAGATCCTGCGCAATCTCGAGGGTGAAAAGACGCGCACGGTGCTGATGGCCAAGGTCAGCGGCCTGATGCCCTCTCGGCAGGATTTCAAGGAGATGCTGTGGCCGGTCCTGCGTGGGACCGGCATCGGTTCGGCGCTGGGCATCCTGCCGGGCGGCGGGGCGATCCTTGCGTCTTTCGCGTCCTACACGGTCGAAAAGCGCATCTCGAAAACGCCTGAACAGTTCGGCCATGGCGCAATTGCCGGCGTCGCGGGCCCCGAATCGGCCAACAATGCCGGGGCCCAGACCTCGTTCATTCCCCTGCTGACCCTCGGCATTCCGGCCAATCCGGTGATGGCGCTGATGGTTGGCGCGATGATCATCCAGGGCATCGTTCCCGGTCCGAATGTTGCGGTCGAGCAACCGGCCCTGTTCTGGGGCATTATCGCCTCGATGTGGATCGGCAACCTGATGCTGGTGGTGCTCAACCTCCCGCTGATCGGCCTCTGGGTCAAGCTGCTGACCATCCCCTATTACGTGTTGTTCCCGGTGATCATGGCCTTCTGCTCGATCGGGGTCTACAGCGTCAACTCCAACGTCTATGACCTCTACGCCGTCGCCTTCTTCGGGCTGATTGGTTACACGCTGGTCAAGCTGCGCTGCGAGCCGGCGCCGCTGCTGCTTGGCTTCGTGCTCGGGCCGCTTCTGGAGGAAAACCTCAGGCGCGCGATGATCCTGTCACGCGGCGATGCAACGACCTTTGTCACGCGGCCGATCAGTGCCGGGCTGCTTTTCCTCGCCGCAGCGGTTCTCATCATCGTCTTCCTGCCGAGCGTCAAGGCGAAGCGCGAAGCGGTGTTCACCGAAGAGGATTGAGCCCTTTCCTTCCGCAAGGCTTCCAACGACAAACGCCCGGCAGCGATGCCGGGCGTTTGTCTATGATGGTCGCCGGAACAGTTCGCGATCATTTTCCGGTGTCGAGCCGGTTCATCGCGTCGACATTGCCGGCCGAGGATCCGTTGGGATCGAATTCCGATTCCAGCCATTTGTCGACGATCGCCTTGGCCAGTTCCGGACCGATGACGCGCGCGCCCATGGTGATGATCTGGGCATTGTTGGACTTGGCAGCACGCTCGGCCGAATAGGTGTCGTGGGTCAGCGCGGCGCGAATGCCGGGAACCTTGTTGGCCGATATGGAAACGCCAATCCCGGTGCCGCAGATCAGGATCCCGCGCTCGTTTTCGCCCGAGACTATGGTTTCGGCCAAGCCCTTGGACAGGTCGGCGTAGAAGCCGGACTGGCTGAGATTGGAAACCGTGATCCCCGCTTTGGTGGCGAGATGGGCCTCGATGACATCGAGGAGGGGCTTGCCTGCGCTGTCGGCGCCAATTGCGATCTTCATGTGTGTGATCCTTTGTTGGAACAGGGGAATGTCTGGTCTAGGCGGCGAGTGCTGCCGAGACCTTGGAGAGAATGTCGAGATAGCTTGCGACATCCCAGGCGGAGCGGCCGATAAACAGTCCGTCGATATGCGGCTTGGCGATCAGCTCTTCGCAATTGCCGGGATTGACGCTGCCGCCGTAAAGCACGGGCACGGAAACGCCGAGCATGGCTTGCGCCCAGTTTCCGATCAGCGCATGGCGCTCGTCGGCATAATCGGCTGACGCCGGGATGCCATTGACGCCAATAGCCCAGACGGGCTCGTAGGCGAGAAGCACTGGTTTGTTCTTGGCAGCACCCTCCAGCAGGCCGAGCGCGCCTTCGACCTGACGCCTGAGCACCGCGTCGGCCTGGCCAGCTTCGCGCTCGGCAAGTGTCTCGCCGATGCAGATGAGCGGCACCAGACCGTGCCGGACCGCGGCGGCGGTCTTAAGCCCGACCGTGCGATCCGTCTCGCCGAAATGTTCGCGGCGTTCGCTATGGCCGAGTTCGACCAGATCGAGCTTGCAGTCCTTGAGCATCAGCGGGGAAATTTCCCCGGTCCACGCGCCGGCATCGTCCCAATGCATGTTCTGCGCGCCGACCTTGACGCTGGTGGCTTCGAGCGCATCCTTGACCTGCCGTGTCGCCGTAAAGGGGGGAATGACGAAGCGCTGTATACGGGCGTCGCGGTTGGCATCTGCTGCCGCAAGGCCATCGGCAAAGACCATGGCCTCCGCCAGCGTCTTGTTCATCTTCCAACTCGTTCCAACCCAGACAGTTTGCTTGTTCACTAAACGTCCTCCGCGGCCTGCGCCGTTGCCTTGATGAGATTGATGCCGGCTTCCCGAAGGGCCGCCTCATGCGATGCGTCGATCTCCGCACCGGTCAGGACGGCATCAAATCCATCGAGCCCCGTCAGGAAATGCAGCGCCGATTTGCCGAATTTTTCGTGATCGACAAGAAGATAGGTCCGACCCGACGAACGCATCATCCGCCGCTTGGTTTGGACCACCTCCTGGTCCTGGTGGAAGGCGGACGCGCCGTGTATGGCGGAACTGGACAGGAAGGCGATATCCGCCCGCAACGAACGCAGTGTTTCTTCGGTGATGATCCCGAAGAAGCCGTTGAACCGCCTGTTGTATTGGCCGCCCAGCGAAATCAACGTGATACCATTGAGCTCCGAAAGCCTGCCGATGACCCCGAGATTGTTGGTGATCACCGTCAGTGGCCGGATGTCCTTCAGATGCTCTGCCAAAGCGCCGGCCGTCGAACTGTCGTCGATGATGATGATCTGGCCCGGCTCGATGAAGCGCGCAGCGTGGGCTGCAATCCGCCGCTTTTCGACTGCAGCGATCTTTTCGCGATAGCGGAAATCGCTTTCGAATTGCGGGCTGGACTGAATCGAGGCGCCGCCATGGGTCTTTCGCAGGAGCCCGGATTGCTCGAGTTCGTCGAGATCGCGATGGACAGTCATCCGGCTGACGCCGAACCGGCTGGCCATGTCGTCGACAGAGGCGGAACCCGCATCCATCAACAAATCCATGATCGCTTGTCTTCTGGTTTCGGGTTTCATGATGCGCCTTGCGAAGATCTGTGCGGAGCTTTTCCGCTACTAGTCGCATCCATCTATCACGGGAATGTGTGTTAGATAAGATAAAACATGAGATAATGTGATTATTAAATGTGATGTTTGGGGGTTAGAACCAACCATCGTCATCAGCAGAGATTGATCCATCTGACGTGCTTGCGAAGCCATGCGGGGATTTTTTTGTACGGCGCCACCGATTGCATCTTCCAACTAACCCTGCTGCGCCCAGATCTTTGGGTCGCAACCGGTTCGTCCGTCTGCTAGGAGGGGCTGGCACCAACCGTCACGTTTTTTTGCATGACGGCGGCACCAGATCCCCACTCAACCGGTCCTGCAGATACACAACCTGTTCTTCCTGAAAGTGAACTCTGCCATGCTTCTGGATTTCCTCAAGTCCGACAATCTGGCGACACGCTGGAAGCGTCCGCGAAAATTCGACCGTAACCTGATCGTGATCGGCGGCGGGTCCGCCGGCCTGGTGTCGGCCTATATCGCCGCCGCAACAAAGGCGAAGGTCACCCTGGTCGAGGCCAACAGGATGGGCGGCGACTGCCTGAACTACGGCTGCGTCCCGTCGAAAGCCCTGATCAGGAGCGCAAAGCTTGCCCACCAGATGCGCAAGGCCGACCGGTACGGATTGGCTGCGCACCTGCCGCAGGTTCCCTTCGCCGAGGTGATTGAACGGGTGCACCGGGTCATTGCCGAGATCGAGCCGCATGACAGCATCGAGCGTTACACGTCGCTGGGGGTCGAGGTGCTGGAAGGCTATGCAAGGCTGGTCGATCCCTGGACCGTGGAGATCGCCTTGAACAGCGGTGAAACACGGCGCCTGACGACCCGCGCCGTCATCATCGCCACGGGCGCCGGTCCCTTCGTTCCGCCCCTTCCGGGCATTGTCGAGGTCGGCTATCTGACCTCGGATACGCTCTGGGAGCAATTGAGGGGACGCATGGACGCGCCGCGACGGCTGGTCGTGCTCGGCGGCGGGCCGGTCGGGTGTGAACTGGCACAGAGCTTTGCCCGTCTCGGCTCCGAGGTAACGCAGCTGGAAATGGCACCGCGCCTGATGATGCGTGAGGACGAGGATGCTGCCGAGCATGTGCTTGCTTCGCTGGAGGCCGATGGCGTGCGCGTGCTGACGCAGCATAAAGCCCGCGCCTGTGGCCTAACGGACGGCCGGAAATGGATCGAGGTAGAGCATGGCGGCGAAGTCCAGCGCGTCGAATTCGATGAGCTGATTGTCGCACTCGGGCGCGCGGCGCGTCTGAAGGGCTTTGGCCTGGAAGAACTGGGTATCGAGGTCGATCGCGTGGTCGAGACGAATGCCTATCTCCAGACGGGCTATCCGCATATCCTTGCCGCCGGCGATGTTGCGGGGCCGTATCAGTTCACCCATGTGGCCGCGCATCAGGCCTGGTTCGCAACGGTCAACGCGTTGTTCGGTGATTTCAAGCGCTTCAAGGCGGATTACAGGGTGATCCCCTGGGCGACGTTCACGGATCCCGAGGTGGCGCGCGTTGGCCTGTCTGAGGCCGAGGCAAAGGAGAAGAACATCGCCTATGAGGTGACACGCTACGGTCTGGACGATCTTGACCGCGCGATCGCCGACAGCGCTGCCCGCGGCTTCGTCAAGATCCTGACGGTCCCGGGCAAGGACACGATCCTCGGAGCAACCATCGTCGGCGAGCACGCCGGCGATCTCCTTGCGGAGTTCGTGCTGGCGATGAAACACGGTCTCGGATTGAACAAGATACTCGGGACGATCCACATCTACCCGACGCTGGCCGAAGCCAACAAGATGGCTGCCGGTCTGTGGCGCCGCAACCATATCAGTCCGCGTCTTGTGGCCCTGCTGGGCTGGTTCCATCGCTGGAGGCGTGGATGATCGACGCCCGTATCCTGCCGCTTCAACGCGCAGCCCTCCAGCCTGCCGCACGCATGCTGGCGCGCATGGGCACTTCAGCGGATGCGATCAGCCTGATCGGTTTTTTCATCGGCCTTCTGGCCTTCGCGGCGCTGGCAAACGGCCAGTGGATCTTGGCGCTGGCTCTCATCCTCGCCAATCGCCTGCTGGATGGGCTGGACGGGGCGGTTGCCCGGATCCATGGCCCGACAGACCGCGGGGCGTTCCTGGATATAACGCTTGATTTCGTCTTCTATGCACTCGTGCCGCTCGGCTTTGCCGTGCACGACCCTCCCCTCTATGCCCTGCCCGCGGCCGTCCTGATCGTTTCCTTTGTCGGAACGGGATCATCTTTTCTGGCCTTCTCGATCATCGCGGCCAAGCAGGGAAAACGGGCGGACGCCTTTCCAATGAAAGGCATCTATTATACGGGTGGAATGGCCGAGGGGTTCGAGACGATCGCCGTCTTCGTCGCCATGTGCCTGTTTCCTCATACATTCCCGGTGATCGCTTTTGTCTTCGCGTCGATCTGCGGACTAACCACGCTGCTCCGCTGGCATCAGGGTTGGGTGGTCTTTGCCAAGGAACAAGACGGAACTTCGGTTTCAGAAGACAGTTAAAGACGCGAAGGCGTCCTCATCGGCGCCGTTCACCCTGATTTGTATTGCCGGTGATGTATTAATCCGGTTCTTGATGGAAACGGTTGAAACCGCTGCACATGACTGGCCACCGAACAATGCCCGACAAATTCAAAACCACCCGTCATGACCTGCCGAGCGATCAGTCCGGCAGTTCGATCTGGCGCTTCGGACCCGTGGCCCTCGTGGTTCTCGGGCTCATCCTTGGCTATGCTTTCGGTGTGCAGAACTATCTCAGCCTCGATTTCCTGGCGCAAAGGCGCGAAGATCTGCGCAGCTTCGTCGATGAGCGATACGCACTTTCGATGGTGGTGTTCCTGGCGGTCTATGTCCTGGCCGTCGCATTTTCCTTTCCGGCCGCAACAATCCTGACGATCTTCGGTGGTTTCCTGTTCGGCTGGATCATTGGCGGCGCTCTGGTTGCAGTGGGTGCGACAGCCGGCGCGGCGCTCGTCTTTCTCGCTACCCGCTCGGCGTTCGGGGGTTTTCTCCGCGAGCGGGTCGATGGCATTGCCAAGCGGCTCGCGGAGGGGTTTCGGCAAAACGCTTTCGGCTATCTGCTCGCCATCCGCCTGGCCCCCGTCTTTCCTTTCTTCGTCGTCAATATCGCGGCGGCCCTGTTCGATATCAGCCTGGGCCGTTTCGTCGCCGCCACGTTTCTCGGTATTCTCCCCGGGACTTTCGCCTATGCCTATCTCGGTCAGGGCGTTGATAGTGTGCTCGCCGCAGCACAGTCCGTCGGCCGCGAAGCGACGATTTCGGATCTCGTGACGCGCGACATCACCCTCGCCTTCCTGGCCTTGGCCGTCGTCGCCGTCGTGCCCACCATCGTCTCGCAATGGCGCCGCCGGACCGGCTGATGCATAACGGGATACATTTCAAACGACCAAGCAACTCGATCTGGTGATACTGCCAAGCGCCGATCGAGATCATAGTGAAAGTCGCGGCGCCCTTGTCCGTGCTTCGACACCATCAGGGAGAAACACACTTCATGCGTTCGATAAAACGGTTTTTAGCGGCAGGCATTATCGCCGGTATCGCGGCATCGTCGGGCAATGCGGCCGATCTTGATATCTCCGATTGGGCAAAGATCGAGAAGACCGCGGCCGGCCAGACGGTCTATTTCAATGCCTGGGGCGGATCTGAAAATATCAATGCCTATCTCAACTGGGTCGGCGGAGAGATGCAGACACGCTATGGTGTCACGGTGACCCAGGTGAAGCTCGAGGATACCGCAAGCGCCGTCAGCAAAGTGGTTGCGGAGAAGGCAGCCGGACGGAACGACGGCGGCTCCGTCGACCTTATCTGGATCAATGGCGAAAATTTCGCGTCAATGAAGCAGCAGAAGCTGCTGCTGACACCGGGTTGGGCATCGGCGCTGCCCAACTGGAAATATGTCGACATCGAGAA
>NZ_LSRP01000117.1 GCF_001885585.1 Pararhizobium antarcticum
ATATAGATTTTCTATAGCAACATGCCAGCAATCTCAATTGCGAAAACGACTGAAGGCGCCGATGATCGAAGCGTGAAAAGGAGGATTGCCATGGCGACCCTGGGCTCGATGATCACAGATTTGCTGACCGGTAGCGCAATGCCACCCGAACATGACCTGGCCTGGATCCGCGATCCGCTGCGCCACCCCGACCTTGCTCGGATGGACCAGCGCATGCTCGGCGACCTGCCAATGCCCGGATTTGCCAGACCGGGGCCGATCGCGGCTTCGGCCGGCGACCCGGTGCCGCCGGTCAAGGCACCATCGCGGCCGTTGCCTGCAGGTCAGAATTTACGCAAGGCCTGCTGAGGCGACCCTGCCATCACCCTTTCAGGACCGCCAGCACCGCTTTGACCGCCGGGCGTTCCGCCATGCGGGTGCGATGATCGAGCACGCCCGGGAAGCGGGCTGGATCGACGCCATCGGCCTCCAGCCATCCGGCCATGGTGTAGAGGTAGGCATCGGCAACGGTGTAGTCCTGCCCCATGACCCAGGGACCGGCGAGCATCGTCGTTTCGATGAAATCGAAACAGGCAGCCATGGTCTGCGGGACCTTCTGCTTCATCGTCTCGATGGCGGCGCCATCGTCGGTCCAGCGACTGCCGCGACGGCCATGGGCGTGGGCGACATGCACCGTCGAACACAGGTAGCTGTTGAAGGCCTGCAGGCGGGCGAATGCGAACGGATCGTCGAGCGGCGCCAGGCCGGAGGCCGGAAACGCCTGCGCAAGAAAGGCAAGGATCGCCGGCGTCTCGGTGATAATGCCACGATCGGTGGACAACGCCGGCACCCGCCCTTTGGGGTTCAACGACAGGAAGTCAGGCGACGTCTGCTGCTGCGCGGAAAAATCGAGCCGCCGCGCTTCATAGGGCGCGCCGATCTCTTCGAGCACGATATGCGCCGCCAGCGAACAGGTTCCGGGTGCATAGAAAAGCGTCAGCATGGGAAAGACCTTCCATCATCGTTCGGGCCCGAACGGCCTTTGCCAAGGCGTAACATCGCCCCCTGGCAAAGGCCAGCCGATGATCCGGGCTTCACGCAGGCGTGACGATTGCGCAGCCCGGCACGTCTTCCAACCGGTAAAAGACGGGAATACCACGTTCAGTGGCGATCCTCACGTCATTGTCAGCCCCCTTGGACGCACCGGGAAGCCGCAAAACGGCATCGCAGAGTGCCAGCAACCGCCCGGCGACAGGATGGAAGATCTCTTCGTAAAGCGCATCACCGACATGCTGGCCGCCGGCCACATGCCAGATCGGCAGAGCCACCCACTCGCCAATGACAGGCAGATGGCCGGCCGCAAACAGCGCATGCGACGGCGCCTCCAGAACCCTCAGATTGGCCGCCATCTTTTCCGGGTCGTCACCGGTGCCGGAACGATAGGGGCCGGCAATCAGGATCAGCATGGGATTTTCCTCTCATATTTGCACGATAATTCCAGATATTTCTGGATATTTTCGTTTAATCATGCAAAACAATGCAGAGTCAAGGAGCAGGACAGCCATGCTGACATCACAAAGACGGGCACTGATTACGGCGCGACTGGCCAGCGATGGCCAACTGGTGGCCAAGGCGCTGGCGGATGAACTCGACCTTTCCGAAGACACGATCCGGCGGGACCTGCGCGACATGGCGGCGGAAGGCTTGCTGCAGCGCGTGCATGGCGGGGCGTTGCCGCTGCAGCCGCCGCTGCCGGATTTCCCCGCGCGCCAGACGATGGCCGGCACGGCAAAACGGGATCTCGGCAAAATGGCTGCCGGCTTGATCAGGCCGGGCCAACTCGTCTTCCTTGATGGCGGCACCACCAATGCCGAGATCGCCCGCGCCCTACCCCGAAATCTCGCCGTCACCATCGCCACCCACAGCCCGACGATCGCTGCGGAACTGGTGCGGCACGCAGCCGACGTCATCCTGATCGGTGGCAGGCTCTACAAGCATTCCATGGTTGCGACCGGTGCAACGACCCTTGCCGCAATCGAGGCCATGCGGCCGGACATCTTCTTCATGGGCGTGACCGCGCTGCACCCGGCCCATGGCCTGTCCACCGGCGATTTCGAGGAAGCCGCGATCAAGCGGGCGATCGCTGCGCAAGCGGCCGAAACCTTCGTCTGTGCCACAAACGAGAAATTCGGCGCCACCTCGCCGCACCGGATCATGCCGGTCGAACGGCTGGCCGGCTTGATCGTGCAGCAGGACATCGACGAGCAAACGCTTGCCCCTTACCGCGACATGGCGCTGCAGATGATCGCGGCCTGATGTCCCCAAGGTCTTGAACACGGGTTGCAGCATCGATCAAACGCAGCTTGCGCAACGCGACTGCCTGCATGTCAGGCGGTCGTTTGCGGCTGCGCTTGCCAGATCAAATCTGTTCTGTTTCCTGTCGGCAAAGGTCACTCACAACGCATCGCGTCATAGGTCAGGCCATAAGCTGCACGGCGCAATGGCACCCCATCGCATCGGCGACTAAACCTCGCCGATCCGCTTGCTCATATTGAAACCGGTCGTGCGAAAGCCGGAGGTCTCATAGACATGCCTGGCGCGGACGTTGTCGGCGGCAACACGCAGGCGGATTTCGGTGAGGCCTTCGGCGGCGAGACGGGCCTCGATCAGGCCGAGCGCCGTTTTGCCAAAGCCCTTTCCCTGATGGGCGGGCAGGATGTGAAAATCGCTTATGAAGGCGGATCGCTGGGCGATGTCCGGCCTGTACCAGAGATAACCGAGAAGCGTGTCTCGTTCATCGACGAGGCACAGCAGCACCTCGCCTTCGGTCCGTGGACCGCCCCGCAGGTCATCGGCGACTTCGGCGCTGGCGCGGGTAAGGGCCTGCGCTGCGGAAAGACCGTAGTTCGTTGCCATCTCGGCCGCGTAATCCGGCACGAAATAGGCGAGATAGGCGGCGAATTCCACGTCACGCATGGGCCGCAGGGCGAGTTCCGGTGTGCCAGGTATCCCGCCTTCCATCAGCGGTTGAACGCGTCGGTCACTCTGACGTCGCCGACGGCGATGCCGTTCCAGTTGCGCATCGTGTGATTGGCCTGCGCCATCAGGGCGGCATGGAGTTCGGGTTCGTCGACGAAGAAGCGGGCAAGCGTCGCGGCCACCATGGCTTCGGCGGCGCGGGTGGCGCCGTCTTCGCATTTCAGTGCAATCGCCAGCCCCTTTTCCGGAATGGCGGCGCAGAACACGCCTTCCGCGCCGGTCTTGGCAAAGATGCGGCCCGGCGCCGTCTTCATCAGGCGGGTGCAGGCGCGGCCGGTACCGGCCACATAGAAGGGTTCGGCCATGCAGGCCTCGATCAGCCGGCGGGAAGCGCCAGCGCGAACGGGTTCCAGCCCCGTGCCCGTCGCCATTTTGGCAAAACCATGGGCGAGTTTGTTCAAGGGCACGGCATAGGTGGGGATCGAGCAGCCATCGACGCCGCAATTGTCGTGGGCGAGTGCCGCCCCGGTCAACGCTTCCATGACGCCGCGGATTTCCTGCTGGACCGGGTGATCATAGCCGACATACCCCTTCGTGTCGGTGCCCGTATGGCAGGCGGCACAGATGAAGCCGGAATGTTTGCCCGAGCAATTGTTGTGCAGCGCCGTCGGCTGCGCCAGCGTGCGGGCCTGCTCGATCAGCGGCTTTTGCTCGAAGGACCAGTGCGCGCCGCATTCCAGCACGGAGGCATCGCGACCGGCAGCGGCAAGCATGCTGGCCGCCATGGCCACATGCTCCGGCTCGCCGCTATGCGAGGCACAGGCCAGCGCCAGCGCCTTTTGCGAAAGCCCGTAGGCATCGGCAGCACCGCTCTCGACCAGCGGCAGCGCCTGCATCGCCTTGCAGGCCGAGCGCGGGAAAACGCCCGCTTCGGTATCGCCGAGCGAAAACACCGTCTTGCCATCGCCATCGACGACGATCACCATGCCGCGATGGCGGCTTTCGACGAGATTTCCGCGTGTAACGTCCACCAATACCGGGTTCGACATGATCCTGCCCTCAAATTTCCGCGTTCGAATGCGCTTTTAGCGGAAGTCTTTTCAAAACTCACGCGAAACCGGCCCTTATATGAGATTTATCCGAAGAATGCTGCTTGCCCTTTTGATCGTTTATCTCCTGCCGGCGCTCGCTTCTGCCGGCCTCTGGTATGTCAAGGACCGGCCACAGAGCTGGCGGGAGGCCGACTGGAGTTCGGCCAAGGTCCTGCCGGCGGCGACCGCGAACCCCGATGCCGCCGTCTACATTTTTTCGGCGCAGACCGGAGGCATGAAAGGCGCCTTTGCCAGCCACTCCTGGATCGTCACCAAGCGTGCGGGCGACGAAACCTACAATCGCTATGACAAGGTCGGCTGGGGATCGCCGATCCGCCGCAACGGCTATCCGGCCGATGCCCGCTGGTATTCGAATACGCCGCATCTGGTGACGTCGGTCACCGGCGCTGAAGCCGAGCGGCTGATCCCCAAGGTCGAGCAGGCGATTCAGGCCTATCCCTATGCCACGGCCGGCGGTTACCGCATCTGGCCGGGACCAAATTCGAATACCTTCGTTGCCCATGTGCTGCGTTCCGTGCCGGAACTCGATGCCGTGTTGCCACCGGACGCCGTCGGCCGCGACTATCTGCCGGAGGGCAAACTGTTCCAGATCGATACGGACGGCCGCGACCTGCATGCGACACTCTACGGGCTGATCGGCTTCTCCGCCGGTTGGCGCAGCGGTCTTGAAATTCATGTCATGGGCCTGGTCGCCGGTATCGATATCCAGCGGCCCGGGCTGAAAATCCCGGCGCTCGGCCGTTTCGGCGTCTGAGCCTGAGGCAGGCATGACCCACTGCGCATAGCCGGGGACAGCCCGGCAGAGATCCGCTGCTTTTTCCGGCGCGTCTCCCAGACTGCCTGCGTTCGCAGCCTTTTGCCATCAGGGTTTCTTAACGCCGAGGCACTACGCTTCGCTCAATCGAAAATCCATGCGGCCGGGGCCGTGCGGTCCGGTTCACGGGAAAGGTGCCGTTATCTTGGACAGAGGCCAGAGACGACAGGCCGCGGAGACGCGCCGGCCCATTGCCGGGCGCGCGATCCGGACCGACATAGCCGGTTCGGACAGCGTTCTCGTCGATCTGATCGCTGCCGGATTCGAGGCGAGCGCAACTGCCGTGGTGCTGTTTGCGCCCGACGACACGCTGGCTTTCGCATCCAGCGCCTTTGCCGAACTCTATGATGTGCAGCCCGACGCCCGAACCTTCGCCGATGTCATGCGCCATTGCCATGCGGCGGGCAAAGGTCCGAAGTTCTCGACCCACATCGACGCCTGGCTTCTGCTGGCCGCCGCCAAACGACGGTCGGCGCCGCACCGCGCCTTCGAGATCGACATGGCGGACGGGCGCTGGTTCTGGGCCAGCGAAACCAGCTATGCCGGCGGCTGGATCCTGCTCGTGGTCACCGATATCACCGTCCTCAAATCCAACGAGCGCATGTTGCAGATGGCGCGCGACGCCGCCGAAATCGCGGCAGGAACAGACAGTCTGACCGGCCTGCCCAACCGCCGCCAGGCCATGGCGGCCTTTGCCGAGGCCATCGCGCTGGCTGACAAGACGGCCACGCCGCTGTCGCTGGTGCTGATCGATCTCGATCATTTCAAGGCGATCAACGATCGCTTCGGCCACAAGGCGGGCGACGACGTGCTGTGCCACTTTGCAGAGACGGGAAAACGGCTGCTGCGCAAGAGCGATCTGCTGGCGCGCATCGGCGGCGAGGAATTCATGCTCCTGATGCCGCACGCGGCACGCCACGACGCGTTGCGGGCGACGGAGCGGTTGCGCATGCAGCTGAGCCTTAGGCCGCAGATCGAAGGCCTCGACCTCACCTATACGATGTCGGCAGGGATTGCCGACTATGCGGGCGAAACGCCGGAAAACCTGTTCCAGAAGGCCGACCGGGCGCTGTATGGCGCCAAGTCGCGCGGGCGCGACTGCGTCGACGTAGCGGACTGACGTCCAGCCGTTTTTCCAATTCCGCACGAGACGTTCCAGAAGAACATCATCCGAAAAGCCGGCAACAAAAAAGGGCCGCACGAGGCGGCCCTTCCATGAGTTTTGGCCAGATGAAAGGCCCGGACCGCATGCCCGACTGTGGCATGCGACCCGCAGGAAGGCGGGGATCAGATCGAGGGCTGCCTCGACAATTCCACCACAATTCCCATGCCGGTCACGAGGCTCGAAATCTCATTGGACATTGGATCACCTTCCTTTCGTTGCGTTAATCGTAGCTTCAAGGTAGTCCGATTTTCGACGATTGCAAGAGGCTTTGCCCATGGCTTTTGTCAGAATGTCAGGACTATTTTTCCGATGTGATCGCCGGCCTCCATCAACCGGTGCGCCTCGACCACCTGCTCGAAGGGAATGACAGCCTGCATCACCGGCGCGATCTCGCCGCTTTCGAGAAGCGGCCAGACATTGTCCTCGAGATCATCGCGGATCGCCTCCTTTTCCGATGCCGTGCGCGGCCGCATGGCCGAGCCCATGATGGTCAGCCGCTTGCCGAGGATCGGCGCGATATTGGCCGTCTCGACCGTAGCACCCCCCAGAAAGGCGATAATCGACAGACGGCCATCCTTGGCCAGCGACGCGATGTTGCGCTCGAAATAGGGCGCGCCGACCATATCGAGAACGACATCGACGCCGCGGCCGCCGGTTTCCTCGAGGATCACCGCCTTGAAATCCTCGGTCCTGTAGTTGATTGCCCGGCGGGCGCCGAGTGCCACGCAGGCATCGGCCTTGTCCTGACTGCCGACGGTGACGAAGACTTCCGCCCCGAACGCCTTGGCCAGCTGGATCGCCGTGGTGCCGATGCCGCTCGATCCGCCATGGATCAGGATCGTCTCGCCCTCGACCAGATCGGCCATCTGGAAGACATTGGCCCAGACCGTGAAAAAGGTCTCGGGCAGCGCTGCCGCACGCGCGGCATCGTAGCCCTTCGGCCAAGGCATGGCCTGCGTCGCCGGCAGGGCGCAATATTGCGCATAACCGCCGCCATTGGCGAGACCGCAGATCCGGTCGCCGACAATGAAGCCTTCGGTCCCCTCGCCCAGCGCCACCACCTCGCCGGCGACCTCAAGCCCGAGCACCGGGCTTGCGCCCGGCGGCGGCGGATAATTGCCGAGCCGCTGCAGCACATCCGGCCGGTTGACGCCGGCCGCCTCGACGCGGATCAGGATGTCGCCGGGATGGACCGCCGGCAGCGGTCCCCTGGCAAGCACCATGTTTTCCGCCGCACCGGGCGTGGGAAGATCGACATAGGTCATTTCGGTCGGCAGGGTCACGGCGGCGTCCTCATTGCTGGTCATCGTCTGTCTGACAGGATGGTCTATCTAGCGTGAAGGCCGCAAAGGACAAAGGCGGCGTTCCGTTTTTCGGATGAAATTGCGCCGCCACCGAAGAAATCGGTCGCGACGTCGCCGGCAACAGCAAGTCCTGCGGCGCTGCGCAACCGGCGGATGCTGCGCTGCATCATGGCAAAATTCCGTCACGGTGCAGCGTCCGAGAATTAAGTTTCCTTCATTTGAAAGCGGCGAAATCGCAGCCCAGGCGCCGTCTCGAAACCGGGAAACGACGGCGGCCAGATGGGCCGCGACACGACGCGCTCCGGACGGTTTCGCCGTTACGCCCGTTGAACCGGCCGAACGAGGACGACGCCCATGCGTGCTCTTCTCACATCCCTGCCTGTCATTTCTGCCATCTCGCTGTCCTCGGCAGCCTTTGCCGCCGAAAGCACCGGCACCATCAAGGCCTACAATGCCAGGGCGATGACGCTGCCCCTGCGCGACGGCACCGCCTTTACGCTCCCGGCCCTTTCAAGGACCCGGGACTGAAAGCCGGCGAGACGGTCAGGATCGCCTATGACATCGTGAACAAGAAACATGAGGCATCAGCGGTGACGCTGGTGCAGTAACAGCAGCCAGTCGGGCCTGAGCAGAGCCGGTGGCGGACAGACGCGTCGGGATCATGCGGAAACGGGCCGGAAGCCATGATGGGTTCCAGCCCGTTTTCTTGTGTTCGCCGTGGCCGGCGCGGCGGGCCTTGGCGCGCATCCTGCGGGAGCAACGCCCTCTTGATCGCTGGCGTCGCCAATGATATTTCAACGGGTGAAACCGATTGTGAAAGGAGGGCTGCGCATGACTGTTTATTTCCGGCACCATCGCCAGCGTGGCCCCGTCAACGCCCTGCAAATGCGTTTGCAGGGCTGACCAGAGGCTGTTTCTCGACCCCTCGTCCTGGTCTGCCCTTCGTGGCACTGCCGGCTGCCTTGCGGCGCTGGCGTTTCATAAACCTGCCGTGACCCGACACGCCCTTTGCCTGCGGCCATAGGCCCGAGCAGCGTGTTCGACGGCCAGACCAGAGAACGATCATGAGCCTTTTGAATATCCGCAGTCTCGGCGTGACGCTGAGCAGCCGTCTGTTTTCCGACCTTAACCTGACCGTCAATGCCGGCGACCGCATCGGCCTCGTCGCGGCCAATGGCAGAGGAAAATCGACGCTTTTGCGCTGCATCGCCAGCCAGTTGGAACCCACCGACGGTGTGATCACCAAGTCTCGCGGCCTGACCATCGGTTATGTCGAGCAGAACGTGCCGCAGGCCCTGCTCGACCATACGTTCTACGACGCGGTTCTGGCCGCCCTGCCGGCCGAGCAGCAGTCGAGCGAAAGCTGGCGGGTGGATGTCGCGCTCGAATCCCTTGATGTGCCGGAGGCGATGCGCCAGCGAACGCTGAGCCAGCTGAGCGGCGGCTGGCAGCGGCTTGCCATGCTGGCCCGCATCTGGGTGACCGAGCCTGATATGCTGCTGCTCGACGAGCCGACCAACCATCTCGATCTTGCCCGCATCGGCCAGCTTGAGCAATGGCTGAACGCCCTGCCGCGCGACCTGCCGGTGATCATCTCCAGTCATGACCGCGCCTTTCTCGACGCCACCACCAACCGCACCCTTTTCCTGCGCCCGGAGCGATCACAGATGTTTCCGCTGCCCTACAGCCGCGCCCGGGTTGCTCTTGACGAGGGTGACGCGTCCGACGGGCGGCGCTACCAGCGCGACATGAAAGCCGCCCAGCAATTACGCCAGCAGGCGGCCAAGCTCAACAATATCGGCGTCAACTCCGGCAGCGATCTTCTGGTGGTGAAGACCAAACAGCTGAAACAGCGCGCCGACAGGCTTGAGGGCGCGACACGGCCGGCGCATCTGGAACGTTCTGCCGGCGCGATCCGGCTTGCCAATCGCGGCACCCATGCCAAGGTTCTGGTGACGCTGGAGGATGCGGCGGTGACGACGCCGGACGGCACACTTTTGTTTCGCACGGGCAGGCAGTTCATCTGCCAGGGCGACCGGATCGTACTTCTCGGCGCAAACGGTGCCGGCAAGACCCGGCTCGTCGCCATGCTGCGCCGGGCAATCGGCAAGGCAGATGTGAGCCAGGACGGCATCAAGGCGACCCCGTCCCTGGTGCTCGGTTATGGCGACCAGGCACTGGCTGATCTCTCCGAAGGCGAGACGCCGATGCACAGCATTGTGCACCGCTTCGATGTCGGCGATCTGCGGGCGCGTTCGCTGCTGGCCGGCGCCGGACTGTCGGTCGAGATGCAAGCGCGGCCGATCGGCCAGTTGTCCGGCGGCCAGAAGGCGCGGCTCGGCATGCTGTTCCTGCGGCTTGCAGAACCCAATTTCTACCTGCTCGACGAGCCGACCAACCATCTCGACATTGACGGGCAGGAAGCGTTGGAGAGCGAACTTCTGGATCACAAGGCCAGTTGCCTGCTTGTCTCGCACGACCGGTCGTTCGTTCGCGCCGTCGGCAACCGCTTCTGGCTGATCGACAGGAAGACGCTGGTCGAACTGGATGGTCCGGAGGCCTTCTTCGCAGCGATGGGCGGCGCGGGTGCGCCTTGACAATGCGAGAGGCTGGCCCCTGCTCCAAGGGCTGGCCCCGCGCCAACAGCTGCCTTCAGTCCTGACCGCCGAAGGTTTCGATGACGAGGCCGGTGTCGCTGTCCTTGGCCCGGCTCTTGATTTCGGCGATGCGGGCGCTGACGGCCTGGGTATCGGAAAACATGACGCCCTCGGGCAGGCCGACGACACCGACGGAGCAACGCATCAGCGGGAAAACCGTACGTTCGCCGCTGCGACCGTGACCGTTCATGTAACCTGCTGACTGATGTTCCGACGAATAAAGCTGGGCAACCTCGATTTTGAAATCCGACAGCAACCGCCCCAGGACCCCGTGCAGTTCCCCTTCTGACATGCCTGAAATGCCGATGAAGAAATCATCGCCGCCGACATGGCCAAGAAACCTGTCCTCCCCGACGAAATGGCGGCGCATCAGGGCGGCAAACAGCGAGATCGCCAGATCGCCCTTCTGGAACCCGTAGTGGTCGTTGAACGGCTTGAAGCTGTCGAAGTCGCAGTAGCAGAAGTAACGCGTCCGGTCACCGTCGAGCACCGCCTCCTGGACATGATCGCGGATGGCGCGATTGCCGGGAAGTCCGGTCAGCGGGTTTTGCTCCTGGGCGGTCTTCAGCTGCTTCTCGCTGATGATTTTCAAAAGGGAGGCCGCCGACAGCACGCCGGCATAACGCATGTTTTCGGTGACGATCACGCAATCGCTGCCGTCCATGCCGGCAAAGATCTTCAACATTTCATCGGCGGGCGTTTCCAGATCGGCGATCGGGGCGGGATTGACGAAATGCGAGATGTTGCGCTGGTAGAGGCGATTCTTCAGCAGGTCGCGACCGAAGGGATGATAGATCATCTCCTTGACGTGATATTCGTGCAGCACGCCGCGCGGCTCGCCATTGGCGTTCAGCACCGGGAAGAAGCTGCGCTGCGGCGATCTGCGGAACAGCTCGAAAATGGAATCGAGACTGTCGTTCTCGCGCAGGGCCGGCACCTGTTCGATCTGCTTGCGGATGAGGATGCTGTCGAGCGACGCCGGCTGGCGGCGTGAATGACTGCCCTGCTCCAGATGCGGATAGGCCGGCTGCAGGTCGGCCAGATGCACTGTAGGCCGCGCGATGAAATACCCCTGCACCAGATCGCAGCCGAGATCGCGGCAGGTGAGGAACTCCGCCTCCGTTTCGACGCCCTCGGCGATCACCCGTGTGCCGAGCACATGGGCGGTGTTGACCGTGTGCTTGACCAGATGGCGCTTGCGCGGGCTCGCATCGATCCCGGTGATGAAATGGCGGTCGATTTTCACATAATCGACCGGCTGGTCGCAGAGCAGCTTCAGCCCGTTGAAGCCGACGCCGAAATCATCGATCGCCAGCTTGAAGCCGGCCAGGCGCAGGCGCTTTACCAGACCGGCGAAATCGGGCATGCGGCCACTGTCAAACCGCTCCGACAGCTCGAAGCAGATCGAGGATGGCGGGATACCGGCCCGATGCAGGTGATTGCCCATGCGCTCGACCAGATCGCCCTCGCTGCCGATCATCCGGCTATCGAAATTGACGAATAGCGTGCGTGTGGCAAAATCCGGAAGGCTGGCGAACCCGGCAAAGGCACGGCTGTTGATCATATGCTCCAGAGCCATCAACTGGCCCGCCTCCTCGGCCTTGTCGAGAAGGTCTAGCGGCGAGGCAAAGCCCAGACGCTCGTAGCCGCGCATCAGCGTCTCGTAGCCGAACACCGCCCCGGTCGCCACTTCAGCGATCGGCTGAAAGGCGTTCTCAATGGCAAGTTTTGCGAGCGTGACGATCTGGTCGCTGCCGAAACGGCGCAGTGACAGCATTTTGGCGGCAGGGTTGGCAGGCATTGCGAGACTCCGGACACAGGCGGGACAGACTGCGCGCAGAATCGGGCCGGAAAGCTGAATTTTCCGTTTTCGCAATGTGAAACTTTCATGAAAGTTCAACGACTACAATATGTTAGAATGATCTACCGAACGTCGTTTCCTCAACGATGAAGCCTCCCATCCGAGACTGGGTATCCTCCGGTGCCGCGGCTTGAAAACAAGCCTTGAAATTTCCTGGATCGGCGTTCAATTTTTTATTGATTGATGGATCAATCAAAAATAAACTGCCCTCAACAAGGGGATGAAAATGCCGAAAGTCGGGATGGAACCGGTGCGCCGCAAGGCGCTGGTGGATGCGACACTGAGGGCGGTGGGCGATCATGGCTCGCTGACGGTCACCATGTCGCAAATCGCCCGCCATGCCGGCGTTTCGGCGGCACTTGCCCATCATTATTTCGGCTCCAAGGAGCAACTGGTGATCGAGACGATCCGCAGCCTGTTGCGGCAGTTGCGGGCAGACACGGTGGCCGCCTTGCAGCAGGCGACGACGCCGCGGGAACGACTGTCCGCCGTCATCCGCGTCAATTTCCAGGCGCACCAGTTTGCGCCCGAGACGGTGGCGGCATGGCTCGCCTTCTATTCCGAGGCCCAGCGCTCGGAGAAAACCCGTCGGCTGCTGGTTGTCTATGCCCGCCGGTTGCGCTCGAATTTTCTCGCCAGTCTCCGGCATCTTTGCCCACCCGACGATGCGGCGCGGATCGCCGAAGGTGCGTCGGCAATGATCGACGGGCTCTATCTGCGGCAGGGACTGAAATCGGCCCCCGTCAGCATCGATGCCTCGATCGCACTGGTGGAAGATTATGTGACGGCGCATCTGCGCCTGGTTTCGAACAGCGGGGGACAGAGCCTTTGACCGTCCAGAAGCCCAATATTCTCATCATCATGGTGGACCAGCTGAACGGAAAATTCTTTCCGGATGGCCCGGCCGACTTTCTGCATGCACCGCATATGAAGGCGTTGGCCAAGCGTTCGGCCCGCTTTGCCAACAACTACACCTCCTCGCCGCTCTGCGCCCCGGCCCGCGCCTCGTTCATGGCCGGGCAATTGCCGAGCCGCACGCAGGTCTATGACAATGCCGCCGAATACGTCTCCTCGATCCCGACCTATGCGCATCACCTGCGGCGCGCCGGCTACTACACGGCGCTGTCGGGCAAGATGCACTTCGTCGGACCGGATCAGTTGCACGGCTTCGAGGAGCGGCTGACCACCGACATCTACCCGGCCGATTTCGGCTGGACGCCGGATTATCGCAAGCCGGGCGAGCGGATCGACTGGTGGTACCACAATCTCGGCTCCGTCACGGGCGCCGGCACCGCCGAAATCACCAACCAGATGGAATATGACGACGAGGTGGCGTTTCTGGCCAACCAGAAGCTCTATCATCTCGCCCGCGAGAACGATGATGAGGACCGCCGCCCCTGGTGCCTGACTGTGTCGTTCACCCATCCGCACGACCCCTATGTCGCCCGCAGAAAATTCTGGGATCTCTATGAAAATTGCGCGCATCTGGAACCGGAGGTCGGCGCGCTGCCGATCGAGGAACAGTGCCCGCATGCGCTGCGCCTGATCCATGCCTGCGACTATGTCTCCTTCGACGTGACCCGCGAAAACATCCGCCGTTCGCGGCAGGCCTATTTCGCCAATATCTCCTATCTCGACGAAAAGGTCGGCGACCTCATCGACACGCTGACGCGCACCCGGATGCTCGACAACACGATGATCCTGTTCTGCTCCGACCATGGCGACATGCTCGGCGAGCGCGGATTGTGGTTCAAGATGAATTTCTTCGAGGGCTCGGCCCGCGTGCCCCTGATGGTGGCTGGTCCGGGCGTGGCGCCCGGCCTGCATCTGGCCCCGGTTTCCAATCTCGACGTGACGCCGACGCTCTGCGATCTCGCCGGTATTTCCATGGACGAAATCATGCCATGGACGGACGGCGAAAGCCTCAAGCCCGTGATCGACGGGGAGGAACGGATCTCGCCGGTGCTGATGGAATATGCCGCCGAAGGCTCCTATGCGCCGATGGTCTGCATCCGCGAGGGAAAGTGGAAATACATCCACTGCGCGCTTGATCCGGACCAGCTGTTCAATCTCGAAGCCGATCCGCTGGAGCTGAACAATCTGGCGAGCGATCCGACCGATTCCGTCATATTAGCCACGCTGAAGGCCTTTACGGATATGCGCGAGGCGCGCTGGGACATGGCGCAATTCGACGCGGCCGTGCGCGAAAGCCAGGCACGGCGCTGGGTGGTCTACGAGGCGTTGCGCAATGGCGCCTATTATCCCTGGGACCACCAGCCGCTGCAAAAAGCATCCGAGCGCTACATGCGCAACCACATGAACCTCGACAATCTCGAGGATTCCAAACGCTACCCGAGGGGGGAATGATCATGAAAGCCCAACCGAAAGCCTCCCACTTCATCGACGGCGACTATGTCGAGGACACGGCCGGCGCACCGTTCGACAGCCTCTATCCGGCAACCGGCGAAGTCATTGCCCGGCTGCATGCGGCAACGCCGGCCATCGTCGAAAAGGCGATTGCGGCCGCCAAACGCGCCCAGCCGGCATGGGCGGCGATGAGCCCGACAGCCCGCGGCCGTATCCTGAAGCGCGCCGCAGATATCATGCGGGAGCGCAACCGCGAACTGTCCGAACTCGAGACGCTCGACACCGGCAAGCCGATCCAGGAGACGATCGTTGCCGATCCGACCTCGGGCGCCGACGCCTTCGAATTTTTCGGCGGCATCGCGGCTGCGGCGCTGAACGGCGACTATATCCCGCTGGGCGGCGATTTTGCCTTCACCAAGCGCGTCCCGCTCGGCGTCTGCGTCGGCATCGGCGCCTGGAACTATCCGCAGCAGATCGCCTGCTGGAAAGGCGCACCGGCGCTGATCTGCGGCAATGCCATGATCTTCAAGCCGTCGGAAAACACGCCGCTCGGGGCGCTGAAGATCGCCGAAATCCTTGTCGAGGCCGGCCTGCCGAAGGGGCTCTACAACGTCATCCAGGGCGATCGGGCGACCGGGCCGCTGCTCGTCAATCACCCTGATGTCGCCAAGGTTTCGCTGACCGGCTCGGTCGAGACCGGCAAGAAGGTGGCGAGTGCTGCCGCAGCCTCCCTAAAGCATGTGACGATGGAACTCGGCGGCAAGTCGCCACTGATCGTGTTTGACGATGCCGACCTCGAAAGCGCCATTGGCGGCGCCATGCTCGGCAATTTCTATTCGACCGGCCAGGTCTGCTCGAACGGCACCCGCGTCTTCGTGCAGAAGGGCATCAAGGACAAGTTCCTGTCGCGGCTCAAGGAACGCACGGAAAAGATCATCATCGGCGACCCCATGGATGAGGCGACACAGTTCGGGCCGATGGTCTCGAAGGCGCAGCTCGACAAGGTGTTTTCCTATATCGAAAAGGGCAAGGCCGAGGGCGCCACGCTGCTCACCGGCGGCGGCATTCCGAACTCAGTCTCGTCGGCCGGCAATTACATCCAGCCGACCGTGTTTGCCGACGTCACCGACGACATGACCATCTGCCGCGAGGAAATCTTCGGGCCTGTCATGTGCGTGCTCGATTTCGACAATGAAGACGAGGTCGTCGCTCGCGCCAATGCCACCGAGTTCGGCCTCTCGGCCGGCGTCTTTACACAGGACATCACCCGCGCCCACCGCGTGGTCGATGCGCTCGAAGCCGGGACGCTGTGGATCAACGCCTATAATCTGGCGCCGGTGGAGGTTCCCTTCGGCGGTTCCAAGCAGTCGGGTTTCGGTCGCGAGAACTCGATTGCGGCGCTGAACCACTACAGCGAGCTGAAGAGCGTGTACGTGGCAATGGGGCCTGTGCAGTCGCCTTATTGAGCCAGAAGCCTGCGGCCGATCTCCCCTTTAGGGGGAGATGTCCCGGAGGGACAGAGGGGGTAACGCTCCTCGAATTTCGGGCTGGCCCACCCCCCTCTGTCGGCGACGCCGACATCTCCCCCTCAAGGGGGGAGATCACCGACATATCGAGCGCCGAAACAAAAGAGGCCGGCCCATGCAACAGGCAGACAACAACATCCTCCTTTCCGGCTCCACGGGCTCGGCGCTGAACTGCGGTGACGATCTGAAGAGCGTGTATGCGGCGATGGGCAAGGTCGAGGCGCTGTATTGATATGGGCGCCTCAGTCCTTCGTAACCTCCACGACGAGATCGTCGAGATCGACCTTGAGCGCGACCGCAATGCGCTTCAGGACATCGACGGAGCCGGTCTTCTTGCCAGCCTCGATCTCCGAGAGATAGGGCTGGGAGATGCCGGCAGCTTTCGCCAGTTGGGACATGGTCAGTCCACGGTAGTTCCTGAGGGTGCGTATGCGGCTGTCGGTTTCCCAGAGTTCGACAACAAGGTGGTGTGGCCAAGTCTCTTCGCCCGCAGCCACCCGCGCCATGATCGCACTCGCATGCAGGCCATCCATCAGGTCCTCGTAGTCCTCCTCGCTGAGCAGGACATAGGTTTTTCCATCGATGGTCAGTCTCTGTACATCGTTCATGCTGAACCACTCCTAGTAGATACTGCCCCTGGGTCCTGCATCGATCACTTCGATGACGACGCCTTGATCATCAATGATGACGCGGTCATCGCCGACGCGGATGCGAAAGTAGGGATTTCCCTTCATTTTCTTGATATCGACGGAGCGACCGCTCGCGTATTCCTCAAGCCGAGAGAAGATCGCCGCTCGCCGTTTTGGCTGCATTCTACCCAAGCTTTTGCGAGCATCACGCGTGTAGATGATCTCTCTCATTGCTATATCATAGCTCTAAGCAATAAAATTTGCCATTCGAAATATAGCTATTTGCGAGAACAAGCCAGAGGAACAGGCAACAATACGGATGAGCCTCGTTCGCAATCAAACACCAGCTTGTTATGTCTTAGTCTTCCACGTGAGGAAAACGTATCCCATGCTGAGAATGGCGTACAGAAAGCGGCATACGCTATACAGGACGACAAGGCAGAGCGCGAGTACCCAGACGACAGCCAGTGCTGGCGAAACTTTCGCGGCCAACACGGCGATCAGCACGCACGCAAGGATCGTGGCCAAAAATCGACGTTGCTGGCGCATACTCCACGCGGCCGAGCCTCGAAAATCAGCCCAAAAGGTACTTCTGGCGCGCGGCGTGTTTATCTTGCGCATCGTCTCAGCATCCAAGCGCTCGCGATCAATCGCGCTCAACTTCTTCAGCAATTTATCCTGGAAGCCATCTTTGATCATTCTGCGTGCATAACCGTGAATATGGATACTCCAGAGACGTCGTATCGATCAGTGGGGTTTTCAACCGAGACAAGCTGTATCCTTCATTGAATAATTTCAACCATGCCTAACAGAACCTAAGCGAGCCAACACCATGCAAAGCGCAGATTACGTCATCATCGGTTCCGGCTCGGCGGGCTCGGCCCTTGCCTACCGCCTTTCGGAAGACGGCAAGAACACTGTTCTCGTTCTGGAGTTCGGTGGTTCGGATTTCGGGCCGTTCATCCAGATGCCGGCGGCGCTTGCCTGGCCGATGAGCATGAGCCGCTACAACTGGGGTTATCACTCGGAGCCCGAGCCCAATCTCAACAACCGGCGGATCACCGCGCCGCGCGGCAAGGTCATTGGCGGATCGTCGTCGATCAACGGCATGGTCTATGTGCGCGGCTCGATGGAAGACTTCAATGCGTGGGAAGAGCTTGGCGCGCGCGGCTGGGGCTATGCGGATGTCTTGCCCTATTTCAAGCGCATGGAAAATTCGCACGGCGGCGAGGAGGGCTGGCGTGGCACGGACGGGCCTTTGCATGTGCGGCGCGGCTCCTTCAAGAACCCGTTGTTCAAGGCCTTCGTCGATGCCGGAGAGCAGGCCGGTTTCGAGCTGACGGACGACTATAACGGCGCCAAGCAGGAAGGCTTCGGCCTGATGGAGCAGACGGTGCACAATGGTCGGCGCTGGTCAGCGGCAACGGCCTATCTGCGTCCGGCCCTGAAGCGGCCGAATGTCGAACTGCTGCGCTGCTATGCCCGCAAGATCGTCATCGAGAACGGCCGCGCCGTTGGCGTCGAGATCGAGCGCGGCGGAAAAATCGAGATCGTGAAGGCAAACCGAGAGGTCATCATATCGGCCTCGTCCTTCAATTCGCCGAAGCTTCTGATGCTGTCGGGCATCGGACCCGGCGCACATCTCAAAGAGATGGGCATCGAGGTCAAGGTCGACCGTCCCGGCGTTGGCGCCAATCTGCAGGACCACATGGAGTTCTATTTCCAGCAGGTCTCGACCAAGCCGGTCTCGCTCTATTCCTGGCTGCCCTGGTTCTGGCAGGGGGTCGCGGGCGCGCAATGGCTGTTTACCAAATCTGGCCTTGGCGTTTCCAACCAGTTTGAATCCTGCGCCTTCCTGCGCTCGGCGCCGGGCGTCAAGCAGCCGGACATCCAGTATCACTTCCTGCCGGTGGCGATTTCCTATGACGGCAAGGCGGCGGCCAAGAGCCATGGCTTCCAGGTGCATGTCGGCTACAACCAGTCGAAATCGCGCGGTTCCGTGACGCTGCGCTCGCCCGACGTGAAGGCAGATCCGGTCATCCGGTTTAACTATATGAGCCACCCGGAGGACTGGGAGAAATTCCGCCATTGCGTGCGCCTGACCCGCGAGATCTTCGGCCAGAAGGCGTTTGATCCCTATCGCGGGCCGGAAATCCAGCCGGGCGAGAATGTCACGACCGACGAGCAGATCGACGGCTTCCTGCGCGAGCATCTGGAAAGCGCCTATCACCCCTGCGGCACGTGCCGGATGGGCGACGCCAATGATCCGATGGCCGTGGTCGATCCGGAAACACGGGTCATCGGCGTCGAGGGCCTGCGCGTCGCAGACAGTTCGATCTTTCCGCATGTGACCTATGGCAACCTCAACGGCCCCTCGATCATGACCGGCGAAAAAGCAGCCGACCATATCCTCGGCAAGGGCATGCTGGCCCGCTCCAACCAGGAACCGTGGATCAATCCGCGCTGGGAAACCAGCGACCGGTAGTGTCGCGGCGATTGAGGCACCACCGTCAGAGAAAGCCGATCCAGCGTCCTGCGAGGACGGCGCCCGGCCAGAGGACGAGCGACAACATGGCCGCGATCCGGACAGAGAGCGCCGGGTGGCCGTCGCGTGCCAGCGCCTCTTTCCAGGCCAGGCCGCGATGGAGCATGACAGCGTTGAGGATGGCGAAGGCCACAAGCCCGAGCTTGATCAGAAAGGCGGGATTGGCCGCATATTCCCGGGCGCGCACGGTGAACAGCAGAACGCCGGTGACAAGCGCGCATGCCACGCCTGCAGTGGCTGTTCGCGACAGAAGCGGCGCGATGGCGGCGAGCGGCGCCTGACGGAAGAAGCCGAGCAGACGCAGATCCAGCGGTAGGATCGCCCCGATGATCAGGCCGATCGACAGGATATGGGCGGCGCTGACGACGATATAGAGGGCCGGCCAGGCCGTCATGGCCGCAGCCACGCCCGATTGCTCCAGCCAGACAAGGCCGGTCATGATCGCGGCCATGAAACCATCCATAAACCCGGCCATGAGGCGATCAGTTCGTCTTGATGCGTTCGGGATAGATATCGAAGGCCTTGCCTTTGACGGTGATCCGCACGGCCTTCATCAACTTTTCATTTTCGTCCAGCGAGCGATTGCCGAGAATAATGATATCATCGCCGACATTGGCCGAGCCCGGCGCAAAACCGGAGCGCTCAGTCCCGCGCGGATTGCCAAGGTCGATTTGCCAGTCGGTTCCATCTGCTGCCGTGATCTCCAGAGACGGATGTGGCGGAGCGAAGGACAGGCTCTTGATCGTTCCGGTCAGTTCGGTCTGCTCGCCCTGCGCCCAGGACCAGCCGTGATGGGCCGAGGCGGTTGTCACCGCCAGCATCGAGAGGCCGAAGGCGGCAAAGAGACTTGAACGCGCAATGGTCATGGTCTGGCTCCTTTTGTCTGTTTCACGAACAGGAGATGGCACCATGCGTTGCGATGGAAAGGGCGGTCACGGTTTCTTGAACGGTCCACAGGGTGCAGACACAATCGCTTGAAATGCCGAAAGCCCGTCCTCCCGTCCATGGTTTTGGCAACACCGAGGCTGTTTATGCGAGCGCTGGCGCGTGCGGGGTGATCAAAAGAGGTACAATGGCGGAATTTCCCGGTGGCTGGCCTGTGCGGCAGGGACGAGGTCCGGCGAGGACGAGGCGAAGAAACGGCTGAACACCGCACATCTGATGGATGTGCGGTGTTCAGCGCTGTTCCGTTGCGGTGCGAGGACTAGACGAAGAAGAAGTCGTTGCTATGCAGGTCGGCCTTCTCGATGCCTTCAAGCAGGATCGAACCCGATCCGTATTTGATCAGCAGGCCATCTGCCGTGTTGGTCGCAGCCGCCTTGACGGCGGTGAAGGTTGCCAGAATGTCGTTATCGAGGCGCAGCACGTCACCGGAGGCGCTGCCGGCGTCGAAATCGACGATCGTGTCCTTGCCGGTATCCTTTGCGAAGATGAAGGTATCGCGGCCGGCACCGCCGACGAGACTGTCGGTTCCCTTGCCGCCTTCGAGCGTGTCGTTCCCGGCACCGCCGTTCAGCTTGTCATTGCCGGAGCCGCCGACCAGCACATCGTTGCCGGTGTTGCCATAGATGCTGTCATTGCCGGTACCACCCTCAAGCCTGTCATTGCCGGTGCCGCCCTTCAGCGTGTCATTGCCACCCTTGCCGTAGAGCTTGTCGTTGCCGGCGCCGCCGTTCAGCGTATCGTTGTGGTCGAAGCTGGAAAACGCATCATTGCCGGTGCTGCCGGAAAAGGCGATGCTGTTCTTCTTCAAAAGCGCGAGAAGGCCGCTGGTATCGGCGGACGACAGGCCGGAGCGCATGGCATTGGCGTCTGCGCTGGTTTCCAGCCCGAGGCCGGAAATCTTCAGATCGGTGGCCTGGGTGAACACGTGTTTGGTGGCATCGAGCGCTGTCGAGGTGCCGAACCGCAGCGCGTTGAGCGAGCCCGCCACCTGATGCGAGGTCATGTTGTAGGACCAGTCTGTCTTGCCCGAATCGAAGACAAGACCCGTTGTCGCGGTCTTTCCGTCGGTCACGGCATATTGCTCGCCCGACATGCCATCGGCGCCGCTGAACTGGCCACGGCCGTTCGAGACGAAGCCGCTGTCAAATTTGTTCAGATAGGCGAGCACGTCGACACCGGTGCCGTCCTTGTTAACGTCTGTTGCGGAGATAGTGATGGTCATTGCATGCCCCGAAGCGGTTGGAAAAATCTACAGGAACACGGCGTGTTTAAGATGATATAATTAGTCAAGTTTTGTCCATAAAATATGATTATCTTTATCA
>NZ_LSRP01000118.1 GCF_001885585.1 Pararhizobium antarcticum
TTACTTATGTTCTCGAGGTGGCGATTGGCAGGCGATAGCGACCTGCAGTCAGGCCAGCAGGTGGCTGTCGCCGCGAAGGGTTTCCATGAGCCTCTCGCGTCCACCTGGTTTCCAGCCCAGTGCGCCGATCTTGCAGGTGTTCATGACATTATAGGCCGAGGTGTCCGCCGCATCTGGCAGGGGATGCGGACAGTGCGTCTGCTGCTGCAGCGGCGCAAGAATCGTGCGGTTGTCGATCAAAACATCGGAAACATTGAAGGTTTCGCCGCTGATCCGGATGGCATCGGTCTCCAGCATCAGCCGGACCGCTTTGCCGACATCGTCGCCGTGGACCTCGGTACCGACGCGGGGTTGTATCACCGTGCCTGCCAGATAGTCGTCGATCAGGCTCTGCCATTTGTGCGGCTGTCCCGGCCGGCCAGGCCCGTAGACACCGGTGACACGCAGGCTGGCCGTGACGAAGCCATGGCCACAGAGTGAAAGCAGCGAGCGCTCTCCGTGGAGCTTGACGGTCCCGTAGAGCGTATCGGGTTTGCAGGTCAAATCTTCCGTCAGCATCATGCCGGGTGGTTGCGTGCCGTAGGCGGCGCGGCTTGAGAGGAAGCAGGTCCGGCGCACGCCGGCATCTTTCGCCGCTTCGAAAAGCCGGACGGTTCCATCCAGGTTCCTCGCATGAAACCCTTGCGGATCGTTGCCTTCGCCGCCGCGATAGCGACCCGGCAGGTGGTCGAAGGCGGCGTGGACAAAATAGTAGATGTTGTCGAACGCCTCGATCTGGTCCGCGTCCGGATCAAGGGAAAGCGGCACGAAGGCGACAGGCTTTGAGAACAGGGCGGCGGCTGGCGGCGTGCGCCCCGCCAC
The DNA here is from genome assembly GCF_001885585.1 of Pararhizobium antarcticum. Lineage (GTDB taxonomy): Bacteria > Pseudomonadota > Alphaproteobacteria > Rhizobiales > Rhizobiaceae > Pararhizobium > Pararhizobium antarcticum. The sequence goes on from NZ_LSRP01000118.1 coordinate 862, forward strand.
GGTCACCTTGTAGCCGCTGGCCAGCAGATGCTCGACGATGAAGCGGCCGACAATACCGGTCCCTCCGGATACAAGAACGCGTGTCATTATTTCCCTGAATCGGCTTTCTCTGAATTCGATCCCGCTGGATTGCTAAGCTCCGCCAGGGCCGGAACAGTCTCTCCTGTGAAGAAACCGTACCACAGATCGATCAGCGGCTGCAGTCTGTCTGCTTTCGGATGATCGTTCTCCCATGGTTTCTCATACTGGTAATGCAGGATGCTGATCGACGGCCAATCCCATAGTTCCGGCATGGTGAACCACACATACTGCAGCATGTTCATGGTGACCGGCAGGCCGTGCCATTCCGGGAAAAAGGACTGCAGAAAGGTCTGATCGGTGCGCGGCCAGAAGGCGTCGGGTACATCGAGACGCGCAAGCATCGCCTCGTAGGTGGCAAGCGATGGTTTGGCGACGAAAACGCCCGAGTTCAGGCGATGGAAATCGGCAAGGCTCTCGTAGACATTGGGCGCTGCGCAAAATTCCGGATAGTCGAAATAGCGGTCGATCGGTTTCAAGACCAGCGCGTCGGCATCGATGAAGATGCAGCGCTCATACTCGACGAGTTGCCAGAGCCTCAGCTTGCAGAAATTGTCGAGCAGCGAATGAAATGCAGGCTTGCGTCCCTTGCTGAACGGCGCGCGCGCATGCACGCTTTGGCGGGCATGCCGCTCGTTGAAGGCGTCGGACAGCGGCAGGAGATCCGTTTCGATCAACCGACATCCGAACATCTGCAACGGCCGCAGGTCGGCGGCCGATACGCCGCCGGTATGCAGGATGACGATGTCGGCCGTGGTTCCGGTGAGCCGGAGCGAGCGGGCGAGCGCCGTCGCACCTTTCGCGTAATCCGCATTCGTCACCAGGGTGACAAAGGCGTGTCTAGCCACTGTGCTCGACGAGGGCCCGTCGGAAGGCGTGTTGGTCAGGATCATGACACCGATTTCAGGCGTTTTCCTTCCGGGTCGTGGTTGATCTTTGTCGCGATATCCTTGGTCCATGCGGACACCGCCGGAACCCGGCTTCGATCGACACGATAGGCGTATTTCCGAGCGACGTCGACAATCTCATCCAGCAGACCGTCCTTCAGCGTGATCGGATCAAGACCGAGCGCGCGGAACTTCTCGTTGCGCACGACCAGCTCGTTTTCGGCCGCTTCCTTGCGCGGGTTGGGCAGCCAGACGATCTCCGACCCGCTGATGCCGGCGATCATCTCGGCGAGATCGCGCACCCGGTGGGTCTCGGTCATCTGGTTGAAGATCTCGACCTTGGCGCCGCGCTTGGGTGGGTTCTTCAGCGCCAGATCGATGCAGCGCACCGAATCCTGGATGTGGATGAAGGCCCGCGTCTGGCCGCCGGTGCCATGGACCGTCAGGGGATAGCCGATCGCCGCCTGGATCAGGAAACGGTTGAGCACCGTGCCGTAATCGCCGTCATAGTCGAAGCGGTTGATCAGTTGCGGGTGGCGCCGCGTCTGCTCGGTGTGCGTACCCCAGACGATGCCCTGATGCAGATCGGTGATCCGCAGGCTGTCGTTCTTGGCGTAAAACTGGAAGAGCAGTTGATCGAGGCACTTGGTCATGTGGTAGATCGAGCCGGGATTGGATGGATAGAGAATATCCTGGCTGACGGTCTCGCCGCTTGTCGTCTCTATGCCGACCGGGAGGTAGCCTTCCGGGATTGCTGCACCGATCGTCGAATAGCCGTAAACGCCCATGGTGCCCAAATGCACGAGATGGGCATCGAGGCCGATCTCGACCATGGCGTTCAAGAGGTTGTGCGTTGCGTTGACGTTGTTGTTGACGGTGTAATTCTTGTGTCGGTCGCTCTTCATCGAATAGGGCGCGGCGCGCTGCTCGGCAAAATGGATGATCGCATCCGGGCGGTTTTCGGCGAGCCAGTTCTTCAGCAGCTCGTAGTCGCGCGCCAGATCGATCAGGTGGAAATGGATGCGCCGTCCGGTTTCCGCATGCCAGATGCGGGTGCGCTCCTGGATCGAGTCCATCGGCGTCAGAGACTGGACACCGAGTTCGGTGTCGATCCAGCGCCGCGACAGATTGTCGAGAATGTGGATGTCATGGCCTGCATCGGACAGATGCAGGGCCGTGGGCCAGCCAACGAAACCATCACCGCCAAGGACAGCAATCTTCATACGCGGTTCTCCTCTTGATCCGGGGAAATCATGGGAAGTTGATACGGCCGGAATGTGACAGGACGACAATGCTTGCCAAACGGCCCTTGTTCCGCCACAGCAAAAAGAAACACCGCATGGAGCCCCGGCATGACCTTGATCGCGCTATCCGGCGAACTGACCGATACCGGACACCGGCTGATCCAGCGTGTCTATTACGAGGACACGGATTTTTCCGGCGTCGTCTACCACGCGCGTTACCTGCATTTCATGGAGCGTGGCCGCACGGATTACCTGCGCCTTCTTGGCGTCGAGCAGGCGACGCTGGCAATCGAGGGCGATACGGAAGGGCTGGTTTTTGTGGTCCATCGCATGGAGATCGATTTCAAGGGGCCGGCGCGGATGGACGATATCCTGACGGTCAACACAGCAACGGAAAAGGCAGGCGGTGCGAAGATGGTTCTGGAGCAGGAGATCCGCCGCGACGGAACGCTGTTGATCGCCGCCCGGGTGATCATCGCCGTGATCAATGCCAAGGGGCGCCCACGCCGCCTGCCGGAGGCGCTGGCCGCCCGGTTCCTCGGCTCAGGAACCGGCGTCAACAGCCTTTAGCATCGCCTTGGTCAGGCCCTGTTTCCAATCGCGGGCCTCGGCCCATGGGTCGTCGGTCTCGAGCCGATCGAGGATGTCCGGGATCGCAAAGCCGTTGGCACTGTCGAGGGTCTCCAATTCATCCCATGAGACCGGGGTTGCCACCGGCCCGCCTGTACGGGCGCGGACCGAATAGGGGGCAACGGCAGTCGAGCCGCGTTCGTTGCGCAGCCAGTCGATGAAAATCCGGCCCTTGCGCTTCGCCTTCGACATGGTGGCGATGTAGTTGTCCGGGTCGTTTTCGGAGATCTTGATGGCCAGTCCCCGGGCGAAGGCCTTGGCCGTCTCCCACGCTGCGCGGCGCGACAGGGGCACGATGACATGAATGCCCTTGCCGCCCGAGACCATGGCAACCGACTGAAGGCCGAGGTCTGACAGCCGGGCGCGGACGGCGCGGGCGGCGATCTTCACAGTGTCGAAGGAGACGCTTGGATCGGGATCAAGATCGAAGACGAGGCGATCCGCAGCGTCGAGCCTGTCGACGGTCGATCCCCAGATGTGGAATTCGATCGTGCCCATCTGGACCGCTGCAACCAGGCCCTTGGCGTCCTCGATATACAAATAGTTGGCCGTTTCGCCGTCAGACTCCTTGATGGGGACCTGTGCAATCTCGTCGAGGAAACCGTCACCTGCGTGCTTCTGGTAAAAACATGCATGCTCCGGCCCCTGCGGGCAGCGCAGGATGGAGGCCGGATGGTGCGCGGCAAAGGGGAGCATGCGGTCCGCCACGACGCCGTAGTACCGGGCCAGATCGATCTTACTGATCGCAGGGTCGGAAAACAGCAGCCGATCGGCACTGGAGATCCGGATGCCGAGCACGTCGCCTTCCGCTTCGGTTTCCCTTTGCGCGGACTTTTTCGGTGTCGGCTTGGGGCTGGTGGGTTTTCTGGTCGGCCGGGCCCTGCCTGATCTTTCAGCAACAGGCGATGTTTCCATGCGTTCCGGGGTCACGGTCGATGCCTCCTTGTCTTCGCGCAGTCCCTCGAAGGCACCGTGCCGGATGTGGCCGTCGTCGGTGAATTCCGCAAAGTTGACCTCGGCAACCAGTTGCGGTGAAAGCCAGACGGCATTGCGCGCGATGGCAGCGGGAACCGTTTCGAACGGTGACGTCTTGCGCGCCAGTTTTCCGAACCGGCTGGCGAGGTCGGCCATCATGTCCTCGTCAAAGCCAGTGCCGACACGGCCCTGATAGACAAATGTTCCATTCTCATGGGCACCGACGAGCAGCGACGCGAAGGCGCGGCCGCGTTTGTCGGAGGGGGAATAACCACCGATGACGAACTCCTGCCGTCGCGTGCATTTGACCTTGAGCCAGCTGCCCGTCCGGCCGTCCTTGTAGGCTGCATCCGCCCGCTTGGCGATGATGCCCTCCTGACCGGCCTTGCACATGGCGGCAAAGACTTTGTCGGCATTGCCGCGAACATGCTCGCTGTAGCGGATCGTCGGATGGACCGGAAGCGTATCCAGAAGGGTCTTCAGGGCCGCCTTACGCTCGACCAGGGGCTGTTTGTGCAGATCCTTGCCATCGACATGCAGGAGGTCGAAGGCATAGAAGCGCGTCTGGCCGCCGGTTTTCAGGGCACGCTGCAAAGCCGAAAACGTCGATCCTTCCTGCGATGCCGCCACGGCCTCGCCATCAAGCAAGGCGCTGTCGCAGTCGAGTTGGGAAAAGGCATTCACGATGTCGGGAAATTTCTCGGTCCAATCGAGACCATTGCGGGTGAAGCAGGTGACGCCGTCTTTGCCGATGGAAACCTGCAGCCGGTAGCCGTCGAATTTTGCCTCGTTCAGCCAGTCGTCGCCTATGGGCGCGTCGGAAACCAGTGTTGCCAGCTGCGGCTTGACGAAAGCGGGCGATCGTCCGCTGTGGCCTTTCGCGCGGGTGGCGGGCGGCGGCTCTGCTGCCACCGCGCCGGCCTTGACGTTTTCCGCAGCACTCTTGCTGGATTGCCAGACATGGGCCGTCTGTTCACCTTTTCCGGCGGCGATCTCCTCCATCAGACGTCCAGTCCTGACGCTGGTGATCTCATTTGAAATCAGGCTCTCGCCATCCTCGTTGGCCGCGTCGTCATGTTCCTTGATCAGCAGCCAGTTTTCCCGTTTTTCGCCCTGTCGTGGCTTCATCCGGACCAGCGTCCAGCCACCGGACATGCGGCTTCCATGGACTTCGAATTTCAGCTTTCCCTCGCGCAGGCCTTCGTCCGGATCGTTGAGCGGCTGCCACCAGCCTGTATCCCAGAGCATGACGGTACCGCCGCCATACTGCTTTTTCGGGATCGTGCCTTCGAAATCGCCATAGGCGAGGGGGTGATCCTCGGTTCGGACCGCCAGCCGCTTGTCGTCGGGATTGATGCTTGGGCCGCGGGTCACGGCCCAGCTTTTGAGGACGCCCTTCCACTCGAGCCTGAAATCAAAGTGCAGGCGGGTGGCGGCGTGTTTCTGGACGAGAAACAGCTTGCCTGCCTTGCCCTTGCCTGCCTTACCTACGGCGGCAGCGCCCTTGGGCTCGCCCGTGCGGGTGAAATCGCGTTTGCGATTATACTCCGAAAGGTCGTCCAGCACCTTGGCCATGGATCACCTCACGCGGATTTTTTCTTGCGGGTCGGGGAGGCGGCCTTCCTGGCTGCCGCGGGCTTTTGCGATGCCGTCTTGCCACCGCTGCTCTCAAGGCTTTTCTTCAGCGCAGACATGAGATCGATGACATTGTCCTTGTTGGTCTTTTCGTCATCGTTATCGTCTTCAACTGCGACCTTGCTCTTCTTGCCCTTGAGCTTTTTCTGGACGAGGTCTTTCAGGGCGGCGGAATAATTATCCTTGAAAGTCGTTGCATCGAACGGTGCCGTCTTGCGGTCGATCAGCGCTGTGGCAACCTCCAGCAGCTCCTTGTCCGGCGTCTGGCCGGACAGGCCGGAAAACATCGGATCGGCCTTGCGCAACTCGTCGGCATAGTGGAGCGTTTCGAGCAGAAGGCCGTCACCGCATGGCTTGATCGCAGCGATGTATTCGCGCCCGCGCAATGTCAGCTGCCCCAGTCCCACCTTTCCCGATTTGCGCAGCGCGTCGCGAACCACGCGGTAGGCATCTTCGGCAAGATCGTCGGCCGGGACAAGATAATAGGGCTTGTCGTAGTAGATCGGGGAAATCTCGTTGCTATCGACGAACTGCACGAGTTCCAGCGTCTTCTTGGTTTCAAGCTTGACCGCATCGATCTCATCCGGATCGAGCAGCACGTATTTGCCATCCTCGTATTCGTAGCCCTTGACGATATCGTCCGTGTCCACCGGGCCGATGCCCGTGACCACCTTGTCGTAATGGACCGGCTTGCCGGATGGCTCGTGGATCTGGCGGAAGGAAAAACGGGCGCCGGTCTTGGTGGCGCTGAAAAGCTCGACCGGAATGGAGACCAGCGAAAGCCTCAATTGACCTTTCCAGAGTGCACGCGATGCCATCGGCCGTCCTTGTTTTGCGTTCAATGTTTGCGGGTATCGGCAGCGTTTTCGCCGGCCAGAATGCGCTCGAGCGTGGTTGTGTCATCGCTGGTGATCACAGGAACCGGGTCAGACGCCATGGCCTGGAGAACCTCCGCCGACAAGGCGCCGTTTTCGATCGACCATTCGAGCGCCTCACGCGTCTCGCGCTCGGCCTTCAGTTGCGCATAGAGCGCGAGGATCAGCCGATCCCGGTGATCGATCTGTTTGCCGCCATGCGTGTTTTTCGGTGCGATTTTACCCATGCAGGCTGAACGCCGGAACCAGCCGAAGGTTCCAGTTCGTCGGCGCCCCGAGAAACATGACGCGCTCAAAACCCGGCCGCAGGGCACGACCGGGTTTTGAGGGTGGCCAATGAGGGAAGGGTAGTAAGATCGAGCGGCGGCTCAGTAGCCGTAAGTGTGACCGCTGCTGTGGCCGTAAGACGTGTTGCCGTAGCCATATTTGTTGGACTTGTGGGCGTAGCCCGAATTGCTGTGCTTCTTGTAATAGTGCTTGTGGCCGTAGCTCTTCTTGTAGCCGTAGGATTTGTGGCCGTAGCTGTTGGAATAGCCGTGGCTCTTGTAGCCATAGCCCCCCGCCTGCGACGGAGCGGCAAACGAGACGGCGGCGACAGTGGCGATGATGGCGGAGATGATGAATGTGCGCATGGGGTTATCCTTCGATCCGGGTTGATGATGAGGTCGTCTCATCCAGTGACCCGACAATGCCATGCCGTCTGGGACAGCGGTGTTTCGAAGGGAACAGGGTTCGTCATAGTGCGATTGCTGCGTTTGCTAACACTCTCTTAACCATAATGATGTCTTAATAGCCGTATTAGGGTTTTGTGCAGTGCACGTCATCCTTTGACCAAGATTGGCCGCAAGAAGGCAGGCAGGAAGCTTTACGATTAGCCTAGGGGCGATCAGCGGCAGCTGCCGGGTCAATTCTTGTAACAGTGACGTTTGAGCCACCCGGCGCAGAGCATGACATCGCTCTTGCCGGGCGTTTGGATTCGGGGACTTAGGAACGATGGAACAGGTTGGATTGGCAGCAACGAGCGACGTGTCGCTTTGGTCGCTTTTCATGCAGGCGGGCTTCGTGGTGAAGCTTGTCATGCTCGGACTGATTGGTGCTTCGGTGTGGACCTGGGCCATCGTCGTCGACAAGATGCTGAAGTTCGGCAAGGTTCGCCGCCAGCTCGATGCCTTTGAACAGGTGTTCTGGTCAGGCCAGTCGCTGGAAGAACTGTACCGGACATTGTCCGATCGCACGACATCGGGCATGGGTGCAATTTTCGTGTCCGCCATGCGCGAGTGGAAAAAGAGCTTCGAGCGCGGTGCCCGTTCGCCGATCGGGCTACAGATGCGCATCGACCGGGCGATGGACGTGACCTTGTCGCGCGAAGCCGAAACGCTGGAAGCGCGCCTTGGATCGCTTGCCACCATCGGTTCTGCGGGGCCGTTTGTCGGACTGTTCGGAACGGTTGTCGGTATCATGACCTCGTTCCAGGCGATCGCCGGTTCAAAACAGACCAGTCTGGCGGTTGTCGCCCCCGGTATTGCCGAAGCGCTCCTCGCCACGGCGATTGGCCTGCTCGCCGCTATTCCGGCCGTTATCGCCTATAACAAGTTTTCCGCCGATGCCGGCAAGCTGACGGCTCGCATGGAAGGTTTCGCCGATGAATTCTCGGCCATTCTTTCGCGCCAGATCGATGAGAAGCTGCAGCCGCGCCAAGCTGCACAGTAACGGCAGCACAGCAGTAGTCGTGCAGCAGACGCCAGCGAAGACGGAGTAGAGACCATGGGCATGGCAATGGGCGGATCGAAGGGCTCGGGCGGCGGACGTCGCCGGCGCGGCCGCGGCGGCAAGGCCATCATGAGCGAAATCAATGTGACGCCGTTTGTCGACGTCATGCTCGTTCTCCTGATCATCTTCATGGTCGCCGCGCCGATGATGACGGTCGGCGTGCCGATCGACCTGCCGGAAACCCAGGCCAAGGCGCTCAATGCCGACACCCAGCCGATCACGCTCTCGGTCAAGACCAATGGCGAGGTCTTCCTTCAGGAAACGCCGATCCCGCTCGAGGAAATCGTCGCAAAGCTCGAGGCCATTGCCACGACCGGTTACAGCGAGCGCATCTTCGTTCGCGGTGATGCGACGGCGCCATATGGCGTGATCGCCGACGTCATGACGCGCATCCAGAATGCCGGCTTCAAGAATATCGGCCTCGTTACGCAGCCGAAAAAGGACCAGTAGAGCGCGCGCGATGAAGACCAGTCTCGTCACATCTGCGGTTCTGCATGCCCTCGTCCTCACCTGGGCGCTGGTGTCGCTCGGCAGTCCCGAAGCCTTCGAGGTTTCGGATTCTGAAGCCTTGCCGGTTGAAATGGTGCCGATCGAGGAACTGACGCAGACGCAACAGGGCGTCAAGGAAGCACCCAAGGCCGAAAAATCGTCACCGACCCCGACCAAACGGCCTGACCGGGTGGAGAATGCCGAAAATGCTGGTGACAACGATGTCGATCTGAAGACGCCGCCCACGCCGGACGCGAAGCCCCTCAATACAGAATCTGCTGCCGCCCCTGAAAAGACCGAGAAGGCTCTGCCGACACCGGATCCGGTGAAGGAAGAAATCGAGGAACAGACGGAAGAAAAGCCGGCATCCGAGCCAGCGACGGAAGTCGCCGCTCTGCCGACGCCCAAGGAAGAGGTCAAGCCGGAGCCTGAACCCGAGGAAGCGCCCGCAGAGGAACAGCCGGCCGAAAACCCGGAAGCCGAGGCGCTGCCAGACAAGATCCCGACGCCGATGGCCAAGCCCAAGGTCGAGGCACAGGCCCAGACCGCCAAGACGCCGGACCGCAAGAACGAGGAAGCCAAGAAGGAAACGAAAAAGGCTGCCTCTGCCAAGGAAAGCGATTTCAACGCCGACGAAGTGGCCGCGCTTCTGAACAAGACGGAGCCTTCCGGCGGCGGCGCAAAACGCTCGACGGAAACGGCATCGCTCGGCACCAAGAAGACGACGATCGGCAACACGCTCTCGCAGAGCGAGATGGACGCGCTACGCGGCCAGATCCAGAACAACTGGTCGATCATTCCCGGCATGGCCGACGCGGGTGACGTGCGCATCAAGGTGACGATGCAACTCGATGAAAGCGGCAATCTGGTCGGCGAGCCTGTGGTTGAAGCCACTGGTGGTTCGGAAACTGCCCGGCGGGCGCTTGCAAGTGGTGCGGCGCGTGCCATCCGCAAGTCTGTTCCCTTCAAGGGCTTGCCGCCGGACAAATATGATTCCTGGAGCGATGTGGTCGTGAATTTCGATCCTAGCTCCATGCTCTGAACATAAGAAAATGAATTGGCTGAAAGGCTTTGCAACAATGTTGAAACGCAACATCTTCCGTTTTCTGATCGTCCTCACGGGTATGGTTTCCCTGATGGCGGCACCGGCGCATGCGCTGGTCGAAATCAACATCAACAAGGGCAATGTCGAGCCCCTGCCGATCGCTGTCACCGACTTTCTGCAGGGTGAACTCGGCCAGAAGATTTCCGACGTCGTGGCCGCCGACCTGAAACGATCCGGCCTGTTCGCACCGATCGACAAGGGTGCCTTCATCGAGAAGATCAGCAATCCCGACGCTGCCCCCCGCTTCGAGGACTGGAAGGTCATCAATGCGCAGGCGCTGGTCACCGGCCGGGTAACGCAGGAAGCCGACGGGCGTCTGAAGGCGGAGTTCCGCCTCTGGGATTCCTTTGCCGGCCAGCAGATGACCGGTCAGCAGTTCTTTACGCAGCCGGAAAACTGGCGTCGCGTTGCCCATATTATCGCTGACGCGATCTACAAGCAGATCACCGGTGAGGAGGGCTATTTCGACACGCGCATCGTCTATGTTGCCGAGAGCGGCCCGAAGACGGCCCGCAAGCGCCAGCTTGCCATCATGGACCAGGACGGCGCCAATGCCCGTGCCGTCACCAACAATGCCGATCTCGTGCTGACGCCGCGCTTTTCGCCGAACAAGCAGGAAATCACCTACATGTCCTTCGAGGGCAACCAGCCGCGCGTCTACCTGCTGCAACTGGAAACCGGACAGCGCGAAGTCGTCGGCAATTTTCCGGGCATGACTTTTGCGCCGCGCTTCTCGCCGGATGGCCAGCGCGTCATCATGAGCCTGCAGCAGGAAGGCAATGCCAACATCTACACGATGGACCTGCGCTCGCGCACGACGACCCGTCTGACGAACACAGCGGCGATCGATACCTCGCCCTCCTATTCGCCCGATGGCAGCCAGGTGGTGTTCGAAAGCGACCGCGGCGGCAAGCAGCAGCTCTATGTGATGAGCGCCACCGGCGGCGGGCAGAACCGCATCTCGTTCGGCGACGGCTCGTACTCGACGCCGGTCTGGTCGCCACGCGGCGATCTGATCGCCTTCACCAAGCAGTCGGGCGGCAAGTTCTCGATCGGCGTCATGAAGCCGGACGGTTCGGGCGAGCGCATTCTGACCACGGGCTTCCACAATGAAGGTCCGACCTGGGCACCGAACGGTCGCGTGCTGATGTTCTTCCGCCAGAATGCTGGCGCCGGCGGACCGCAGCTCTATTCCATCGATCTGACCGGATACAACGAACAGCTCGTCTCGACGCAGGGCTTTGCATCCGACCCGGCCTGGTCGCCGCTCCTCGAATAGGCTTTGTGCAATGCGGCGGGAATTGTGGCGAAGGCGCCGCGTTCTCGCCGCAAAGTGCTGATTAGCCAGCCTCCAAATGTAGAATTGTCTTTCTGTTAACCATACCCGTTGAAATCGGGTTAACCGCTTCCGGTTACAGTCTGGCAACCCTGAATACAAACTGTCCAGATTTTACTGACATCCAAGGAGACCGGCCATGAGCCGCATTCACACCCCGGCCGCAGGCCGCATGAATACCCTCGCTCGCAATCCGGTCATGATTGCCTTGTTCATGACGCTTGCCATTGCCGGCTGCGCATCGAAGAAGAACCTGCCGAACAATGCCAATGATCTCGGTCTCGGTGCCAACGCGGCAACCCCGGGCTCGACGCAGGACTTCACCGTCAATGTCGGCGACCGCATCTTCTTCGATACCGATAGCTCGTCGATCCGTGCCGATGCCCAGTCGACGCTCGCTCGCCAGGCCCAGTGGCTTGCCAAGTATCCGAACTACCAGATCACGGTCGAAGGCCATGCCGACGAACGCGGCACCCGCGAATACAATCTGGCACTCGGCGCCCGTCGCGCTGCAGCCACCAAGGACTTCCTTGCTTCGCAGGGCGTTCCGGCCAGCCGTCTGCGGACGATCTCCTTCGGCAAGGAAAAGCCGGTCGCCGTCTGCGACGACATTTCCTGCTGGTCGCAGAACCGCCGCGCCGTCACGGTGCTGGGTGGCGCCGGCATGTAATGCCGCCATTTGCAGAAAAGACATCGGAAATGGCGGCAGTTTTGCCGCCATTTCTTTTTTATCCATACTTTGGCCGAACTCCGTTGCTTTTTGACGGCAATTGGAAAAGTGTGCGGCAATCATCGCAGGGCGGCAAACCCATAGCCCCGCGGATGAGACCATGGGTTTTCGAACAGGATATGACGATATGAAACATCTTGTCGTGGCAGCAATGATTGGCCTTTCCGCCTTTGCGGGTCTGGGTCAGCCGGCGATGGCCATGCCGCTTTCCGCGCTTTTGAACCGCGCACTCGATGGCGACGCCCAGACTGGGCAGTGGCCGCCGCTCGTAAAAGTCCAGGCTAGCGATGCCGGGCGTGTCGGGCAGCTTGAAGAACAGATCCGCTCGCTCAACGGGCGTATCGAGGAAATGAGTTTCCAGCTTCTGCAGATGCAGGAGCAGATCCGCAAGTTCCAGGAGGACAACGAATTCCGCTTCCAGGATCTGGAAAGCGGCAAGTCGGGCGCCACCGGCAAGAGCGGCGCAGTGGAAACACCAAGGACCAGCGACCAGGCATCCGCTGCCGCTCCGGCAACGGGTGACCAGGCCGCTGCAACCGATCCCAACGCAGGTTTGGGATCGGACACCGTTGCGGGTACGCCACCATCGACGCTGGGCCAGATTGTTTTCGATGAGAATGGCAATCCGGTCGCTGCCAACAGCGACACGCAAGCAGGGCTGGACACGACGCTTCCGGGCGTCGATAGCGGCATCAATGCGACGCCGGAAACACAGCAGCAGACAGCGTCCCTCGATAATCCCGGCGATCTCTATCAATCGGCCTATGGCCATGTCTTGTCGGGCGACTATGGCGTTGCCGAAAAGGAATTTCGCGACTATCTCGATGTCTTTCCGAATGGCGAAAAGGCAGCAGATGCCAGCTTCTGGATGGGCGAAGCGCAGTATTCGCAGGGCAAGTTCAACGAATCGGCGAAGACTTTCCTGAATGCGCACCAAGCCTACAGCAAATCGCCGAAGGCACCCGAAATGCTGCTGAAGCTCGGCATGTCGCTCGCAGCTCTCGACAACAAGGACACCGCCTGCGCCACGCTGCGCGAGGTGACCAAGCGCTATCCCAAGGCATCGAATGCCGTCCGGGCCAAGGTGACAAGCGAGCAGGGCCGCCTTGCCTGCTGAGGTCATTGCGACCGATCCCGCCGCCGTCCTCGACGCGGCACGTCAATTTCTCGAAACATTCCATACGCCCGGTCTTGTTCTCGTCGCCGTTTCCGGTGGCAGCGATTCGACGGGGCTTCTCCTCGCCCTGAACGAGGCGATGACCAGCGCATCCGGATTTTCACTCGCCGCGTGCACCATCGACCATGCCCTTCGCGCCGAATCGGCAGCGGAGGCGCAACTCGTTGCACAGCTTTGCGCCCGGCTCGGCATTGCCCATATCACCCGCCGTTGGGACGGGGAAAAGCCACTCACCGGCCTGCAGGCGGCAGCCCGTGGAGCGCGATACCGGCTGTTATCCGCCGTTGCGCATGAGAGCGGCGCGCTTTGTGTCGTCACCGGTCATTCAAGCAATGACCAGATCGAGACCATCGCCATGCGCAGCAGCCGTTCAGAAACGGGTAGCACGGGCCTTTCCGGAATGGCGGATGCCGTTCTTTTCGAACAGCGGACATGGGTGCTGCGCCCCTTTCTCGGCCTCGATCGCGCGATGATCCGCGCCTATCTTCTGGCTCGCGGCGAGGGTTGGATCGATGATCCCAGCAATGACGCCGACCGTTTCGAGCGGGTTCGGGTGCGTCGGACGCTGGCGGAAAATCCTGACGCCACGGCGCAGGCGCCGGATGGGGCGCTGTTGGAGCGGCAAGCCTTGGAGCGGCGAACCTTGGTCCGGCAAAGCTCAGCCCGGCAAGCCATGGCGGGGCAGGCCGCCGGCTATCTGGGCAAGCATGCGACGGTCTGCGGCGGGCTTGTGGCGCGCATCGATCCGGCGCCAGTGTGGGACGCTGGCAGGGATGCCTCCATCAGGGGCATTCTCGCTCTGGCGGCCTGTCTGGGGGGGCGGGCCTATCTGCCCGGTCGCGAGACGACGGAGCGCCTGGGCGACTTCATCGCGAGTGGCGCCCTCGGGCGGCTGACAGCGGGCCGTGTGGTGTTTGATCGCCGCCGTTCCGGGCTCTATCTCTATCGCGAGGCCCGAAACCTGCCCATCCTTGAGGTGTGCCCCGGTGAAGAAGGCGTATGGGACGGTCGCTTCCGGATCGAAAATCGGGCGAAACAACCCATCTTCGTCTCTGCTGTCTCCGACGGTGCACAAACGATGGCGGGACTCATTGCCGCAGGCGTGCCGGATGGCGTCGCGCGGCGCGCGGCAGCGGCCGCGCCCGCGGTTTTGGTCGCCGATCCGGGATCCAAGGCTGTAAGCCCTGTAAATGTTGGGATCTGGCTTTCACCGTGGGACACCTTTTTGCCGCGTTTTGACCTGACACTCGCCAATCAATGCGCCACGTTGTTTGGCCGGGCCTGTTACAAGCAGCTTCCGGTTCAATCTGTTTTGGCAGAAAGTGCCGCCTTTTAACGGAAAAGACGGGTTGATCCGTGGTTTGCCTTGGCAAGCCGATCCCGCAACCCTATGTTAGCAGCAAGAAAGCGGCCTCAAATCATTGCAGGCTGCAAGAGGTTCCGGGGAGTTCGATGAACCCTAATTTTCGTAATTTTGCCCTTTGGGCCATCATAGCGCTCTTGTTGATTGCGCTGTTCAGCATGTTCCAGCAACCGGCCGAGCGCACAGGCGCGCGCGAGATTCCGTTCTCGCAGTTCCTGAAGGATGTGGATGGCAGCCGCGTCAAGGAAGTCGTGATCACCGGCAACAAGGTGATCGGCTCCTATGGCGAGAGCGGCGCGACCTTCCAGACCTATGCACCGTCCGTGGACACGGCGCTGACCGAGCGCATGGAAGCCAAGAACGTCACCGTTACAATCCGACCCGAGAATGACGGTTCCTCCGGCTTCCTGAGCTATGTCGGCACGCTTCTCCCCATGCTTCTGATTCTCGGTGTCTGGCTCTTCTTCATGCGCCAGATGCAGGGCGGCGGGCGCGGTGGCGCGATGGGCTTCGGCAAGTCGAAGGCCAAGCTGCTCACTGAGGCGCATGGTCGCGTCACGTTTGACGATGTTGCCGGCGTCGACGAAGCCAAGCAGGATCTCGAGGAAATTGTTGAATTCCTCCGTGATCCCCAGAAATTCCAGCGCCTCGGCGGCCGTATTCCCCGCGGCGTGCTGCTGGTCGGCCCTCCCGGTACCGGTAAGACGCTTCTGGCGCGCTCCGTTGCCGGTGAAGCCAACGTGCCGTTCTTCACGATTTCCGGTTCGGACTTCGTTGAAATGTTCGTCGGCGTCGGCGCAAGCCGTGTGCGTGACATGTTCGAGCAGGCCAAGAAGAATGCCCCCTGCATCATCTTCATCGACGAAATCGATGCCGTCGGTCGCCATCGTGGTGCCGGTCTTGGCGGCGGCAATGACGAGCGCGAACAGACGCTCAACCAGCTGCTCGTCGAAATGGATGGCTTCGAAGCCAATGAAGGCATCATCCTGATCGCCGCGACCAACCGTCCCGACGTTCTTGACCCGGCGCTGCTGCGTCCGGGCCGCTTTGACCGCCAGGTCGTGGTGCCGAACCCTGATATCAACGGCCGCGAACGCATCCTCAAGGTGCATGTGCGTAACGTGCCGCTGGCACCGAATGTCGATCTCAAGGTTCTCGCCCGTGGCACACCCGGTTTCTCCGGTGCCGACCTGATGAACCTTGTCAACGAATCGGCTCTGATGGCCGCACGCCGCAACAAGCGCGTCGTTACCATGCAGGAATTCGAAGACGCCAAGGACAAGATCATGATGGGTGCGGAACGCCGCTCGTCCGCCATGACCGAAGCCGAAAAGAAGTTGACCGCCTATCACGAAGCCGGCCATGCGATCACAGCGCTCAAGGTGCCGCTTGCCGACCCCTTGCACAAGGCTACGATCATTCCGCGTGGCCGTGCGCTCGGCATGGTCATGCAGCTCCCCGAAGGCGACCGCTATTCGATGAGCTACAAGTGGATGGTTTCGCGCCTGATTATCATGATGGGCGGCCGCGTGGCTGAAGAGATCACGTTCGGCAAGGAAAACATCACCTCCGGCGCATCCTCCGACATCGAGCAGGCGACCAAGCTGGCGCGTGCGATGGTGACGCAGTGGGGCTTCTCCGACGTGCTCGGTCATGTTGCCTATGGTGAAAACCAGCAGGAAGTGTTCCTCGGCCATTCTGTATCGCAGTCCAAGAACGTCTCGGAAGCGACCGCGCAGAAGATCGACACCGAGGTGCGCCGCCTGATCGACGAGGCTTATGTCGAAGCGACCCGCATCATCACTGATATGAACAGCGAATTTGTCGCGATTGCCGAAGGCCTTCTCGAATATGAAACGCTGACAGGCGAAGAGATCAAGGCGCTTATCCGCGGCGAAAAGCCAGCGCGTGATCTCGGCGACGATAGCCCGCCGCATCGCGGTTCGGCCGTGCCGTCGGCCGGTTCGAAAAAGGACGGCTCCCTTGGAAACAAGGGCGACGAGGCCGATGGCGACCTCGAGCCCCAGCCTCAATAACGCATCAGTCCGATTGATTTGAAAGCCGCCGGCCGAAAGGTCAGGCGGCTTTTTCTTTGCCGGTTCCTGTGGTGCTCGATCTGGCCGCATTTCGTAACCGGATGTAATGATTTCTGATGATAGAAACGGTGCCATTTATTGCAATTTATGGCACACAGAGCGCCAACACACCCGACTTCCGTGCTCTTGGCATGACGATAGCGGAACGCCGCGGCGTACCACGGTGTGACAACACGAACGGAGCTTACATGAAGCGGAAATATTTCGGTACGGACGGCATCCGCGGGCAATCCAACATGTTCCCGATGACGCCGGATCTGGCGATGCGGGTTGGCATTGCCGTTGGTACCATCTTTCGCAATGGCGACCATCGTCACCGGGTGGTAATCGGCAAGGACACGCGCCTGTCCGGCTATATGCTGGAAAATGCCATGGTTGCCGGCTTCACGGCTGCCGGTCTCGATGTCTTCCTGCTCGGCCCGATCCCGACGCCGGGCGTTGCCATGCTGACCCGTTCGTTGCGCGCCGATATCGGCGTTATGATCTCGGCATCGCACAACCCTTTTGCCGATAATGGCATCAAGCTCTTCGGACCTGACGGTTACAAGCTGTCCGACGAGATGGAGAGCCAGATCGAGGATCTTCTCGATAAGGACATGACGGCGCAACTGGCAAAATCGCATGAGATCGGCCGCGCCAAACGCGTCGATGGCGACATTTACCGCTATATCGAACATGCCAAACGCACATTGCCGCGCGATGTGACATTGCAGGGATTGCGGGTGGCGATCGACTGCGCCAACGGCGCTGCCTACAAGGTTGCCCCCCTGGCGCTCTGGGAACTCGGTGCCGATGTGGTGACGATCGGGAACGAACCGAACGGGGTCAACATCAACCTCGATTGCGGCTCGACACATCCGGAAGCGCTGGCGAAAAAAGTTCATGAGGTCCGTGCCGACATCGGTATCGCGCTCGATGGCGACGCCGACCGCGTGCTGATCGTCGACGAGAACGGCAGCGTCATCGACGGCGACCAGCTGATGGCGGTGATCGCCGATGAATGGGCCTCGGAAGGCACGCTGAAAGGTGGCGGCATCGTTGCCACCGTCATGTCCAATCTTGGGCTGGAGCGTTACCTGACCGGCCGCGGCCTCGATCTGCACCGCACCAAGGTCGGTGATCGCTACGTCGTCGAGCACATGCGTCAGAATAATTTCAATGTCGGTGGCGAGCAGTCGGGCCATATCGTGCTCTCCGATTTCGGCACCACCGGCGATGGCCTGGTGGCCGCGCTGCAGATTCTTGCCTGCGTCAAGCGGCAGGGCCGCACGGTGAGCGAAGTCTGCAACCGTTTCGAGCCGGTGCCGCAGATTTTGAAGAATGTCCGTGTCTCCACGGGCAAGCCGCTGGAAGACAGTGTCGTTCGCGCGGCGATCGCCGATGCGGAGGCAGAACTCGCCAAGTCCGGCCGTTTGCTCATCCGCCCGTCCGGTACCGAGCCGCTGATCCGCGTCATGGCGGAAGGCGACGATCGGGCCCAGGTCGAGCGGATCGTCAACGAGCTGATCGGGGTTATCGGAAGCGCACGCAGCGCAGCCTGATTGGGACAATACTGCGTTGGCATCAGAATACTTCAGGACCGGACATCGTTCCGGTCCTTTTTATGTCTAAAACGATATTTTATTGATGAAAATTATGTAAATACTAAAATTCATTGACAACTACGGTAAATTTATGTAGTTAATCGAGCCTTAACCTTTCCAGTCCATGATCCATTTCGAGAAACGGATTTTGGACGCCGCATGACCGGTGGCCAAGCAACAATTATAGTGGAGTGTGGCCATGAAGAAGATTTTGAGTGGCGTTGTTGCAGCATTGCTCTGCGGCACATCGGCTTATGCAGCAGACGTCTATGAACCCCCGATCGAGCAACCCATCATCGAACAGCCGGTCGCTGTCGAGGCGGCCAGCGGTTGGTACCTGCGCGGCGATGCCGGGTTCTCGCTCAACAAGCTGCGCGGCGCCCATTTCTATCAGGGCTCGAATGCAAACACCCGCGACTTCGATCACGCCGATCTCGACAATTCCTACACGCTGGGCATTGGTGCCGGTTACCAGATCAACAACTATCTGCGCACGGACGTCACGCTGGACTATCTCGGCAACGCCGATTTCGAAGGTTCGACGACCGGCGCCTGCGGTGTTGCGGCGGCCTGCACCTCGCGTGATATTTCCTCGATGACGGCATGGAGCCTTCTCGCCAACGCCTATGTTGATGTCGGCACCTACGGTTCGATCACGCCCTACGTCGGTGCCGGTATCGGTGGCACCAACGTCAAGTGGGACAAGCTGAAAAACACAAGCTGCGAAACCGGCAATCCGGCAAACTGCGACCCGACCGTCGAGCATGGCGGCAAGGACAAGTGGCGCTTCACCTACGCCCTGATGGCCGGCGCGTCGATCGACGTGACCTGCAACATCAAGGCGGACGTGGGCTATCGTTTCCGCCATGTCATGGGTGGCAATATGTTCGGCTACGCGCAGAACGGCGGCCCTGGCTCCGACAAGGGCTTGTATCTGCATGAAGCCCGCGCCGGTATGCGTTATTCGTTCGGCGGTTGCGAACAGCCTTACCAGGCAGTCGATTACCCGGTCGAACAGCCGGTTTACAAGTAGGATCCTATCGTTTTTTTCAAAAAGCCGTCCGGTTCTGCCGGGCGGCTTTTTTGCGTTCCGGTGGTGCTGGGCCGGTCACAAACATGAATTCGGGCGTTCCCGTTTTAAACCTTTCTTAACGGAGCGCGATTTATGGTTAACGAATTCTGAAACGCGGATTCGAGGCAGGGCCTGCCGCATCTCGGGCACACTTCTTTCCATGGATTGGCGCACGGACTGCGCGGCGGAAAAGGGCAAAGACCATGAATTTGCGCAAACTCTATGTCGGCCTCTCCGTCTCCATGGGACTGGTAGTCCCTTCGGTTGCTCTGGCAGAAGACATCATCGATGCGCCTGAAGTGACGATCGCGACGGCCGCCGAAAACAGCGGGCTCTACCTGCGCGGCGACATCGGTTATGCCCCATGGGCAAGCGATGGCGACGCAGCCTACCGCACCTATGATGCCGGAACAGGTACCTATGGCCGCATGCCGTTCAATGGCGACCGGTTCGGCGAGCCGGTGTCCGCAACGCTCGGCCTCGGCTATCAGATCAATGACATGTTTCGGGCCGACCTGACCGGCGAGTATTTCGATGGTCGCTTCGATGGTGATTCGCGCGCCGTGCTGCCCTGCGCGGGCGAGGGGGCTGGCACGACCTGCGCCATCGGCACGAATGCCGACGTGACGGCCTATGGCCTGATGGCCAATGGTTATGTCGACCTCGGCACGCTGGCCGGCTTCACGCCTTATCTTGGCGCCGGTCTCGGGGCGACCAATCTGCGCTTCTCCGACGTGACACAGACGTCCAGCTGTATCGATAGCCTCGGCGTTTGCGCCGGCGGTCCATCGGCAACGGCATCCTATAACGGCTATGACAGCTGGCGCTTCACCTATGCGCTGATGGCCGGCGTCTCCTATGACGTCACCGACCGCCTGAAGCTCGACCTCGGATACCGATACTCTCACATCGGCGGTGGCGATATGTTCGGCTTCGGTGCCGAAACGCTGGCTGGCGCAACGGGCGCCAAGGGCTTGGACGACGGTCTGGGACGTCACGAACTGCGCGCAGGCTTGCGACTGTCGATCTGGTAGCGCGCGCTGGTCGCTCGGTCGGGCAGTGGGTTGCTCTGTCAGAAGCCTGCGCCGCGACCGTCAAAAACCATGTCATTTACGACATAAAATTCTTGACTTCCTTCCGGCTCCGCCATATTCACGGCGGCAGGCCACCTCTCCCTAACGAGAGGCTTTCTATCTGGAAGGATAGCATTGATGACGACCCCTGCGACACCGGACCTTCGTCCGAACAACACCCATTTTTCGTCTGGTCCCTGCTCGAAGCGTCCCGGTTGGTCGCTCGAAGCGCTCTCCGATGCAGCCCTTGGTCGCTCGCATCGCGCCAAGATTGGCAAGAGCAAGCTCAAGCAGGCCATCGACCTCACCCGTGAAATTCTTGATGTGCCCGCGGACTACCGCATCGGTATCGTGCCCGCGTCGGACACCGGCGCCGTCGAAATGGCGCTCTGGTCGCTGCTTGGACCGCGCGGCGTCGACATGGTCGCCTGGGAAAGTTTTGGCTCCGGCTGGGTCTCCGATGTCATCAAAGAACTCAAGCTTCCCGACGTCAGAAAATTCGTTGCCGATTACGGCAAGATCGTCGATTTCGCAAAGGTCGATTTCGACCGCGACGTGGTCTTTACCTGGAATGGCACGACGTCTGGCGTGCGTGTTCCAAACGCCGATTTCATCCCTGCCGACCGCAAGGGCCTGACGATCTGCGATGCGACATCCGCTGCCTTTGCGCAGGATCTCGATTTCGCCAAGCTCGATGTCGTGACCTTCTCCTGGCAGAAGGTTCTGGGAGGCGAGGGCGCCCATGGCATCCTGATCCTGTCGCCACGCGCCGTCGAGCGTCTGGAAAGCTACGACCCGGCCTGGCCGCTGCCAAAGATCTTCCGCATGACCAAGGGCGGCAAGATCATCGAAGGTATCTTCCAGGGCGAGACGATCAACACGCCGTCCATGCTCTGCGTCGAGGATTACATCGATGCGCTCAACTGGGCTAAGTCGCTCGGTGGCCTCAAGGCCCTGATTGCGCGCGCCGATGCCAATGCGCAGGCGATCGAGGATTTTGTTGCAAAGACCGACTGGATCGCCAATCTCGCCGTCGATCCGGCAACGCAGTCCAACACATCGGTCTGCCTGAAGATCGTTGACAAGGACGTCGCGGCCCTCGACGCTGCGGGACAGGACGCCTTTGCCAAGGGCATGGTCGCGCTTCTCGAAAAACAGGGCGTTGCCCACGACATCGGCGCCTATCGCGATGCGCCGTCCGGTTTCCGCATCTGGGCCGGTGCGACGATCGAAACCTCCGACATCAAGGCGCTGATGCCTTGGTTCGACTGGGCGTTTGCGACCCAGAAGGCAATGCTTTCGCAGGCTGCGGCCTGATTGGTATTTGACCGCGCCGACAGGGCGCGGTTGCTCCCCTCATCCTTTTCAATTTTGACGAAACCAATGGAGGCCTCCCGTGGCACCTCGCGTACTCGTATCCGATGAACTCTCCGAAACTGCTGTCCAGATCTTCCGCGACCGCGGCGTCGAGGTCGATTTCCAGCCTAAGCTCGGCAAGGACAAAGACAAGCTTGCCGAAATCATCGGCAATTATGATGGTCTGGCAATCCGTTCGGCCACCAAGGCGACAGAGAAGCTGATTGCTGCCGCGACCAATCTGAAGGTCATCGGCCGCGCTGGTATCGGCGTCGACAATGTCGATATCCCGGCCGCTTCCCGCCGCGGCATCATCGTCATGAACACGCCGTTCGGCAACTCGATCACCACGGCGGAACATGCCATCGCGCTGATCTTTGCCGTTGCCCGGCAATTGCCGCAGGCCGATGCCTCGACACAGGCCGGCAAGTGGGAAAAGTCCAAATTCATGGGCGTCGAGATCACCGGCAAGACGCTCGGCGTCATCGGCGCCGGCAATATCGGTGGCATCGTCTGCGCCCGGGCCATCGGGCTGAAGATGCACGTCATCGCCTATGATCCCTTCCTGTCAAAGGAACGCGCCGAGGAGATGGGTGTCACCAAGGTCGAGCTGGACGAATTGCTGGCCCAGGCCGATTTCATCACCCTGCATGTGCCGATGACCGACAAGACGCGCGGCATTATCAGCCGCGAAGCGCTGGCGAAGACCAAGCCCGGCGTTCGCATCATCAACTGCGCCCGCGGTGGCCTGGTAGACGAGCAAGCGCTGGCCGATGCCATCAAGTCCGGTCATGTCGCCGGTGCTGGCTTTGACGTCTTTGAGGTCGAGCCCGCAACGGAAAGCCCGTTGTTCGGCCTGCCGAACGTCGTCTGCACGCCGCATCTCGGCGCATCGACCACGGAAGCGCAGGAAAATGTCGCGCTGCAGGTGGCCGAGCAGATGTCTGACTATCTGATCAAGGGGGCGGTTTCCAACGCCATCAACATGCCGTCGATCACGGCGGAAGAAGCCCCTATCCTCAAGCCCTTCATCAAGCTTGCCGACGTGCTCGGCGCCTTTGTCGGCCAGGTCACGGAAAGCGCGATCAAGGAAATCGAGATCCTCTACGATGGCGCGACCGCCGGCATGAACACAAGGGCGCTCACCAGTGCGGCGCTGGCCGGTCTGATCCGCGCCCAGGTGTCGGACGTCAACATGGTTTCGGCACCTGTGATGATCAAGGAAAAGGGCATTATCCTGTCCGAGGTCAAGCGCGACAAGTCCGGTGTCTTCGATGGTTATATCAAGCTGACGGTCAAGACCGCCAACCAGACGCGGTCGGTTGCCGGCACGGTGTTCTCGGATGGAAAGCCACGGTTCATCCAGATCAAGGACATCAACCTCGATGCCGATGTCGGCAATCACATGGTCTACATCACCAACACGGACGTTCCCGGCATGATCGGCTTCATCGGCATGACGCTCGGCGATGCCGGCGTCAACATTGCCAACTTCCAGCTCGGCCGCAATACGGCGGGTTCGGATGCCATCGCGCTTCTCTATGTTGATGGCGCGGTATCGGAAACGGTGCTCGACAAGCTGCGCGCCAATCCCGCGATCCGGGCCGCCAAGCCGCTGGTTTTTAACGTCGACTGATAGTTTGAGGTCGCATTTGAATAAGGCACGCCACGCACCCTGCGCGGCGTACCTTTTCGTGTCGCAAAACTGTCACAAATGCGGAACCATTGCCTTTCGGCGGCGTTTCGCCCGCCATGGACATGATCATCGCCGAAATTTTCCCCGACACGCAGTTGCCATACCCGATCATCTTTGCCCGCTTCTGCGGCGCGATCTTTTTCGGAGGGCTGATCGGCATCGAACGGGAGGTGCGCGAACGGCCGGCCGGATTGCGGACCCATATCCTCGTCAGCCTCGCGGCCGCGGTTTTTGCCATCATATCCATTGAAAGCATCCATGTGCCGGGCCTTTCCGAGGAGCAGGTCCGCATCGATCCGCTGCGCGTCGTCGAAGCGGTGACGGCGGGCGTCGCGTTTCTGGCGGCAGGGACGATCTTCATGTCCAGGGGCCAGGTGCATGGCGTAACCACCGGCGCCGGTCTCTGGCTTGCCGGGGCGATCGGTCTTGCGCTTGGTTTCGGCCACTGGCTGATCGCGGCTTTCGCGCTGATTGCTGGGCTTACGGTTCTGGTTGCAGTTGCCCGCTTCGAGGTATCGATGCAGTGGAAGCGCGAAGGCGAGGCAGCCAGCGCGCCGGATACAACGTCGAAGCCGGATTAGGCCGGATCCTTCGGGCGCCCGCGCTCTGCGACTGCTATTCCGCCCAGAACAAGCGCCATGGCAATCAGATGGAAGGTCTGCAGCGTCTCGCCGATCAACAGGATGGACAGCACCATGCCGAAGATCGGGATGGTGTTGATGAACAGGCCTGCACGGTTGGGGCCGATCAGTTCCACACCCCGGACGTAGAGAATTTGCGATACCAGCGAGGGCAGGAGGCCGGCATAGGCGACGATGACCCAGCCGCGCATGTCCGGCCAGATCATGCGATCGGTGGCGATTTCCCAGCTGACAAGTGGCAGGCTGCTCAGGAGCGCGCCGAAGGCGGAAACAGCGATCAGGCTCTTCCAGTGAATTTCCGGCTTGAAGCGCAGTGCCACCGTATAGGCGGCGTAAACCAGCACCGCTGCCATCATCAGTGCGTCGCCCTTGTTGAGGTCGAGCGTCAAGAGTGTCGTCAGGTCGCCGTGCGAGGCGGTCAGTGCCACGCCGAACAGGGTCAGCGTAAAGCCGGCGATCTGGGCGGGCGAGACTTTTGTCCGGAAGAGAAGGAAATTCACGACAAAAATGACCATGGGAATACCCGCCTGCTCGATGACGCAGTTGATCGCGCTGGTAAACTGCAAGGCGGAGTAGAGAAACGCATTGAAACCGGTAAAGCCGACAAGGCCATAACCCAGAAGCAGCGCCCCGTTCTTGCGGATGACCGGCCAGTCGCGGCGCACCTGCGGTGCGGCGAATGCCAGCAGTATCGAGCAGGCAATGACCCAGCGCATGCCGGTCAGCATCATCGGGCTGACATGGCCGACGGCGAGCTTTCCGGCAACCGAATTGCCGCCCCAGATCAGGGTCGTGATGCAGAGAATGACATAGGCCTGAAGGTTCACGTGGCGTGTTTCCGAAGACGGTTCGGCTTCCTTCTGATCGGGAAGCGCGTGAGATGCACCCTGATATAGGCCAAAGCAGCCAAATGTCATGCAAAAACCCGGATGCCGGGACACAACAGGGTCGCTTTTAAAAAAACAAAACAGTATAGATGCGCGGGTTTGAAGGCTGCGCATGAACAGGCGCCCGGAAACGCGAAACAGGAAAACAGGAAATCTGAAATGACGAATGTGGTGGTTGTCGGTTCGCAATGGGGTGATGAAGGCAAGGGCAAGATTGTCGACTGGCTCTCCGAGCGTGCCGATATCGTCGTGCGGTTCCAGGGCGGGCACAATGCCGGACATACCCTCGTGATCGACGGCACCAGCTACAAGCTGTCGCTGCTTCCCTCCGGCGTGGTGCGTCCCGGCAAGCTGGCGGTCATCGGCAACGGTGTCGTCATCGATCCGCATGCGCTGCTTGCCGAAATCGAAAAGCTGGGCAAACAGGGCGTCATGATCACGCCGGAAAACCTGCGTGTTGCCGACAATGCCACGCTAATCCTGTCGCTGCATCGCGAGCTGGACGGCATCCGCGAGGACGCCGCGTCCAACAGCGGTACCAAGATCGGCACCACCCGTCGCGGCATCGGTCCGGCCTACGAGGACAAGGTTGGTCGTCGCGCCATCCGGGTCATGGATCTTGCCGATCTCGGCACGCTGCCGGCCAAGGTCGATCGCCTGCTGACACACCACAATGCGCTGCGTCGCGGCCTTGGCGAAGCCGAAGTCAGCCACGAGACGATCATGCAGGAGCTGTCCTCGGTCGCCGATCGCGTCCTGCCCTTCATGGAGACCGTCTGGCTGCTGCTAGACCGCCAGCGCCGCAAGGGTGCGCGCATCCTGTTCGAAGGTGCACAGGGCACGCTGCTCGATATCGATCACGGCACCTATCCTTTCGTGACCTCGTCCAACACGGTCGCCGGACAGGCGGCTGCCGGCTCCGGCATGGGCCCGGGCGCGCTCGGCTATATCCTGGGCATCACCAAGGCCTACACGACGCGCGTCGGCGAAGGTCCTTTCCCGACCGAACTTTTCGATGAGGTCGGCCAGTTCCTGGGCGAAAAAGGCCATGAGTTCGGCACGATTACCGGACGCAAGCGTCGCTGCGGCTGGTTCGATGCGGCCCTCGTGCGCCAGTCGGTTGCCACCAACGGCATCACCGGTATCGCTTTGACAAAGCTTGACGTTCTCGACGGTCTCGATGAGTTGAAGATTTGCGTCGGCTACACGCTCGACGGCGAAGCGATCGATCATCTGCCGGCGAGCCAGGCACAGCAGGCGATGGCCAAGCCGGTCTACATCACGCTGGAAGGCTGGAAGGGTTCCACCGTCGGCGCCCGCAGCTGGGCCGACCTGCCGGCACAGGCGATCAAATATGTCCGCCAGGTGGAAGAACTGATCGGCGCGCCCGTTGCGCTTCTGTCGACCAGCCCCGAGCGTGACGACACGATACTTGTTACGGACCCCTTTGAGGACTAGTCTTCCTTGTTCTGACGCATATATGGGTTTGGCGTGTATGAGCGTCGAATTGTTTAGAGAAAGTTCTGATGGCGGATTTTGTAGCAGTTATTCGAAGGACGGTTGACGGCCTGTCGGACAATGTTCCCGAGATGCGGGCCAAGGTCTACGACAAGGCCCGGGGTGCCGTTCGCCGTCAGCTCGAAAGCATGAAGCCGCAGCCGTCGGAAGAGATGATCAACCGGCAGATGGTCAAGCTCGAACTGGCCATTGCCGAAGTGGAAGGCGATCACGCCGAAGCTCTGCCACCGGTGGACGAAGCGCCGATCTTGGCGGAAGAGCCTGTCTACGACGCCCCGGTCTTTGTCGGGGAACAGCAGGCTGTCGACGATCCGGCCGAGGTTGCCGCCCAGACGGAAACCGTCGCAGAGGCCGAGCCAGTCGGCGACGAAGAGGACGAACATCCTGAAGTTGTCGCTGACAGCCAGCAGCCGGCCGCGTCCGAACCATGGCCATCCGACCCTGCTGCCGCCGACGTGGCTGCCGTGGCGGATCAGGACGGTGTCGAGGCGCCGGCAGACAATCTGCATTCCGATCCGATCTGGGAAGCGCCAGAGCATCATATCGTTGCTGAAGTCGTCCCTGAAACTGATCCAACCCCGGAACCGACAGTCTCTGCTGAGACCGAATTTTCCGAAAGTCACGGGCGGGACGCAAACGACGCTGAGGAAACTGGTGTCGAGCATGGCCATGCGGATGAAGGCGACAACGCTGAGGCCGCCCACGCCCCTGAAACGTCTGTCGATGCCGCGCCCGTCTATGCTGAGCCGGAATATGCTCCCGTAGAAGAGCCCCAGGATGAACCACCTGCGGCGGTACCGGCCTTTGGACATTCCGAGGTCGAGATCGAGCCCGAACCCGCTCCGGCCGCAGTTGCCTCCGAATGGGAACTGCCGGAATGGAGCAGCCCTTCGTCAGACGCTGCGGCGGCAGAGCCTGCCTGGCCCGAGCGCGAGCAAACGGTCGAGCATGCCGAAGAGGCTGTTGAACTGGCTGTCGAGCGGGCTGCGGATCTTGCGCGCGAAGCGGACGGTGATGTGACGGCGGTTCCTGTCGAGCCGACCCATTCCTGGGCTTGGGAAGACGGCGATCCCTTCGCTCAGGCTGCGGCACCGGCTGCAGACACAGCCGTTGTCCCCCCGGTTTCCGATTGGTCCTGGCCGGTCGATAAGACGACCAGCGGCGAGGCCGCAGAGGCGCAAGCCGTTACGGCAGAGCGCAAGCCAGGTGCCTGGGATGATATCGACGACCTTCTGAACGGCGACGGCAGCGTTTCCGTGGCTGCCGCGACGGCCGATCTCGGTCCTGCCCGCATACCCGATCCGCAGCCGGTCGATGAAATGGCTGCGCCGGCGCGACCGGTCTCCTATCGCGTCGAGCCGAAGCGCTCCGCCCTGAATGTGAAGACCGCAGCGCTTGCGGCTGTTCTGCTTCTGGTGCTCGGCGGCGGCGGCTTTGCCTATTGGCAGAACCAGGCGAGCGTCAACGGCTGGGTATCCGGGATGTTGGCCTCGGTCATGTCGCCCGCACCTGTCGGCAACACTGTCGATACGTCCGGCTCGGGCACGGCCGAAACCACGCCCGCCGCGAACTCCACAACGCCGGCCGGCGAGGAGGTTGCCTCTCTGGAGACGGCGCCGACAAAATTCACTCAGCGCCTGCAGACGGATGGCAGCGAGGTCGATGAAGGGCCTGCGGTCGCGGCGGCCGGAGACATCGTCCAGCAGGAGGGCAAGTCGGTCGCAGCGCAGACCGAGGCCGGCAAGCCGGCCGATACCGCTGTGTCCGCACAGACAACGCCAGCAACGACGGCGACCGGTGCACAGCCGGCCGAGACGACGACACAGGAACCGGCGACAGACGCTGCCGAACCTGAGGTCGTTCCCGCCGGTGCGCAGAAGATGTTCCTTTACGAAGAGCGGCTTGGCCAGTCTGCGCCGACCGCAATCGAAGGCAATGTCGCCTGGTCGGTCAAGGATGAATCGCCCGGTGGCGATGCAAAACCTGAACCGGTGATCCAGGCGCAGATCAACGTTCCCGAACGTGGCCTGACCGCGCTGGTGACGATCAAGCGCAACGCGGATGCTTCGCTTCCGGCAAGCCATGTCATCGAATTCGTGTTCTCCTTGCCCGATACGTTCGAGGGCGGCAGCATCGACAGCGTCCAGCGCGTTGCAATGAAGCGCAACGAGCAGGATCGCGGCGATGCGTTGATTGCCGTGCCGGCGAAGATCACCGAGGATTTCCACATGATCGCGCTCAACGATTTTCCTGAGGCGGTCACCACCAATACCGAACTTCTGCGCAGCCGCAGCTGGATCGACATCCCGCTGACCTATCGCAATGGTCGCCGCGCCTTGCTGACGCTCGAAAAGGGCCCGACCGGCACGGAGGCCTTCAACAAGGCCCTGCAGGCATGGAGCCTGACAGCCACGGCAAGTCCGGCAGCCACGGTTCAGTAGCGACCGCAGCTCGGTATTACGTCAACAACGAAACAGGCCCGGCTGAAGGATCAGCCGGGCCTGTTTGTTTGAGCTGTTGGAAAAAGGACTAAGCGTCCTCGACAACACGCAGCGAATTCTGGCGATCCAGTGCTGCCTTGCGGACGGCATCCTGAACCTTTTCGAAAGCGCGTACCTCGATCTGGCGCACCCGCTCGCGGCTGATGTCGAACTCGGTCGAGAGGTCTTCCAACGTGATCGGATCCTCGGTCAGGCGGCGTGCTTCGAAGATACGACGTTCGCGGTCGTTCAGGACCTTCATCGCGCTGGAGAGCAAGCCACGGCGGCTTTCCAGTTCATCCTGCTCGATCAGGATGGTTTCCTGGCTGTCATGGTCGTCGACGAGCCAATCCTGCCACTGGCCGGATTCTCCTTCGCTTGCGCGGATCGGCGCATTCAGCGATGCATCCCCGGACAGGCGCTGGTTCATCGAGATAACCTCGGCCTCGGACACCTTGAGGGTCGTGGCAATCTGCGTGACGTGCTCTGGCTTCAGGTCGCCCTCGTCGAGCGCCTGGATCTTGCCCTTGAGGCGACGCAGGTTGAAGAACAGCCGCTTCTGGTTGGCAGTCGTGCCCATTTTCACCAAAGACCAGGAGCGCAGGATGTATTCCTGGATGGATGCCTTGATCCACCACATCGCATAGGTCGCCAGGCGGAAGCCGCGCTCCGCATCAAACTTCTTGACGGCCTGCATCAGGCCGACATTGCCTTCTGACACGACTTCGCCGATCGGCAGGCCGTAGCCGCGATAGCCCATGGCGATCTTGGCCACGAGACGGAGATGGCTTGTCACGAGCCTGTGGGCCGCTTTCCGGTCGTCATGCTCATGATAGCGCTTGGCGAGCATGTACTCTTCCTGCGGCTCAAGCATGGGGAACTTGCGGATTTCGTCGAGGTAACGATTGAGACCGCCTTCTCCGGCGGTAATTGACGGCATTGTACTGCGGGCCATGATGCACCCCCCTTTCGCGTTCCGGTCTCCTTACGGCTGACCGGGCATGTGGGTCTATCCGACCCCACGATCTAACAAATAAGTACGGCGAAAGCATGATTCAAGAACTCCGGTTTCACGGAGTGGTGAACCGGGAGAACAGAATTCCATAAGGTGGTTGCTTCGCTTAGATCGGGTCCGAAAGGCTGAAAAACAAGTCTTCCAGCCCCAAAACCCGCATGAAAATCTGTTTCCTGTCTACGATACGTTCGGGACGCAGCCGTTGGATCACTCTCCTGCGCACCGAAACTGCGCGGATCAGGCTGATGTCTTCAAGGCCTTGGCGAGTGCGCGCATGTCATCCGGCATCGGACTTTCGAAGTGCATGGTCTTGCCGGTTGCCGGATGCTCGAATTGCAGCAGGAAGGCATGCAGCGCCTGGCGGGGGAAGCGATCGACCACTGTTTTTGCCGCAGGGGGAAGCAAATTCGATTTCGTCCGGAAGGCCGCGCCATAGTCTGGGTCGCCGATCAGCGGATGGCCGACATAGGCCATATGGACGCGGATCTGGTGGGTGCGACCGGTTTCGAGCCGGCACTCGACCATGGCGGCCAGCGCCGTCGAATCCGGCTTTTCGAGATAGCGGTCGATCACGGTGTAATGCGTGATGGCCTCGCGGGCATCGTCTGTATCGATCTTCTTGACGGCCCGCTTGATGCGGTCACCGGCGCGACCGAGGGGGGCATCGATGGTGCCCTTCAAGGTTTTCGGCCGTCCCCAGACGATCGCCTGGTAGGCGCGTTCCAGCGGTCCGGTGCGGCCATGGTCGGCGAACTGCTCGGAGAGATGGCGGTGGGCATTGTCATTCTTGGCGACGACCATGACGCCGCTGGTATCCTTGTCGAGGCGGTGAACGATGCCGGGACGCTTGACGCCCCCAATGCCCGACAGGCTATCGCCGCAATGATGGATCAGCGCGTTGACCAGCGTACCGGTCCAGTTGCCGGCGCCCGGATGCACCACCAGGCCCGGCGGCTTGACCAGGACGATCACGTCCGCGTCCTCGTAAACGACATCGAGCGGGATGTTCTCGCCCTTCGGTTCCGGGTCTTCCGGCTCCGGCAAACCGATTTCGAAGAGGTCGCCCGGCTGGACCTTGCGCTTTGGCTCGGTGACGGCCTTGCCGTTGACGAAGACGACACCCATTTCAATCAGCGCCTTGATCCGGTTGCGCGAAAATTCGCCGTCCAGCGCATCCGTCAGAAACGCATCCATGCGGCCGCTGGCATCCTCGTTGGCAGTCAGGACTTTCCTAATGGCCGGGGCTTGTTTAAAGGGGTCGTTCATAGTTCTTCGATCTCACAGGTAAAGGCCAGTCATGTCGCAACAGGTTCAAGACGGACAGGAAGAAAAGCCGCTCGACCCGGCCATGGAAAACGTCCGCCGCAAGATGATCAAACTGCAGGTCGTCTCGGTCGGCGTCATGTTGGTCATGCTTATGGCCGTGCTGGGCACGATTGTCTACAAGGTGACACGTCCGAGCGGCGGACCTTCGTCTCAGGCGTCGTCGGCGAGCGTACCAAGCGATGCGCCTGTGGCGGGCATTGCGGCCCTGCCTGCAGGGTTTACCGTTTCCGACGTCGCGCTTGCCGATGGGCAGATCCTGTTCTACGGCAGCCTGGCCGGCGGTGAGCGCAAGGCGTTTGTCGTCGATATCGCCAACGGTCGTATCGTCGCCGATATTCTCGTCAAGACGAACTGAGAGCGATGTCTGGTAGCGGCGCGCTGCGGATCCATATTTCCGATCCTGCCGATCCGCGGGTGGCTGGCTTCATGTCGATCAAGGAGCGCGACCTGACCGGGCGGCAGGGCTTGTTCATTGCAGAGGGGACGGTGGTGCTGCGCATGCTGGCGGCAGCGCATGCGATGGGGCGCGGTATTGTGGCAGATGCGATCCTGATCCTCGAAAACCGATTGTCCGGCGTTGATGAAATTCTCGCTGCCTTTCCCGCTGATGTGCCGGTCTATGTCGCGGCGGCCTCTGTCTTCGATGCGATTGCCGGCTTCAACATGCACCGGGGCGTTCTGGCCATTGGTAGACGCGATGGTATGGCGGGCCGGGATGCGCTGCTGGATGCCGTTGCACCCGATGCGCTGGTGCTTGCCGCCTGCGGGATTTCCAACCATGACAATCTGGGGTCGATGTTTCGAAACGCTGCGGCTTTCGGGGTCGACGCGGTGTTGATGGACGAGACGAGCTGCGATCCGATGTACCGCAAGGCGATCCGCGTTTCCGTCGGTTCGGTGCTGAGCGTGCCCTTTGCCCGCGAAGGATCGATCGCCGCGCTCATTGACCAGTTGCAGGCCAAGGGCTTTGCCATATGGGGTCTCTCGCCCCGTGGCGAAACCGAGTTGCACGACATCCCGCCTTCACCGCGGACTGCGCTTCTGGTCGGAACGGAAGGGGAGGGCCTGCCAGCCGCGATCCTGTCGTCGATCCGCACGGCCCGCATAAGGCAGCGCCCGGGTCTGGACAGCCTCAACGTCGCGACAGCGACGGGTATCGCGCTGCATCAGGTGGCGCGAATCAACGGTTTCGTCTGAAAGACCGCCGGATTCCACATGCGTTTCAGGTATTATGCTTCGTTTGGCGGCAGCAAGGCGCGGGCGCGGCCCGCCAGACTGTCGCGGCCGCTACGCGTGCTAGAGACTGCCTCAGCCGACAGGATGGAATGGATGGGGGAGGCTACTCCCTCGCTTGCTGCAGTCACCGCAATCATTGTTGCGGCAATGCCGGCGATTTCCAAGCGCAGCGCGTCATCATGCGCCGACGTGCGGGAATTGCTCAGTCGTTCGGACACCGCCGTCGCCCTGTTCCGGGCGTCTTCGGAGAGTGTCGGAATGTCGATTGCGGACGGTGAAACCGCGGCCAGTCCCGGCGGCTCCGGGAGCTTCTTTTCCTTGCGTGGCAGTTGTGTCACGCCGGCCGTGCGCAGGGCGCGGGACGCGTCGCGCAATTCGAGGCCGGTTTCCTTGTTCTTGGCACGCAGGCGTTCGACCTCGGCGGTGCGTCGCTCGATGACGTTGTCCTTATCGGCGTTGGCGGCAATTTCCTTGGACAGGCGTGTTTCAAGCTGGCGGATGCGCACTTCCTCGCGGCCAAGCCGAACTTCCATTTCCCTGGCGCGGGCGCCCTCGGCCTTGATCTCTTCCCGCAGGCTTTCGCGTTCGTCGCGCAGACCGGTAATCCGGCTCTTCAGGTTCTCCACCTCGGTGTCACGGGTGGCGAGGTCGATGCGCATGCCGTCGACATCGGCCGATATGTGATCCAGCTGGCGCAGCAGCGTGCGGATCTCCTTGGTCTTGCCCTCATTGTCGCTCTCCACTGCGGTCAGCGTCGATTTCAGCCGTTCGATCCGCTGCTCGAACTGTCGGATGGAGGATCTCAAATCCGCCGCCTCGACATTCATGTCTGCAATCTGAGTGTGCAGTTCCGCATTCTCGCCGGTCAGGCGCTGCGCTTCCTGGAGCATGGTGCCGTTGCTAACCATCAGGGCCACGGCCTTATCGCGCTCGCGCTTCAGCGCCTGGCTGGTGCGTGCGTTCTCGGCGGCGTAGCCAGCGCGGGCGGCATCCTTCTGGGCGCGCACTTCCTGGGGTGAGAGCGGCATGGTCGCCTTCAGCCGGTCTTCGGCAAAGCGGATGATGCGTTTGTGCACGGCGGGGGCAACCAGGAGGCCGAAAATCGCGGCCGTCAAAAATCCAAGAGCAAACAGGAGGGCAAATTCAATCACGGGCCAGAACCACTCGATCTCTGTTTACAGGTCTTTTCAAGCGTCGCGGCCGCGCATCGGAACCACCGGCCCGAAAGCTGCCGATAGGCTTTACGATATGTCCGTTCGGCATTTCCGGTCTATGCTCTAAGCACGACGGTCTTCCAACTTCAAGTATTCGATGGTCGGCGAGGCGCGGATGACTGCGAAACGTATGGCCAGGCTTTCCCGGTACATGACGTTGCTTGCGCTATCAGAAGGGGTTCCATGTGGGCTGATCGGTGAGTTTGAGATAGCCGACATTGATCCCGAGCCGGGCACCGATGCCGGTGCGGATGGGCACAAGAATGACGTTGTCGTTTGTCAGGACGGTCATGCCGACGCCGGCCACCACATAGGCCGAGCCGGAGACGCCGCCATAACGCTTGTAGAGGGCAGGGATGCTCGGCAGGTTATAGACCAGCATCATGGACCGGCTGCCCTGTCCGCCCCAATCAAGACCCAGCGAAGGCCCCTGCCAGAAGACGTTGTGCTGGCCGGCATTCTTCGTGAACATTTCGCCCTCGCCATAGGTCAGGCCGGCGACGAAGGCGCCAGAGCCTTCCTGGCCGAGAATATAGCCATTGGGCAGGCCGTAACTCTGGAAGGCGCGCTCGACCACTTTGGCAAGGCCACCGGACGTCGATCCGAAGAAGCCGTGGCCGGCATCGACGATTTCCTGTGCGGTGTACTGCGTCCCGCCAGCCTGCTGTGCCTGTGCCGGCGCTGCGAGGCCGGCGATGGCGACTAAGGTGACGAATGCCTGAAGGCAAATGGTCTTGGCGGCATTGATGATCGACTGCATTTCTTCCTCCGTCAGAGCCATCCTTCCTGGACGTTGAAGGGGCGTGGCTCGCGGGGCGGTGGAGCTTTTTCGGCGCAAGCGCCGTTTGGCGGAAGATCCACCTCCCATAGACGCAATTTGAACCGATGATCTTAACAATCGGTTTACCAAATGTGGTGTCTTTATGACCTTCGCCTTGGCGGATATGTCCGCGCAATCTTCATCGCTTAAAACAAAGCGGGTTGGTTGAACGTAAACGGCCAGCCAATTGCCGGAATGACACCGGAAGCCGAACGAAGGCCATTGAGGATATTCTATGGGAAAGAACCCGAACCTGACGCTGACCGGTCCTGATCTGGCAGCACTTCTCTGCAGCCGCGTCTGCCACGACATCATTTCCCCGGTGGGTGCGATCAACAACGGTCTCGAGCTTCTGGACGAAGGCGGTGCCGACGCGGATGCCATGGACCTGATCCGTACAAGCGCGCTGAATGCTTCGGTGCGGCTTAAGTTTGCCCGTCTAGCATTTGGTGCCTCCGGCTCTGTCGGCGCATCGATCGATACCGGCGAAGCCGAAAAGGCTGCCAAGGATTTTGCTGCCGCGGAAAAGAAGACCGAAGTCACCTGGACCGGCCCGCGCGTCATCATCGCCAAGAATCGCGTCAAGCTTCTGCTCAACCTCTTCCTGATTGCCTATGGTGCTATCCCGCGTGGTGGCTCGCTCGATATCATTCTGGAAAACCCGGAATATGATGCGGTGTTCAAGCTCATCGCCAAGGGGCGGATGATGCGGGTCCCACCGCGTCTGGTCGAACTTCTCTCCGGCACGCTGGAAGAAGCAGTCGATGCACACACGATCCAGCCCTATTATACGGTGCTGCTTGCAGAAGAGGCGGGCATGGAAATCGAGGTGACATCGAACAGCGAAGAGATCCTCTTCACCGTTCGCATGGCAGCGGCATAGGCGAAAAAATCGCGTTTTAGCAATCGCGGTAACAAATTCTTTGCCAAAATCCGATACGGTTGTTCCTGAGATTAGTGCTCCCGTTTAGGTATACGGGCGCAGAGGAGCCAATATGCAGCGTTTGATGATTGCCGACGATTCCGATGTGGTCCGCAAAGTCGGAAAGAGAATTCTCTCCGGAATGGGCTTCCTCGTGTCCGAGGCGGCCAACGGGCTGGAGGCGCTGTCGAATTGCCAGGCCGAGCTCCCGAATATCATCATCGTCGATGCTGGCCTCGATGGCGCGCTGGAACTGATTGGCAATATTCGTCTGATGGAAAACGGCAAGACTGTTCGCATCTATTATTGCGTCGTCGAGGCTGACCTCAAGAAGATGATGGCCGGCAAACGCGCCGGTGCCGACGATTTCCTGCTGAAGCCTTTCGATCGCAAGATCCTGACGAATGTCTTTGCCAGCCTGTCGATTGCCGCCTGACCCATACATGTTTGTCGGGACCAGAACACAAGCCGCAGCTCGCCTGCGGCTTTTTGCTGTCCGGGGATGTGCAGTAATGCCGACCTCTTCACAAAAAAAATCCGTCCCGGTAAGGGGACGGAGTTTTCAAAACGGATCATGAGCAGACACGACGCCTCCGCATATGCGGGATGCGGGACATCATCGTCCACCGCTGGTGCGGTCGTTCAGGCGCTTTCGGCGAATTCGCCTTCTGGCTCGCGCAGCACATAGCCACGGCCCCAGACGGTTTCGATGTAGTTGGCGCCGCCGGCAGCGTTTGCAAGTTTCTTGCGCAGTTTGCAGATGAAGACGTCGATGATCTTCAGTTCCGGTTCGTCCATGCCGCCGTAGAGATGGTTGAGGAACATTTCCTTGGTGAGCGTCGTGCCCTTGCGGAGCGAAAGCAGCTCCAGCATCTGGTATTCCTTGCCGGTCAGGTGGACGCGCTGGCCGCCGACTTCAACGGTCTTGGCATCCAGGTTGACGATCAGTTCGCCTGTCGAGATGACCGACTGTGCATGGCCCTTAGAGCGGCGCACGATCGCATGGATGCGAGCCACCAGTTCGTCCTTGTGGAACGGCTTGGTCATATAGTCATCGGCGCCGAAGCCGAGACCGCGGACCTTGTCCTCGATGCCGGCCATGCCGGACAGGATGAGGATCGGTGTCTTGACCTTGGACAGACGCAGCGTCCGCAAAACCTCGTAGCCGGACATGTCGGGCAGGTTGAGGTCGAGAAGGATGATATCGTAGTCATAGAGCTTGCCGAGATCGACACCCTCTTCACCAAGATCGGTGGTGTAAACGTTAAAACTTTCCGACTTGAGCATCAGTTCGATGCTCTGCGCTGTCGCGCTGTCGTCTTCAATGAGTAGTACCCGCATAATTTATCCCCTTTTCCGCCGCCGAAAGGTCGTTTTGGCCCCC
Organism: Pararhizobium antarcticum; assembly: GCF_001885585.1. Classification (GTDB taxonomy): domain Bacteria; phylum Pseudomonadota; class Alphaproteobacteria; order Rhizobiales; family Rhizobiaceae; genus Pararhizobium; species Pararhizobium antarcticum. The sequence continues at coordinate 37,475 of NZ_LSRP01000118.1, forward strand.
TTACGCGATACGGATCCAGACGTTGCCTGATTTGGAGGCTGCCAGTAAATGGTTAACAAATTCTGATTCACTCTGGCAAGGTGTATCGGAAATGTTAAATATTTTTTGCAGTCCTCTGATTTTGCATGTGAATCTAGAATGACCCTCTTCATCCGAAACATGAAGAAAACCAGCTATCTGACTCATCTGACTCAATGTATGGCGCCTGTAAAATTTAATGGGCGTCATTTACTGACCCTTAAATGATCGTCCCTATGATTAACGATGCCCGTAAACGAAAGGTTACCAGCGGTAGGTATTTGTTAAGATCGCTGAAAATTTTTCGCTTCCGACACTGTCTGGTCGGTTTGTCGGGCCAAATCCAGTAACCGGGATCTCGCATCACGGGAGTATTGCGTATGAAGTCACGTGAGAGCCTAGTTCGCCTGAAGGAATTTCAGGTGAAGGAGAAACGGCGTCAGCTGAGCCAGCTGCAGCTGATGATGTCCGAATTTGAGCGGATGACCAAGGAATTGGAAAATCAGATCACGTTCGAAGAGAAGAAGTCCGGCATTTCGGACCCTTCGCATTTCGCCTACCCGACCTTCGCCAAGGCAGCCCGTCAAAGGGCCGACAACCTGCAGGTCTCCATCCGTGAGCTGAAAGTCCAGCAGGAGGCTGCCGAACTGTCGCTTGAGGAAGTCCAGGCGGAATTTGCCAAGGCTGCGGCAATCGAGGAGCGCGATAGCGCTATTCGCATGCGGGCCTGAAAACGGCCGGGACGGGTTGCGCAACAAGCTGCGCAGCGCGGCCTCGACTGTCCATGTCTTAAGCTGGACGGACAAAAAGGCCCTTCTCATGGACTCATACCGAGTCCCTGAGAAGGGCCTTCTGTTTTTCAGGCATGCACGCATCTCAGCCCTGGATAACGTCCTGCCAGTCCGGATGGCGCTGCGCCTGGGCGCGCATGAACGGGCAGAGCGGAATGATCTTCCAGCCACCCTTGCGGGCGGCGTCCACGGCATTCTGTGCCAGTGCCTGGCCGATACCCTTGCCGCGCAGTTCATCCGGAACTCCGGTATGATCGATAATGATCAACGTCGGCGAGGCCCTTGAATAGGTCATCTCGCCGGTGTGGCCATCAAGGGTGGCGCTATAGCGACCGTGCGATCCTGTTTCCTCGTTCTTGATATCCATGGGCCTGCTTTCCTCGTGCGGGTCTTTTGATCGTCGCACGACTATGTAGGGTCGAGGTCCAGGAAAAAAGAGGATGGTCGGCGCTTCATTTTTTGGATTTCGCCACCGTTGTCGTTCCGTGCCCATTTTTCCTGCGCTCGGCATCGGCGTGTCAGCGCTTCTACAGGATTTGGCGGAAGCTGAGCGGCTTTAGGACCCCGTCGCTGTTCTGGCTGAATCGTATGCTGCCGCTACTGCGGCAAGCTGTTCCGGTCCGAGGGCTTGTACCTGTGCTGGGGTCAAGGCCTGGAGCTGGCTGACGCTGAGATTACGAATCTGGGTTGGAGAAAGACCGGGTAGCGCGCTTGTTCCGATGGCTGCGATATCGGCACTCGAGAATGTTGCAAATGCGGCATTGCCAATCGCCTGAATCTGCGTTGCCGTGAATTTTGCGATCTGTGCTGGCGTTAACGCCTCCGCCTGCGCTGTCGTCAGGCCGGCGACGTGATCGGTTGCCAGGCCGCCAATTGCCGCTGGGCTTATGGCAGCGATCTGGGTGGCCGAGAGTACCGTGAGCCTCTCGGAGCCGAGGGCGGCAATCTGAAGCGCATTGAAGCTGCTGATCTGTGCAGGCGTGAGCGCTGATATCTGCGACGGAGTGAAGCCATTCACCTGATAATAGGTCAGGTTCGCGATCTGGCCTGCGGTCAGCCCGGCAACTTGTTCGGGGTGAAGGGCTGAGACAAAGGATTCCGGCAACCCTGCAATCGCCTGCGTGTTGATTGCCGAAATGTCTGCGGCGGAGAAGGTTGAGAGTGCAGTATTGCCCAACGCGGCGATCTGCGTGGCACTCATCGCGCCGATTTGCGCGCTCGACAAACTGTCCACCTGCCCGGCCGAAAGCGCTGCCATCTGATCCGCTTTCAGGCCCGGAATTGCCTTGACGTCGATTGCTGCGATTTGGATTGGCGACAATGCGCCGATGTTTGATGGTGAAAGAGCCGCGATCTGGGTTGCGCTCAAAACCGCGATCTGCGTGGGCGTGAATGCGTCGAGCTGGCCCGAACCGAAGCTCGCGATCTGGTCGCTCGTCAACGCCGCCACCTGACCTGTGGTCAAGGCTGCAAGCTGGTCAGAGCGTAAGGTTGCGATCTGCGGGGCGCTTAGCCCTGAAATGGCCGTGGTGCTGATTGCGGCTATGTCGCTCGCCGAGAAGGTTGACAGCGCCGCCGCACCGAGATTGCTCATCTGCGTCGAGGTCAGGGCGCCGATCTGCGCTGTCGAAAGAGCGTCTATCTGCGAGATGGACAGGGCGGATATCTGCGCCGGCGTCAATCCCGCGATAGCCTTGGTCCCCAGCGCAGCAATCTGCTCGGCGGAAAGCGCGGCGATCCGGTCCGTCGTCAGGGCAGCCACCTGGGTCGGGCCGAGAGCCCCGAGCTGTGCAGTCGTCAGCCCGTTCATCTGTACTGCAGAGAGACTCGCCGCCTGGCCTCCCGTCATTCCGGCGATCTGGCTTGTCGTCAGCGCGGCCACCTGGTCAAGAGTGAGGCTGGCGATGCTGTCAGTGGTCAGACCGGGAAATGCGATCGGGTTGATCGCTGCGATTTTTGCGGGCGGGAAATTGGACAGGCTCCCGGCGGGCAGGGCTGCCACCTGCGTCACAGTCAGGGCACTGATCTGGGCGGTCGAAAGGCTGTCGATCTGGATCGTGCTCAAGGCGGCGACTTGCGCAGGCATCAATCCGACCACAGCTTTGGGGCTGAGGGCTGCAATTTGATCCGGAGAGAATGCTGCGAGGTTGTTGATCGGCAGCGCGGCGACCTGATTGGCGCTCAACGCCGTGATCTGTGCCGTACTCATGCCATCGATCTGCGAAACGGTCAAAGCACCGATCTGTTCGGGTTTCATTGCGCCGAACTGGTTGGGCGTCATGGCGGCGATCTGCTGCTGAGTGAGTGATGCCACCGTCGCATTCGTCATGCCGGTGATGGCTGTTGTGTGGATCGCAGTGATCTCTTCGTCAAGGAACGTGGCAAGCCCGTGTGGCCCGAGGGCTGCAATCTGTGTCGCAGTCAGGCCGTTGACCTGGGCGGCAGTCAAGGCCTCGGTTTGGGTGGCCGAAAAATTTGCCATCTGTGCAGCCGTCAGGCCGCCGACAGTTTTTGTCGCCAGCGCTGCGATCTGATCCGCGGACAAAGCTGCTATGCCATCTGCCGTCAGCGCAGCAACCTGCGTCGCATTGAGGACGCGCACCTGTGCGACGCTCAACGCGTTGACCTGCAACGGCTGAAGGCCGGCGATCTGGTTGGCTTTCAGGGCTGTGATCTGCGCCGTTGTCAAGGCTTCGATCTGTTCCGGCGCCAGCATGGCAATCTGCCCTGCGGAGAGACCTGGAATGGAAGCGGGCCTGATCGCCGCGATGTCGGCGGTCGAGAATGCTGCGAGGTCTTCCGCTGTGAACGCGGCCACCTGCAGGATGCTGAGGCCTGCAACCTGGGAGGAGGTGAGTGCTTCCGCCTGCGCTGAGCTCAGATGAGAGATTTGTCCCGTCGTCAGACCCGCCATCGCTGCTGTGCTCAGGGAGGAAATTTGCTCAGTGGAAAGTGCCCTTATGCTCTCGTTGCTGAGCGCCGTGACATGGGCAGCATTCAGGCCACCGATCTGGGCTTTGGACAGGGCAGCGATCTGCGCCGGAGCCATGGCCGCAATCTGCGTGTTCTTCATTGCCCCAATCTGTGCCGTGGTGAATGCGGCAACCTGATCAAGATCGAGGGCCGCCATATTCTGGAGCGACAGACCCGAGATGGCCTTTGCGCTGATGGCCTGAATTTTGGCGGCGGTCAGCGTTTCGACAGCGGCTGGCGTCAAGGCAGCGATTTGCGCTGTGCCGAGACTGCTGATCTGGGTTGGTGTCAGGGCCTCGGCCTGGGCGGGCGACAGGGACGAGATCTGGGCCGGCGACAGGCCTGCGATCGCCCGATTGCTCAGCGCAGTGACGTGCTCGGCGGACAGAACGGAAAGCTTGTCCGTTCCCAAAGCCGCAACCTGCGCCGCGGTGAGCACACGGATCTGAGCCGTTGACCAGACGTCGATTTGCGATGGCGACATGTTCGCGATCTGAACCGGTTGAAAGGCGCCGATCTGGCTTTCGGTAAAGCTTGAGAATTGCTCAAGCGTGAGCGATGAGATTTGCGCTGTGGACAAGCCCGGAATGGCATTGGGTTTGATGGCCGCAATATCGGCGGATGAAAAAACAGCCAGTGCTTCTGTGCTGAGCGCAGCCACCTGTTTGGTGCTCAGGCTTCCGATCTGAGCCGGAGTCATGGCATCGACCTGGGCTCCGCTCAAGGCAGCGATATGCGCCGGCGTTAATCCGGCGATCGCCTTCGTGTTGAGGGCGGCGATCTGTCCCGTCGAGAATGAGGAGAGTTTTTCCGTCGTCAGTGCGGCAATCTGGACGGCGCTGAGGGAGCGCACCTGCGGCTCCGTCAACGCGCCGATCTGTGACATGGAAAAGAAGGCCATCTGTGCGGGTTTCAAGATGGCGATCTGGCTTGGCGTCAGCGCGGTAACCTGGTCCGTCGTCAGTGCGCCAATCTGCTCGGCAGTCAGGCCCGAGATCGCAGAGGTGTTGATTGCTGCAATATCGTCGTTGGAGAAGGTCGAAAGCGCCTGCGGACCCAAGGCTGTGATGTGCCTCGCACTCATCTGCCGGACCTGGCCAGAGGTTAGCGCCTCGGCCTGCGTGGTCGTCAGTACCGCAAGCTGGGCAGAGGTGAAACCGGGGATTGCCTTGGTGCTGATCGCACCGATCTGCTCGCTGGACAGACCTGCAATGTTTGCTGTCGATAAAGCGGAAAGTTGCGTGGCGGTGATCGCCCCAATCTGCTGCTTTGTGAATGCGCCGAGCTGCGATACGGAAAAGGCTGCAACCTGACTGTCCCTCATGAACCCGATCTGGGCTGGTGTCAGCGCGGTGACCTGGTCGACGCTCAGGGCCGCGATCTGGTCGTTGGTCAGGCCCCGGATGGCTTTCGTGTTGATCGCCGCAATGTCGGCGGTCGAGAAGGATGCAAGATCGGAGGCACTGAGCGACGCGATCTGCGCGGAACTCAGTGCGGCGATCTGGGAAGGATTGAAAGCCTCTGCCTGCGCGGTGCTCAGACCGGCAATCTGACTTGTCGTGAGCGCTGCAACCTGCGCCGTCTTCAGCGTGGCAATCTTGTCGGGCGAAATAGCCGCCAATTGATCCAGTGTCAGTCCGACGACCGCTTTTGGGGATATCGAAGCCATCTGATCGTTGTTCAAGCTCTGGATGCTGTTTTGCTGAAGCGCTGCAACCTGGACAGACGATAGCGCTCCCAGTTGGGAGCTCGACAATGCGGCAATATCGTCAGGATTCCAGGTGGCGACGATGGACGGCGCAAGGGCTCTGATCTGGAGAGTGCTGAATGAAGATATCATCGATGTCATGTGCGGAGACTTTCAGTGGCTCGTTTCGATGCTACCCACACAGTCAGCAGCAGCGCCCACATTGAGTGGCAACGCTATCATCACAACTGCAGGTAACGCGATGCCACTCTGAAGTACGGGTCAACGCTTGCTTCAGGCTGGAGACTGCTCGACGACAGGTCAAAACCACGTGATGACGCGGGCGCGCGTCACAACCTCAGGGGGATGTCGGTTCGGCCGTCGGTGACGTGATTGTGGGCTATTGTCATGGCGAACACGCCATTTTCAACGCTCCATTCCGTATCGTCGTTTCCAGACCCCGGAGACGGTGGCTTTGCTGCACGGTATTGCACACCGCTCCCAGATCAGTGGATCCGTCGCACGGCTTTTGTCGCTCTTGTCGAAATGGCGGATGATGGGTGTCATGCTGGTGGCGCTGGCTATCTCGCATCACAGACCAGACCAGACCAGAGGTGTCGCCTTTTGCCTCTACCCAGCCCGGTGTCTGGTTTCAGGCAGCCTTGGCGATCGTATCCGGGGTGCTGCAAAACATCGGGCGGCCGCAGATCTCTCCGCGGCCGCCCGAATGAAGGCAAAGTGTCGCTTCAGGTTTCCCCGAGCGCACTGTGTCAGTGACGGTACTGCTGGATGCGCGTTGTGCGCAGGCCAGCCAGACCATGGTCAGAAATGGAGGACTGCCAGGAGAGGAATTCTTCGACTGTCAGGGTATAGCGTTCGCAGGCTTCTTCGAGGCTGAGTAGGCCGCCACGAACGGCGGCAACCACTTCAGCCTTCCGTCTGATGACCCATCGCCGCGTATTGGCGGGCGGCAGATCGGCAATCGTCAGGGGGCTGCCATCGGGTCCGATGACATATTTCACGCGGGGTCGTATCATTTCGGTCATCGGACTCTCTACACATACGCAAGACCATATTCAGGCAACTTACCCTGCCACATTTAACATTTGCCTAAACCGCCGGTAACAATTTGCTCATAATTTGAGGGACTTCACGGGGATGTTGTCAGGCCCTGTCCGTGGATGGCACAGGCTTCCCGGTTTGCTGGTCCGGCTGCGCAGAAAATAGGCATGCAGACTGTCTTGCACAAACACTGGTCATGGAGAAAACGGGCCATTTTCCGCTGAATTGGTGGCGCATGGGAGCCATGCAAATATATCTGTTCAATTTGCATAAAAATGTTGCTATACAAGGACAGAAATTGAGCATGAGCATCTTTGTGATGTTCCCGGAATGCTCTTTGTCGCATCACATTATTTTCAGACTAGGCCCTGTTGCTTAACGGGCAATCAAAGAGGCGCTTTCGAGCGCTTTTTTATGTTTGGTCCGATGTGTTGCTGCAGAAAAATTCCGGATCCCTGGAATTTTTTGGTGCCGGCGCGATGGTCCGGCTGATTGGTGATCAAGAATGAAAGACCCCGAAAAACTGGCCTTGCGCAGCGAGGCCTATACTGATTTTCTGTTCGGCATGTCTGCCCCTGTCATCCAGACGGAATATGAAGTGCTTCATCTGATGCGTCAGTGTGCGACGCAGTTCGGCTTTAACCACTTCATGATCGCACGTATGCCTTTCGGAGAGCAGCAACGCTTTTCCGAACGATTGGTGCTGAGCAGCTGGCCTGCAGAACTTGTGCGCCAGTATGATGCCGCGGGGCTGTTTCATTCATCGGCCCTTGTCGAGCGGCTTCGGCAGACAAAGCTGCCGATCTCCGGCGAGGCGGCCCTTCTTTTCGGGGAAGGCATAGCCATGGTTCAGCCGGGTATGAACCGGATTTTCTCGATCACCCTGCACACGACCTATGGCGAACCGTTCATCGTCACCCTTTTCGGCACGCGCTGCGAACTTGAAAGGCAGCAGGCTGCAGACCTCTGTCTTGCTCTGCTGCAGGTGTTCGAGACGCTGGAGCGCACATTTGATGCCGGTATTTCAGTCCGCGATCGCCTCTCGGCCCGCGAAATCGAATGCTTGCGCTGGGCTGCAGCGGGCAAAAGCAGCGACGAAATCGCCACTATTCTCGGCATATCTGTCTACACTGTCTCCAGCTATTTCAAGACGGCGACAAAAAAGCTCGATTCCGTCAACCGCATGCAGGCGATTGCCCGCGCGATGCGCCTGAAGATCATCTGATCGTGTCAAGACGCCAAGGGCAGGGGATTGCGTTTCCCTTGCTTGCTGGCGTTCGACTTTCTATATAGCGACTGTGCCGGCCAGCGGCAGAACGCCTGCAGACGGGAGTTCTGGCGATTTGGCCGATTGCCCGAAAAAGGGTATGGTCGCCGACAGGCAATAAGACCGGATTGGATGCCGTGAACAGTCTCGATTTTGATCGCAAGCCCGAAGACACCCGTGTCGTCGTCGCCATGTCCGGCGGCGTTGACAGTTCCGTGGTCGCCGGCATCCTGAAACGCCAGGGGTATGATGTGCTTGGCATCACGCTGCAGCTCTATGATCATGGCGCTGCCGTGCATCGTGCGGGCTCCTGTTGCGCCGGCCAGGACATCGACGATGCGCGCCGGGTCTGTGAGGTTCTGGGCATCCCGCACTATGTTCTCGACTACGAACAGCGTTTTCGCGAAACGGTGATCAATCCCTTTGCCGAAAGCTATGTGGCCGGCGAGACGCCGATCCCCTGCGTCGCCTGCAATCAGACGGTCAAGTTTGCCGATCTTCTCGCAACCGCACGCGATTTGGGTGCCGATGCGCTGGCGACGGGCCACTATATCCGGTCGAAGGCCCATCCGCAGCCGGATGCGCCCGGCCGCCGCGCGCTGTTCCGGCCGACCGATGCCGACCGCGACCAGAGCTATTTTCTTTTTGCCACAACGCAGGAGCAGATCGATTATCTGCGTTTCCCGCTCGGCCACCTGACCAAGGCTGAAACCCGGGCGCTGGCGGAAGACATGGGCCTCGTTGTTGCCAAGAAGGCAGACAGTCAGGACATCTGTTTCGTGCCGCAGGGTAAATATGCCGATATCATCAACAAGCTGAAGCCGAATGCGGCGCTGGCGGGTGATATCGTCCATCTGGACGGACGCGTGCTCGGCAGCCATGACGGCATCCTGCATTACACAATCGGGCAGCGCCGCGGTATCGGCGTGGCCACCGGCGAGCCGCTGTATGTGGTGCACCTCGACGCCCGCTCGCGCCGCGTCATCGTCGGCCCGAAGGAGGCGCTGGAAACGCGCCGCGTCTATCTGCGCGACATCAACTGGCTTGGCGATGGCGACATCCATGACGTGGCTGCCAAAGGCTTTGCCTGCTTTGCCAAGGTGCGCTCCACCCGTCAGCCGGCACCGGCGATCCTGCATGCCGACAGCCATGGTATTTCCGTCGAGCTGCTGGAAGGCGAGGCCGGGGTTGCGCCGGGTCAGGCCTGCGCGCTCTATTCGGGCATTGGTGAGGACGCCCGCGTTTATGGTGGCGGCTTCATTCTGCGGTCGGAACGCGAGGCGGCAGCGGAAGCCGCACTGAAGGACCTGCTGCAGACCGTGGCGGCGGCCTGATCAAAGGTGTCGACTGCCGTCCTCCGCACCTTGGCGGGCGGTTGTCCGCCGGGTTCGGAAAACTTCCATTTTTTTGAAACGGCTTGGCTTGACACCGGCATGAACCGCACCTTATAAGCCGCCATCTGTTGACGGCAACGCGGCCAAAACCGCTGTTTCCGTCCACTCGGCGGGGTAGCTCAGTTGGTTAGAGCACGGGAATCATAATCCTGGGGTCGGGGGTTCGAGTCCCTCTCCCGCTACCATATCAATCTTTGTCTTGATTTTGACACAGTCACTCCCTATATAACTTCCATCGGCATTGCTGGTGAGCGTCCCAAAACTTCGCGGATGTTCGCAATGTCTTCGTCGCTTGAGCCTTTTGACCACGGATGTACTGGCACAAGTGATAAAGCGACGGACACGAAGGTCGGTGCGGTTTCGCCCCGACCTTTTTTGTTGTCGATCATCATCTTCAAGAATGTGTTTTCGCTGATATGGCGCCGTTGATGCGGCGTATATCACGCGTCCGGACGCCCACGGATCGATTCAAGCGATCACGTGGGCAACCCTTTGGCCTCAGCTCAGTCGCTGCATCAATTCAGCGGGATACTCACGGCGCTTGGGCCGGAATTTCCGGTTTGTGCATAGGTCGTGTTGCTTGATCCCGTGCTGGAGCAGCCCGAAAGGGTTGAAAGGCTGGCGGTCACAGTGAGGGCTAAAATGATCAGGCGCATGGTATCTCCGTTCTGACGTTCGAATCGCTATTGGGACGTTTGAAAGGGTGCAACGATCCCGCGTGTGTTCTAACCGATGAATGCAATGATCGCGCTATATTCCGACGTGTCATGCAGACAATCGTGGCGACTGCCCATGCTCGCCCGGTCTGCGGGGCAGCCGACTGACAAATTGTTTCTGGGCTCACCGGTAGTCAGGGGTGGTTTCCGCAATCCTGTAGCTCTGCAGCATGCTGGTCGCACCGTCCTGCAACTGCGGCAGGTAGTAAAAATGCGCGATCGCCAGCGCACAGAAGCCGGCTGTCAGATGAATGGCAGTGAAAAGCAGGGCTTGCGATTTCATGAAGCATCTCCGCGTTTAAGGACAGGAAACACCGGAGTCGTCAGATAGTTCCGAACCACGCCGTCGGTCACGAAAAAAGGCCGCAGCTTGCGCTGCGACCTCGAAGTCCCGATGTCGATGTGGCCCCGGACTATTCGCGTTCGCCCGTGAAATACAGCAGCAGCTGGAAAATATTGACGAAGTTGAGGAACAGCGAGAGGGCGCCGAAAACGGCGATCTTCTGCTGCGATTCCTGGTCGAAGTTTTCAGCATACTGCTGCTTGATGTTCTGCGTGTCCCAGGCGGTGAGACCGACGAAGACGGCGATACCGATCAGCGAGATCGCAAACTGCAGCGCCGAAGAGCCGAGGAAGATGTTGACGACCGAGGCGATGACCACCCCGATCAGGCCCATCATCAGGAACGATCCGAACTGCGCGAGGTCCCGCTTGGTGACGTAGCCGTAAAGGCTGGTCGCACCGAACATGGTCGCTGCAATGAAGAAAGTGCGTGCGATGCTGGCGCCGGTGAACACCAGGAAGACCGACGCGAGCGAAAGGCCCATGACGGCGCAGAAGGCCCAGAACATCGTCTGCGCGGTTGCGGCCGACATCGTCTGGATCTTGAACGAGAAGAACAGCACGAACGCCAGCGGCGCAAGCATCACCACCCATTTCAGCGGCGAAGAGAAGATCGGCACATAAAGCGCCGGCGTGTTGCCGATGACGAAGGCAACGATGCCGGTGATGAGCAGGCCGGCGCCCATGTAGTTGTACACACGCAGCATGTGCTTGCGCAGGCCCTCGTCGAATATTGCCCCCGACTGGGCGGTTGTTGCGCCGAGGCGCTGTTCGTTCTGGTACATGAAGGTCTCCTTTGTTGACTCAGTAAAGGGTTTTCGACAGGTCGCGGGCCTCTGCCGCGAGTGTCGCATCCGGCACGCTCGAGACGAGCGCATAGGCGACTTCGCCGATCTGCCAATAGGCAGCTTCGGCGTCGGAAAGATTGACGTCGGTGACGTTCTCGACCGCGAAGAAACCGGGCCGGACGGCAAACAGCGACAATTGCCCGCCACCCTCGACGGCGATTGCCATTTCGACGCTGGGACCGAAATCCGAGGGGAAGATCTGCACATCGGCGACCTTCCAGTTTCCTGGCAGTTTCGGCATGACGATGGCGGTTGCCGCGCGGATGTCTTCTGCGTCGTAGCCGGGGGCTTCGCGCTGCGACGTCATGCTGGCGCGCAGCAGGCTGGTGTTGTGCGCGCGGATGGCTTCCTCAACATAGGCTGGCGCATGCACGGAGGCGTTCACCGCAGTCGCGTTGAAGGGCCCGATCTGCGAGCTGGCGACCCAGCCGGTGGTCACGAGGATGCCGATGGCAGCAATCCGCTGCAGGGTCGCCCATGTCCGACGCATCGACAGATTGCTTTCCAGACGGCGGGCGGCCTCACGGGTCTCGGCGCGGTGCGGGGCGTCGTGCTCGCCAATCGCAATGCGAAGCGTGCTGCGGATCTCCAGGTCGGCCATGATGCGCGCTGCTTCCGCCGGGTTTTTCGACAGGTGGCTTTCCACGCGGATACGGGCGCCTGGTGCCAGCCTGTTGTCGACATAGGCGTCGAGGTCGCTTTCAAGGATGGGATCCGGATTAATCATTGTTGCCTCCGACAAGCTTCAGATGGGCTTGCGATGCGGGTGTGTTCTCAAAGGCGCGGAGTTTTGCGCGGGCGCGCGAGACGCGCGACATCAGCGTGCCCACGGGAATGCCAAGCGCCTTGGCGGCATCCTCATAGGAAAGGTCCTCGATGGCGACGAGGTGCAGGGCCTCGCGCTGCTCGTCCGGCAGGTCGAAAAACGCGTTGCGGATCTGGCCAAGCCGAACCACGGTTTCCTGATCCGCCGGGATCGAGACATCCGCTTCTTGCAGCACGGCATCGTCGCGGCGCTGCTGCGCGCGCGCCGACCGTCTGCCGTCGACATGGGTGTTGTGCAGGATGGAGAGAAGCCAGGCGCGAAGATTGGCGCCGGTATGGAAGGTGACGCGGCGCTCATAGGCCTTGACCAGCGTATCGTGGACAAGGTCTTCCGCATCGTTCGGATTGCGCACGAGCGAGCGGGCGTACCGCCTGAGAGCGGTGAGCTGGCCGAGCACGTCGAACGGGCGGTTTTTCGAGTCCATACAAGAGTATACGAGACGCGATCGCTTCTCATTCCATCCGCGCGAAAATATTTTCGACCGGTCCGCATCAACGCTTTCGAACTGTGTCCTAGGCCAGACTCGACGTCAGCGCCGCAAGCACGAGATAACGCCCGATCTTGGCGATCGATACGAGAAGCAGGAACATGGGAAAGGGCTCCTTCAGCACGCCCGCCACGATGGTGAGCGGGTCGCCAACGATCGGCAGCCAGCTTCCGAGCAGTGACCACTTGCCATATCGGCGATACCAGGCCTGCGCCTGTTCGAGTTTTTCAGCCGAGACCGGAAACCAGCGCCGGTCGCGGAAACGCTCGATACCGCGTCCGAGAATCCAATTTATGATTGCGCCGAGAATGTTGCCCAGGCTGGCGACGACAATCAGGAGTGTGGGAGAATGGTTGCCGCCGAGCAGCAATCCGACCAGCACGGCTTCGGACTGCATCGGCAGAATCGTAGCCGCTACCAGTGCGGAGAGAAACAGCCCGGCATAGGCGGCAAGATCCGCCATCAGGGTGCCGTCGTCGAGAAGGGCGGCGTGGTTACCTGCGCTTTAAGCCCCTGCCATCCCTCATGATCGCCGGTTTCGCCTCGAAGACCGTTCCCGCATCGGGCAAACCCGCGCGCGGCATCAATGACGGGGCGCCGTTGTCTGTGTCTTTGCCGGTTTGTGATGTGGTCGCGTGGGCCATGCCGGGGGTCTGTCATCAGCCTATGCTATCGTCGTGGTTTTGAGAGGACAAGTTCTACCGACCTCTGTCCCGTCTCGGATACCGGCGACGATATGCTTTTGCTCAGGTGCGGGCATGTCCTGAGATGCTGGCGGTGGCGGGGCTCGATGCCCGATGCGGGACGAGCGCGATGCTGCAGATGGTTGCGATGAGCAGGCCGATAAAAATAAAGCCGAGCGGCATGGTTCTGATCTTCATTCGCAACAGTACCCCATCTTTCAGCAAGGATCGCACGACGAACCTGTCAGCCTGCTGTCAGGGGTCCGATGTCGAGGCGCGCCTTTGACGCGCCTCGAATTCGCGACATCCTCAGACGATGAAGAAGTCTGCGCTCGTCAGCGCGAGGTTGGTGCCGACGGTGGCGAAATGCACGCTGCCGCCGCTGGCGCTTCCATTGCTGTCGAAGAAGATCTTGCCGGTGTCGCTTTCGTAGATGATCCGGTCATTGCCATCGCCGGCGAAGCCCGTGGTGTTCTTGACGAATTGCGCGGCGCTCAGGGTGCCGGTTCCGGCAACGGTCGTGAAGATGGCGTTGTCGATCTGGATCGTATCGTCGATGACGTTGAAGTCGGTGATGCGATCGACATTGGTCGAGGCATTGAGGGCTGTCTTGAACAGGAATTTGTCGGCGCCGGTTCCACCGGTCAGCACGTCCTTGCCGAGACCGCCGTTCAGCGTATCGTCGCCACTGCCGCCGTTCAGGGTGTTGGCGGCGCTGTTTCCTGTCAGCGTGTTGGCGGCACTGTTGCCTGTGCCGTTGATCGCATTGCTGCCAGTCAGCGTCAGTTTTTCGACGACGCCGCCGAGTTTGGCGCTTTGCTCCAGGCTGAAGCTGATGGAGGACTTGACCGTGTCGATGCCGGCACCGCCATCGTTGAGTTCGTCGACGATGTCGCCGCTGTTCTGGACGATATAGGTGTCGTTGCCCGCGCCGCCGATCATTTCGTCGGCGCTGGTGCCGCCGTCCAGCGTATCGTTGCCGGCGCGACCGACCAGCAGGTCGCTGCCACCGCGGCCCTTGAGCACATTGTTGACCGAAGAGCCGAAGATGGTGTCGCCGACATTGGTGCCGGTGGCATTTTCGATGCTGGAGAACTCTTCGATCCGGATCGCGCCGGTGTTTGCAAAATTCTGTGCCAGGTCGATGGTTACGCCCGATCCGCCGAGAACGTTGCTTTCGTCGCGCAGTTCATAGCTCAGCGTGTCCGTGCCGGCGCCGCCGCTGAAGAAATTCTGCCAGCCTTCGGAGATGAACGTGTCGTTGCCGTCTTCGCCGAAATAGACGCTGTTTGACGTCGAAACCGCGATCGTGTCGTTGCCGTCGCCACCGAAGACGCGGTCGAAACCTTCGCCGGTCAGGGCAAAGCCATTGCCAACATAGGTGTCGTTGCCGGCGCCCAGACGGATCTCGTTGCCGCCTTCAAAGCGGTTGTCGACGATGTCGTTGCCGCTACCGGCATCGACGAAATTGTCGCCGCCGAGATTGCCGACGAGGTTGAGGATGATGACATCATCGCCGCCGAGCGCGTTGACGATGATCTCTGACCGATTGTCCTGGACGATCCGGTTTGCGCTGTTGTTTCCTGTAATCGTGACACCCATGATCTTCGTCCTCAATTCGTGTTCAACATGGGCAGAAACTAGCAGCTGATTTCAGTATGCGCTGTTCCTGATGGAACAGGAAAGCGATCCATTTTTGGGGTGCTGCCGCGACGGAGTGGCTCCGCCTCTTGTGGCCTATCCTTCGCTCATCATCTCCGTCCCTCCCGTCAGGCGCCCCACAAGGCTTTGGCGGATGCGCCCGACATCGCGCAAAGGCGGGGCGCCGAACTGGCGCGTGTATTCGCGACTGAACTGCGACTGGCTCTCATAGCCGACCCGATGCCCGGCCGATCCGGCATCAAGCATGTCCTCAAGCATCAGCCGGCGTGCCTCCTGCAGCCGCAGTTGCTTCTGATACTGCATAGGGCTCATGGCCGTGATCGCCTTGAAATGATGGTGCAGAGACGAGACGCTCATGCTCACCCTGTTTGCCAGTTCCTCAATTCTCAAAGGCAGGGCGTAGTGGTCCCTCAGCCAGCTGCAGGCGCGGCTCACCTGATGTGACTGGCTTTCGGCAATGGCCATCTGTCGCAATCGCGCGCCCTGCGGACCTGTCAGCAGGCGATAGACAAGCTCCTGCTCGATCAGCGATAAAAGGGCGGGGATGTCGTGGGGGCGGTCGAGCAGGCGAAGCATGCGGATGGCCGCATCCCGCAGATCCGTCGTCACCGGGCTGACGGCCATGCCGCGGGCGGCCGGTCCGGGCAGCGGGCCCGTCACGCCTGTCTGCGCAATGAGGTTGGGAAGGCGCCCTGTATCGATCTGGAAGGACATGCTGAGATAGGGCCGTTCCGGCGATGCCTCGACGATCCTGGTGATGACGGGAAGATCGAGCGCCGTCAGCAGGTAGTCCGAACCACTGTAGCGATAGGTCTCTTCGGCCAGCGTCACCTGCTTGGTGCCCTGGGCAATCAAGGCGAGGCTGGGTCGGTAGGCGCCGCAGGCGGGCATGTCCAATGTCGATCGACGATACAGGTTCAGGCCCTGGATTGCCGTTGTATGATCACCATCCGTTTTGGCGAAACGGGCAATAAGATCAATCAGTTCCTGTTGGCGGGATTGTCGTTCTTCCGTCATATTGAGACGTCTTTCCAGTGATTTAGGCTGAGGCTTGCTAGGGGCACATTAGTATTGTTGCTGGCTTTTTGCAAAAGCTGCTGTAATCCTTTTGCAGGATCATGCAAGAATTTTGCAGGATTGAACTAACGGTTTGCTTTTGGCCTGTGCATAGTGGATCGCGGGGAAGAGGCGCGCCCGGTGCCTCGTCTTGCACGACCCCGAACCAACATCAAAGGAAAACAAAATGGCCCAGGCAAGAGGATATGCGGCGACCGATGCGTCGAAACCGCTCCAGCCTTACACCTTCGAACGGCGCGAACCCAATGATGACGACATCGTCATCGACATCAAGTTCTCCGGCATCTGCCATTCGGACATTCATCAGGCCCGCAACGAGTGGGGCAACTCCAACTATCCCATGGTGCCCGGCCATGAGATCGCCGGCATCGTCACGGCGGTCGGATCCAAGGTGACGAAATTCAAGGTCGGCGACCGTGCCGGCGTTGGCTGCTTCGTCAACAGCTGCACCCAGTGCGCCACCCGCGATGTCGACATCGAGCAGTACATGCCGGGTCTTGTCGGCACCTATAATGCCTTCGAGGCCGATGGCGTCACGCCGACCTATGGCGGCTATTCCGACAGCATCGTCGTCAAGGAAGGCTATGCGCTGTCGATCCCGGAAAACCTGGCGCTTGATGCCGCAGCGCCGCTGCTGTGCGCAGGCATCACGCTGTATTCGCCGCTGATGCATTGGAAGGCCGGTCCCGGCAAGAAGGTCGCGATCGTCGGTATGGGCGGGCTTGGCCATATGGGCGTTAAAATTGCCCACGCCATGGGAGCGGATGTAACCGTGCTCAGCCAGTCGCTGTCGAAGAAGGAAGATGGCCTCAAGCTCGGTGCCGATCACTATTACGCCACCAGCGATGCCGAAACCTTCAAGGCGCTGGCCGGAACGTTCGACCTGATCCTGTGCACGGTGTCGGCCGAGATCGACTGGAACGCCTATCTCGGGCTGCTCAAGGTTGATGGTTCGCTGGTGCTTCTCGGTATACCCGAAAATGCCGTTCCGGTTCATGCCTTCTCGCTGGTGCCGGGCCGAAAGAGCATTTCGGGCTCGATGATCGGCTCGATCAAGGAAACCCAGGAAATGCTGGATTTCTGCGGCAAACACAACATCGTCTCGGAAATCGAGCTGATCCGCATGGACCAGGTCAACGAAGCCTATGAACGCGTCATCAAGAGCGATGTTCGCTACCGCTTCGTCATCGACATGGCGACATTGTAAGGCGTTAGGCGTTAGGCAATAGCCAGTAGGAATTGGTGAAGGGGTGTCTTTGTAACGAAGGCGCCCGCACCCTGTTTCTACTGCCTACTGCCTACTGCCTACTGCCCACTTACCCCAGCGGCAGCGGCCCGTCGTTCTTGATCTCTTCCATCACCGCATAGGTGCGGGTTTCCTTTACGCCCGGAAGCGTCCAGAGAACCTGGCCGAGAAAATTGCGATAGGCGATCATGTCCTCGAAGCGGGTCTTGACGAGATAGTCGAAGCCACCGGCCACCATATGGCATTCGAGCACGGACGGCGCCTGCTTGATGGCGGTAGCGAACTTGTCGAAGACTTCGGCCGTGGTCTTGTCGAGCATGACCTCGATGAAGACCAGCAGGCCGAAGCCGAGCTTGTGCGGATCCAGGCGCGCGCCGAAGCCCGAGACGAAGCCCTCTTTCAGCAAGCGGCGCAGGCGTTCGCTGGTTGCGGTCGGCGACAGGCCGATGCGGTCGGCAAGTTCGAGATTGGTGATCCGCCCGTCGGCCTGCAGGATATGGAGTATCCGGCGGTCGATCTTGTCTATCTCGTACATGCGCCTCCCTTTCCTGCCTTCAAGCAGCCAGACGGGTTTCTGCGAGCTTGACCCAGTACGATATGCCGTGCGGGATCGCCTCGTCGTTGAAATCGTAGTTCGGATTGTGCAGGCCGGCGGTGTCGCCATTGCCCATGAAGATGAAGGCACCCGGGCGCGACAGCAGCATGTAGGAAAAGTCCTCGCCGCCCATCATCGGGTCAATGTCCGAGATGACCTTGGCTTCGCCGGCAATGTTTGCCGCCGCCGCGATCGCATGGGCCGTCTCCGTGCGGTGATTGACGGTGACCGGATAGTTGCGGCCGTAGCGGACCTGCACCGTGGCACCAAAGGCGGCTGCGATGTTTTGCGAAATCTCGCGGATGCGGATTTCGGCCATGTCGCGCACATCGGCGCGCAGCGTCCGCACGGTGCCGGCGAGAACAGCCTGTTCGGGAATCACGTTGTGGGCAAAACCGGCGTTGAACTTGGTGACCGAGACGACGACCGAGGCAAGCGGATCGGCGGTCCGGGACGGAATTGTCTGCAAGGCGCTGACGATCTGCGCGCCGATGACGATCGGGTCGATGGTCCGGTGCGGCTGGGCGGCATGGCCACCGCGGCCCTGCAGACTGATGGTGAATTCGTCGGTCGAAGCCATGATCGGCCCGACACGCGTGCCGAATTCTCCCACCGGCATGCCTGGCATGTTGTGCATGCCGTAGACTTCGGCGATGGAGAAGCGCTCCATCATGCCGTCCTTGACCATCTCGTTGCCGCCGCCGCCGCCCTCTTCGGCAGGCTGGAAGATGACGGCGACAGCGCCCTTGAAATTGCGTGTTTCCGAGAGATACTTGGCTGCGCCCAGCAGCATGGCGGTGTGACCGTCATGACCGCAGGCATGCATTTTTCCAGGGGTCGTCGATGCCCAGGCGACGCCGCTGGTTTCGGTCATCGGCAGCGCATCCATGTCGGCGCGCAGGCCGATGGTGCGACCTTCACCGAGATTGCCGCGGATCAGGCCGACGACGCCGGTGCGCCCGAGGCCTTTCACGATTTCGTCAACGCCAAACTCGCGCAGTTTCATTTCGACGAAGGCTGCCGTATTTTCCACCGCGAACATCAGTTCGGGCCTGGTGTGCAGATGGCGGCGCCACTCGGCGACTTCGCTCTGGAGTTCGGCAGCTCTGTTCAGAATGGGCATGTTTCGTTCCTGTGGATCCGGTACGGTCAGGGTCGTCCAGCGTGATTTTGCCATCGGTATGGATAGGATGGCCTTTGCCATCACCCTGCCATATAAGGTAAATAGCCGGACGATACGAGGCAATTCCCGAAATTTGAAGGTTGGATTGTGGTGAAAAGTCGAATTTGGATGGGCGGCAAGCTCAAAGGACTGGGTGTCTTGGCCGGCGCCTGCGCATCTCTTCTGCTGGCAATTGGCCCTGCGGGTGCCAATCCACGGCTGGTGGTTGACGTCAACTCGCTGAAGGTTCTGGAGCATGAGGACATTTTCCAGAAATGGTATCCGGCATCGCTGACCAAGCTGATGACCGCCTATACGACCTTCCGTGCCATCAAGTCGGGGCGTATCACGCTCGAAACGCCGGTGGTGATGACCAAGAATGCGGCTGCGGAACCGGCGAGCAAGATGTATTTCAAGCCCGGCCAGGCCCTGACACTCGACAACGCCTTGAAGATGATGCTGGTCAAGTCGGCAAATGACGTGGCGGTGGCCATTGGCGAAACGGTCAGCGGATCGGACGCAGCCTTCATCCAGCAGATGAACGCCGAGGCGCTGCGGATCGGCATGACGTCATCACGCTTCATCAATGCCAACGGACTTCCCGGGGCCGGCCAGTACACGACGGCGCGGGATCTGGCGGTGCTAGCCATCACGATCAAGCGGGAGTTTCCGCAGTATTCGGGCTATTTCGCGCTTGAGGGCTTCACCACGGGCAAGAAGAACTTTCCCAACTACAACATGCTGATCGGTCGCTTCGACGGTGCAGACGGCATGAAAACCGGCTTCATCTGCGCTTCGGGTTTCAATCAGGTGTCTTCCGCGACCCGCAACGGCCGCAGCGTCGTTTCCGTCGTTCTGGGGGCAGATAGTCTTGGCGGCCGTGCGGACGAATCAGCACGATTGCTGCAGATGGGCCTGACCAGCAGCGGAGCCGGCAGCCCCGGGCTTGGCAAGATTGCGCCCTATGGCCCAACCCGCGACAGCGTGACCGATATCAGCAAGCAGATCTGCTCGAAGGCGGCCGCCAAAATCCGCAGCGAAGGTCGTGATGAGGTTGGGCGCCAGAAGCTTCTGTCTCCCTATATTCACGAGATCAACCGGCCGCTGAAGCTGGTCTATGCCGGTCTCATCCCGGGGGCAGAAACCCAGTCAGCGAAAGGCGCACAGGCGCAATCCGCAGCCGCACAAGGCGACGTCGCCAATGTACCGATCCCTGTTCCACGCCCGGCATACTGACCGGCGCTCCGCATTCCTCGGCAACGTCTTCATCGGATAGCATCATGAGCCTGACATCTTCGGCCGTTCCGGTCTCCATCCTCACCGGATTTCTCGGCGCGGGCAAGACGACCTTGCTCAACCGGCTCCTGAAGGATCCGGACCTGAGCGATACGGCGGTGATCATCAACGAGTTCGGCGACGTGTCGATCGATCATCTCCTGGTCGAGGCCTCCAGCGACGGTGTGATCGAACTGTCCGACGGATGCCTCTGCTGCACGGTGCGCGGCGAACTGGTCGATACGCTGGCCGACCTTATGGACCGGATGCAGACCGGAAAGATCAAACCGCTGAAGCGCGTCATCATCGAAACGACGGGGCTTGCCGATCCTGCACCGGTCTTGCAGTCGGTCATGGGCAATCCGGTGATTGCGCAGAGCTATCGGCTGGACGGCGTCGTTACGGTCGTCGATGCGGTCAACGGGCTGGCGACGCTGGGCAATCACGAGGAAGCCGCAAAACAGGTCGCTGTCGCCGATCGGCTTGTCATCAGCAAATCGACGCTGGCCGCCTCCGGTGTGGTCGAAGCGCTGAAGGCGCGCCTGCGGCAGCTCAACCCGCGTGCGGAAATGATCGATGGCGATCTGCCCGAGGCCGGCAAGGCCGAACTCTTCCATTGCGGCCTCTACGATCCCGCGACCAAGATCGCCGATGTCGATCGCTGGTTGCAGGACGAGACCGCAGCCAGTCACGGCCATGACGATCATCACGATCATGGCGACGCGCACGATCATGCGCATTGCGACCATGATCATCACCATCATCATGACGCAAACCGGCACGGCGCGGATATCCGCTCTTTCTCGATCGTCCATGATCGGCCGATCGACCCGATGGCGCTCGAGATGTTTATCGATCTCCTGCGCTCAGCGCATGGCGAAAAGCTTTTGCGGATGAAGGCGGTTGTCTCGATGTCCGACAATCCGGACCGGCCGCTGATCCTGCATGGTGTGCAAAGCGTTTTTCATGCGCCGCAACGGCTGGCCGCCTGGCCGGATCCGGCCGATCGCCGCACCCGCATGGTGCTGATCACGAAGGACCTGCCTGAAGCCTTCGTGCGCGATCTGTTCGATGCCTTTACCGGCCGTCCGGCCGTCGACCGCCCGGACGCGAAAGCGCTGTTTGATAATCCGCTTGCGGTGCCGGGCCTGAAGATCTGACGGTTTGCCGGCTGTGTGAAATCAGACGATCGAGTGATCGACGATGACGATCGCCTTGCCGAGCGAACAGGTCTCCACCCGCGCCTCGACGCGGTAGACATCGCGCAGCATGGCCGCGGTGACGACCGTGCTGGTCGGGCCGCTTGCCGCCATTGACCCGTTGGCAATGACGATCGTGTTTTCGCAATAGCGGAGCGCATGGTTGAGATCGTGCAGCGCGATCAGCACCGACATGCCGCTTTCGGCCGCCAGCGCCTTCATGAAGCCGAGCACCTCGATCTGGCGAAACAGGTCGAGCGCTGACGTCGGTTCGTCCATCAAGAGGACTTCCGGCTTGCGGATGAGGGCCTGCGCGATCGAGACCAGCTGGCGTTGTCCGCCGGACAGTTCGCCCAGTCCGCGAAAGGCGAGGTCCTCGATCCGTAGCGCCTTCAGCGTCCGGTCGATCTCGTGCAGCTCGCTATCGCTGACCCGCCAGCCTGATCCTTGTTTGGAGGCGAGCAGCACCGATTCGTAGACCGTGAGAACGGCATTGGCGTCGGTATCCTGCGGCATGTAGCAAATCGTCTCCGGGCCTTTCAGCGTATCGGAGAGGATGACGGTGCCCGGGCCCGGGGAGAGGCCGGCGATGCGCTTGAACAGCGTCGATTTCCCGGCGGCATTCGGACCGATCACCGCCGTCATGCTGCCGCCGGTCAGGATGTCTGTGTCAACATCCGACAGCACGGTCACCCGGCCATATTTCGCGCCGACGCCCTTGAGTGTCAGGGCTACCATGCGCGCCTCCTGTTGGTGAAGATCAGCACGAAGAAGAACGGCACGCCGACGAGTGCGGTGATCACCCCGATCGGCAGGATCGCACCCGGTATCAGCACCTTCGAGACGACCGAGGTCGACGACAGGAGAAGCGCACCGCAGAGGACGGATGCCGGAAGGAAGAAACGCTGGTCCTCGCCGACCAGCATGCGGGCGATGTGGGGGCCGACCAGTCCGACAAAACCGATCGTACCGACGAAGGATACGGGGATAGCGGCCAGAAGGCTGACCGTGAGCATGGTTTGCAGGCGCAACCGGCGCACGTTGATCCCCAGGCTTGCAGCCTTGTCTTCGCCCAGGCGCAGCGCCGTCAAGGCCCAGGCCTGTCGGGCAAACAGCGGTATCGCAAAAATCAGGACAGCACCGGTGATCCAGACCTTTGGCCAGGTTGCCTTTGTCAGGCTGCCCATGGTCCAGAAGACGACGGCGGCCAGCGCCTGTTCCGAGGCGAGATATTCGAGCAGTGACAGAAGCGCATTGAATGTGAAGACCAGCGCGATGCCGAGCAGCACGATGGTCTCGACCGTGACGCCACGCATGGTCGATGCAAAGTGGATGAACAGCGCGGCTGCCATGGCCATCAGGAAGGCGTTGATCGGGATCATGTACTGGACGGCGCCCGGGAAGATCGCAACGCCGCCAACGAGACCGAGGGCTGCGCCAAAGCCTGCCGCTGCGGATATGCCGAGCGTAAAGGGACTGGCCAGCGGATTGGCAAGAATCGTCTGCATCTGCGCGCCGGCCAGCGAAAGCGACGCGCCGACGGTGATGGCCATCAGGGCGATCGGCATGCGGATATCCCATATGACGACGCGCAACTGGTCGCCGACCGTTTCGGCATGGAACAGCGATGTCAGCACTTCGCTCAAGGTGTAGTTTGCCGGGCCGAGCGCCATGTCGATGGCGAGGCTGAAAAACAGGGCGAGCAAAAGCACGCCGATGAGCATGATGCGGCGGAAAGCCAGGGCGCGGTATTGACCGCGCCCCGACATCGTCTCGATGGTTTCAGTGGCGACAGCCATCGGTTATTCGTCCTTCAACGAGACGAAATAGCCGGGCTTGTAGTCGAGCGGCAGGAAACGCGCATGCAGTTCCTTGAAGGTGGCTTCCGGATCCAGATCCGCAAACAGGTCCGGATGCAGCCATTTCGCGATCTCCTGAATGGCCACGAACTGGTAGGGATTGTTGTAAAACTGATGCCAGATGGCGTGGATATTGCCGTCCTTCACCGCCTTGATGCCGGTAAAGGCCGGGCGCTTCGTCAGGTTGTCGAGCTTGCGACGAGCTTCCGTGAGGTCGGCGCCATAGCCGACACCGACCCAGTTGCCACCGGGCACATAACCCTGCCAGTTGCCGCCAGTGATAATGACCTGATCAGGATTGGCGGCGATGATCTGCTCCGGATTGACCGCGCCGAACGTGCCCGGAATAATGTCCTTGGCCATGTTCCTGCCACCGGCGATCTCGACCATCTTGCCGAAATTCTCGTTGCCGAAGGACATGCAGCAATCGGCGGAATAGCCGCCGGCGCGTTCGACGAAGACAAGCGGCTCGACCGGCTTTTTCGCGGCCAGAACGGAGGTCACCTTGGCGATGCTGTCGGCGCGGAACGTGATGAAGTCCTCGGCCTTTTCTTCCTCTCCGAGAAGCTTGCCCATGATGCGCATGCTGGCCTCGGTGTTTTCCATCGGCTTTTCGCGGAAGTCGATATAGACGAGCGGAATGCCGACCTTGCCGAGCTTTTCGATAAAGCCGGCTTCCTCGGTCGCCGTCTTGGCGTCGAGGTTCATGATGATGACATCGGGCTTCAGGGCAACGGCCTGTTCGACGTCGAACGTGCCGTCCTTCATGCCGCCGAATGTCGGCAGCGTGGCGATATCGGGATATTTCGCGAGATAGGCCGCATAGCTTTCCGGATCGGCCTTGGGCAGGTCGTCCCGCCAGCCGACGATCCGCTTGAACGGTTCGTCACGATCCAGAGCCGCGACGAAATAGATCTGCCGGCCTTCGCCCAGGATCACATGTTCGACGGGGACGCTGACTTCGACATCGCGACCGGTCACGTCCTTGATGATGACCTTCTCACCGGCCAGTACAGGCGTGGAAAAAAGCGCGCAGAAACCCAGGGCGGCCAGGGCCGCCTTGTAAACTATCGTCATGGTTTTGAACTCCGTCTCAGAAACTGGGCGGTTTCTAAATTTCTTGATCTTGACAGTCAAGTTTTATCTTTTAGAAGGCTTCTACATTGAAGCTGGTCGAATTTACCCAGGCAGTCCTGAATGAGTGATGTATCCGAAGTCCAAAATTACCGCCTGCGCGACGAGATCAAGGCCTATTGGTCCGAGCGCGCCGCCACCTTCGACCTGTCGCCGGGGCACGAGATCTTCTCAGAGGAGGAACGTGCCGCCTGGCATCGCCTGTTCACCCAGCATCTCGGTGAAGGCGACGGGCGAAAGGCGCTCGACCTTGCCAGCGGCACCGGAGTGATCTCGCATCTGATGGACGATCTGGGTTTCAAGGTCACTGGCCTCGACTGGTCCGAGCCGATGCTGGCGCTGGCAAGAGCCAAGGCCACAGCACGGGCGCGCGCCATATCCTTCCGCATGGGGGATGCGGAAAACACCATGGAGCCGGACGATCACTATGATGTTGTCGTCAATCGCCATCTTGTCTGGACGCTCGTTGATCCGGCCGGTGCGTTTGCGGAGTGGTTGCGCGTGCTGAAGCCCGGTGGCATCCTTTTGATCATTGATGGCGATTTTGTCGCGACCACGCTTCGCGAGCGCATCCTGTCGCGGTTGGCGGGATGGGGACAGCAACTTGGCTGGCTGAAACGCGATACAGCCAGCCTGCCGCAAGAGATGATGGATATCCACCGCAGCATCCTGTCGAGGGTCTATTTTCGGGATGGCGCGCGCGCCGACGCGGTCTCTGATCTGCTGGCTGGCTCGGGCTTCGAGGGCATCACAATCGATACACGCCTCGGCGATATCCACCGGACGCAGGCCAGGAACTGGAACATGCTGAAGGGCATGGTCCGCAAGTCGCAGCACCGATACGCCATTCGCGCCGTCAAACCGGCGCGCGCCGTTTAGGCCTTTCTGATCAGAAACCTGTGCCCGCCGTCGATCGCTTCCGATCGCTCCATCGCATGGCCGTCCTCGTGGCAGAAATGCGGGATGTCGATCACCGCCAGCGGATCGGTTGTTTCTACAGCAATGAGGCTGCCGGGTGCAAGCGACTGCATGCGCTTGCGGGTCTTCAGCACGGGCAGGGGGCATTTCAGCCCCTTGAGATCGTAGGTCGCGACTGTAGTGTCGGGCATCAATTGCCCCATATTTTCCAGAACGGCTTTTTCTTCGGCGCCTCTTCCGTTGCCGCCTGTTCAACGGGCGGACCGGCTGTCGCCGCTTCGCCGTTTGCCGCCGTCGCGACACTTTGGTCGCCGACCACCGGCTGCGCCGTCACGGGTCTGCTAGTCTTGGTTGTGGCTTCCGGCTGTTGGTCTGGTTTTGCGGTACCGACCGTCGACGCTGAAGATTCGGCGGGCGCGGCATCGATCGGGGCCTGGGCCGCTGCCTGCGGTTCTTGCGCTGCCTTGCGCGAAAACAGACTGCCGAAGAAACCCTTTCTGGACGATCCCTGCGCTGCGCCCTGATCGATGGCCGCTTGCTCGACAGGCCGCGCCATCGGGTTTTCCTGCGGCACAGGCACGGACTTGCCGTTGCGTGTGGTCTTTTCGAGTTCGGCCTTCTGGAGTTCGATCGCCTTCTTGGCTTCTTCCAGTTCGGCGCGGCGGGCCATCTGTTTTTCGAGGTCAGCGACCTTCATCAGCTTGCCGGCGTCGAGCGACGATCCGGTTGGCGCATAGGCCAGTTCCTTGCCGACGCGCTGCTTCGCGACGATCGCCTTGCGCTCGGCCTCGGACGGCTCGTACCAGACCATGCCCTCGTATTTCGACATCGCCTTGGCGTAGTCGGCATCATACTTCTTGTTGTAGGCGGCAAGAGCCGACTGCATGGCCGCCGGCGTCGACATTGCCGGGCACTGGCCGGTGGGCGAAAACTTGCCGTCGGTCTGCTGGTTGAAGATGTATTTCTTCTCGCAGACATTGACTTCCGGCGGGCGCTTGGAAATTTCGAACTGGTCGTAGCCGGGCTTCAGCATGTTCCAGAACTGGATATGCGGGCTGTTGCGGTGACGCGCCATGTTTTCCGCCGTCATGCGGAAGGGTAGGGACTGCAGCTGGATGGCCTGCTGCCCGCCCTTGTAGGCATCCCGTGCCAAGGCAAAGATTTCCTGCATCTGCTCGTCGGTCATCGAATAGCAACCGGATGACGAGCAGGCGCCGTGGATCATCAGGTTGGAGCCATGCCGGCCGTTCGACTGGTCGTAGCGATTGGGATAACCGGTGTTGATAGCGAGATAATAGCTCGAATTCGGGTTCATCTGTCCGGGTGAAATCGGATAGAACCCTTCCGGCGCCTGTCGATCGCCTTCCTTCAGCTTCGGCCCGAGCTTGCCCGACCAGGCGCAGATCTTGTACTGGCGCAGCATTTCGAAGCGGTTGGCCGTATTGGCCTTCCAGACTTCCAGAACGCCTTCTTCCTTGAAGATGCGCAGCATGATCGGCGAGGTCTTGGCCATGCTCATGGCCTGCATCTTCTGCACGATCTTTCCGGAGAGCTGGTAATCGACCTTGCTGGAGACCTTGGTGAGATCGACGTCCACGGTGTCGAGGGCTTCATTGGCCGTGCAGCCGGCAAGGCCGGCAGCCACGATCGAAACGGCGAAGAGATGTGTCAAGCGCATCAGCAATAGCCCATCATGCAGAACGTTCGGATACGGCGGGTGCCCGCAAAGGGTTGGCCGTGGAATCATTACCGTGCTTATACTTCACAAAAACTTACCGTGGC
This sequence comes from Pararhizobium antarcticum, assembly GCF_001885585.1. Taxonomy (GTDB): domain Bacteria; phylum Pseudomonadota; class Alphaproteobacteria; order Rhizobiales; family Rhizobiaceae; genus Pararhizobium; species Pararhizobium antarcticum. The sequence goes on from NZ_LSRP01000118.1 coordinate 64,478, forward strand.
ACCCTCTACCCTGGCACCCCAGCCTTACCCCAAGCCGTTTCCAGAGCGCAGGAATATGGCCAAGGTTTGGCCGTCGGCGCATTTCGCGCTCTGTCGTTCGTTGCCGTTGCCGCCAAATGCTAGAGCTGGCGGCCGATGCTCAGATATTTCTGGCGGCGGTCGGAGCGCAACTGGTCTCCGGTGCGCGCCGACAGTTCCTTCAGCGTATCGGCGATGATCGTTCCTGTACGGTCGATAACGCCCTGCGGATCGCGATGAGCGCCGCCGACCGGCTCCGGAATGATGCCGTCGATGACGCCGAGCGATTTCAGGTCCTCGGCGGTGATCTTCATGTTTGTCGCCGCTTCCTTGGCGCGCGTGGAATCGCGCCAGAGGATCGAGGCTGCACCTTCCGGCGAGATGACGCTGTAGATCGCGTGTTCGAGCATGTAGACGCGGTTGCCGGTGGCAATGGCGATCGCGCCCCCCGAGCCGCCTTCGCCAAGCACCACGGAGATGATCGGGACGCGCACGTTCAGGCACATTTCGGTCGAGCGCGCGATGGCTTCCGCCTGGCCACGCTCTTCCGCGCCGATGCCCGGATAGGCGCCGGCCGTATCGATCAGCGTAATCAGCGGCAGGCCGAAGCGGTCGGCCATTTCCATGACGCGGATTGCCTTGCGGTAGCCCTCGGGCCGGGCGCTGCCGAAATTGTGCTTGATGCGCGACTTGGTGTCGTTGCCCTTTTCCTGGCCGATGATGGCAACGGGCGTGCCGCGGAAGCGGGCAAAGCCGGTCTGGATCGCCTCGTCATTGCCGAACTTGCGGTCGCCGGCGAGCGGCGTGAATTCTGTGAACAGGGCGGATGCATAATCCGTGAAGTGCGGGCGCTGCGGATGCCGCGCGACCTGCGTCTTCTGCCAGGGGTTCAGCTTGGAGTAGATATCGGCCATCGCATCGCGCGACCGCACCTCCAGCCGTTCGATTTCGTCAGCGGTGTCGATGCTCTCGTCCTCGCTGGCAATCTTCTTCAACTCGTGAATCTTGCCTTCGAGATCGGAGATTGGTTTTTCGAAATCGAGATAATGATGCATGGTCTGCGTTTCCGATCCTGTAGCGCCAATGGCCGCTTGCTCTGTGATCCCAGTGTTCCTGGCCAAGGGTTATGGCGCCCCTAATCCTGTTTTTTTGCCTGTTTGGCAAGAGGGTGATGGTTTTGAACCAGCTGATGCAGCCGTTCTTCAAGCACATGGGTATAGATTTGTGTCGTTGAAATGTCCGAATGGCCAAGCAGTTCCTGCACGGCGCGAAGATCTGCGCCATTGGCAAGAAGGTGGCTCGCAAACGCATGGCGCAGCACATGCGGTGATATGGCGGCGACCCGGATGCCGGCCCGCGCCGCCAGATCCTTCAGGTCACGGGCAAAAACCTGACGCGGCAGGTAACCGGCCTTGCCTGACGATGGAAACAGCCAGGGGCTGTCGGGCTGCGGGTCCTTCCGGCTTTCCTTATCCCCAGCCTTGTCCCTGGCGGCCTGCTCGGCCACATCGCGCGACAAAGCCTGTCCATAGGCCTGCATGGCCCGGATGGCGCTGTGCGACAGCGGCACCATCCGTTCCTTGTTGCCCTTGCCACGAACGACGAGGAACCGCCCGTTCTGCGACAGGACGGAGGCTGGTAACGAGACGAGTTCGCTGACCCGCATGCCGGTCGCGTAGAGAAGCGCGATCAGCGCATGCATCCGCATTTTGGCGAGTGTATCGCCGCCGACCTGTTCGGCTTCGGTTTCCGCCTGGCCGATGAGCCGCGACACGTCGTCGATGCTCAGCACCTTGGGCAGCGACCGGGCCTTCTTGGGCGCATCGAGCACGCCGGTCGGATCGTCGGTGCGCAGACCCTCTGCATAGAGAAACTTGTAGAACTGCCGCAGCGCCGACAGCTTTCGGGCCTGGGACGATGCCTTGAAGCCCTGTCCGGCCAAGTGGCTGAGATAGGCGCGCAGGTCGTCGCTGCCGGCTTCGTTGAGCCGCACCTTGCGCGCTTTCAGGAAGGAATGCACGTCCTCAAGGTCGTGTTCGTAAGAGACAAGCGTATTGTTGGCGGCGCCGCGTTCGGCGCTCATCATTTCGAGGAAGGATTCGAGATGGGCGGCGGAAAGATCCATCATGGCGTCTCGTTGATCCGTTCCGAGGGGATGCGGATCGTCACATCGCGTTCGACGGGGTCGACGAAGGTCACCAGTGCCAGCATGGTTCCATAGATGCTCCCGGCGATCAGCGCGCAGATGAACAGGAAGCGGAACAGGGTCGGCATTTCAAACTCCTCGGGCAAGCCAACTATATGACCATGGCGGCCACCAAGTGCAAGAAGCGTCGTGTTTCCATGCCTTTGCGGGCCGTCCGTCTTGACGCTTCCTGCTGTTTTGTCGATACCGTTGCGAAACGGGGAATAACAAACGGCATGAATGACGTCATCGAGCCTGTTTCGGAAACGCTGGTGGAGCGGGCAAAGACGGTCCTCGGCCGGAGAAACCTTGTCTTCGTCGGCCTGATGGGTGCCGGCAAGTCGGCGATCGGTCGCATGACCGCGACGCTGCTCAATATCCCGTTTGTCGATTCCGACCATGAGATCGAACGCGTTTCCCGAATGACCATCAGCGAACTTTTCGCAGCCTATGGCGAAGAGGAGTTCCGGTCGCTGGAGGGGCGCGTGATCAAGCGGCTGCTGCATTCGGGCCCGCGGGTGGTTTCCACCGGTGGCGGGGCCTATATCAACGAGCGGACGCGCCGGCATATCAAGAAGAACGGGCTCTCCGTCTGGCTGAGTGCTGATCTCGACGTGCTGTGGCAGCGGGTCAACAAGCGCGATACCCGTCCGCTGCTGAAGACCGAAAACCCGAAACAGACGCTCGAAAACCTGATGAACGCACGCTACCCTGTTTATGCCGAGGCGGACCTGACCGTCGTCTCGCGCGATGTGAAGAAAGAGGTCATGGTGGACGAGGTCCTCGCCGCCATCGCCGCCATGCCGAAGAAGTGACATTATGAATAGCCGTGCCATCGTAAAACCCAAACGCACCGTTCGCGTCGAGCTGGCCGACCGGTCCTATGACATCCTGATCGGTCCGGGTCTGATCGCGTCGGCCGCGAATGAGATCGCATCGCGGCTCAAGGGCAGGCGCATGGCCGTCATCACGGACGAGAATGTCGGCGCGCGCTACCTGGCACCGTTGATGGACAGTCTGGCGGCAAGCGGTATCGATGCGGTATCCTTGGTTCTGCCGGCCGGCGAAAAGACCAAGAGCTTCGAGCATCTGATTCCCGTCTGCGAGACCATCCTTGGTGCGCGGATCGAGCGCAATGATGCGGTGATCGCCCTTGGCGGCGGCGTGATCGGCGACCTCACCGGCTTTGCTGCCGGCATTGCGCGTCGCGGGTCGCGCTTCATCCAGATCCCGACCTCGCTGCTGGCGCAGGTCGACAGTTCGGTCGGCGGCAAGACGGGCATCAACTCGCCGCATGGCAAAAACCTGATCGGCGTGTTCCACCAGCCCGATCTTGTGCTGGCCGACACAGACGTGCTGGATACGTTAAGCCCGCGCGAGTTCCGTGCCGGTTATGCCGAGGTGGCAAAATACGGGTTGATCGACAAACCGGATTTCTTCGATTGGCTGGAGGCGAACTGGCGCGCTGTGTTTGCCGGCGGTGATGCCCGCATTGAGGCCATCGCCACCAGCTGCCAGGCCAAGGCCGACGTGGTCGCGGCTGACGAGCGCGAAAATGGCCGTCGGGCTTTGCTCAATCTCGGACATACCTTCGGACACGCGCTCGAGGCGGCGACACAGTATGATGGCAGTCGTCTGGTTCACGGCGAGGGTGTTGCAATCGGCATGGTGCTGGCGCATCGGTTTTCCGCGCGCATGAACCTGGCAAGCCCGGATGACGCGGCGCGGGTGGAAGCGCATCTGAAAGATGTTGGCCTGCCGACGCGGATGGGTGATATTCCGGGCGCGTTACCGCCTGTTGGAACGCTGATGGACGCGATTGCCCAGGACAAGAAAGTCAAGGGCGGGCAGCTCACCTTCATCCTGACGCGCGGCATCGGCCGGTCCTTTGTGGCCGACGACGTGCCGGCGTCGGAAGTAATTCGGTTCCTGGAGGAAATGCATCCGCGATGACAGTTGAAACCATACTTGCCTTCTTCGCCGAATACGGGATGACGATGTTGACCGTCATGGCTCTGTTGTTTTGTTCCGCATTCTTTTCCGGGTCGGAAACGGCGCTGACGGCAGCCTCGCGTGCGCGAATGCACACGCTTGAAAGCAACGGCGACAGCCGGGCCACCATCGTGACGGCGTTGATAACCCGGCGCGACAGGTTGATCGGTGCGCTTTTGATCGGCAACAATCTCGTCAATATCCTGGCCTCGTCGCTGACCACCAGCCTGTTTCTCGGTCTTTTCGGCAATTCCGGGGTCGCCATCGCGACCCTGGCAATGACGGTTCTGCTGGTAATTTTCTCCGAGGTATTGCCGAAAAGCTGGGCGATTGCCGCGCCAGACCGTTTTGCTCTTGTTGTCGCGCCCATTGTTCGCCCCTTCGTTGTCGTCGTCGGGCCACTTTCCAGTCTCGTCAATGGTCTCGTCCGGCGCATGCTTGCGCTTTTCGGCGTCAGCCTGTCGACGGAAACGTCGATGCTGACAGCGCATGAAGAATTGCGCGGCGCGGTGGATTTCCTGCATCGCGAAGGCTCGGTGATCAAGGCCGACCGCGACCGTTTGGGCGGCGTGCTCGATCTGGGAGAACTGGAAGTCTCCGACATCATGGTTCACCGCACGTCGATGCGCGCCATCAATGCCGATGATCCGCCGGAGGTTGCCGTCCGTGCGGTTCTGGAAAGTCCCTATACCCGCATGCCTGTCTGGCGCGGTTCGGTCGACAACATCATCGGTGTCGTGCATGCCAAGGATCTTTTGCGGGCGCTGGCCGAGCCGGAGGTCGAGCCTCAAAATCTCGACATCGTTCGCATCACCCAGAAGCCCTGGTTCGTGCCGGACACCACCAATCTCAAGGATCAGCTAAATGCCTTCCTGCGCCGCAAGGCACATTTCGCCATCGTGGTCGACGAGTATGGCGAGGTGCAGGGGCTCGTCACGCTCGAGGATATTCTCGAGGAAATCGTCGGTGATATCTCCGACGAACATGACATCGAAATCCAGGGTGTCCGTCAGGAAGCGGACGGTTCCATCGTGGTCGACGGCAATGTGCCGATCCGAGACCTGAACCGCGCGCTCGACTGGAACCTGCCGGATGACGAAGCAACAACGATTGCCGGCCTGGTCATCCATGAATCGCGGACAATCCCCGAAGAGCGACAGGCTTTCACCTTCTACGGCAAACGGTTCCTGGTGATGAAGCGTGTCAAGAACAGGATTACGCGCCTGCGCATCCGTCCGGCCGACGATCTTGCGGCCAGTGCCGCGGACATGGCTGTCTAGGGGGCAGGGCTGTCTAGCAGGCAGGGCTGTCTAGCGGGGGCAGGGCCGACTGAGCAGCCCGGGGGCGTGCCGCGGTCTGCGCCAGGCGCCCTGCGTATGCTCGCGGCTCCTGACGCTGTTGCAGACCGATCCGCTACCAGCGGGTTGTTTCCCCGGGAACGGCCGGTTCCAGCGCCAATGCGTGCAATCCGGCATCGATTTCCGTCTTCAAGACCTCGTTGATGGCGCGGTGGCGGGCGATCCGGCTCATGCCGGAAAAGGCGTTCGAGACGATGCGCACGCGCATGTGTGTTTCACCCGTGCCGTCGATGTCGGGATGATGTCCGGCATGCAGATGGCTCTCATTCAGCACGACCAGGCGATCCGGTGAAAAGGCCTGCGTCAATTTAGCTTCTATTCTGGTCTGGAGAGACATGTTTTGGTCCTGTTTCTCTGGCTTGTCCGGACAGGCGTGCGTTGACCGGAGTGGCCGTTTCGGGCGGCGTTTTGCGCGGCGCAAAATAGTCTCACAAAGCCTGCAACATTCCGGTTTGTCAATTCTTGTTGTGGCCCTCGCCACACTCCATAATTAGCGCCATGAAACTTGATTCAAAATACTTCGATGGTATCCGCACCAAGCGAAGGGTGAACCAGAAACCGGAGCCGATCGCGCCCCAATGCCAGTGGGACGGATGCCAGGAAAATGCTGTTCATCGTGCGCCGGTCGGGCGCAATGCGGAAAACCAGTATTTCATGTTCTGCTTCGAACATGTGAAGGAGTACAACAAGGGGTACAACTATTTCTCCGGCCTGTCCGACAACGAGATCGCCCGTTACCAGAAGGAGGCCGTCACCGGCCATCGCCCCACCTGGACGGTCGGTGTCAACAAGAATGCGAAGAACGCCCCCACGCAGTCGCAGCAGCGCTCCGGGAGCGCCGGCGCGCAGGCGCGGATGCGCGATCCTTTCGGTTTCGTCGAGCAGGCCCGCGCCCGCGCGCCGCGTCAGGAGCCAAGGGCGCGCAAGCTGAAGGCCCTGGAGGCAAATGCTTTCGAAACGCTCGGCCTGCATGGCAACGCCACGCCCGCGGACGTCAAGACGGCCTACAAGGAGCTTGTAAAAAAGCATCACCCGGATGCAAATGGCGGAGACAGGGGATCGGAAGATCGTTTTCGCGCCGTGATCCAGGCATATCAATTGTTAAAACAGGCTGGCTTCTGCTAGTAACGCACTTTAATAACCTTCCCCTTAAGCGAGCCGCGTTCAAGCGGACCGACTTGAACGTTCAACGCTTTCAAAGACGATTTACGGGAGCAGTATGGTTCCCGCGCTGGAGACATGATGAGCAAGGTAGACCTCGATATTTCCAACCTTCCCGATACGACTGTGTCCGTTCGCGAGGTTTTCGGCATCGATTCCGATATTCGCGTGCCCGCCTATTCCAAGGGCGACGCCTATGTCCCGGATTTCGACCCGGACTACCTGTTCGACCGCGAGACGACACTCGCCATTCTCGCCGGTTTTGCCCACAACCGCCGCGTCATGGTGTCCGGTTATCACGGCACCGGCAAATCGACGCACATCGAACAGGTCGCAGCGCGTCTGAACTGGCCCTGCGTGCGCGTCAACCTCGACAGCCATGTCAGCCGCATCGATCTCGTCGGCAAGGATGCGATCGTCGTCAAGGACGGCATGCAGATCACCGAATTCAAGGACGGCATCTTACCCTGGGCCTATCAGCACAATGTCGCGCTGGTCTTCGACGAATATGACGCCGGTCGTCCGGACGTGATGTTCGTTATCCAGCGCGTGCTCGAATCCTCCGGCCGCCTGACGCTGCTCGACCAGAGCCGTGTCATACGCCCGCATCCCGCCTTCCGCCTGTTTGCGACCGCCAACACGGTGGGTCTGGGTGATACAACCGGCCTCTATCATGGCACGCAGCAGATCAACCAGGCGCAGATGGACCGCTGGTCGATCGTCACAACGCTGAACTACCTGCCGCACGACAATGAAGTCGACATCGTCGCTGCCAAGGTCAAGGGCTTCACCAAGGACAAGGGCCGCGACACCGTCTCCAAGATGGTCCGCGTCGCCGACCTCACCCGTGCCGCCTTCGTCAATGGCGATCTGTCGACCGTCATGAGCCCGCGCACCGTCATCACCTGGGCCGAGAATGCGCATATCTTCGGTGATATCGCGTTCGCCTTCCGCGTCACTTTCCTCAACAAGTGCGACGAACTCGAGCGGACGCTGGTTGCCGAACACTACCAGCGCGCCTTCGGTGTCGAACTGAAGGAAAGTGCGGCCAATATCGTGCTTGAAGCGACGGCTTAAGTCATGGCTGGACGCGGCGACAATTCGAAACCGAGACCCGGCGGAACCGTCGACGTGGAGCCGTTCCGCCGGGCTTTGACCGGCTGCATTCGCTCGATCGCCGGCGATTCCGACGTCGAGGTCGTGTTTGCCAATGAACGTCCAGGGCTTGCCGGCGAGCGGGTTCGCTTGCCGGAGCTTTCCAAGCGGCCGACGCGGCAGGAATTGTCGGTCACGCGCGGGCTCGGCGATTCGATGGCGCTGCGCAAGGCGTGTCACGACATGCGCGTGCATGCCACCATGTCGCCGCAGGGCGCAGACGCTCGCGCCATATTCGATGCTGTCGAGCAGGCGCGTGTCGAGGCGATCGGCTCGATCCGGATGAGCGGCGTTGCCGACAATCTGACGACCATGCTCGATGACAAATATGCCCGGGCCAATTTCTCGGCCATCGACCGGCAGGCCGATGCACCTCTGGAAGAGGCCGTGGCGCTGATTGTTCGCGAAAAGCTGACGGGCCAGAAACCGCCGGCATCGGCCGGGCGCGTTCTTGACCTCTGGCGCGACTTCATCGAGGACAAGGCCGCCGGCGACATGAGCAATCTGTCGGCGACGATCAACGACCAGCAGGCGTTTGCCAAGGTCGTACGCAACATGTTGTCTTCGATGGACGTGGCCGAAAAATACGGCGACGACGATGTCGAGCCGGACGACCAGGACAGCCAGACCGACGAAGACCAGCCGCGCAGCCAGGAGGAGAACGAAAACAGCTCCGAAGAGGATGCCGGTTCGGATGCCGCCCCGGCCGACGAAAACGAATCCGCCGACGAACAGATGGACGAAGGCGAGATGGACGGCGCGGAGATTTCCGACGACGACCTGCAGGACGAGGGCGAAGACGACAGCGAGACGCCGGGCGAAGCCAAGCGTCCCAACAGCCCGTTTTCCGATTTCAACGAGAAGGTCGACTATTCGGTTTTCACCGAGGCCTTCGACGAGATCATCACCTCGGAGGAACTCTGCGACGAGGCCGAGCTCGAGCGGCTGCGCGCCTTCCTCGACAAGCAGCTGGCGCATCTTCAGGGTGCCGTCGGGCGGCTGGCCAACCGCATGCAGCGGCGGCTGATGGCGCAGCAGAACCGCTCCTGGGAATTCGATCTCGAAGAGGGCTATCTCGATTCGGCGCGCCTGACGCGGATGATCATCGATCCGATGCAGCCGCTCTCGTTCAAGCGCGAGAAGGATACGAATTTCCGCGATACGGTTGTGACGCTGCTGATCGACAATTCCGGATCGATGCGCGGCCGGCCGATCACCGTTGCGGCGACCTGCGCCGACATCCTGGCCCGGACGCTGGAGCGTTGTGGTGTCAAGGTCGAGATCCTCGGTTTTACCACCAAGGCCTGGAAGGGCGGGCAGGCGCGCGAGCAATGGCTGGCCAGCGGCAAGCCCCAGACGCCGGGCCGGCTCAACGACCTGCGCCACATCATCTACAAGTCGGCCGATGCGCCCTGGCGGCGGGCGCGCCGCAATCTCGGCCTGATGATGCGCGAAGGCCTGCTCAAGGAAAACATCGACGGCGAAGCACTGATCTGGGCGCACAACCGGCTTCTGGCCCGTCCAGAGCAGCGCCGCATCCTGATGATGATCTCCGATGGTGCGCCGGTCGATGATTCGACGCTTTCGGTCAATCCGGGCAATTATCTCGAACGGCATCTGCGCGCTGTCATCGAACAGATCGAGACGCGGTCGCCGGTGGAACTGCTGGCGATCGGTATCGGACACGACGTGACGCGCTATTACCGCAAGGCCGTGACGATCGTCGATGCCGATGAACTGGCGGGAGCGATGACGGACCAGCTGGCGTCGCTGTTCGAGGACGAAAGCCGTCGCCGCAAGCCGCAGGCGCGCAGCCGCGCCTGAGCCCTGTGACGAACCACCTTCGGCGGCAGGCGCATCTGTGTGCGACACCGGCTGCGTGCCTGTCTGCCAGCGGGGCGGCCTGTGCGGACTGTTGCACTGGCCGTGATAGAAAGACCAATATTTTGAAGATCCAGTCCGTTCTCGCTGTACTGTTCTGTTCCTGGCTCGCGCTGCCGGTCTCCGGTCTGGCATCGCCACCGCCGAGCGAGACGGTGCCGGTCAGCAGCCGGCAGATCACCAATTTCAAGATCGGCTCGGACCAGAAAAGGTTTGGCGCGCTGGAATTTGTCGGCGGTCTCGAAATGTCGTCGTCCAATGCCCTCTTCGGGGCAATGTCGGCGATCCGTTTCCGGGTCGATACGACGTCGTTCCTTTCGGTGCTCGATACCGGGCACTGGCTGCAGGGATCGGTGACGCGCGATCCCCAGGGGCGGCTATCCGGGCTCGCCGATGTCACGGTGACGTCGATGATGGATCGTCAGGGACGCTCGGAACGGGTCAAGCAAATGATGGACTCGGAGGGGCTTGCCTTTCGCAATGGGCAGGCGCTGGTGAGCTTCGAGCAGCAGCACCGGGTCGATGTCTATCCGGATCCGGGCTTTGCGCAGGCGCGGCCGGTGGCCAGCCTGCCGATCCTCATTCCGAAATCGGCGCTGCGTGGCAATCGCGGGCTTGAGACGGTTGTCGTTTCGCCGGCCGGCAGCCCGCTCGCCGGAGCCACCGTCATCGTTTCCGAACTCAGCGTCGACAAGGCGGACCATTTGTATGCCGCCGTTCTGGACGGACCGCGCAAGGGCGTCTTCGCCGTGGTCCAGAAGGATCCTTTCGCCATCACTGACGGCGCCTTTCTGCCCAATGGCGATCTCCTGCTTCTGGAGCGCCGGTTCAGCTTTGCCGAAGGCATCGGCATGCAGATCAGGCGAATCGCCGGCGATACGATCAAGGCCGGCGCGGTTGTCGATGGAACGGTCATTCTTTCGGCCGACATGGGCTACCAGATCGACAACATGGAAGGCCTTGACGTCGTTGTGCTTCCGGATGGCGAAATTCGCGTCATCGTGGTTTCAGACGACAATCATTCGATTCTCGAGCGCAACCTGATGCTGGAGTTTCGGCTCATCCCGTGAGCGCCTACCACAGGACAAGGCAGGAGCCATGCCATGAGAGATACCGTACTCGACCGTTTCCTGCGTTATGTCGTCATCGATACGCAATCGGATGCGGCCTCCAGCACACAGCCCTCGACGGAGAAGCAGAAGGACCTCAGCCGGTTGCTGGTGGCGGAACTGCTCGCCATGGGACTGTCGGACGCCCATCTCGACCCGCACGGTTATGTATATGCGACGATCCCGTCGACTGCGGACAAGCCGGTGCCGGTCATCTGCTTCTGCTCGCATGTGGATACGGCACCGGACTTCACCGGGACCAATGTCAAGCCGCAGATCATCCGCAACTACCAGGGCGGTGACATCCAGCTTGCCGGAGACCCACAACAGGTCATCCGCGTCAGCGAACACCCGGTGCTGCTGCAGCAGATCGGCAACGACATCGTGACAACCGACGGAACGACGCTCTTGGGCGCCGATGACAAGGCCGGTGTGGCGGAGATCATGACGGCCGCGCAGTTCCTCATCGACCATCCCGATATCCGCCACGGTCCGATCCGGTTGCTCTTCACGGTCGACGAGGAAATCGGCCGGGGCGTCGACAAGGTCGATCTGGAAAAGCTTGGCGCGCACTTTGCCTATACGGTCGACGGGGAAACGGCGGGTCATATCGAGGATGAGACCTTCTCGGCCGATGGCGTCGAGATCACGATCCAGGGCGTGGCGATTCATCCCGGTTTTGCCAAGGACCGGATGGAAAATGCCATCAAGATTGCCGCCGCCATCATTGACCGCCTGCCGAAGGACATCGCGCCGGAGACCACGGAGGGCAAGCAGGGTTTTGTCCATCCGGTCGGCGTCAGCGGTTCGATGGAAAAGGCCAGCCTCGGCTTCATCATCCGTGACTTCGGCGATGCAGGTCTTGCCGACAAGGAGGCCATGCTCGAGGCGGTGATCAAGGACGTGATGTCGGGCTTTCCCGGTTCGACCTACACATTCACCGTGAAGCAGCAGTATCGCAACATGAAGGTCGTGCTCGACCGGCATCCGGAGATCATGGACAATGCCATCGAGGCGGTGCGCAGGGCGGGCCTCCAGCCCGTGCGCGGCAGCATCCGCGGCGGCACGGATGGCTCGCGTTTGTCGTTCATGGGCTTGCCATGCCCCAATATCTTCGCCGGTGGCCATGCCTTCCATTCGCCGCTGGAATGGGTCAGCCGCCAGGACATGGAAAGCGCCGTCAAGACTTTGGTGGAGCTTGCGAAGGTTTGGGAAGAGCGCGCCTGAAAAGCGGTCGTCTCAGAAATGACAAAGGCGGCAATCCTCGCGGATGCCGCCTTTTTCGTTTCGAGACATATGCCTTAGCCGGATGTCTTGACGCCCGGCATCGGCTTGACGACGCTCATCAGCGCGCCGTAGGGCAGTAGCAGGGCAATGCCGACGAGGATCTTGACGATCAGGTCGCCGAGCGCCCAGGAGATCCAGCGCGGGGCTTCCGTGCTCAGCAATCCAAGCAAGGGCGCATTCTCCAAGGCAAAACCATCATTCGGCCCGAGGAACACGAAGAAGGCGGCAAAGGCAAGGGAGAAGAAGATCGCCGTATCGAGCAGGGACCCGAACAGAGAGCCGACCAGCGGCGCGCGCCACCAGCTCTGGGTGCGCAGCCTGTTGAACAGCGAGATATCGAGGAACTGGCCCAGCAGGAAGGCGGAGCCCGAGGCGATCGCAATGCGCGGCGAGGCGACGAAAATCGACAGCACCACGGCAACGGCAAAGCCGATGACAACGACCTTGCGGGCAATCTGCGGACCGAATTGCCGGTTGGTGAGATCGGTCACGAGAAACGCGATGGGATAGCTGAAAGCGCCCCAGGTCAACAGGTCGCCCAATTGCATGCCGGCAATGCTGCCCGGCAGCGGGTACTGGACGAGAAAGTTGGAGGCGACGACCACAACGGTCATCATTGCGACATAGAGAAAGAACGTGCGGTTCGTCAGCATTTTTTTATCCTGGGTGATGCCACCAGTTGGAGGGACATGTGGTCGCAATCACACCGAATTTTTCTCCGGCAATGGCTGCAATCGATTTGGTAGAAAACAATACGAGAAAAAGGCTCGCCGGTTGCCAGGCAAGCCCTTTCAATCGTTATCAGCGCGTGCCCTTAGGCAGCGACCGCTTCAGCCGTCTTCTTGACGATCTGGCGGCGCAGCAGGCGTGCGCGCTGCGACAGTTCTGCTTCGTCAGCCTTGACGAGGAAGGCGTCGAGGCCACCGCGATGCTCGACAGAGCGCAGGGCTGCTGCGGAAACGCGCAGACGGTAACGCTGGCCGAGCGCGTCGGAAATCAACGTGACCTGGCACAGGTTCGGAAGGAACTTGCGCTTGGTCTTGTTGTTTGCGTGGCTCACATTGTTGCCCGACTGGACGCCCTTGCCGGTCAATTCGCAACTACGGGACATGATGCACCTATTTTCTTTTCGCTTCCGGTCAATGCGTTGGCGGGCCGTCTGGCCCAGGCCGCATTCCGTTGGCCATGATTGGAAAGTTGCGGTTCTATAGTCAGAGACGGGCGGCGCGTCAAGCCAAACCTTCACTGCCAGGGAAAACTCTTGGCGGAAATGCCGGTATTTCCGGCTTAAATACACACTAAAACAACGATTCTCGGCGTGCTTGGGCTTCTTTTACCCAATTCCACTTCGATGCGCCATAGGCTAAAGCAGAGGCAGCGGGAGGGCGCAGAATCGCCGCAAACCCGCTCTATTCAACACAATTCAACACAAGCGCTGCCGAACGGGATGGGAATCAGAATGAACGTGCGAAATGGGTCTGTTGCGTTTCTCTTTCTGACTGCGGTGGCGTTTTCCACAGGCACGGCGCTTGCCGACAATGTCGAGCACAATACGGACTACAGCATCGCGCTGTCCGGGCTGCCGATTGCGCGGGCATCCTTCCAAACCATTCTCACCGATGATCGCTATACGATTTCCGGAACGCTGAATTCCGCCGGGCTTGCCGATGTGCTGAGCAGCACGTCCGGGCGCACCCGTGTTTCGGGCGTGGTGCAGCGCGACAAGCTGCGGGCGTCGGAATATTCGGTATCCTACAAGACCGGGAAACGCGGCAGGGATATCGATGTGCAGTTCCGCGATGGCGATGTCACGTCGGCAACGATGACGCCGAAGCGGCGGATCCCAAAAAACTGGGTGCCGGTCAAGCCGGGCGACATGCGCAATGTGCTCGATCCCCTGTCCGGCCTGATCTTCCCGGCCGACGCCAAGGTCTGCCCGAAGACGTTGCCGATCTTCGATGGCGAATCGCGTGTCGACCTGAAGCTTTCGGCAAAGGGGACGCGGTCTTTCAAGACGCAGGGTTTCGAAGGCGATGTGATCGTCTGCGGCGTGCAGTTCGTGCCGAAATCCGGCTTCCGCAAGGGCCGCGATGACGTCGAATATCTGCGCCGTCTGGCCTCCATGGAAATCTGGTTTGCCAAGGCAGATGCGGTGAATGTATATGCTCCGGTCTATGTCCGGATCCCGACACGGCTCGGCCCGGTCACGGTTTCCGCCACGCGTTTCGGCGGCTGATCGATCGAAACTGGCGCCGACCTCCGGCGTGACCGGGGGACGGCACCATGAAACTCAAGGCGACGCTGATCGGCTTTTCGGCGATCCTCATGTGGTCGCTTCTGGCACTGTTCACCGCAGCGTCCGGGACAATGCCGCCGTTCCAGCTTTCAGCGATCTGCTTTTCCATCGGCAGCCTGCCAGGATTGATCGTGCTCGCATTGCGGCCGGAGCGGCTGGCGTTTCTGAAGCAACCGGCAAAGGTCTGGATCGTCGGGATCACAGGGCTTTTCGGCTATCATTTCCTGTATTTCACGGCGCTTCGCAATGCGCCGGCGGTTGAGGCCGGGTTGATTGCCTATCTCTGGCCGCTTTTGATCGTTGTCGGCTCGGCTCTTTTGCCGGGCGAGAAACTGCGCTGGTACCACGTGGCGGGGGCTGTCTGCGGTTTGCTGGGCACTGTGCTGATCGTCGCGCGCAATGGTGTCGAATTTGATGATGCCTACACGATCGGATATGGCGCGGCGCTGGCCTGCGCTTTCACATGGTCGGGCTATTCGCTTCTGACGCGGCGCTTCGAGGCTGTCTCGACCGATGTCGTCACCGGCTTTTGCCTGGCAACCGCCGCCTTGTCTTTCCTGTGCCATCTCGGGCTCGAGACGACCGTCTGGCCGCAATCGGCAACCGAATGGGTTGCCATTGCCGGTCTTGGCCTGCTGCCTGTGGGTGCTGCGTTCTACGCCTGGGATTACGGGGTCAAGAACGGTGATATCCAGATCCTTGGCGTCGCCAGCTATGCTGCCCCCGTCCTGTCGACGCTGGTGTTGATCCTGTTCGGTTTTGCCGAACCGTCGTTTCGCATCGCACTGGCCTGCCTGTTGGTCACCGGCGGGGCGGTGCTGGCGGCACGCGACATGATCTTTGGTCGCCGCCCGCGAGACGCAAACCCGGTCGAGTAGCCTTCATTCCTTCGGCGGCTGCCAATCCGGCGGGGCCATCTCGAAAACGGAAAAATCGAAGCCCGGCGAAACGGTGCAGCCGACCAGCGTCCAGGCGCCGCGCGAGCTTGCCGATTGCCACCAGCCGGCCGGCACGACGATCTGTGGTGTTTCGCCGAGCAGAATGTTCGATCCGAGCTTGAAGGCCTGCTCCGGCTTTCCGTCTTCCGCAATCTTCAGGTCGAGCGGCGAACCGGCATAAAAGTGCCAGACCTCGGCGGCATCCTTTACCCTATGCCAGTGCGATCGTTCGCCGCGCTCCAGCAGATAGTAGATCGCGGTCGAATGGCCTCTCGGGCCGCCGGCTGGATCCTTGAAGGTCTGGATGTACCAGCCTCCCTCGGGATGTCGCTCCATCTTCAGCGTTTCTATGATCGCGCGGGCCGACAGGGGCAGTTGGACGTCCATCAGTACTGATCCTTGCGTTTGCGGATTTCGGCAAAGACCTCGGCATCCGTTGCCGCCTGCATTCCGAGATGCGCCCTGATGCCGGCATCGTGTGGCCGAAGGAAGGGGTTGGTCTGCTTCTCGAGGCCGATCGTCGTCGGTGCTGTAAAGCGGCCCGCCTCACGCAGGGCCTCGATTGCCGTCACGCGATCCGTCAAGGCCGCATTGTCGGGATCAATGGTGCGCGAAAAACGGGCGTTGGTGAGTGTGTATTCGTGGCCGAAATAGACGTTCGTATCGTCGGGGAGCGCCATCAACTTCTGTAGCGAAGTCCACATGTCGGCCGGCGTGCCCTCGAAGAGACGCCCGCAGCCCAGTGCAAACAGCGTGTCGGCGGCAAACAGCAGCTTGTCTTCCGGCAAGTGGAAACAGATGTGCCCGGCGGTGTGGCCCGGCGTTTCGAAGACATTGACGGGATGACCGGCAAAATCGAACTGGTCACCGTCGCCGACCTTGCGGTCCAGTCCCGGGATTTTATCGGCTTCGTGCACGGGGCCGGTGATTTGTGCGCCGAACCGGTCCTTGAGCGCCAGATTGGCCGCCACATGGTCCTGATGGTGATGCGTCGTGAAAATCTGCGTCAGTGTCCAGCCGCGTCGTTCCAGCGCATCCAGGATCGGCGCTTCCTCGGGCGCGTCGATCGACGCCGTCTCTCCCGTCACGGGATCGTGGATCAGCACCCCGAAATTGTCTGTTCGGCATGGAAAAAGGTCGAGATCGAGCACTGCCATGGTTATTCCTGGAAAACACGGGCCTGCAAAAGCACGGGGGTAATACGGTTCGTTGCGGTGAATGTAGTCGCACGC
The DNA here is from genome assembly GCF_001885585.1 of Pararhizobium antarcticum. Lineage (GTDB taxonomy): Bacteria > Pseudomonadota > Alphaproteobacteria > Rhizobiales > Rhizobiaceae > Pararhizobium > Pararhizobium antarcticum. The sequence continues at coordinate 81,090 of NZ_LSRP01000118.1, forward strand.
GCCTTGAAGTCTAGCCGTTCCGGTCTAACATTGGGACCATGCACGCCGATATCGTCGATCTTCGCCAGTTCTATCATTCCCGCCTTGGTCGTTTCGCCGAGCAGTCGATCACCATGGCGCTGTCGTCGCTCTGGGCGAAGCTGCCGGAGGAGCGGCTGGTCGGGCTCGGCTATGCCGTGCCCTATCTGGAGCGCTTTCGCGCCGATACGGAACGCACCTTCGCCTTCATGCCGGCAGGGCAGGGGGCCGTGAACTGGCCGGTGGCCGAACTGTCGTCCACGGCGCTGATCTTCGATGAGGAACTGCCGCTGCCGGACGCTTCGATTGACCGGGTGCTGATGGTGCATGCGCTGGAATTTGCCGAGAACCCGCGCGAGACGATGAAGGAACTCTGGCGTGTTCTGGCTCCCGGCGGGCGGCTGGTGATCGTCGTGCCAAATAGACGCGGCGTCTGGGCGCGCATGGAGCATACGCCGTTCGGCTCGGGCCGGCCCTATTCGCGCGGGCAGTTGACGGCGCTGTTGCGCGAGACGAATTTCACGCCGGGTGCGTCTGCGGATGCGCTTTTCTTTCCGCCCTCGAAGCTGAAGACGGTGCTGAAACTTAGGCGCGGCTTCGAGCGAATCGGACGATCGCTCTGGCCGATGTTTTCCGGCGTGATCATCGTTGAGGCGCAGAAGCGGCTCTATCAGGGCCTTCCTGTCGCGGCACGGGCGTCGCGCCGTGTCTTCGTTCCGGTCCTGGCGCCGCGTGGCGTGCCGACGACGCGCGAGACGGCTCCGGACAAGCTGCGCTGATCGTCGTTTGCCAGAGCCTCGCACTCGACAAAATCCGTGTTCCTCGTTATTGGCTGGGGCCTGTTTCCAGTGTTTTCCTTGTCCTTGAAAGCCGATGCCATGAACACCGAAAATCTCACGCCGCTCCCGCGTCCCGGTATACTCGATATCGCCGCCTATGTTCCGGGCAAGGAGCATGCGCCGGGCGTTGAGAAGGTCTACAAGCTGTCGTCGAACGAGACACCGCTGGGCGCGAGCCCCATGGCAATCGCGGCCTTCCAGAAGGCAGGAACGAAGCTTGAAACCTATCCGGATGGCCAGGCGATGGAACTGCGCGAGGCGATCGGTTCGGTGTTTGGCTTGAACACCGCCAATCTGATGTGCGGCAATGGTTCGGACGAGCTTCTCGGCCTGCTCTGCCATGTCTATCTGGGCTATGGCGATGAAGGCATCATCACCGAACACGGCTTTCTCGTCTACAAGATCCAGATCATGGGCGCCGGCGCCACGCCAGTTGTCGTCAAGGAAAAGGATTGCCATGTCGATGTCGACGCAATCCTTGCTGCCGTTACGCCGCGCACGAAGATCGTTTTTCTGGCCAATCCGGCCAATCCGACAGGCACCTATGTACCGGTCAGCGAGATCCGCCGCCTGCAGGCCGGCCTGCCGAAGAATGTCATCCTGGTCCTCGACGCTGCCTATGCCGAATATGTCCGTCGCAACGACTATGAGGCCGGCCTGGAACTGGTGTCTTCCAACCAGAACGTCGTGATGACCCGGACCTTCTCGAAAATTCACGGCCTTGCGTCGCTGCGAATCGGCTGGATGTATGCGCCTTTGCCGATCATCGATGCGCTGAACCGGGTACGCGGGCCGTTCAACATGAATGGTCCGGCGATCGCCGCCGGTGCCGCCGCCATCTGTGACCAGGCGTTCTCAGCCGCCGCCGTCGATCACAACCTGCTCTGGCTCGGCAAGGTCACCGGCGCGCTGTCCTCGATCGGCCTGACGGTCACCCCGTCCGTCACCAATTTCGTGCTGATCCATTTTCCCGAAACCGCTGGAAAGCGCGCCGCCGAGGCCGATGATTTCCTGACAAGCCGCGGCTTCATCCTGCGGGCCGTTCGCGGCTATGGTTTTCCCAATGCCCTGCGCATGACGATCGGTTCGGCCGAAGCGAATGAAGGGGCGATTGCAGCGCTGACCGAATTCATGGGACGCCCGTGATGACGCAGCAGTTTGAAACCGTTGCGCTGATCGGTATCGGCCTGATCGGATCGTCGATCGCCCGCGACATCCGCCACAAGGGCCTGGCCGGCAAAATCATCGTCTCGACCCGCAGCCAGGCGACGCTGACACGGGCGCAGGAACTGGGTCTCGGTGATCTCTACACAACATCGAGCGCCGAGGCCGTGAAGGATGCCGATCTTGTCATCGTCTCGGTGCCGGTCGGGGCATCGGGCAGCGTTGCTGCCGAGATTGCCGCGCATCTGAAGCCGGGCGCCATCGTCACCGATGTCGGTTCGACCAAGGCCTCGGTCATTGCGCAGATGAAGCCGCATCTCCCGGACAGCGTGCATTTCATTCCCGGCCACCCGATTGCCGGAACCGAATATTCTGGCCCCGATGCCGGTTTCATCGGCCTGTTCCAGGGCCGCTGGTGCATCCTGACGCCGCCACCGGGCACGGACGAGGCCGCCAAGGCGAAGCTGCGGATGTTCTGGGAAGCGCTCGGCTCGATGGTCGACGAAATGGACCCGGAGCATCACGACAAGGTGCTGGCGATCGTCTCGCATCTGCCGCACATCATCGCCTACAACATCGTCGGCACGGCCGACGATCTGGAAACGGTGACGGAATCGGAAGTCATCAAATATTCCGCCTCCGGCTTTCGCGATTTCACGCGCCTTGCTGCATCAGACCCCACCATGTGGCGCGATGTCTGCCTGCACAACAAGGAGGCCATTCTGGAAATGCTGGCGCGCTTTTCCGAGGATCTCGCCTATCTGCAGCGGGCGATCCGCTGGGGCGACGGCGAAAAACTGTTCGACCTGTTCACTCGCACCCGCACTATCCGCCGCTCGATCGTCCAGGCCGGACAGGACACCGACATGGCCGACTTCGGGAGACATGCGATGGATCAGAAGACGTAACCTCTCATCACAACTGCGGCAACACCCCGATCGGGATAAAGGCGAGGAAGGCTGTGCCGTCGCGGACGTTGAGCTTGACGGTCGATTCGTTCTTGCCGTCGGCGAGCGCTGTCAGCATGTTGGCGATGTTGTTGACGAGGATGGTGGTATCCTCGTCCGGAAAGGCCTTGGTCAGGTTCTGGCGCCAGCCTTCGATGTTCTTCAGCGTGACGCTGAATTCGCCGGAGATGAAGCCTTCGCCATCGACGCTGAACGGGCCGGTGATCGTTCCGACCTGGTCGTTTCCAAGATCGAGCGTCAGGTTGCGCACTTCACCCTTGTTGTTGTAGAGCGCATCCGGCTGCCGGCTGCCGGTATCCAGCAGATTGGCCCGATCGACCACGGTCAGATCGAGACTGGCAGTGATCAGCGGAAAGAGGTCCTGGCTTGCCGCCGGGCTGATCTTCAGGCCGGTCACGGAATAGGCGGCATCCAGGTCGGGGCCGTTGCGCCGCATATGGATTTCGCTGTGTTCGGCAGCAAAGCCGAAGCTTTCGCCCGTGCCCGTCATCAGCACCGTCCCGGCCAGTTTGTCGGAGGCAATCGATGTTCGGTCGAGGCCCTGCCAGTTCGCCTGAAGGCTGGCGTGCATCAACGCCCAGTCAGCCGACATCGACAGTCCGGGCGACACCCGGATTTCGGCCGGACCGTCGAGTTCGACGATCGCATGGCCCGGCTGGTAGACCTGGGCTGCGGAGCGCAAGGCACCAAACACGCCCGAGGTTGCTCGGCGCGTGTCGTCGATCCGCACCGTGTCGCAGAACAGGCCGATGCGGAACGGAAAACCGCGCACGTCCATGCTGTCGCATTCGCCCGAGAGACCCGGTGCAACACCGCTTTCCAGAAAGGCCGAGATGCGTGTTTTGATCTGGTCGGCCGCAAAGAACCAGGCACCGGTATAAAGCGCGATGAAGACCACGATGCCGATGGCCAGCTGCCAGATTTTCCGGCTTGCCGGCGACGCGGCGGTCTCAGTGGCTGTCATGGGGTTCTCCAAGTGTTTTGCGTGTCGCAGCGCTTTCGCAGGCGCGGACAAATCGCATAAGGTCTTTCTTCGCGCATCCCCGCCGCATCGGGCGATTCTCCCGGATTGGCGGTTTCTGGTCGGCGGACCCAGGAAGGCGGCTTGCTGTATCGCGCAATGGCGTGGCCTTTATGTGAATGGCAGTGGATATGGACGATTTTTGGGTCTTTGGCTATGGCTCCCTGATGTGGAACCCCGGCTTTGAATTTCAAGAGAAAATGACGGCGCGGGCTTTTGGCTACCGGCGCTCGCTCTGCGTCCGCTCCTGGGTGCATCGCGGGACGCAGGAAAAGCCCGGTCTTGTGCTCGGACTTGATCATGGCGGTTCGTGCCTCGGCATGGCGTTCCGCATCGAGGCGTCGCAAAAAGATGCGGTTATCGACTATTTGCGCGAGCGGGAACTGGTCACCCATGTCTACAAGGAACGCACCATGCCGGTGAAACTGGCAGATGGGCGCCGGACATCGGCGCTGACCTATGTGATCGACCGGGCCCATGTCCAGTATGCCGGGGCACTTTCGGTCGAGGCGGCGGCCGAAATCGTCGCTGGGGCCGTTGGCAAATCAGGTGCCAATCCGGATTATGTCCTCAACACGCTGTCGCATCTAAAGGACATGGGGATCCGCGATCACTGGCTTGAAGAGGTGGCGCGGCTTCTGCCGCAGGCTGCTGTTCAGCGTTGAAAGCCGAGTTCCTTCAGCCGCTGCACCGCCGTTGGCGGCAGCGGCAGGTGCGGGTTGTTGCGGACCGTCTCGATCAGCAACTGGTCGCTCGCCGCTTCCGTCACATCGAGGAGGGTTTTGAGAAACACGTCCGGATCAAGGCCCGCAGGAATGGCCGGCAGGATGCGCACCTTGAAATGGCCGGGATAACGCAGGAATTTGCGGCGCGGCCAGAACAGGCCGGGGTGCATGGCGACCGGCACGACAGGTACGTCGAGATCGCGATAGAGCCGGGCGATGCCGTATTTGTAGTCCGGCTGCGCGCCCGGCGGGCGGCGGGTGCCCTCGGGATAAATAATCAACTGACGACCAGCGGCCATCTCTTCCTTGGCGCGGTTCATCACGGCCGTCATCACCCTGCCGCGGGCGCCGCGATCGACAGGCACCATGCGTTGTTTCTGCACATACCAGCCGAACAGCGGAATCCACATTAGTTCCCGCTTGAGGATGAAAAAGAAGTCGCTGAGCCAGGGCAAGAGCGCAAAGACGTCCCAGAAGGACTGATGTTTTGGCGCGAAGATGTAGCCGCCCTCGGGAATGTTCTCGAGGCCCTCGATCTCGAAGGTGGTGCCGACCATCTTTTCCAGGAGCCAGTGATTGCTGCGCGCCCAGTTCTTCGGGACGATCAGCGCGGTCTTGCGCGACACCAGGAAATAGAACGGCGTCAACACGACCATCTGCAGGATCAGATTGGCGTAGAAGACGATATTAAACAGCACGGAACGCAGGATGATCATGAGCGATGGCTTTCGCAGAACAGGGACGAAGGCTGCCTACACGAATATTCCGGCAAGGAAAACCGTCTGGCCGGCGGTTCCTGTGTTTGTGCAGCTTATCACGGGCCCGACAGGCCCGCCTGCCGGGATCTTGTCGATCATCGATCCCGGGGCTTAATCGGCGGCCGGGACGATATTGCCCTGTTCGGTCCGCAGGCCGCTTGGCGTCCGCGCGCCAATCCAGTCGCGGACATAGGCGACCGAGTATTTCGCATATTCCGACAGGATGGTTCGTAGCGTCGTTGGGTTGCGCAGCCAGTTCTGACTTTTCAAGTCGGAATTGACGACCGGATAGGCGATGAAGCGGATATGCGGATTGGCGCGGCGCAATTCGAGCAGGCTGCGCGGCATGTGGTAATTGTTGGTGACAACGAGGATGCTCTCGTAGCCATTGTCGCGGATCCAGTTCGCAGTCTCGTTGGCATTACCGATCGTATCGATCGCATCATGGCCGATGTCGACGCAGCACCTGAACAGGTCGGCCGAGCTCTGGGTGTTGCGCCGGATCTGCGTGCTGGTCGTTGTCGGATGCACGCCGGAGATCAGAAGGCGTTTTCCCGCGCCGGCTTTCAGCAGATCGACCGCCTGGTCGATGCGCTGGAAGCCGCCGGTCAGGACGACGATCGCGTCGGCGGTCGGGGCGTCCGGGGGCTGCAACGAAGCCACCTGGTCGGCGAAGGAGAGGAAGCCGGCAGCCGCAATCCCGGCGCAGACAAGCAGCACATAGAAGGTCAGCCGCACGAACCGGCGCACAGGACCCCTGCGCCTGCGGACGATACCGATGGTCTCACGTTCTTCCGTCATTCCGTTTCCATGCGCTCAGCAAGCCGTGACGACAAAGCCGTAGAAGGTGACTGGGGCAATAGCCTGATTCGGGTCTGGACGATCATCGTGGCGAATTCCAGCATGGCGGCTAATTCTGATTCGTATCTGTTCGTGCCGGATCGGATCGGATCAGGTCGATTTCATAGATTGTCCGCATGACTGTGTAGCGCGCGGTCAGCGTGGTCAAAAGCGCAATGACGATCATGATCGCGGCGATGCCGAGATAGCCCATCCAGCCGATCGCAAAGGTGCCGAACAGCGCGGTCGCCTGGTCGCTCTGCGGGGTGGCGAGCGCTCTTGCCTGCCAGAAGCTGGCCGCCGCAAAACACGCGGCTGCCAGAAGCCCGCCGGCGCCGGCGCCCTTCAGGCTGATCTTCAGGAAATGCTTCTGGAATTCGGAGGCGACGAACCCCGCTTCCGCACCGACGAAATGCAGCACCTCGACGATATGGCGGTTTCCGGACAGCGTGCCCCGAGTCGCGAAGATCACAGTCAGCACCATGGCGGAGAACACCAGCACCAGAACGCCGGTGCCGATCAGCGCGGTCGTGTGCGCCATGGCCACCAGCCGGTCCACCCAGGTCCTGTGATCATCGAGATAGGCCTGCGGGATCGTTTCGGTCAGCGCCTTGCGCATGGCGGCAAAGTCCGGCGGATTGCGTTCGTCGATGGTGATGATGACGAGGCGCGGCACGGGCAGTTCATCGAGGTCGAGGCCTTCGCCGAGCCAGGGCTCGAGCAGCCTGGCGGTTGCTTCCTTGTCGACGATGTTGCCCGCCGTCGTGCCATCGAAGGTCAGCGCCAAATCGCGGGCATCGGCGAGCGCCTTGTCCATGTCCAGCGTTTCGTCGGGCTTGATCTGCACGGTGATCTCTCGCGAAATCTGGCTCTGCCAGCTTTCGGCTGTTGCCCGGACCATGCTGACGGCACCGAGCGTCAGGCAGGCGAGAAAGGACATGATGGCGATCACCAGCATCAGGGCATGGCCGGAGACATTGGTCGACGGAACGATCGGCGCGGTCGGGCGAACCCGCATCGCCGCCTTGCGGGCAGGGTCTGCCGGTTCGGACGCCTGTTTTTTGCTGGAAGGGGCCTTACTCATAGATATCGAGCCGCCCCTGCGACAGGATCATGCGGCGGGCCTCGACCTGATCCATCAGCGACAGATCATGGGTGGCGATGACGACGGCGGTGCCGAGCCGGTTCAGTTCCATGAAGAGGTTCAGCAGGCGGCGCGCCATCGGCGGATCGACATTGCCGGTCGGTTCGTCGGCAAGCAGGATCTCTGGCCGATCGATCAGCGCCCGGGCAATGGCGGCGCGCTGCTTTTCGCCGCCAGACAGCACCGGCGGCAGGACGTTGATGCGCTCGCCGAGCCCAACCCAGTTCAATAGTTCGAGCACGTCCGAGCGATAGGTATGCTCTTCCTTGCCGCGCACCCGCAGGGGAAGTGCGACATTTTCATAGGTGGTCAGGTGATCGAGCAGCCGGAAATCCTGGAAGACAATGCCGACACGCCGCCGCAGCATCGGAAATTCCTCCCGCGGGATAACCGAGATATTGCGATCGAACATGCGAATGAGGCCGCGGGTCGGCTGCAGCGACAGGAACAGAAGCTTGAGCAGCGTCGTCTTGCCGGCACCAGACGGGCCAGTCAGGAACTGGAACGACTTGCGCGGGATATCGAACGTCAGGTCGCGGAGAATTTCCGGTCCCATGCCATAGCGCAATCCGACATTTTCAAAATGAATCAATGGGCCAGCCCGGTTTCTCTTTGTCGATTTTCTTATACGGCCATTCCGGCCGGCTTGCCGCTCTTGGGCGGATGCCGTTCCAACATGGTTAAACAGGCGTTAATTTTCCATGAAAACACGTCGCTTTAAGGGCGCTCTTTCCGAAGCATTAACCCTTTAGGTTTACGTCTCAGAAAGATTTGTTTCAATGCCCCGATTCTGGCTATCCGGACTGCGGGCGCATCGCGCGGGTTTGGCCCGTTGCGGAAGGAGAGGCGATGCACGCTTTCCGTTTCAACAGCAAGGGTTCCCGGTCCTGCGTCGATCTGTTGCCACCGGAGCGCACGCCCCGGCCGGCGACAAAAGCCGGCCTGTCCCGGCCCCTTGATATCGTCGATGTCGAGTTCGAGACGGTGTCGACTGTCGCACGGCGCGGCCCCTATCCGGTTTTCAACGACAACAGCCGCGTGTCGGACGCAGAGCACGCGCGACGCAGCCCGGCGATCGAGGTTGCCACGGTATCGCTGCCGGTAAAGATGCTTCTGCGCCTGGAAACCCTGCTGCAGCGGGCCTCTCCCAAGACATTCGCGGCGCTGGTGGCCGGTATCTGCGCCTCGACCTTCGTGTTTCTCGTCGGCCTGCCGGGCGGAGCCGCAGCTGTTGCCACGCCGCCCCTGGTGCTGGCCGGCGTCAAGACCTCCGTCAACGAGGCGAACGGCATGAAGGTGCTTTCGGTCTATGGCACGGTCGAGAACCGGTCCGATGCGCCGAAGGCGGTGCCAACCATTCTGGTGGACGTGATCGCCAACGGCAAAAGGGTGACGGCAAGCCGCGTGCTGGCGGCCACCGACACGCTGGCTGCCGGCGAAAGCCGACCCTTCTCCACGCGCCTCCTGCACACGGGTGGAAAACTGCCGGACGTTTCCGTTTCCTTCGGCAAGCCGGGTGCGTCCGCGCCCTGACTGTGCTAAGCGCCTCTCCACAGTTCAGTTTCCGGAGAAGTCCTTATGCCCGTCGTTCGTGGTAAAAACATCGATCCGCTCTACACCGCCGAGATGATTGCGGTCCGCAATATCGAAATGGCGCAGCAGATCGCCAAGGGACCGAACAACGATCTGCTTGTCATCGCCGTCCTCAAGGGCTCGTTCATTTTCGCAGCCGACCTGATCCGCGCCATGCACACGACCGGCCTTGCACCCGAGGTCGAGTTCATCACGCTGTCGAGCTATGGCACCGGCACGGTCTCGCAGGGCGTCAGGATCATCAAGGACATCGACAGCGATGTGCACGATCGCGACGTGCTTCTGATCGACGATATCCTGGAATCGGGCCGCACCCTGCGTTTCGCCAAGGAGCTGATGCTCGAGCGTGGCGCAAAATCGGTGACCATCGCCGTCCTGCTCGACAAGAAGGTCAAGCGCAGCACCGATCTCGAGGCGGATTATGTCGGTTTCGAATGCCCTGATTATTTCGTCGTCGGCTACGGCATGGATGTCGCCTATGCCTTCCGCGAACTGCCCTTCGTCGGCATCGTCACCGGCGACGCTACCTGACGACTGCGTGTGCTTTCAGATCACAGCGCTGCCAGATCATGGCGCTTGCTGTTTACGAAAAGCAAAGGAAGAACTGGTTTCTTGGCCGCAGGACGTGACGCCATCTGGCGCGCATTTATGACGGGAGCCATGATGGCCAAGATCCTGATTACCGAAGATGAAGATAGCCTGCGTCGTTTCGTTGCCCGCGCGCTGCAACTGGACGGCCATGAAACCTTTGAGGCGGCCGATGGCGCCGATGGTCTGGCGCAGCTCCACGACCAGAGTTTCGATCTTCTGCTCTCCGATATCCGCATGCCCGTCATGGATGGCATCGAACTCGCCCACCAGGCATCATCAGCTTTTCCAGCCCTGAAAATCCTTTTGATGACCGGCTATGCCGAACAGCGCGAACGGGCTGACAACCTCAATGGCAAGGTGATCGATGTGGTCTCGAAGCCGTTTACCTTGCCAGATATTCGCAAGGCGGTTGCGGTGGCTTTGGCGGCTTGAGGGATTGGGAGCTTTGTTTTGGAAGTTGCCTTTATGCCGGCGACGGGAGCGCTCTGGCGATGTCGAAACTGATTCGCAATCCTGTCGGTGTCGAGTTGGTACAGGAGACAACCTTGTCGGGTTTCCGCGACTGGTTCATTCACCGGTTCGGCGGGCTCGATCAACTTCCTCAAGTCTTTGTTGACCTGCTTAATAAGCCTGAAGTCCTACTCGCACCCCTGCTGGACGAACTACAGCCTGGGGACAAATTGTGGTTATGCCGAAGCTTGAAAATAGGTGTCCTATATGGACATGAAGGCATTGCCTTGGTCCGAGACCGGCAACCGCTAATATATTTGCGCGTCATCGATTACTAGGCTGCACGCCCATTTACGGTGGACGGCTGCCGCTATCAGGCTCGGACATCAACTCTCACCTGATATCCAGCAACCGCTCCAGATATAGCCGCTCCGTCTCCGGCGATGAATTCGTGCCCAGACGCCGGCGGATTTCTTCCAGGATTTCGCGCGCGCGCTGGGTGTCGATCTCGTCCGGCACCTTCACCTGATCGCCGAAATCCGGGCCGGCATTCTGCTGGCGGCGGCCGAGCGGGTCGCGGCCGTTCTGGCCGTATTGCGGCACGCCCTGTCCCTGTCCGGGACCTTGGCCCTGGCCCTGCATCTGCTGCATCATGTCCTGCGCGCCATCGCGCAAGGCTTGGAGCGCGCGTCCCTGGCTGCCGACGGCCTGTTCGCCCTGGCCTTCGCCAAGTGCGCCGGCGGCACCCTGCATCTCGCGCCCGGCCTCGCCAAAGCCCTTGCCGGGCTTGATGCCCATGCCTTCGAGGCCCTTCTGGATCTCGCCCAGCTGCTTGCCAAGCGCTTCCTGCTGGGCCCGTAGCTGCTTCAGGGCTTCCTTCAGCTGTTCGGCGGTCATCTCGTCGGTCGGGTTTTGCTCGCCGCTTTGCTGCTGGTCCTGCGGGCTCTGGCCCGGATCCTGCGGCATCTGCTGGCCGAACAGTTCGCTATCCTCTCCCTGCAGCGGATCGCCGCGCTGCATGCGGTCGCGCAGGGCCTGATCGAACTTGAACGTCTCGTCCATCAGTTGCTGTTGCTGCTGCATCAACTCGCCGAGCTTGTCCATCTGCTGGCGCATCTCGCTGTTTTCCTGGCCCTGCTGCTGTTGCGGCCGGCCGGCCTGCAGATTGTTCATCATGCGCTGCATTTCGGATAGCATCTGTCGGGCCTGATCCTTGGCGCCGGATTTCGCCAGATTTTCGATCTGGTCCATCATCTTTTCCAGATCCTGCTGGCGCAGTGAATTGTTCTGCTCCGGCCGGGCCGCCATTTGCGGGTTTTTCATCGCCTGCTGGGCCAGCGCTTTCATATATTCCTGCATGGCATCGCGCAGTTCCTGCATCAGCGCGGCGATTTCCTCATCCGATGCGCCCTTTTCCAGCGCGTCGGACAGCGCCTGCTGCGCATCGCGCAGGCGGCGGTCGGCAAGCGACAGGTCGCCATCCTCGATGCCGAGCGCGATCTCCCAGAGGTGATCGGCGGCATCGCGCAGCATGTCGTCATTATAGGCGACTTCCATGCGGCTGCGGCCCGATTGCAAGAGCAGGTAGTGCGTCAGGTTGGGAATGTTCTCGTCCGGACGGATCATCACGGCGTCATTGAGGTCGAGCGCCCGGGGCAGTGCCTTGGCATCCAGCGCAAAGACCTGTCGCTGTTCCGCAACGGCGCCGGCCAGCGGCTCGAAGAAAGCGCGGCCGGGCAGGACCATGTCCTGTGGAACGCTGCGGCCTTCCTGACCGGCGGCGTCGCGGGCGACAAGCGTGATGCGGACGCGTTTTCCCGACAGCGGATGTTCGCTGAGATTGCGGCTTGTCAGTCCCTTTGCCTCGCGCCCGTTGCGACGCGGCAGGTCGAGACGATATTCCGGGAGCGGATAGAGCGGGCGGGCGTCTGCAGCCAGTGTTTCCAGCGGCTTGATTTCCGCCCAGGCCTGCTGCAGTCCGTAGTCGTCCTTGGCAAGAAAACCGATTTCCAGCGCGGCGTTGACCGTGCCGCGCGGCAGTCCGTCAAAAGCGATCTCGGGCACGCTGTCCGGAATGACCGTGAAAGCCCATTGCCGTCCGCCGACATCAAGCGCCCCATCGCGGGTGATCTTGTAGAGGTGCGTTTCGCCCTGGACAGGGGCGACCGCTGCAGTCTCGACCGGTTTTCCCGTCGGCTCGGTCGATGCCTTGGCCTCTTCGGCGGCGATGACGATCGGCGCGGTGGCGTCCTTCTCGAGATAGGTCACCGGGGTCGAGCCCGCAGCACTGGTGATGCGCACCGTGACGTCGCTGAATTGTGGGATGCGCAGGGCCTCGGCAGTCGCCTGCTGGCCGGCCTGGCTGCCGGTCAGGAAAATCGGCGCGCGGCCGGTATAGGCCGGCGGCGTTACCCAGGCATCGATGCGAACGTCTGGTTTCGACACGACGGGTTGCGGCAGATGCACGACATCCGACAGCAGGCCGGCCCGGTTGGAGTAGGAATAGGCAAAGGCGATGCAGACGAGAAGCACCGGTACGGCGCGCAGGCCGAGCGGGTCGTGGCGGGCAATGTCGGGGCGCGGCAGTCCGGCCTCAAGCGCGCCGATCATGCGTGCCATGCGCTTCTGGTGCTCCTGCCAGAGGGCGAGGCCGAAGGCGCCATCGGTCGCCGGCTGGTCATCCTGGACGCGGATAGCCTGATGCGGCAGGGCGTTGCGCTCTTCCAGCATGCGATCGGCGTCCGCAACCTTCGGCCAGCGGATCCGGGCGAGCGGAACGAGAAGAGCGATGAAGGCTGCGGCAAAGGCGATGAGTGTCAGGCCATGCAGCCACGCCGGCACGCTGCGGAAAAAACCGAACCAGGCGGTAGAGAGAAACAGCAGGATGACAATCAGCGGCGGCACGGCTCTTGGCACGACCTGTTCCGAAAACAGCACGAGGCTTGCCAGCCATCGTTTCGCGCCGAGCAATCGGGCGAGCCGCATCGATTTTCCCGAGGCTTTTTCAGGTGCATCCCGCCGGATTTCCGTCATCCGTTTCCATGTCCTTTCACGCACGCCGAGGGCGGCGGTGTCTCTGTCGACTGCCGGTTCAAGGATAACACTCTTTGTGGCGAAGACGAGGGCGACAACGCAATCGTGATCGAAAAGCGCTGCCGTCGCCGTCTGCTATCGACAGATGTCACGGGGATTGTGTCGGCTGTCCGTTCAGTCGAGCCAGTCCGGAACCGAATCGAGACCGATCAGGTCTTCATAGCTGGTTCGCGGGCGAATCACATGGAAGCGGTTGCCGCTGACCAGAACCTCTGGAACCAGAAGCCGGGTGTTGTAGGTCCCCGCCTGCACGGCACCATAGGCACCGGCGGAGCCGACCGCGATCAGGTCACCGGGCTTCGGCATGGCCATTTCCCGGTCGAGCGCCAGATAGTCGCCGGTTTCGCAGACCGGGCCGACGATGTCGGCCTTGATGCGCGGCGCATTGGCGGCGGAAATCCGGACAGGCCGGATCTCATGATAGGCCTCGTAGAGCGTCGGGCGGATCAGGTCGTTCATGGCGCCGTCGACGATGACGAAGGTCTTCGAGCCGCCATCCTTCACATAGATGACCTCGGTCACCAGGATACCGGCATTGCCGACGATCAGCCGGCCCGGCTCCATGACGATCTTGCAGTCCAGTCCGCGCAACTCGTTCTTGACGATCTCGGCATAGGCGTCGGGCAAGGGCGGCGGATTGTTGTCTTCCTTGTAGGGAATGCCAAGGCCGCCGCCGACATCGACATGGTCGATCGCGTGGCCGTCGGCCCGCAGCGTGTCGACCAGTTCCCGCAACAGCCGGAAGGCTTCCTCAAAGGGCTGCAGATCGGTGATCTGGCTGCCGATATGCATGTCGATGCCGGTTACCTTGATGCCCGGCAGGGTCGCGGCATAGGCATAGACAGCCCGTGCGCGCTCATAGGAAATGCCGAACTTGTTTTCCTTCTTGCCCGTCGAGATCTTCGCATGGGTCTTGGCATCGACATCCGGATTGATACGGAAGGAGACATGCGCCTTCTTGCCCTCGCGCACGGCGCGGGCGTTCAGCACTTCCAGTTCCGGTTCGGATTCGACGTTGAAGCAATAGATGCCGGCATCGAGCGCCAGGTCCATTTCGGCAATGGTCTTGCCGACGCCCGAAAACATGATGCGCGAGGCAGGAATGCCGGCAGCCAGCGCCCGGCGCAGTTCACCGCCCGAGACGACATCGACGCCCGCCCCGAGACGACCCAGCGTCTTCAGCACCGCCTGGTTGGAATTGGCCTTCATCGCATAGCAGACCATGGCATCGACATCCGAAAATGCCTTGGAAAACACAGCGTAGTGGCGCTCCAGCGTGGCTGTCGAATAGCAGTAGAAGGGCGTGCCGACGGCCTTGGCGATGTCGGTAACGGGCACGTCTTCCGCATGGAGAACGCCGTTGCGATGTTCGAAGTGGTTCAAGGGACTGGCCTGACTAGAGGAGGGGATCGAGAAGGAATGGACGGTCTTCGGCGTCCTGTTTCTTCTCAGCCGTGCCTGATGGCGTCTTGGTGTTTAGCGGCCCGCTTACGCCCGGTCGGTCGAGTTCGCCCTTGCGGCCGCAGCCGGAAAGCGCGACGCCGGCCGCGGCCAGGGCGACGAGGAGATAGACTGTGTTTCGCAGAAGCATGGAACTCTTTCCCGGCCCGGCCGATCGGGCATTCCTACAATTCGTCAGGACTCATAACCAGTTTTCAGGATGTTGTGCACCCTGAATCGTGTTCGTCAGTTGCGCGTGCGCCACCAGGCGATCTGCTTGCGGACTTCGCTCGGCGCGGTGCCGCCAAAGGAGGTGCGGCTGGCGACCGAAGCCTCGACGGTGAGCACGCCGAAAACCTTGTCGGTGATCGCCGGATTGAGCGCCTGCAGGTCTTCCAGCGAAAGCTCTGCCAGTTCGCAGCCGTTCTTTTCGGCAAGCGCCACCGCATGGCCGGTGACATGATGGGCGTCGCGGAAGGGCAGGCCCGCTTCCCGCACCAGCCAGTCGGCAAGGTCGGTCGCCGTCGAATAGCCGGAGCCAGCGGCGGCTTTCATGCGGTCGGTGCGGATGGTCATGTCGCGGACCATGCCGGTCATGGCGGCAATCGCCAGTTCCAGGCTTTCGGCCGAATCGAAGACCTGTTCCTTGTCTTCCTGCATGTCCTTGGAATAGGCGAGCGGCAGGCCCTTCATCACGGTCAGAAGCGCAATCAGCGATCCGTTGATGCGGCCGGTCTTGGCCCGCACCAGTTCGGCGGCGTCCGGGTTCTTCTTCTGCGGCATGATCGACGAGCCCGTCGAGAAGGCATCCGACAGCCGGATGAAGCCGAATTGCGGCGTCGACCAGATGACGATTTCTTCAGCCAGACGCGACAGGTGCACGGCGCAGATCGAGGCAAGCGCCAGGAATTCAAGCGCAAAATCGCGATCCGAGACCGTGTCGATCGAATTGCGCGTCGGGCCGCTGAAACCGAGCGCCTTGGCCGTCATGTGGCGATCGATCGGAAAGCCGGTGCCGGCCAGTGCCGCGGCGCCGATCGGGCTTTCATCCATGTGCTCGATGGCATGGCGGACGCGGGCGCGGTCGCGGCCGAACATTTCGACATAGGCCATGCAGTGATGGCCGAAGGTGACCGGCTGGGCCGTCTGCAGATGGGTGAAGCCGGGCATGACGGTGTCGGCATGCTCTTCGGCACGATCCAGAAACGCGGCAATCAGGCCTGTCAGCATGCTTTCGCATTTCTGCAGTTCTTCCTTCACCCACAGGCGAAAATCGAGCGCCACCTGGTCGTTGCGCGAACGGGCGGTGTGCAGGCGTCCCGCGGCAGGGCCGATCAGCGTGGCAAGCCTCGCCTCGATGTTCATGTGGATGTCTTCGAGCCGGCGCGAGAATTCGAACTGGCCGCTTTCGATCTCTGACAGGATCGTGTCGAGACCGTGAACGATCTTGTCTTTATCCTCTGTCGAAATAATGCCCTGATGCGCCAGCATGGTCGCATGCGCTATTGAGCCGCGGATATCCTGCGCGAAAAGCTTCTTGTCGAAGTCGATCGAGGCATTTATCTCCTCCATGATCGCATCCGGCCCCGAGGCGAAACGTCCACCCCACATCTGGTTGGAGGATTTGGTCTCAGAGTTGCCGTCAGCCATGAACAATGCCCGCCTTGGAGAATGATCCGTCTTGGAAAATCAAACGACAGACCCGAAGAAACGTTTTTCGGCCGCCAGGCTGGTGGCATTCGCCGCCATTGCCGGGCTTATCGCCGGTGCGGCTGGGGTATACGTGATCGAAACCCGGTCTGGCAAGGATACACTCGCTGAAACCGCTGATGCCGGGCGCTGCGAGGCTTCAAAGGACAAGGTCGCCGCGATCACCCCGTTTCTCAAGGGGCAGGTCGCCGCCATGGCGCCGGTCGCCGAACCGCGACCGCTGGCTGGTCTGAACTTCAAGGGCGCGGACGGCCGTGACCTGACGCTCGCCGATTTCGGGGGCAAGGCTGTCCTTCTCAATCTCTGGGCCACTTGGTGCGTGCCGTGCCGCGAGGAAATGCCGGCCCTGAATGCGCTGGAGAAGGCTGCGGGGAGCGACCGGTTCGAGGTCGTTGCCGTGAATATCGATATTGGCGACGAAGAAAAGCCGAAAGCCTTTCTCGAGGAGACCAAGGTCCACGACCTCGGCTTCTACCGGGATTCGTCGATGGGCGTCTTCAATACGCTGAAAAAGGAAGGCCTCGCTTTCGGCCTGCCGGTAACGCTTCTGATCGACGACAAGGGCTGCCTGATCTCCGCGATGAACGGCCCGGCGGTGTGGGACAGTGATGACGCAAAGGCGCTTGTGAAGGCGGCTGTGGGATCGTAAGGCCTCAGCCGGCTCCGGAGGCCTGCGTTCCAGCCTTTGCTTTCGGCCGCAGGATTGCGTCCTTGAGCACGTCGAGGACGCGGGGGTCGAGCGTCTGCGAGACGTTGAAGCGCATGAAGCCGGTTGCGCTTTGTGACAGGCTGAACACATTGCCGGGCGCAAGGACGATGCGGCTTTCAAGTGCCGCGCGTGCGACGTCGGCGGCGTCCAGATCGTCCGGAAGCCGGCACCACAGAAACATCCCGGCGCGCGGCTCCAGCCACGGAACGATGCCCAGATTGCGCAGTCTGGCGGATACGTCGGTCATCGCCCGCGAGAGACGGACCTTCAGGCTCTCGACGTGTTTGCGGTAATTGCCGTCGCTCAACACCTGCAGCACCAGATCCGCCGTCAACCGGCCGCCACCGAAGGATGTCGCGATCTTCAGATCGGTCAGCGCTTCGATCCACTCCGGTTTCGCGGCGACGAAGCCGCAACGGGCTGCAGCGGACAAGGTCTTGGAGAAGCTACCGATATGGATGACCCGGTCGAGTCCGTCGAACGCAGCCAGGCGCGGCGCCGGCGCGTGTTCGAAATCGGCAAAGATGTCGTCCTCGATGATGGTGAGGTCGAACTGCTCGGCAAGCTTCAGGATCTTGTGGGCGATCACAGGCGAGAGCGTGGCGCCGGTGGGGTTGTGGATCGCCGAATTGGTTATGTAGAGGCGTGGACGATTTTCCGCGAGCGTGTGCGCGAAAGCCTCGATATCCGGGCCGGACGGCGTATAGGGCACGCTGACGATCCGGGCGCGATGGGCCCGCAGCAGGGCGTGAAAATTGAAATAGCAGGGATCGTCGACCAGGACGGTGTCACCAGGTTCGATCAGGAACCGGCAGAGCAGGTCGATGGCCTGGGTGCCGGACTCCGTCAGCATGATCTGGTCGGGATTGGCCTCGATCCCGTGTTCGGCCATGCGCCTGGTGATGAGCGTTCGAAGCGGCGATGAGCCCAAGGGAGATCCATAACCTGCCAGGGCTACTCCGTCGGCGCGCGACAGGGTTCTCAGCGCGCGGCGCACGCCGTCTTCGGCAAGCCAGGACGCCGGCAGCCAGCCGCAGCCCGGCTTGTGGTCTCCATCATCGGCTTCCAGCGACTGGCGGGAGATCCAGAAAGGATCAATAGCGCGATCGAGCTTTGGGGCTGCCTGCGACAGCGAGAACGGTGCCGCCTGGTTTGCCACGTAGAAACCGGACCCCGGCCGCGACAAGATGGCACCTTCCCCGACCAATCTCTCATAGGCATCGACGACCGTCGAGGTCGACACGTTCAGCGTCGTTGCCAGGCGTCGAACCGACGGCAGTTTTGCGCCGGGCGTCAGGCCGCGTCCGGCGATACGCTGCCTGATCGTCTCCATGACCATGGCCACACGCGTGGTCCGTCCTGCTGTTTCTCCGCTCATCCGTATTGCCATTGTTACCATAACAGTTTGTCGTAACTGTACCAGAGTGTCTCTGGCAAAGCCAAGGGTGCGGAACGATAAGGAGCGCGTCGGAATGCATTTTTCCGGGGCCAAGGTCGGTTCAAGAGAAAAATCATGCTGAATTTCAAGATGATGAAGCGCCAGCGCGTTTTGCATAAGACGCGCGGCGAAGATGGGGTGACAGATGGATCGCATGGCGAGCGGGTGGATCAATGGCTTTATCGGCGTGTTGATCTTCAGTGGATCGCTGCCGGCCACGCGCGTGGCGGTGATGCATTTCGATCCGCTCTTCCTCACCGTCGCGCGGGCAACGATTGCCGGCGTGCTGGCGCTCGGGCTGCTGCTCCTGTTCAAGGCGAAGCGTCCTTCTCGTCGCGAAATCGTCTCCCTCTTCGTCATAGCGCTCGGCGTGGTCGTCGGTTTTCCCTTGCTGACGGCCCTGGCGCTCAGGCATGTGACGTCGGCTCACTCCATCGTGTTCGTCGGCCTCTTGCCGCTTTCAACCGCCATCTTTGGCGTCCTTCTGGGTGGTGAACGGCCAAAACCGGCCTTCTGGCTGTTTTCGCTCCTCGGAAGTGCATTGGTTGCCGGTTTCGCATTGGCGCAAGGGCTGACGGTGTCGCCGGTTGGGGACGCGCTGATGCTGGCGGCGATCATCGTCTGCGGGCTCGGTTATGCCGAGGGTGCGCGGCTTTCGCGAACCCTTGGCGGATGGCAGGTGATTTCCTGGGCGCTGGTTCTGTCGCTGCCGGTCATGCTCGCAGCTGCGATCCTTTTCAGGCCTGCGACCTTCTCCGGCATTGCCGTTCCGGCGTTCGTCAGTCTGGCCTATGTCTCGATCTTTAGCATGCTGATCGGCTTCGTGTTCTGGTATCGTGGCCTTGCACAGGGCGGGATTGCCGCGGTCGGCCAGTTGCAGTTGCTGCAGCCATTCTTCGGACTGGCGCTTGCGGCGACCCTGTTGCGCGAACCCGTCACCTGGCAAATGCTTGCCGTAACAGTCGGCGTCATCCTGTGTGTCGCCGGGGCACGAAAGTTCGCCCGCTAGCATCCTTGTCCAATGAAGGCTGCCGTCCATCCCCGTGCGCAAGCAAGGGTTGATGTGGTGCTTGGTGGCTCTACCGCGTCGGGACCGGAACTTCGCCGCGGTAATCGTAGAAGCCGCGACCGGACTTGCGGCCGAGCCAGCCGGCCTCGACATATTTGACGAGCAGCGGGCAGGGGCGGTACTTCGAATCCGCCAGGCCGTCATGCAGCACCTGCATGATCGAGAGGCAGGTGTCGAGGCCGATGAAATCTGCCAGCTGCAGCGGTCCCATCGGATGGTTGGCGCCGAGCTTCATGGCGGTATCGATCGCCTCGACCGAGCCAACACCTTCATAGAGCGTATAGATCGCCTCGTTGATCATCGGCAGGAGAATGCGGTTGACGATGAAGGCCGGAAAATCCTCGGCGACGGTGATCGTCTTGTCGAGCGCTGTCACGAACTGCTTGGCGGACGAGAAGGTGCCTTCTTCCGTCGCAATGCCGCGCACCAGCTCAACCAGCTTCATCACCGGGACCGGGTTCATGAAATGAATGCCCATGAAGCGTTCCGGCCGGTCAGTGGCCGAGGCCAGGCGGGTGATCGACAGGGACGAGGTGTTGGTCGCGAGGATCGCGTCGGCCTTCAGGACCGGACAGACCTGACCATAGATCTTGCGCTTGACGGTCTCGTCCTCGGTGGCGGCCTCGATTACAAGATCCATCGGCGACAGGTCGTTGAGATCGGCCGATCCCTTGATCAGCGACAGCGCCTTCTTGCGTTCTTCGTCAGTCATCTTGCCGGAGGAGACCTGGCGGGCGAGATTTCCGTTGATCGTTGCAAGGCCAGCCTCGATGCGGTCGGCGGAGATATCGTAGATATGGACCTTGTATCCGGACACCGCCGATACCTGGGCAATGCCACAGCCCATCTGGCCCGCGCCAACAATTCCGACATTCTTGATCATCGAGCCGATTTTCCATCATCAGGACGAAAGCGCGATTGCGGCTTCCGTTTATGCAAAGATACTGTGCGGCCGGCAGCACCGGTCCGGAGCCAGTGATAAAGCCATATGGGCTAATTTTCCAGCCTTTATTGCTGGCTTGGCCGCAACTCCGCCATGTTTGAAACGTGCGGGCCGGCAATCGCGGCCGAAACGAAAAAAGGCGACCACGCGTTTCGCGGGATCGCCTGATTCCTGGCAGTCTGCCTGTTTACAGAGCCTTTTCAAGCTCCGGCAGGATCGTGAACAGGTCGCCGACAAGACCGTAATCGGCCACCTGGAAGATCGGCGCTTCCTCGTCCTTGTTGATGGCGACGATGACTTTCGAGTCCTTCATGCCGGCCAGGTGCTGGATGGCACCGGAAATGCCGACCGCGATATAGAGCTGCGGCGCGACGACCTTGCCGGTCTGGCCGACCTGCCAGTCGTTCGGGGCGTAGCCTGCGTCGACGGCGGCACGCGAGGCGCCAACGGCCGCGCCGAGCTTGTCGGCCACCGGCAGGATGAATTCCTCGAACTTTTCGGATGATCCCAGCGCGCGGCCACCCGAGATGATGATCTTTGCCGATGTCAATTCCGGACGATCCGACGAGGACAGGGCGTCGTTGACAAAGGTCGATAGACCCGGATTGGCGACAGCCGAAATCGTCTCAACCGGCGCCGAGCCGCCTTCCGATGCGGATGCGAAGGAGGCGGTGCGGACGGTGATGACCTTCTTGGCTTCGCTCGACTGGACCGTCTGGATGGCGTTGCCGGCATAGATCGGCCGCTTGAACGTGTCGGGCGAAACGACTTCGGTGATTTCCGAAATCTGGGCGATATCGAGCAGGGCGGCTACACGCGGCGCGACATTCTTGCCGGTCGAGGTCGCCGCAGCAAGAATCGTATCATAGGACCCGGCCAGTGAGACGATCAGGGCTGCCAGCGGTTCGGCAAGATTGTTGGCGAGGTCGTCGCTTTCGGCGAGCAGCACCTTGGAGACGCCGGACAGTTTTGCGGCCGCATCGGCTGCGGCGCCCGCACCCTTGCCGGCAACGAGGACGTGGACGTCGCCGCCGATCGTGACGGCAGCGGTCAGCGCCTTGGCTGTCTGGTCGGAAAGCGTTGCGTTGTCGTGGTCAGCCAGAAGAAGAATGGCCATGGTGTTAGTCTCCCTTTTCTGGAATTAGAGCACGCCGGCTTCGGTCTTGAGCTTCTCGACGAGTTCGGCAACCGACTTGACCTTGATGCCGGCCTTGCGGCCCGAGGGCTCCTCGGTCTTCAGCACCTTCAGTCGCGCCGTCGTGTCGACGCCGAAATCGGCCGGTGTCTTCTTGTCGAGCGGCTTCTTCTTCGCCTTCATGATGTTCGGAAGCGAAGCATAGCGCGGCTCATTGAGGCGCAAGTCCGTGGTCACTACCGCGGGAAGCTTGATCTCGATGGTCTGCAGACCGCCATCGACTTCGCGTGTGACTGCAGCCTTGCCGTCGCCGATCTCGATCTTGGAGGCAAACGTGCCCTGCGCCCAGCCGAGAAGCGCCGACAGCATCTGGCCGGTCTGGTTGCTATCGTCGTCGATCGCCTGCTTGCCGACGATGATGAGGCCCGGCTGTTCGGCTTCCGCCACGCCCTTGATGATCTTGGCGACGGCCAGCGGCTCAACGGCATCGTCGGTCTCAACGAGGATTGCCCGGTCGGCGCCCATGGCGAGTGCCGTGCGCAGGGTCTCTTCGGCCTTGGCCGGACCCACGGAGACGACGATCACTTCCGACGCCTTGCCGGCTTCGCGCAGGCGAAGCGCCTCTTCGACGGAAATTTCGTCGAACGGGTTCATCGACATCTTCACATTGGCGAGTTCGACGCCGGAACCATCCGGCTTGACGCGGATCTTGACGTTATAGTCGACGACACGCTTTACGGTGACCAGAACTTTCATGGAATCCTTCCTTCAATGCGTTTGCAGGAAAATGCGCTTTAACGAAGCGGCCTGATTGTCGGTTGGCGACATCGATACGCGTTTTTTCCCGAATTACAATCTTTGCCCGGATGCGGCATGGGATGCTGACGGGTAAATTAAATTACCTTTACGTGCACGTCAATAAAATCCGATGCAAGATTTGACGAATCGGTGCGGCATCTTCGGCAGTGGCTTGTGGTCTTCTCGATCAAACACCACCGTCTGCTCCGGCGTCGCGTTTCCGACAAGATGCAGCAAAACTGGGCTAGCGCATTCAATACGCTGCACAATCCCAACTCCAAGGGCGGCACAATAGAAGGTCTCGGACCATCGCAAATATGGGGTTGTTACTTTGTCGACAGCATCGCCCTCAGGTTGGTCGGCCCCAGGGGCTGGGACGGTCCGGTTTTGTCTCGACCGCCACGGCTGCGTCTGACGGCGTCGCCTGTATATGTTCGACAGCCCGCGGACTGACGATCGTCCGGTCGAACAAGGGCACGCCACGGCGTCGCAAAATGACAACCAGGAGAGCGCCGGCAATGATGCCGCCGACATGGGCGCCCCAGGAGACCCCGCCCGACGGATCGATGAGCAGCATGAAGAATTGCTGTCCGATCCAGAATGCCAGCGGAATGATGGCGGGCAGGGGCAGGGGAATGCGGAACAGGACCAGCACCCAGACGCGGACTTTCGGATGCAACAGAAAATAGGCGGCGACGACACCCGAGATCGCACCGGACGCACCGATCAGAGGCGCCTGCGATTCGACATCGATCAGGCCATGCATGAAGGCGCCGGCGGCAGCGCAGAGCAGATAGAAGACCAGGAAGCGGACGTGCCCGAGCGCATCCTCGACATTGTCGCCGAAGACCCAGAGGAACAGCATGTTGGCGGCCAGATGCCAGAAGTCGCCATGCAGGAAGGCGTAGGTCACGTAGGTCGCCTCATCAGGCACCAGCGCCAGTCCGGGCTCGAGTGACGCATAGTCAAAGGCGACGGCCGGTATATAGCCAAGCCCGACCACGGCGGCATTGGAAAAAGCCTCGGGCACCAGCACCGGCCCGGTGATCAGCCAGAGGACCACATTGATGATGATCAGGCTGATCGTCACATATTGCAGCTTGATGTGTTTCAGGGAATTCGCGTCGTGCAGCGGTATGAACATGCGGTCCCCTGAAGGCGCTCAGATTTTCAGTGACGTTACCTGTTTTTTCCAGGAACCCAAAGCACATCCGCGCGGCCCTTGTCGTTGGACCAGCGCGCCGCAACGAACAGGAAGTCCGAGAGCCGGTTGATGTATTCGAGCGCCGCCATGCTGACGATTTCGCCAGGCAGGCGAGACAGTTCAACCATCTGCCGCTCGGCGCGGCGGGCTACCGTGCGGGCGATGTGCAGCGTCGCCGCCGCCTTGCTGCCGCCGGGCAAAACAAAGGAACGCAAGGGCTGGAGATCGCCGTTCAAAAGATCGATTTCCGTTTCGATGCGCGCAACCTGCGCCTCGACCATGCGCAGCGGTTCGTATTCCATCACCTCGCCGGTCTCCGGTGTCGCGAGATCGGCCCCGAGATCGAAGAGGTCGTTCTGGATGCGCATCAGCATGGCATCGAGATCGGCCATGTCGTCCATGTATTGCCGGGCCAGACCGATGACGGAATTCGTCTCGTCGACGGTGCCGTAGGCATCGACGCGCAGGTCGGATTTCAGGCGACGCGGACCGGTCGCCAGACCCGTCGTGCCGTCGTCGCCGGTCTTGGTGTAGATCTTGTTGAGCTTGACCATGATACTGTTCCCGTCCGTCAGCGTCCGCCGCCGGTAATCCACAATGTCAGCATGATCAGCGCGATGGCAACGGCCTGGAGCAGGACACGTGCCTGCATCAGCTTGTTGGAGGTGCTGCCGCTGCCGCCCTTTGCCATGTGCATGAGGCCGCGGATGAGGACGATGACGACAAGGCCCATGACGAGCAGCGTCAGGCCGGTAAGAAAACTGGACATGCGAACGTACCTTTGCCTTTCAAATCAGCCGAGCCGGCCGATAATGCGATAAAACAGGCCAGCGGGCAGGAGCTTCTTCAACAGGGCACCTTGCCGGGCAGGCCGGGTCACGATGTAGTGCGGTCTCGGCCTTTTCGCCGTCAGCGCGTGCTTCAGCACGTCGTAGACCGCGTCGGGGCCAAGTTTGCCGCTGGCCGGTTTGCCTTCTCCGCGAAGCCGGCGCATCTGTTTTTCGTAGTCCGCGGCATGCACCGAACCCTTGAGGTCGATATGCCGTTCAATATGGGTGATCGCATTGGCCGTGAAGCGCGAAGCGATCGGTCCCGGTTCGATGAGGCTGACCTCGATACCGCTGCCTTCCAGTTCCATTCGCATCGTCAGCGAAAGACCTTCCAGCGCAAATTTCGAGGCATTGTAGGCGCCTCTCCATCTATACGGCACGATGCCGAGAATGGATGAGCATTGCACGATCCGTCCGTGCCCCTGCGACCGCATGGCCGGAATGACGCGTCGCGTCAGGTCGTGCCAGCCAATGACATTGGTTTCCAGCTGAATGCGCAGTGCTTCCGTCGGCAGGTCTTCGACTGCACCGGCCTGACCATAGGCGCCATTGTTGAAGAGTGCGTCGATCTGTCCGCCGGTCCTTGCAAAGACCTGGTCGACGAGCGCCGCAATGGTCTCTGTTTTCGTATAGTCCATCAGAAAAGCTTCGATGCCATCGGCTTCCAGCGACGGCAGATCCTCCGGCCGGCGCACGGTGGCAAAGACCCGCCAGCCGTCGGCGTTCAGGGCGCGGGCACAGTAAGCGCCGATGCCCGAGGAGCAACCGGTGACGATTATGCTGGGTTTGTCGTTCATTCGGCCTGTTCCCGTGGACATTTGCGCCCGGTTTCCCATATTCGGAAGTGGGTTACACTTGAATGGCACAAGAGACAATTGGAGACAGGATGGCGGCCGTCTTACAAATCGCCTGGAAGGTCGTCTTCGACGCCGTCTGGCACTTCAGCGAGGATGATGGCTGGGCGATGGCGAGCCATGTCGCGCTGTCGACGCTGCTGGCGATCTTTCCCTTCCTGATCTTCGGAACGGCCCTTGCCAGCTTTCTCGGTGCCGACCAGTTTGCGGTCACCGCCGTCCACCTCATCTTCGACACCTGGCCGGAATCGATCGCCAAGCCGATTTCCGACGAGGTCGTGCAGGTGCTGACCACCCCGCGCGGTGGGCTGCTGACGATTTCGGTGCTGGCGGCGGCCTATTTCGCCTCCAATGGCGTCGAGGCCCTGCGTGTCTCTCTCAACCGCGCCTACCGGGTTTCGGAAAGCCGCGCCTGGTACAAGACGCGGATCGCAAGCCTTGCCTTCGTGCTGGCGGGCGTGCTGGTTCTGGCCATTGTCAGCATTCTGCTGGTTGCGGTGCCGCTGGCGCTTCGTTATGCCGCAACCTATCTGCCGCTGTTCAACGATGTTTTGAGCCTGCTCGACAGCTGGAGCCTGGCGGGTGTCTTCGTCATGCTGACCACAGGCCTGATCGTCAGCCATCTCTGGCTGCCGGATGGTCGCCGCAAGATCATGGACGTGCTGCCCGGGATCGTGCTGACGCTGACGGCCTGGTCGGTCGGTGCCTATCTGTTTGCCTCCTACCTTGCCTCCTTCGCCAACTACGTCTCGACCTATGCGGGCCTTGCCTCGATCATGATCGCGCTGGTTTTTCTCTACATCGTCGGGGTGATCTTCATCCTGGGGGCCGAGATCAATGCCGCGATCATGAAATACAAGGTGAAGCGCATGGTCATCCGCAGTTTCCGGGGCACGCGGGATGTGGAACCGCCCGCCAAACAGCCGGTTGAAACCGTCCTATAGAACTGCCCGGCGCAGGTCTTCCGGTGTCTTGCCCGCAGTCCGGAAAGCTGCGATGCCGGTGTCGCGATTGCTCTTCGACAGCTTGCGGCCGTCCGGCCCGAGGATCAGCCGGTGATGATGATAGACGGGCTCGGGCAGGTCGAGAAGCCGCTGCAGCAGCCGGTGCACCGCGGTCGCGTGAAACAGGTCCTGGCCGCGCACGACATGGGTAACGCCCTGCAACGCGTCGTCCACCACCACCGACAGGTGATAGCTCGACGGCGCATCCGCCCGCGACAGGATGACGTCGCCCCAGGCGGCCGGATCCGCCGCGATGCTGCCGGTCTCGCCCTTCGGCCCACTCCCGGTTTCCTGCCAGGAAAGTGTCTCGCCAACCATTGCCAGTGCCTTTGCCATGTCGAGCCGCCAGGCATGCTGCTTGCCGGATGCCAGCATGCGCTGCTGCTGGGCCGGCGAGTGGCCGCGCTCCTCGGGCGGATAGAGCGCTGCGCCTTCGGGATCGCGGGGCCAGACCTTGCCCCGCTGCTCGAAGGTTTCGACCATCGTCTTGATGGCGCCGCGTGTCAGGAATGCCGGATAGACCACGCCCATCTTGACCAGCCTGCCCAGTGCCTCGCGGTAGAGATCGAGATGGTCGGATTGCCGGCGCACGGGCTTTTCCCAGTCGAGGCCAAGCCAGGCAAGGTCTTCGAGAATGGCTGCCTCGAATTCCGGTGTGCTGCGCGCCGGATCGATGTCCTCGATCCGCAGCAGCAGCCGGCCACCCACGGCCTTCGCCATGTCCTGGTTCAACAGAGCGGACAGGGCATGTCCCAGATGCAGCAGGCCATTCGGGCTCGGGGCAAAACGGAAGACCGGTGGTTTTGACAAAGTCGTGTTCATGGTCTCTTCTTGGCATGGAAGCGGCCTGCCGGTCACTTGTTTTGTGAGGGACGGTTGTTTGCCCCTTAAGGCGGCAACCGGGTTTCGCTGGAGGTTTAAAGCATGCGGATCATCCGCACCCATGAGGATATCGCATCCGGCCTTGGAGGGCTGGTCATGCTTGATGCGCGCCTCGTGCCTGTTGTCGCCAAGGCCGGACCGGTGCCGCTCCGGCGCACCGCACCCGGCTATAGCGGCATGGCCAATATCATCGTCTCGCAGATGGTTTCCAAGGCCAGCGCGGCAGCAATCTGGCGGCGCATGGAAGACCTGCTGGGGCCGATTTCGGCATCGTCGGTCATTGCCATGTCCGAGGAGGATTGCCGGGTGTGCGGGCTTTCGCGCGCCAAGGCCGAGACGCTCAAGCGGGTGGCTGAAACAGTGACTGCCGGCGAACTCGATCTGGACGCGATCTGTGCTGTGGACGGGGCTGTGGCGATCCGCGAACTGACGGCGATCAAGGGTGTCGGCCGCTGGACGGCGGAGGTCTATCTTCTGTTCTGTGCCGGCCACCCGGATGTCTTCCCGGTGGGCGATGTCGCGTTGCAGAATGCTGTCGGTGATGCGCTGCTGCTCGAAGCCCGGCCATCGGCCCGGGACCTCGACATTCTCACCCAGGTCTGGGCGCCGTGGCGCAGCGTCGCGGCCCGGCTTTTCTGGGCCTATTATGCGCGCGAAATGCGCCGCGACGGATTGCCGCTGACGCCTTGAAGGAAAAAGCGAATCTTTTGTTTCCTTTTTCCTTTTGGCTTCACAATCCTGACGCAACGCGCCTAATATAGAAGGTACAGATGCCGAATCGAGCAGGAGTTTACTGGCTTGACGATTGCAGTCTCACCGCAGGCCCTACCAGCGCTCGTCTTGAACGCTGACTATCGGCCGCTCAGTTATTACCCTTTGTCGCTGTGGTCCTGGCAGGACGCGATCAAGGCGGTTTTCCTTGACCGTGTGCATATCCTGGCCGAATACGATCATCAGGTCTCCTCGCCCAGCTTCTCCATGCGTCTGCCAAGTGTCGTGTGTCTGAAAAGCTATGTGCAGCCGTCGCGCCATCCGGCCTTCACACGGTTCAACGTGTTCCTGCGCGACCAGTTCAAGTGCCAGTATTGCGGTTCGCCCGACGACCTGACCTTCGATCACGTCATTCCGCGCTGCTGCGGCGGCCAGACGACCTGGGAAAACGTCGTTGCCGCCTGCTCGCCCTGCAACCTGCGCAAGGGCGGCAAGCTGCCGCGTCTGGCCGGCATGTTCCCGCACCAGAAACCCTATCACCCGACGGTGCAGGATCTCCACAATAACGGCCGGCTGTTTCCGCCGAACTATCTGCATGAAAGCTGGATGGATTATCTCTACTGGGATGTCGAACTGCAGCCGTAAGACTGTGGCGCTCTTGCGGCGCCATAGGCTCGTTCCTGTAGCTGTCTTGGCGCTGTCTACTTCACTCAGCGCCGGATTTTAGCGGCACCGCGCAGCGCAATGGCGGCCAGGGCGAGGCTGGCGATGACGTTCCATCCGGCAAAGGAAAGGCCCAGCACGCGCAAGGCGGCATCGGTGCAGGATGGGCCGTGTTTGCTGTCGAGGTCGCCTAGGAGATCACCGACATCAGAGGAAACGCCCTGGGCCGATGTCGCGCAGGTCGACGGACCCTCCCAGAAATGCCATTCGACGCCGGCGTGATAGACACCGATGCCGGCCCCGATCAGCATGGCGATGCCGATCAGAACGAGGAGCAGGCGTGTCGTCCATGCTGGCAGTTTCAGCACCACACTGAGGATCGCCAGAATGCCGAGCGGCAGGCTGTAATAATAGGGATCGCGCTGCAAAAGGCAGAGCGCGCAGGGGATATAGCCGCCGATATGCTCGAAGGCGAGCGCCCCCCCGACCGTGCCGGCCATGCCGAACGTGGCGGCAAGCGACGGGAAAAGCCCGGTGGCGGTCTGGCTGGTGGTGGTGCTCACTGGGAACTCCGCATGTTGGCTCACATGTAAACGCGGTAGGCGATGAACAAAAGGATCAGGACGCCGGCGCAGGCAGCGGCAATCATGCCGAGGCGTTTTTCGATGAAGTCGCGGATCTCTTCGCCATAACGGCGCAGAAGCCAGGCAAGCAGGAAGAAACGCGCGCCGCGCGCAACGATGGCGGTGATGATGAACAGGCCGAGATTGATGTTGATCGCGCCGGCCAGAATCGTCACGACCTTGATCGGCGGCAGATGCGTCAGGCCTGAAGTGATCAGCAGCAGCACCAGCATTTCATAGCCGACACTCGCCTTCATCGCCTCGAAGGCTTCGAGCTTGCCGTAGAATTCCAGCACAGGCTTGGCAATCGCCTCATAGGCGTAGTGGCCGAGATACCAGCCGGCAATACCGCCAAGCACCGAGGCTACGGTTGCAATCAGCGCATAGCGCCAGGCTTTTTCCGGCCGGGCAAGCGCCATCGGCAGGAACAGGACGTCGGCGGGAACGAGAAATACCGAGCTTTCGACGAAGGCGATCACACCCAGCCAGACTTCCGCGGATTTGCGGGCGGCGAGCGACATGGTCCAGTCGTAAAGGCGTCTAAGCATGTACAGGCCCCTATTGAAGTCAAAGCCTTTTAGGCAGGAATGGCCGGTCTGTAAACGTCTTGCTGCAAGTGCGAAGTGCACGGATTCGTGATTCCCTTCCGTGTCCCCGTAAAATCACGGTTGACCCGCCCGAAAGCCTTCGTGTAAACGCAATTTGCTACCGCAACGATCCCCGTGCCCCATTGGCGGAACTGGTAGACGCGCTCGACTCAAAATCGAGTTCCGAAAGGAGTGCTGGTTCGATTCCGGCATGGGGCACCACCTTTCTGTTTCGCCTTTGATTTTCCTGTGCTTTTCTGATTTTTCCCCGTACTGGAAATCAGGTGCGGGGAAAGTTCCTTGTGCATTTGTTCTGCTGTTACCCGTGAGCCGGTAACGCCAAGCCGGTTACGATCGGCCTTCTTCGTGTAGACTGCGGGCTGGAATGCACGGCTTGCAGCCTGCCGGAACCGCGCGGTAGAGATAGCGTCTGCTGCGGAGGGAAATCACATGAGGATCGGTGCACAGACAAAAGGTGTCTATACGATAGCACCGACGCCTTTTCAGGCTGACGGCCGGCTGGACTGGGCATCGGTCGACAGCATGGTCGATTTCTACGCTTCCTGCGGCGTCGATGGCATGACGATCCTCGGCATCATGGGCGAGGCACCCAAGCTTGATGCGACGGAGGCGCTGGACCTGGTCCGGCGTGTTGTCGGTCGCACGCGGTTGCCGGTCATCGTCGGCGTTTCCGCTCCAGGATTTGCCGCCATGCGCAGTCTGGCCCGCGCCTCGATGGAGGCGGGCGCGCAGGCGGTGATGATTGCACCGCCACCATCCTTGCGCACCGATGATCAGATCGTCGGGTATTTCGGGAATGCCTGCGAGGCGATCGGCGGGGATATCCCGTTCGTGCTGCAGGATTATCCGCTGACACTCTCTGTCGTGATGACGCCGCAGGTCATCCGGCGGATCGTCACCGAAAACCCCTCCTGCGTCATGCTGAAGCACGAGGACTGGCCGGGACTGGAGAAGATCTCCCAGCTTCGCGGCTTTCAGAGCGACGGATCGATGCGGCCGATCTCCATTCTCTGCGGCAATGGTGGGCTTTTCCTGGATTTCGAGATGGCGCGCGGTGCCGATGGCGCGATGACCGGCTATGCCTTTCCGGACATGCTCGTCGATGTGGTTAAGCTCGCCGCCTGCGGAGACCGCGACAAGGCGCATGATCTGTTCGACGCGCATCTGCCCTATCTGCGCTACGAGCAGCAGCAGGGCATCGGTCTTGCCGTTCGCAAATATGTGATGATGAAACGCGGGGCGATTGCCTGTGATGCGCAGCGCAAGCCGGGAAGCGTGCTGTCGCCGGTTGCCCGTGGAGAAGTCGATTATCTGCTTGAAAGATTGTCGCTCAGGGATCCCAGAGCCCGCCTTGGAGGCTGAAGGTCATCGGGGCCGAGGACCAGGAGGGATGCGGGTAAACGCCTGAGTGCTCAGGCGTTTACCGTGACATATACGGGAAGGCCGGCGTCAGACGGCGACGCGGCGTGCTTCCTTGTCGGCGGACTTGCGGTCAGCGCCGTGCTTTTCGAGGATGGCCTTGGCGTCCTCGACGGAAATGCGGTGCTTCTTGGCAAAGGGAATCGGCTGGTAGGGCTGATCGGCCGATGCGGCATTCTGTTTGATGGCTGACATTTTAGTCTCCGGAATAACAACGAGCGGGACGTTTCCGTCCGGTCCGATTCGGTTGGGGGAGTTGAGCGCGAAGCGGAACTTGGGATGCCGCACCTTCTTCAGGCGGCAATCGCTTCGTCGATAACCTTTATTTGGGAACGGTCTTCGCCACATTCAAGTGAAAAAGCCAAGGGCAAGACAATAGGCAATGGGCGATAGAACGAACTAAGGCAGGTTACTAGCCTGTTCGTGACGGGTTGTCGAATCGGTGTTTGCCGCGACTTCCGACGCGCGGGGTTGCCCGCATGCTTGGCTTTGGCTGTGAGTCACGGCATGCGAATCTATTCTGCCAATTTGCCGTGGAAGTATGCTAGACTGCTGATACTGAACAATGCTCCAGCCGATTGGGGCCTCTTTTCTGCGCCCTTGCGGACATCGCAAGATTCGTTTCTCAAGATCTCCGGCCGCTTGTAGCGGCCTTTTCCATTTCAGATCGATAGCCTATCCAAGGACACAATATGATTAAGCTTGAACTCACGCCGGTCCAGATCAGGGGACTGAAGCTTGCCAAGGAAGGCAATCTTTTCCCGCAGCCGGCGAAGAAGTGGACCCATCAGAACGCCACGGTCACCTATGCGAAGACCGATCGCTTCCAGGAACGTCCACAGAAAATCAAGTTCCTGACCACCACGACCCTGAATGAGTTGGAAGAATTCGGCCTGCTGGAACGGACCCATCTGGAAGACGATGTTGCCAACGATCCGCGCGGCATCACCATGGCTGGCAAGATGTGGTTGATGGCCAACAAATAAGGTCTGCGTCCCGATCACCCAAGGATCGGACGATGAATTGAAAGAGGGGCGGTCGTTCTCACGGTCGCCCCGTCCTCTGCGTCTTGGTTCGCCGGATGGCGCATAGATTGTCTGCTGCTCGAACTTGAATTTGTGGCCGCAGCGGCAGCGCATGATGTGCTTGAGCGGATTGCTGGCGGCAAATTCGGTGTCGAAACCCTTCGGCATGACGTCGACCTGGAAGCCGCGCGTCTTGCGTCTGGGATCGTCGTCTTCGGAAACGTCCGCAAATCCTGAATGCCCGCACTGGGCGCATTCCAGTTTTCTCGGATATCGATCCCGCGCAGCCATCTTCTCTCCTTCGAAAGAGGCGGTCATATCAAAATGGCTGTCTGATGGAAGAGTGCCGCGCAGGATATTTCATGCGCGGCACTCCGGATGGACTAAACCGTGAGCGGTCGGGCTACTTGAACAGCGCCGGAAGCCAGAGCGAAAGCCCCGGAATATAGGTCACAAGCAGCAGCACCCCGACGCTTGCGCCAAAGAACGGCCAGATCGTGCGCATCGCCTCGCGGATGGTAATGCCACCGACCGCGCAGCCGACAAACAGAACCGTGCCGACCGGTGGCGTGTTGAGACCAATGCCGGCATTCAGGATCATGACGACCCCGAAATGTACGGGATCGATGCCGAACGCCTTGACGACCGGCAGCAGGACCGGCGTCGAGATGATTACCAGCGGTGCCATGTCCATGAAGGTGCCGAGCAGCAGCAGCGCGATGTTGATCATCAATAGCACGATGATGGGATTGTCGGAGATCGCGCTGATCAGGATGACCATCGATTGCTGCACCTGCAGGAAGGACATCAGCCAGCCAAAGGACGCCGCCGTGCCGATGACGAGCAGGACCATGGCGGTTGTGCGCACTGCTTGGAGGACCGCTTCGATGAAGCCATGCCAGTCGAGCTCGCGGTAGACCAGCAGCGCGACGATGAGCGCGTAGAAGACGGCGATGCAGGAGCTCTCGGTTGCGGTGAAGACGCCGGAGCGCACGCCGCCGAAGATGATGGCGATCAGCAGGAGGCCGGGCAGCGATGCCAGGAAAAAATAGCCGAGCCGCCGCAGGCCGGGGAAGGGTTCGGCGGGATAGCCGCGCCGGCGGGCAACGATATAGGCGGTGACCATCAAAGCGGCGGCCAGCAGCATGCCGGGAACAATGCCGGCGGTGAACAGATCGGCGACCGAGACGGTGCCGCCGGCGGCAATCGAATAGAGAATCATATTGTGCGATGGCGGGATCAACAGGGCGATGATCGCGGCATTGACGGTTATGTTGACGGCGTAGCTGCGGTCGTAGCCGCGCGCGGCCATCTGCGGGATCATCAGGCCGCCAACGGCCGAGGCGTCGGCCACAGCCGAGCCGGAAATGCCGCCGAACAGGGTGGAGGCGACGACGTTGACCTGTCCGAGGCCGCCGCGCATGTGGCCGACAAGGCCGGCTGCAAAGCGGATCAGCCGGGCAGCGATGCCGCCGCGCACCATCAGGTCGCCGGCGAAGATGAAGAACGGGATCGCCATCATCGCAAAGACGTTCATGCCGGAATTCATCTGCTGGAACACCACGATCGGCGGCAGGCCCATATAGAGCACGGTGGCGACGGAGGCGATGCCGAGGCAGAACGCGATCGGCATGCCGATCATCATCAGCAGGGCGAAGGTACCAAAGAGAATACTGTAGGCCATCAGGCGGCTTCCTGTACGAGAACGTCGGCTGCAACGGCGGCGCCGAGCATGACATCGAGAAAACGTTCAGCGGCAAAAATTGCGATCAGCACGCCGCCACCGATCATGGGAAAGAAGTCGACGCCGCCCGGCCAGCCAAGCACAGGAATGGTGGCTGTCCAGGTGCCGATGGAAAGCAGCGTTGCGTAAAAACTCATCGCCAACCCGAACAGGAAAATCAGGCCGAGGCTCAGCAGGTCCATCGTGCGCTGCACGGGAGCCGGCGCGTAGTGGCGGACATAATCGAGACCGAGATGCACGCTTTCACGCACGCCGACGGCGGCCCCCAGAAGGATGAACCAGGACATGAGTTGCAGCGACATGGGCTCGGCCCAGCTCGGCGTGTCGTTGAGCACGTAGCGGGCAAAGACCTGCCAGCCGACGATCGCCGTCATGGCGACCAGCCCTGCGCCTGAAATATAGAGTGCCGTCCGGCTGAGCCAGGTCAGCGCGGGCCGGATGGCCAGCATGAAATGCCGCATTGTTGAAACTCCTCCCATGACCCGCCCGCCAACAGGCCTGCGGAAAAGAAAGGCCGGCCTCTCATCTGAGGGCCGGCCTTGGTCTTCTTATTGAACGGCCTGAACCTGTTCGAGCAGCGCCTTCATCTTCGGGTCGGTGACGAAGCGGTCATAGACCGGCTTCATCGCGGCGGAGAATTCCTCCTTGTTGACCTTGATGATGGTGTTGCCGGCGGCGCGAACCTTTTCCTCGGAGACCTTTTCGCGGGCAGCCCACAATTCGCGCATCTTGCCGACCGAATCCTTGGCGGCCTGGCGCACGACCGTCTGGTCCTCCGGTGTCAGCTTGTCCCAGGCGATCTTGGAGATGACCAGGATTTCCGGGTTGAGCGAATGTTCGGTCAGCGTGTAGTTCTTGGCCACTTCGAAGTGGCGGGCGGATTCGTAGGACGGCCAGTTGTTTTCCGCGCCATCGACCACGCCGGTTTCGAGCGAGGAGTAGACTTCGCCCATCGGCATCGGCGTCGGATTGGCGCCGAAGGCCTCCATCATCGCAATCCACAAGTCCGACTGCTGGACGCGGATCTTCATGCCCTTCAGGTCTTCCAGCTTCTCGATCGGCTTCTTGGTCGAATAGAAGGAACGCGCACCGGAATCGTAGAAGGCAAGGCCGATGAGGCCGTGCGGTTCGAAGGCGGCGAGAACCTGCTCACCGATCGGGCCATCCACAGTCTTGTGCATGTGCTCTGTCGAGCGGAAAATGAAGGGCAGGCCGAGAACCGTTGTTTCCGGTACGAGGTTGTTGAACGGTGCGGCATTGACGCGGTTCATGTCGATGACGCCGAAGCGGGTCTGCTCGATCGTGTCCTTCTCGTTGCCGAGCGTGGCGTTGTTCATCACCTCGATCTTGATACGGCCTTTGGTGCGCTCGGACACGAGTTCGCCCATGTATTTGACCGCCTCGACGGTCGGATACCCGTCGGGATGGATATCGGCGGATCGCAGGGTGATTTCCTGCGCATGCAGGGTGCCGGCAGCCAGGGCAAAACCCAAGGCAGCGCAAAGTGTTTTTGCAAGTTTCATGTTTCTCTCCTCCTTGAAAACAGGACCGGAGCCTCCTCGCTCCGTATCCGGCAGTTTTAGTCTCCCTGGCCCTGGAACGGAGCAAGGCCGTAAAGCTGTTCGGGATTGTCAACCAGCGCCAGGCGGCGGGCCGTCTCGTCCGGGAGCCAGCCCAACACGGTGTCGCCAAGCGCTGCGTCGTCCGGATACTCTTCCGTGGTCTTTGCCAGATTGTGCGGCCAGTTCGAGCCCCAGACGATGCGGTCCGGCGCATGGGCGGCAATCACCTTCGCCACGGCTGCCACATCGGCATAATCCGGCGCGCCGCTCTTTGACGACTCGTAGACGCCGGCAAACTTGAACCAGCAGTTCCCTCCGTCGATCAGCCGCTTCAGGGCATTAACCTGCGGACTGTCGGGCGCAATGCCGGAAAAGAATTTGCCGTGATGATCCAGAACCCAGCGGGACCGGAGCCCGGCGAGCCGTGTTTCGTGATCGAGGATCGTGCTGCCGTCGAACTGGACGGCAAGCATCCAGCCGCGGGCGGCAGCGCGCGCATCCACCGCTTCCAGCGCATCGAGGCCGACGGCGCCGCCGGGCAGATCCATGATGCGTGCGCCGATGACACCGGCTTCCGCCAGGGCATCGAGCTCGTCATCCGCCATGTCGGCGTCAATGACGGCCACGCCGCGCGCAACATCACCCATTGCGGCAAGGCAGGCCACGAGATTGGCGTTGTCGCGCTGGTGGGCGTTGCCCTGGGTGATGATCACCCTGTCGATGCCAAGCCAGGCCATGAACTGCCGGTACTGGTGCGCGTCTGGCAGGGCGCCGCCGGGCAAAGGCGGGCCACCGGGCAGGGCTGGAAATCCGGGCAGGTACATGTGCATCTGCGTATCGACAGCGCCGCGCGGCAGCGGAAACTTCAAGGCGCGTCCCGTCAGCGGCCGGACAATCATCAGGCGTCTCCCATACGGAATTGTTCGAGCGCATCGCGATTGATCTCGATGCCGAGACCGGGTGCATCGGGGATCTGCACGACCCCGTTGACGTGCTCGATCGGTGAATGGACGACGGCCTGGCGAAAGGGATTGTCGGTGCGGTCGAATTCAAGGATCGGCTCGATCGGATTGACGCGCACCGGATTGGGGACCATCGCCGCCATGAACTGCAGGGCTGCGGCGATATGGACGGCGGTGCCCCAGACATGCGGAACGATGCGGATGCCGTGCAGCGCCGCCATGTCGGCAACGCGCTTTGCTTCGGTGAAACCGCCGACCCCGGCAAGATCGGGCTGCAGAATGTCGACGGCGCGGGTCTCTACCGGTTCGCGCATGCCCCAGCGGCTGTGCCAGGTCTCACCACCGGCAACCGGGATCGGCTGCGCGGCGCGGACCTCGCGATAGGCGCCGAGCTGTTCGGGAACCACCGGCTCCTCGAACCAGTCGATATCGTATCGCGCGGCTGCACGGCCAAGGCGTACCGCCTCGATCACGTCATAGCCATGATTGGCATCGATCATCAGGCGCATGTCGGGACCGGCAGCGTTGCGCACGGCGCGAATGACGGCAAGGTCCTCGGTGACGCCGAAGCCGATCTTGATCTTTGCGGCATGGAAACCATCGGCGCGATGGCGGGCGACTTCGCTGGCATTGTCCTCGATCCGGTCGACGCCATCGCGCTTGAAGCTGCCGGTGGCATAGGCGCGCACGCTGTCGCGAAAACGTCCACCGAGGAGCATGGAGACCGACACGCCGAAATGCTTGCCCTTGATGTCCCAGAGCGCGATGTCGATGCCCGACAGCGCCGTCACGGCAAGGCCGCGCTGGCCCTGGTCGCGCAGGGCGTTGTAGAGACGGGCCCAGATCTTTTCGGTTTCCAGCGGGTTTTCGTCGATCAGCCAGGGCGTATAGGCGGCGACCACGGCGGCATTCGGCCGGGCCGGACCAAGGCACTCGCCCCAGCCGATGGTGCCGTCGTCGCAGATCACTTCCACCAGCACATGGGCGCGCCGGTCGAAGCGCATCGAGGCGCTTTCAAAAGGCACCGACAGGCGGTGTTCGAGAAGATGGGTGCGGACGGCGACGATTTTCATCTTGGCGCTTCCCTCAACGCTTCCAGGGGCCGATGAGCTTTTCGAGCATTTCTTCCTCATCCCGCGTCAAATCATCGAGCGGCGCGCGCACCTTGCCGGCATCGAAACCCTGCAGGCGCACGCCGGCCTTGACGGCAGCGACCGCATAGCCCTTGCGGCGGGCGCGGATCGCCATGAACGGGTAGAAGAAATCCTTCAGGATAGTCTCGCAGCGCGTCCGGTCGCCGCTCCGCAGCGCTTTGTAGAATTCGACGGCAAGACCCGGTACGAAATTGAAGACGG
This sequence comes from Pararhizobium antarcticum, assembly GCF_001885585.1. GTDB lineage: Bacteria > Pseudomonadota > Alphaproteobacteria > Rhizobiales > Rhizobiaceae > Pararhizobium > Pararhizobium antarcticum. Next base: position 118,982 of record NZ_LSRP01000118.1, read on the forward strand.
CGGACGAATATGTGGTGAAGCCGGCTCCGAGATAAGCCTCGGCAAACAGTTCGGCGGTTGGCATGCCGCCGAGATAGGTGAGGCGGTCGCCCATGGTCGCGGTGATCTGGCGGATCAGGCCGATATCGCCTGTGCCGTCCTTGAAGCCGACGAGATTGGGGCATTCATCGCAGAGCCGCTGCAGCGTTTCGCAGGTCAGGATCGAATTGTCTCTGTTGTAGACCATGACGCCAATGCCGACGGATTGGCAGATGCGTTTGACATGAACATAGAGACCTTCCTGCGGCGCATCGATGAGGTAGTGCGGCAAGAGAAGGATCCCGTCTGCGCCCGCCTTTTCGACCGAGCGGGCAAGGTCGATCGCCATGTCCGTGCCATAGCCGCAGCCGGACACGATGGCGGTCTTGCCGGCGGCTTCCTTGGCGGCCCTGACAATATGGGGAACTTCGGCCGGCGACAGCGAGAAGAACTCGCCGGTGCCGCCAGCGGCAAAAAGGACCGGCGCGTCATAGCCCGACAACCATTCGACATGGCGGCGATAGCTTTCCGGCTGAAACTTTCCCTCGTTATCGAAATGCGTCACGGGAAAGGACAGAAGGCCGGCGCCGAGCGCGACCTTGATCTCTTGCGGTGTCATGCTTGAATTCCTCTTGATGCCTCCTCCGGCATACCCGTCGTACATATACAGCAGACAAGTGTCAAGAAGTTATCATACAGGTTGGCGCTGTTCCCGCAAAAGCACCCGATAGCGCGACTGGCTGCCGCGCAGATGCCGGCGCATGGCATCGCGGGCGCCATCCTCGTCGCTGTTGGATATGGCGATGACGATGGCGTTGTGCTCGTCGTCCAGCAGCTTGATATAGGCGGTCTGGTCAGTTTCCGATTCGTCGCTGCGCAGGGCGGCGCGCGGAATGACACCCTTGCCGATCATCGACAGGAACTCGCGAAAGCGCGGATTGTTGGTGGCTTCGGCAATGGCGAGATGCAGCGCAAAGTCGGCATCGCTAGAGGAAATGCCGGCGTCCAGACAGGCGTGCACGGCATAGTGCCGATCGAGTATAGCCTCCTCCTGGGCCGGGGAGCGGCGCAGAGCCGCCAATCCCGCGGCTTCGACTTCAACGGCCGTGCGCAGCTCAAGCAGCTCGATCATCGAGGAAACACGAGCGGGATCAAGGTTTTGGATGGATAGCAGCGGCCTTGGCAGGGCAATGCTTGCCTCAAGAACGAAGACGCCGGCGCCTTGGCGCGTTTCGACAAGCCTGTCGGAGCGCAGCGTCGCAATCGCTTCGCGAACGACAGTGCGGCTGACGCCGTGGGCTTCGCTCAGTTGCGCTTCGCTCGGCAGTTTGCTGCCGGGCGGAAACTGGCCGGTGGTGATTGCCCGTCGCAGGTTGTCGCCGAGTTGTGCCGTCAGCGTGCCCCGTCCTGCCTCGCTCTTCACCTGAAGCCCCATGCCCTGTTCCTTCCCTCGCAAGCATCCCGTCAAAAGAGGATGCTGCCTGTCGCCTGTCAAGTTTTGACAGATATCCTGCCTGTATAGCCGACTTGTTGACGCGAATCCAGCAACCTGTATGATGGGTTTCAGTAAGTGTGCCGAACAGGCATGCAGGAGTTGTTTGGGAGGAATGGAGTGAAGAGACTTCTGGTAACCGGCGCGGCCGGCGGATTGGGCCGTGTCATGCGCGCGCGAATGGCACGGTTTGCCGAGATTATCCGGGTTTCCGACATTGCGGATCTGGGCGTGGCTGCCGCGCATGAGGAACTGGTCACCTGCGATCTCGGCAATTCCGAAGCCGTGATGGCGCTCGTCGACGGCTGCGACGGCATCCTGCATCTCGGCGGCATCTCGGTCGAAGACAAGTTCTCGAAAATTCTCAACGCCAATCTGCTGGGCCTCTACAATCTCTACGAGGCTGCGCGTGCCCATGGCATGCCGCGCATCCTGTTTGCCAGTTCCAATCACACGGTGGGCTTCTACCGACAGGATGAGCACATCGATGCCACCGCGCCGATGCGGCCCGACGGGTTGTACGGTGTCTCGAAATGTTTCGGCGAGGCGCTGGCGCGCATGTATTTCGAAAAGTTCGGCCAGGAAACGGCGCTTGTGCGGATCGGCAGCTGCATGGAGCGGCCGCTTAATCACCGCATGCTCTCCACATGGATGTCCCATGACGATTTCGAGGCGATGATCGATTGCATCTTCCGCGCGCCAATGCTCGGCTGCCCTGTGCTCTGGGGCATCTCGAACAATGACAGCCGCTGGTGGGACAATTCGCACGCCGCCTATCTCGGCTGGAAGCCGCGCGACAATGCCGAGAAATTCCGGGCCGAGCTGGAGGCCACCGTTGGGCGTCCGCCGGCCTCATCGCCGCTCGCGCTTTACCAGGGCGGCATGTTCACGAAGGACCCGATCTTTTCCGAGAAAGCCTAGGGCCGCCGGTTCACACAGGGATTTCGACCGTGAACGAGAACCGTGCCATGCCGCCCGGAGCAAGCCTCTGGCTATAGGGTCGCTCCATGATGTCGTTGGAGCGCCCGGTTTCGGCGGCAATGCCGTGCCATGGCTCGATGCACAGGAACGGTGCTCCGGGTTTTGTCCAGAGGGCGAGGTTCGGCAGGTTCTCGAAGGTGAAGTGCAGCGCCGGCCCGTCTTCCGCCCCGTAGCGCAGGCCGGCTCCGGCCCCTTGCGGAAAGATCAGGGCGTCGTTTTTGAACATCTCGGGCTGCAGGACCAGTCGTCCAGCCGTGAACGGCGAGGGCAGGTGGCCCGGTTTGATCAATCCGCCATCCAGCTGCGCCAGCGGCGGCTCGCCGCCATTGTCGAGCGTTACCGCATGTGGTTTTTCTGCCGCGCCGGGCAGCGGCCACATGAAGGCCGGGTGAAAACCAATTCCAAAGGGCAGGTCCCGGCTGTCCTCGTTCGTCACTTCGGCGGCAACTGTCAACCGGTTGCCATCGAGGGCATGCTCGACGACAAGGCGGAACGCAAACGGGTATATCGCCTTGGTTTGCTCTGAAGCGACGAGTTCATGATGGCAGGCCATTGCCGTGGAGGAAACCAGGGCAAATTCATTGCGCCGGGCAAAGCCGTGCTGGCCCATGGGATAGTCTTTTCCATCGATACCGAGCAGGTCTCCGGGCGCTTTCCCGACAATCGGGAAAAGGACGGGAGACCGCCCGCCCCAATAGGCGACATCGCCATTCCAGAGCCAGGACCGGCCATCGCTGCTGGTGATCGCCTGCATTTCCGCACCGAGCGGGGAGACGTCGACGGCGAGAGACTGGTTTTCGATCCGGACCGATGTCGGCATGGCGTAACTCCTTATGGCTCGTTTTATCAAATCACACCTGCGAGCGGGATGAAATGCTTCGTCTCTTTCGGCTGACGGATCAGAAGGTCGGAGGCGTGCAGGCGCTGATGACTTCGCAGGGAACCGGGCCAACGCAGCGAAAGCGATGCGGCCGGCGGCTTTCGAAATAATAGGCATCGCCTGGCCCGAGAATGCGGCGCTCGTCGTCGACGGTGACTTCCAGTCGCCCGGACAGCACCACGCCGCCTTCCTCGCCCTCATGCACCAGCGGAACCTTGCCGGTGTCGGCGCCGGGCTGGTAACATTCCTTGAGGATCTGCAGGCTGCGGCCGAACAGATTGTCGCCGACCTGGCGGTAGGAAATCGCCCCCTTGCCAATCTCGGTCAGGTCTTCCGCGGCGTAAAAAGCCTTGCGCGGTTTTTCCGGTTTAAAGGCGAAGAATTCCGCAAGGCCGATCGGGATGCCGTCGAGAATGCGCTTCAGTGCGCCGACGGAAGGGTTGGAGGCGTTCGATTCGATCAGCGAGATGGTCGAATTGGTGACGCCCGTGCGCTTGGCGAGCTGGCGCTGCGACAGGTTGTGCAGCAGGCGCAGGTGACGAAGACGGTTTCCGATATCGACCGACATGCTCGATCCGTTTCTGTTGTTCGAAATATCGCAAACATACGCATGTCATAGGCATAAATTCAACGGCTTGGCGAGAAACAGAAAAGGACTTGTTCGCTTCTTCAAATCATGGCGGCTATGGCGCATCAAAAGGAGATGTCGATGGACGCCCATTCGAAACCGAACGCCCCGAGCCTGGACAGCTATTGGATGCCGTTCACCGCCAACCGCCAGTTCAAGGCGGCCCCGCGCATGATGGCGAGTGCCAGTGGCATGCATTACACCACGACCGAAGGACGCAGGGTGCTGGACGGTACCGCCGGTCTCTGGTGCGTCAATGCCGGCCACGGGCGCCGCCAGATCGCGTCTGCTGTCGAACGCCAGCTTCTCGACCTCGACTTCGCGCCCTCTTTCCAGATGGGCCATCCGATTGCCTTTGAATTTGCCGAGCGTCTCGCCGAAATTGCGCCGGGCGGCGCTGACGCAAGGCTCGATCGTATCTTCTTCACCGGCTCCGGTTCGGAATCGGTCGATACCGCTCTGAAGATCGCCATTGCCTATCAGCGCTCGATCGGGCAGGGAACCCGCAGCCGCCTGATCGGCCGCGAACGGGGCTATCACGGCGTCGGCTTCGGCGGCATTTCTGTCGGCGGTCTCGTCAACAATCGCCGCGTCTTCCCGCAGATCCCCGCCGATCACCTGCGCCACACCCATGATTTGTCGCGCAACGCCTATGTGAAGGGTCAGCCGGAGCATGGTGCCGAGCTTGCTGACGATCTCGAACGCATGGTGGCCCTGCATGGTGCCGAGACCATCGCCGCCTGTATCGTCGAGCCGGTCGCCGGTTCGACAGGCGTGCTCGTTCCGCCAAAGGGCTATCTCGAACGGCTGCGGGCAATCTGCAGCAAACACGGCATCTTGCTAATCTTCGACGAGGTCATCACCGGCTTTGGCCGACTTGGTTCGTCCTTTGCCACCGATCATTTTGGCGTTACCCCCGACATCATCACCACCGCAAAGGGCCTCACCAATGGCGCGATCCCGATGGGAGCGGTGTTTTGCAGCCGCATGGTCCATGATGCCTTGATGCACGGGCCGGACGGACAGATCGAGTTGTTTCACGGCTATACCTATTCCGGACACCCGGCCGCCTGCGCTGCCGGCATCGCGACCCTCGATATCTATCGCGATGAAGGTCTCCTGACCCGGGCAGCCGCGCTCGAGGCTGACTGGGCAGACGCCATCCACGCGCTGAAGGGCTTGCCCAATGTCATCGACATCCGCACCATCGGTCTGATTGCCGGCATCGAGCTTGCCTCGCGCGACGGCGCGATCGGAAAAAGGGCCTATGATGTGTTCGTCGATTGTTTCGAAAAAGGCCTTTTGATCCGCGTCACCGGCGACATCATCGCGCTCTCGCCGCCGCTGATCATCGAGCCCGCGCAGATCGGCGAGATCGTCTCGATGCTGGGTGATGCGCTGCAACGCGCGGCCTGAACTACAGCAAGGGATCGTCTGAGGGCCGCCGCTGATGGTGCGGCGACCTGTTTGCGGTCCTGAATCCGGATCGAGGTTCAGTGACCAAGGCGATCGACTGCCAGATTTCCGGCTGTCGTCAGCACAAGCACGCTCTCACTGCGCACCCGGCCTTCATCGACCAGATCGAGCTTTTCGAGATCGGAGACGATTTTCTGTGAAATCCGCTTGTCGCCGACCAGCCATCGTCCGCCGGTTTTCCGCTGGCGACGAAAGAAGGCGATCGCCTTGAGCGCGTCCTGCTGCGTGCGCGTCAGGGCGTGGCGCGGGTCCTGAACGATTACATTGTCGCTGAGCGATGCCATGTCAAACCTTCCCTTCATAAAAGAAAGTAACGTTACAGCCGATGTGGGGTTCCATGGCCCCCCATTCAAGCCGCAGCATCGCGACAGTCGTTCAATCGTCGATCAGACCGTCGAACACTTCCAGCATGGCGTCGCTGATGGCGGTCCCGAGGGCTGCCGCAGTCTGCGCCAGGGCTTCGTCGTTCATGTCGCGGGCCGCCATGGCAAAGGCCGCGCCCTGCGATGTGACGATCTCCTGGGCGCGCTGGATGGTCCAGAGGGCAAAATCATTGCGGCTCTCGATGGCAACGGTTTCCATGTTCAATTCCTCGTTCGTTTTCACGGTGTGCTTCCGTGGTCTGTGTAAGGTCGCGACATATAGGCGATTTTACCGCGTGGCCAAGGCTTCTGACTGCGGCGGCCTATGCGTGCGCGTCTCGTCAACGGGCGATATTTTCCGAACCTGTGCATTTCGCGCATAGGTGCCTTGAGGTCTTGGCGCTGTTCGAGGGGAGGGTATCGGCTTATATTGCAGACATCAAACGACGACAGAGCCAAGTGCGGTTGCTGGCGTCAACAGAACCTCACGAAAGGGGATCACCATGAACGTAGCACGCTCCTTCAACAACTGGCGCAAGTTCCGTCAGACCGTCAACGAACTTGACCGCATGTCGACCCGCGAACTGCGTGACCTCGGCATCGACCGCGCCGACATCCGCTCGGTCGCCCGCTCATCGATCGCTGGCTGATTTCAAGTCTGCCAACACATGTTGAATGTCTTCGACGCCCGCTTTCATCCAGCGGGCGTTTCGCTGTTCAGGTGCCGTTGCGGGACGCTAAAATGCCGTTTCAGCTATGCGGATTTTGCACGCCTGCCCTGCAAAGAGATGCCTATGAAATAAGCAAGAATCGAATATAGTCATACTTATCGAAGGGATGCACCTCCTCCCGCTGAACTTCGACAGAGCTTGCAGCCCACTCCTCCTCCCAGGGCTGCTTGCACAAGCAGCGGCGCTCCTCCTCCTAGTCGCTGCTTCGATATTGAAAGCCTGCCGCACCTCCTCCCGCGGCAGGCTTTTTTCGTTTGACGCTGCGGATTGCGGGACGAGAGCAGGCCGGAGCAGCCCCGCCCCCTCAAATCGGATGCGAATTCAAGACTTATGCCGTAGGATCATCGGCACACGCATCACCGCGCAGACACAACGGAGAATCCCAGAATGCCGGAACGAGAGATCCGCTGATGTTTCCGGATGAGGATGCAAACACTGCGGATCCAGCGATACCTTCCGACGTGCCGACGAAGCGCATGCTGTCTTGGTCGCGCAATTCGACACTCTATCGTCTCGGTCGGCGTATGATGACCGAGCGGGAACTGTTCGAGGCCATTGTTCGAAAGGCACGCACGAAGTTTGACGATATCAACGATGCGCAGGTGCAGGCCCTTGCTGCGGCCGCTGTGGCCTTTGCCTATGAGATCGGTGGATTGAACGACACGACCTATGCGCAGGTCCGCACGCGGTCGGGCGTCCGCAGCGGCAAATCGAAAAAGGCAATCGCGCAGAAACTGTCCGTCAAGGGCATTGCCCGGGAGACCGCACAGGCAGCACTCGAGGAAAGCAACGATCTCGTCGCTGCCGCCGTCTTTGCCCGCAAGCGGGGCTTTGGTCCGTTCCGGCGCGGCGAACTCGATGAAAAGCGGAAAATCAAGGAACTGTCCGCCTTCGCCCGCAACGGCTTTGCCTTCGATATCGGAAAGACGGTTTTCGGAATGGACAGGGAGGAAGCCGAAGAGATCATCCTGTCCGGCATGGCGCTCTGATTTGGCCGCTCACCGCCGTCAGCTTCCCCAGACGACAGCCTGTTCGTGCCGCTTGATGAGGTGCTTCAGCGTTTCAAAGCTGCTGCGGACATGCCGGGCGAAGTGGTCGATGGCGGGCGTGCGCGGGGCGTCGGCGCGCTTCAGCAGGCCGAGCGCCCGATCGGGGTGGGGAATGTTCACTGGAAGTGCCGTGATCGACTTTTCATTGCGCAGGGCAAAGACCACGCTGTGCGGCATGATGGTCAGCGCGTCGGCAGCTTTCATGTAGTTCACGACGCTCAACAGCGATCCCCCGGAGTAGCGGATCTTGATTTCCGTTGCGCCGAAGGAGAGCAGCATGCTGCGCAGATCGGCCAGAAGCGGGCTGCCGGGCGGCGGCGAAACCCAGGGAAAATCAAGCAGGTGCCCCGGCTGCGGCCGCCGCTTCAGTAGCAGCGGATGCGTCATGCGGCAGGCGACAACGTTGCGGCCGGGCAGGATCTGCTGGAACTCGAGACCGGATCCCTCGTCGAGAATGTCGATCGGGCAAATGGCCAGATCGATCTGGTCCGCGTGCAGGGCGGCGCGCAGGTCCGGAAAATAGCCGTAGGTCTGGTCGATGCGGACGTCCGGATAGAGGTTCTGGAACTCGGCAATCATGCCGGCAATCAACGCATCCATGAAAAAGGGCGTGCCGCCGACGCGCACGACGCCGCTCTTGCCGACGCGAAAACTCTCGACCACGTCTGAGGCCTTGCGCGATGCAGACAGCATCGTCTGGCCGTGATCGGCGAGCGCCCGTCCGAGCGGGGTGGGCTGCAGCGGGCGCCGGCCCTTGATGAACAGCGGCTCGCCGATGCGCGCCTCAAGCATTGAAAGCGTGCGCGACATGGCGGGCTGCGACAGGCCGAGCAGGGCTGCGCCCTCGGTGACGCCGCCGGTTTTGACAACGGCGGCAAGCTGGACAAGATGGCGTTCATCGATCTTCATAACGATATGGTATATTAAGCGGGAATAAAATCATCAACGGTTGTTTCCGGATGGGCTAGCTTTCTCTTCACCAGCCAATGCCCTGGAGGAGACGCATGACGCCGGGTCCCATCGCGCTGACTTTCAGCGAGGCCAACTCGTCCGAGATTTTCGCGCAGCGATTGCCGCAATCGACCGATGATACGCTGCCGCAGGTACTGGCAGCTGTCGTGACGCATCTGCATGCTGTCATCCGCGAATTTCGACCGACCCAGTCCGACTGGCGCAAGGTCATTGAATTCCTGACCGATGTCGGCCATGCCAGCGACGAGCGGCGCCAGGAATGGGTGCTTCTGTCGGATCTGCTCGGCGCTTCGGCTCTGGTCGAGGAGATCAATTCCCGCCGCCCGAAGACGGCCACGCCGAATACGGTGCGCGGCCCGTTTTTCCGGGCCGATGTGCCAGAGCTTGCCTCGGGCAGCGACATATCGCTGGATGGCATCGGCGAAACGCTCGAAGTCTCGGCACGGGTGGTCGACCTCGATGGTGGACCGGTTGCGGGTGCCGAAATCATCACGTGGCAGGCCAATGCGCAGGGGTTCTACGAGAACCAGCAGCCTGACCTGCAGCCGGAATTCAACCTGCGCGGCCTTTTCCGAAGCGATGCGGATGGTCGTTTCCGCTATCGTACGATTAGGCCCTCCGGCTACGGCGTTCCCGATGACGGGCCGGTTGGCAGACTGCTCGGGCGCGCCGGTTATCCGCTGCGGCGCCCGGCCCACCTGCATTTCCTCATCAAGGCGCCGGGCTTCGAGACGATCACGACCCATCTCTATGATGGCAGCGATCCGCATCTGGCCGAGGACGCAATTTTCGGCGTCAAGCCGGAACTGGTGTGCGCTTTCGAAAGACAGGAAAAGGGCGGACCGTGCTGGCGGCTGGATTTCACCTTCGTCATGGTTCTTGCCAGAAGAGGAGCCGAGGCCAGAAGGGGAGCAGAGGCCAGAAAGGGATCAGAGGCCAGAAAGGGATCAGAGGCATGAGCCGCGATTTTCTCTACACCGGCAGCCCGGCCCGTATCGTTTTCCGTGAAGGCGGCAGCGCCTCCGCTGGCGAATGGGTTGAGACGCTCGCCTGCAGCAAGGCGCTGGTCCTGTCGACGCAGCAGCAGAAGGCCGATGCGGAGGCGCTCGCCTTGCGGCTCGGCCCGCTCTGCGTCGGGGTCTTCGCCGGAGCCGTCATGCACACGCCGGTCGAGGTGACAGAGGCGGCCATGCAAGTCGTCCGCCAAAGTGGGGCCGATTGCGTTGTGTCGTTTGGCGGTGGGTCGACCACGGGCCTCGGCAAGGCCATCGCTTACCGCACCGACCTGCCGCAGATCGTCATTCCCACGACCTATGCCGGCTCCGAAGTCACGCCGATCCTCGGCCAGACCGAGGGCGGGCGCAAGACCACGGTCAGGCATGCCAGCATCCTGCCGGAAGTGGTGATCTACGATGCGGCACTGACGACGGGGCTTCCGGTGGCGATGAGCGTCACCTCCGGTCTGAATGCCATGGCGCATGCGGTCGAAGCGCTCTATGCGCGGGACTGCAATCCGATTTCGTCGCTGATGGCGGTGGAAGGGCTGCGGGCCTTTCAGTCCAGCCTGCCGGGGATCATGGTCGCGCCGGACGATATGGCGCTGCGCGCCGATGCGCTCTATGGCGCCTGGCTCTGCGGCACCGTGCTCGGCACCGTCGGCATGGCCCTGCACCACAAGATCTGCCACACGCTGGGTGGAACCTTCGACACGCCGCATGCCGAGACGCATGCGATCATGCTGCCGCACACGGCGGCCTACAATGCTGTCTCCGTGCCGGCGCTGCTGGCCCCTGTTGCCGAGATCTTCGGTGGGTCGGTCGACGGTTCTGTCGGGGGCGGGCTCTGGGATTTCGCCAAGGGGATTGGCGCGCCGATGGCCCTGAAGGATCTGGGACTGAGCGAAGCCGATCTTGACCGCGCCGCCGCCATCGCCACGGAAAACCCCTACTGGAACCCACGACCGATCGACCGGGCATCCATTCGCGCCCTGTTGCAGGATGCATTCGAGGGCAGGCGGCCGACATAGACTGAACGCAGACACGTCAATCTCTGGGAGGAGAGGACAATGGGAGGAGCAAACATGTTTACGAGACGCGATTTTCTGAAGACCACGGCGGCCACCGGTGCGCTGGCGGCGACATCGGGGCTTGCCGCCCCTGCCGTGGCGCAGGATGTGGCCATCAAGCTCGGTTACGTCAGCCCGCAGACCGGGCCGCTCGCCGCCTTTGGCGAGGCCGACAAGTTCGTCATCGACAGCTTCCTGTCGACCACCAGGGCGATGGGCCTCAATTACGAGGTCGTCGTCAAGGACAGCCAGTCCAACCCCAACCGGGCGGCGGAAGTGGCCAAGGAACTGATCGTCGATGACGAGGTCAACCTGATGCTCGTCGCCTCGACGCCGGAAACCACCAATCCGGTGGCGACCACCTGCGAGGCGGAGGAAATGCCGTGCATTTCCACAGTCGCGCCATGGCAGCCCTGGTTTATCGGTCAGCAGGGCAATCCCGGCGATCCGGCCTCATGGAAACCGTTCAACTACGCCTATCACTTCTTCTGGGGCCTCGAAGACGTCATCGCCGTCTTCACCAATATGTGGGCGCAGATCGAGACCAACAAGAAAGTCGGGGGCCTGTTCCCGAACGATGGCGACGGCAATGCCTGGGGCGACCCGGTTGTCGGCTTCCCGCCGGTGCTGGAAAAAATGGGCTATGCGCTCACCGATCCCGGGCGCTACCAGAACATGACCGATGATTTCTCGGCGCAGATCAACGCGTTCAAGTCAGGCCAGTGCGAGATCATCACCGGCGTCGTCATCCCACCGGACTTCACCACCTTCTGGAACCAGGCCAAGCAGCAGGGGTTTGCCCCCAAGGTCGCCTCGATCGGCAAGGCGCTGCTGTTCCCGCAGACGGTGGAGGCGCTCGGCACCGCCGGCCATAACCTGTCGTCGGAAGTCTGGTGGACACCCAGCCATCCCTTCAAGTCGTCGCTGACCGGCGAGACCTCAGCCCAGGTGGCGGATGCCTTTACCAAGGCGACCAGCCGGCCATGGACGCAGCCGATCGGTTTTGCCCATGCGCTGTTCGAGCTGGCCGTGGACGTGATGAAGCGCGCCGGTGACCCGACCGATGGCGATGGCGTCGCCGAGGCGATCGCGGCCACAAGGCTCGATACGCTGGTCGGCCCGATTGCCTGGGACGGCAAGGGCGTGCCGCCGTTTGCGGCTAAGAACATTGCCAAGACCCCTTTGGTCGGCGGCCAGTGGCGGCTGAAGGATGGCGGCGGTTACGATCTCATCATCACCGACAACAAGACGGCGCCGAACATTCCGGTCGGCGGCAAGATGGAAGTGATCGCCTGACACTTGACGCGGGGCCTGTCGAAGGGCCCCGCCTGTTCTGGGAGGGACGGGCTTGGAAATTCTCGAACTCGACGGCATCTGCAAGACGTTCGGCGCGCTCACCGTCGCCGATCAGATCAGCTTTGCCGTCAGCGAAGGCGAAGCGCTCGGGATCATCGGGCCAAACGGCGCGGGCAAGTCGACGCTGTTCAACCTGATCACCGGCAACATCGCGACCGACAGTGGCGCGATCCGTTTCCGGGGCCGCGATGTCACACGCACGCCGCCGATGGCGCGGTGCCTGTCGGGCATGGGCCGCACATTCCAGATCCCGCAGCCCTTCGAGAAGCTCACCGTGTTCGAGAACCTCCTGGTGGCCGGTGCCTTCGGCTCGGAGCGTGGCGAGGCGGATGTCGCGGATCGCTGCGCGGAAATCCTTGTTGACACCGGGCTGATCGACAAGGCGAATGTTCTGGCCGGCAGCCTCAGCCTTTTGGAACGCAAGCGGCTGGAACTGGCCCGTGCGCTGGCCACCGAGCCGAAACTGCTGCTGCTCGACGAAATTGCCGGCGGGCTGACGGAAGGCGAGTGCCGGTCGCTGGTGGCGACCATTCGCGCCATTCATGCGCGCGGCGTCGCCGTCATCTGGATCGAGCATGTGCTGCATGCCTTGAATTCCGTCGTCGAGCGTCTTCTGGTCCTGCATTTCGGCAAGGTCATCGGTATCGGCAAGCCCGAGGAAATCATGGCCTCGCGGGATGTGCGTGAAATCTACCTGGGGATCGAAGTCTGATGGCGCTGCTTGAAACCAGGGGGCTGACGGCGTCCTATGGCGATTTCCAGGCGCTGTTCGGCGTCGATATCACGGTGGGCGCCGGCGAGACGATTGCCATTATCGGTGCCAATGGTGCCGGCAAAACGACTTTGATGCGCTCCATTGCCGGCGTGCTCTCGAACCAGGCAGCCTCGATCCTGTATCGGGATGAACCGATCGGGGCTTTGCAGGCGCCGGATATCGTCGCCCGGGGGATCGCCATGGTGCCGGAGGGGCGAAAGCTGTTTCCATCGCTCACCGTGGAGGAAAACCTGCTGGTCGGCCGCTATGGCCGCAGGACCGACGGGCCATGGCATCTTGACAGCGTCTATGGCCTGTTTCCGGTCCTGAAGGAACGGCGCAACACTCCGTCGACGGCGCTTTCGGGCGGGCAACAGCAGATGGTGGCGATCGGCCGGGCGCTGATGTCCAATCCCGAACTGCTGCTCTGCGACGAGATCAGCCTTGGCCTTGCGCCCGTCATCGTGCGTGACATTTACGCGGCCTTCCCGCGCATCCGCGAAACCGGGGCCTCGATCGTCATCGTCGAGCAGGACATCGCTCAGGCCCTGAAGGTCGCCGACCGCGTCTACTGCATGATGGAGGGCCGGGTCACCCTGTCCGGCCGCTCTGCGGATCTGACCCGCGACGCCATCCACACCGCCTATTTCGGGGCTGATCCAGGAGCGGAGCATCATGAACTGGCTTGATACGATCCTTCAGGGCGTCCTGCTCGGTGGCCTCTATGCGTTGTTTGCGGCGGGGCTCAGTCTTGTCTTCGGCATCATGCGGCTGGTCAATCTCGCCCATGGCGACCTGATCGTGCTTGCGGCCTTCCTGATCCTCGTGCTGGTGACGGCGCTCGGCCTCAACCCGTTTCTCGCCGCGCTGGTCGCGGCACCCTTGATGTTTGCCATCGGCTGGGGTCTGCAATATTTCCTGCTCAACCGCACGCTCGGCAAGGATATCCTGCCGCCGCTTTTGGTGACCTTCGGCCTGTCGATCGTCATCCAGAACGGCCTGCTCGAGGGCTTTTCTGCCGACAGCCGCCGCGTCGTTGCCGGCAGCCTGGAAAGTGCGTCGGTCAATCTCGGGCCTGTGACCGCCGGCGTGATGCCGCTGATGACGTTCTTTTCGGCGGTCGCCGTGATTGTCGGCCTCAACCAGATGATCTACCGGACGTCGGTCGGGCGCGCGTTCCGCGCCACGTCCGACGATCCCGTGACCGCCGGCCTGATGGGCATCCGGCCCCAGCGCATCTTTGCGCTGGCCACGGGACTTGCCATGGTGGTGGTGACGATCGCGGCGCTCTATCTCGGAACGCGGGCCAATTTCGATCCGACATCCGGTCCGTCGCGGCTGATCTATGCCTTCGAGGCGGTGATCATCGGCGGCCTCGGTTCGCTCTGGGGCACGCTTGCCGGCGGCATCATTCTCGGGCTCGCCCAGACGGTGGGGGCCGCGATCAATCCGGAATGGCAGATCCTGTCTGGCCATCTCGCCTTCCTTGCCGTTCTCCTGTTCAAGCCGCGCGGCCTTTTCCCGCGCGCCGTCGATTGAGGCCGCGAAATGACCCTGGCAAATCCCCCCTTTACGGTCGAGACGCGCACGCGGGCATCGCAGCTGTTTGCCATTGCGGCCATCCTTGTGCTGGTCATCGCTTTTGCCGCTCCCTTCATCGTCTCGCGCAGCATCATCCAGGATCTGTTCTTCATCCTGACCATGCTGGTGCTGGCGCAGAACTGGAACCTTCTGGCCGGTTATGCCGGCCTGATCTCCGTCGGCCAGCAGGTCTTCGTCGGCTTCGGCGGCTACGCGCTGTTCGGCTGCGTCAGCCTGCTCGGTATCGATCCGCTGCCGGCGATCCTGATTGCGGGCCTGTTCTCTGTGGCGCTGGCCATCCCGACGGCCTTTTTCACCTTCCGGCTCTACGGTCCCTATTTTGCCATCGGCACCTGGGTTGTGGCAGAGGTCGTGCGGCTGCTTCTGGCGCAATGGAAGGCTCTGGGCGGCGGTACCGGCACGTCGTTGCCGCGCGAAGCCACCCGCGACATGATGGGTGTCGATTTGATGCGCGATCTGTTCGGAATGAAGGCCGCACAGGCGAGCGATGCGCTGACCTACTGGCTGGCGCTGATCCTCGTGATCGCCACGATCGGCTTCATCTACAGGCTGCTGCGCTCAAAACAAGGGCTTGGCCTTGCGGCCGTGCGCGACAACGAGCAGGCGGCGCGCGCCGTCGGTGTCGATGCGCGGCGCATGAAGGCCATGGTCTACCTGACGACCGCCTTCATCACCGGCGTCGCCGGGGCGCTGATCTATCTGCAGAAGGCGCGGATTTCGCCGGATGCCGCCTTTTCCGTCGTGGACTGGACGGCCTATGTGATCTTCATCGTCGTGATCGGCGGCATCGGCACAATCGAAGGGCCGATCCTCGGTGTGATCCTCTTCTTTCTGCTGCAGACCATCCTGGCCGACTATGGCTCCTGGTATCTGCTGATGCTGGGTCTCATCGGCATCGTCGTCATGCTTTTTGCGCCGCGCGGTCTCTGGGGCCTGTTCTCCGACCGCACCGGCATCCAGCTTTTTCCGGTTCGCCGCAGGTTGAAGGGCGGGCCGCTCGGTCACAGCATCAAGGGAGGGCCACATGGCTGACATTACCACCGACATCCTCATCATTGGCACCGGACCGGCCGGCTCGGCCACGGCAGCGCTGCTGTCGAGCTACGGCATCGAGAACATGGTGATCAACCGCTACCGCTGGCTGGCCAGCACGCCGCGCGCCCACATCACCAACCAGCGCACCATGGAGGTTCTGCGCGACCTCGGCCGCGATGTAGAGGACGAAGGCTACACGCGGGCGACCGAGCAGGACCTGATGGGCGAAAACGTCTTCTGCACGGCGATCGACGGCGAGGAGATCGGCCGCATGAAGAGCTGGGGCACGCATCCCTTGTCGCGCGCCGAGCATCTTCTGTCCTCGCCCTGCCACATGAACGATCTGCCGCAGACCTATATGGAGCCGCTGCTGTTCACCACCGCCTGTTCGCGCGGCACCCAGGCGCGCATGTCGACCGAATATCTGAGCCATGAACAGGATGCCGATGGCGTCACCACCACCTGCCTCGACCGGCTGACGAACAAAGCGTTTACCGTCCGCTCGAAATACCTCGTCGGTGCCGATGGCGGCAATTCCAAGGTGGCGGAGCATGCCGGGCTGAGCTTCGAGGGCAGGATGGGCGTCGCCGGGTCGATGAACATCCTGTTCCAGGCCGACCTGTCGCGCTACGTCGCGCATCGTCCGTCGGTGCTTTACTGGGTGCTGCAACCGGGCGCCGATGTCGGCGGCATCGGCATGGGGCTGGTGCGCATGGTCCGGCCCTGGAACGAATGGCTCATCGTCTGGGGATACGACATCAACCAGCCGGCACCATCGGTCGATGAGGCGCATGCAAAGAAGGTGGTACGCGATCTCGTCGGCGTCCCCGATCTTGAGATGACCATCAAGTCGGTCTCGACCTGGACGGTCAACAACATGTACGCCACCACCGTCTCGAACGGGCGCGTCTTCTGCATGGGCGACGCGATCCACCGGCATCCGCCGTCCAACGGACTTGGCTCGAACACCTCGATCCAGGATGCCTTCAACCTCGCCTGGAAACTTGCCTATGTGCTGAAGGGCACCGCCGGGCCGACACTGCTCGATAGCTACCAGGCCGAACGCGCGCCGATCGCCAAGCAGATCGTCACCCGCGCCAACAAGTCGATCGAGGAGTTCGGCCCGATCTTCAAGGCGCTCGGCCTGCTCGATTCCATCGATCCCGTGAAGATGCAGCAGAACATGGATGCCCGCTGCAACGATACGACGGCCGCCGAGGTGCAGCGTGCTGCGATCCGCAAGGCGATCGCCGACAAGGTCTACGAGTTCGATTGCCATGGCGTCGAGATGAACCAGCGCTATCGGTCCGATGCCGTTCTTGCCGATGGTCAGCCTGAGCCGGCCTTCACCAAGGATCCGGAACTGCATTGCCAGCAAACGAGCTGGCCCGGTGCCCGTTTGCCGCATGCCTGGGTATTTTCCGCCACGGGCGAGAAGGTGTCGACGCTCGATCTCGCGGGTCATGGCAAATTCACCGTGCTGACCGGCATTGGCGGGCAGGGCTGGGTGGAGGCTGCGAGAAGCCTCGGCAAGGCTTTCGGCATCGAAATCGCCGTCCACATGATCGGTCCGCGCCAACCATGGCAGGATTTTACCGGCGACTGGGCGAATATCCGCGAGATCGACGATAGCGGCGTGCTGCTGGTCCGGCCCGATCATCACGTGGCGTGGCGCCGGGACAATATGGTAGCCGATCCGTCCGCAGAGCTGCGCCGGGCGCTGACCGCGATATTGGGAAAGGGAGGACAGGAGGATGAACGCGCATGAAAAGGGTTTCTTCACCGAGGAAAACTCCGTCGAGGTCGTCACCGGGCGCAACAGCGGTGCCAGCGACGCGCGGCTGAAGCAGGTCATGGAGGTCGTCACCCGCAAGCTGCATGAGGCGGTCAAGGAGATCGAACCGACACAGGACGAATGGATGCAGGCGATCCTGTTTCTGACGCGCACCGGCCAGATGTGCAATGAATGGCGCCAGGAGTTCATCCTGTTGTCGGATGTTCTGGGTGTGTCGATGCTGGTCGATGCGATCAACAACCGCAAGCCGTCCGGTGCGTCGGAGAGCACGGTGCTTGGCCCCTTCCATGTCGATGGTGCACCCGAACTGGAGATGGGCGCCAACATATGCCTCGACGCCAAGGGCGAGGACATGTTCATCCAGGGGCGGATTCTCGATACGAAGGGGCATCCGATCGCGGATGCTGTCATCGACGTCTGGCAAGCCAATGACGAGGGGTTCTATGACGTCCAGCAACAGGGCATCCAGCCGGATTTCAACCTGCGCGGCGTGTTCCGCACCGGTGCCGATGGGCGCTACTGGTTCCGGGCGGTGAAGCCGAAATATTATCCGATCCCGGATGATGGTCCTGTCGGAAAGATGCTGGGGCAACTCGGTCGTCACCCCTATCGCCCGGCGCATCTGCACTACATCATCAAGGCAGAAGGCTTCGAGGCGCTGGTGACGCATATCTTCGACCCGGACGATCCCTATATCAACTCCGATGCCGTCTTCGGCGTGAAGGAAAGCCTGCTGACAGAGTTTCGCTGGACACAGGCACCGGATCGGTCAGCGCTTTATGGGTTCGACGGCGATTTCTGGGATGTCGACCATGATTTCGTGCTTGCCCGGACGGGGGAAGCCTGACGATCCTTCTCCGGCTATCCTCTGCGATTTTGATGCCACAGGCAGGTTTGCGGCAAAACTTTACCGCAACAAGCACTGGCTAAAAATATCCGGCTGGGGCTAGTGTACCTGTCAGGCAGATTCGACAGTGGGGCGCGCGAAATCGCGGCCCCATAGGCATTTCGTGCCCTGTTTCGTGATCCATCCCGAGAGGCAAAGGCAGACGTAATGGCCCAGAACGCGAAAATGTCTCAAGTCCCGGCGCTCAGCCTCCTGCAGCAGACCGATGCCCGGCATCATTTCCATCCCTTCTCCGACAATCATGAACTCGCCCAGATCGGCACGCGCATCATCGACAGGGCTGAGGGCGTCTATATCTACGACATCGAGGGCAACCGGATCCTCGATGGCATGTCGGGTCTGTGGAACGTCGCCGTCGGCTATGATCGCAAGGAGATCATCGACGCGATCACCAAGCAGCTGCACCAGCTGGCCTATTACAACACCTTCTTCAAGACCTCGCACATGCCGGCGATCGAGTTGTCCGAACTGCTGGCCGAGATTTCGCCGCCGCAGTTTAACCGGGTCTTCTATACAAGCTCCGGTTCCGAGGCGAACGACACGATCATCCGCATGGTGCGCACCTATTGGGCGACGAAGGGCGCGCCCGAGCGCCAGGTGATCATTGGCCGCTGGAATGGCTATCACGGCTCGACCATTGGCGGCGCAAGCCTTGGCGGGATGAAATACATGCACGCGCAGGGCGGCCTGCCGATATCAGGCATTCATCATATCGACCAGCCCTACTGGTATGGTGAAGGCGGCGACGAGGATCCCGAAGCGTTCGGCATTCGCGTTGCACGGCAGCTGGAAACGGCGATCCTGGAGATCGGCGTCGACAAGGTTGCGGCCTTCATCGGTGAACCGGTGCAGGGTGCCGGCGGCGTCATCATTCCACCGAAGAGCTACTGGCCGGAAATCCAGCGGATCTGCAACCAGTATGGCATCCTGTTGATCGCCGACGAGGTCATCTGCGGGTTTGGCCGCACCGGCAACTGGTTCGGCTGCCAGACCTTCGGCTTCGAACCGGATCTCATCGCCTTTGCCAAGGCGGTCTCTTCCGGCTACCAGCCGATCGGCGGCGTGCTGGTCTCCGACAAGGTGGCCGACGTGCTCGACAGCATCGGCGACGATTTCAACCATGGTTACACGAATTCGGCGCATCCGGCCGGGTGTGCCGCCGCGATTGCCAATATCCGCATCATCCAGAACGAGAAACTGATCGAGCGTATCCGCGACGATATCGGCCCCTATCTGCAGACGCGCTGGGCCGAACTTGGCGATCATCCGCTGGTCGGTGAGGCGCGCATGGTGGGCCTCATCGGTGCGCTGGAGCTTTCCCCGGACAAGGCGCGGCGTGCGCCCTTCGCCAAGGTCGGTTCCGCCGGAATGATCTGCCGGGACATCTCATTTGCAAGCGGCCTGATCATGCGCGCAACGCGCGACACGATGCTGCTTGCGCCGCCCTTCATCGTCAGCCATGACGAAGTCGATTTCATCGTGAAAACAGCCCGTGACGTGCTCGATCGTACCGCGCTTGAACTGAAAGAGCGGGGTCTCGCATGACACTGAATGGTTCGGGCCCAGGCTCTGCGGGACAGGGCTATATCGACGCCTTTGCCATCGGCATTTCCGGCCAGCTTTACGGCAAGCGGGAACCGGCGCGCGACCGGGAGCGGCTTTTGCGCGACGGTCTCAACATGTCGGCCTGCGCGCTTCTGTTTGATGCGCGCGGCGTCAATCCGACGCCCGAGGGCATTGGGGGTTATGATGGCGATCCGGATGCCAGCGCCCGGGTGATCGGCGACCTGGTGCCCGTTCCCTGGGCCAAGGTTCCGACGCAGCAATGCCTGCTCGATCTTCGCCATGCGGCAACCGGCGAGCGCTTCTGGTACGATCCGCGCAAGATCCTGCAGGACGTCGTCGATCGGCTGAATGCCGACGGGCTCTACCCGGTTGTTGCCTGCGAACTCGAATTCTACCTGACCGCGGCAAAGCGCAACCCGGATGGCGGCGTGGCTCCGGCCAATCTGGCACGCACCGGCGCGCCGCCACGCACGGAAGAAAATTTCAGTCTCTCGCTGGTCGAGGACTATGCCGATTTCATCGCCGACATTGCCGCCGCGTCCGAGGCACAGGGCGTTCCTGTGGGTACGGCGATTTCCGAATATGGCATTGCGCAGTTCGAGATCAATCTCGAGCATGGTCCCGATCCCGTGCTGGCGGCCGATCAGGCGGTCTTGCTGCGGCGCATCGTGCGGGGCGTGGCGCGGGCGCGGGGCGACGATGCCACGTTCATGGCAAAGCCCTTCGTCGAGCAGCCCGGCAGCGGCATGCATGTGCATGTCAGCCTGGTCGACAAGGACGGCAAGAACCGCATGTCCGGCGAAGACGCGCTCCTGGAACCGGCCGTTGCCGGTCTGCAGCGGACGCTGGCCGAAACTATGGCCTTCTACGCACCGAACTTCTCGAGTTTCCGACGCTTGAAGCCAAAGATGTTCGTGCCGATGGATACGAGCTGGGGCTACAACAACCGGTCGGTAGCCTTCCGCGTGCCGACCGGCTCCGACAAGGCGCGGCGCATCGAACACCGGGTTGCCGGCGCCGATGCCAGTCCGCATCTGGTTGTCGCCGCCATCCTTGCCGGCATGCATGCCGGTATCAAGGGCAAATGGCAGCCGACGCCGCCGATCGAGGGCGTTTCCGAGGGCGATGGCAGCGACCTGCCGCGCAACCTGATTGCCGCACTCGACCGCATGACCGGCAGCGCGGTGCTGAAGGAGTATATTCCGCAACGGTTCCTGCAGCTCTTCCGGGACAACCGCATGGGCGAATTCGAGGCTTTGTTTCATGCACCGAGCGCAGTCGAGTATGACTTCTACCTCTAGCCGGTCAGAGATCGACAGGTCTCTCCCTTGAAGGCCTCGTGAAAAGACGGGGCTTTGATTCAGATAGCCAAAGATTGACAGGGAGCGGCGTGCCCTCCTAAAACGGCGCTTCCATGAAGATCGCGTTTCATTCGCCGCTGAAGTCTCCGCATCATCCCGTTCCCTCCGGCGACAGGCTGATGGCGCGTCTCGTCATTGCGGCGCTGCGCCAGGCGGGTCACGCGGTCGAGGTGGTCACGGAATTGCGGACGTTCAGCAAGTCACCGTCTCTGGACTCTGCCGCCGCGATGGAAAAAGCGGCCGAGGCGGAACGGGCACGCATTGCACAGCACTGGCTGGAGCGCGGCAAACCGGATGTCTGGTTCTGCTACCATCCCTATTACAAGGCGCCCGACCTGCTCGGGCCCGAACTGGCGCGCCGGTTCGGCATACCCTATGTGACCGCCGAGGCCTCGCATTCGTCGCGGCGCAACACCGGCCCCTGGGCTGCGGCACAACAGATAGTCGCCGATGCCGTCCGCCAGGCGGCG
Organism: Pararhizobium antarcticum; assembly: GCF_001885585.1. Taxonomy (GTDB): domain Bacteria; phylum Pseudomonadota; class Alphaproteobacteria; order Rhizobiales; family Rhizobiaceae; genus Pararhizobium; species Pararhizobium antarcticum. The sequence continues at coordinate 140,482 of NZ_LSRP01000118.1, forward strand.
GTCAATATCTGCTTTACCCATCGAGATCGCGTTGGGTTGCTGGAGGCGCTGCCCCAGGCGCGCACGGCGATGCTGGCACCCTTCATCGAGACGTCGGAATTTCGTCTCCGCACACCGAATCCGGAGCCCGGCCGTCTTGTCACCATCGCGATGATGCGCCCCGGCGACAAGATGGACAGCTACCGGATGCTTGCGGCGGCCCTTTATCTCCTGCCCGACCTCGACTGGCGGCTTTCCGTCATCGGTGACGGCGTGTGCCGACCCGAAATCGAGACGCTGTTTGCCGGCATGCCGAAGGATCGGATCGAGTGGCATGGCGAGCAGGCGACGGCTGCCGTTGCCGCGCTCTTGTCGCGCGCTGCCCTCTACGTCTGGCCCGGCTGCGGCGAGGCTTACGGGCTTGCCTATCTTGAGGCGCAGGCCGCAGGTCTTCCGGTGGTCGCCCAGCATATTGCCGGCGTGCCGGAGGTCGTGATGCACGCACGGACCGGTCTTCTGACACCGGCCGGCGATGTCGGGGCCTATGCCGGCGCTATCCGCCGACTGCTGGTCGACGAAAGCGAGCGGCAGGCCATGGCGCAAGAAGCCCGACGGTTTGTTGGCGAGGAGCGTGACCTTGCGACTGCATCCGTCCAACTCGATCGAATTCTGCGCCACCATCTGGAGACGGGCCGATGACGACTGATGCGACGATCTGGGCGCCGCTGGTCCGCGAGCTCGATCGCTGGCACGATGCCGGAAAAACGGCCACCTTCTGGCTGCGGGATGACGACGCCATCGAACCCACGGCAGCGCTTGACCGGTTGCTCGCGGTGACAGGCCGCCATTCGGCGCCGGTAACGCTTGCCGTCATCCCGGCCGGAACCGGCGCAGCGCTTGCCGATCGTCTCAGGCCCGTTTCTCATGCCACGGTTGCCGTGCACGGATGGGCGCATGTGAACCACGCGCCGGAGGGAAAAAAGAAGCAGGAGCTTGGCGGTCCGGCAAGGCCGTTGGAAACCGTGCTGGCCGAACTGGGCGTCGGCTTTGGACGTCTCTCCGCACTTTTCGGCACGGGTTTCGTGCCGCTGCTGGTGCCGCCGTGGAACCGGATCGATGCCGGCCTCCTGCCATTGCTGGGTGATATCGGCTTTACGGCGCTTTCGGTCTACGGCGCGGAAAAACCGGGGCCGATCCGGATGCTGAACACGCATGTCGATGTCATGGACTGGCACGGCACGCGCGGTGGTCGTGATCCTGCTGTTTTGGTCGAGGAGACAGCGGCGCGATTGCAACGGATCTTCGTGGATGGCGGAACGGTCGGCGTCTTGACGCATCACCTCGTTCATGACGAGACCGTGTGGGCTTTTCTCTACGGGCTTTTTACCGTTACTGCCGGCCACCCGGCGTGCAACTGGGCATCCGTGAGGGAATGTCTTGTGAATGCGTGAGGCGTCTAGAGATCGATTACCTGGCCATCGCGGGCGGCAAAGGCACGTGGGAATTCGCGCGCTGCGGCCTCGCCGATCGCGTCGAGCTCTGCATCGGTGCGAAGTGGCGAATGATGGATGAAGGCGATGCGCTTGACGCCGGCCGCCTTGGCGAGCCGGATCGCGTGCTGCCAGGTGGAGTGGCCGTAACCGACATAACGCGGCATTTCATCGTCGGTATAGGTGCAGTCATAGATGAAGAGATCGGCATCCTGGATCAGGTCGAGCACGGCTGGATCGAGAATGCCGGCCGTGTGTTCGGTGTCGGTGATCATGGCCGCCGCCTGGCCACCCCATTCGACCCTGTAGCCGATGGCGCCGCCCGGATGGTTGAGACTGCCGGTGCGGATCGCCACATCCGGATAGGGTGTCAGCGTGTCGCCGGACTGGAAGTCGACGCAGCCGATCCGGGCCCTGCAGATGTCCGGCTCGACCGGAAACCAGGGCGGTCGCATGAACTCGCCGATCATCTGGCGTGTGCTCATGCGGCCCGCCAAATGGCCCGACCACAGCGCCACGGAGGCATGCGGATCAAAAAGTGCCGGAAAATAGGGAAGACCGATGATGTGGTCGTAATGGCAATGCGTGAAAAACACGTTGAAGTCGGAAACGCCTTCGGCCTTCAAAACCTGGCCGGCTGGCATGAGGCCTGATCCCGCATCGAAAAGCAGACGGTGATCACCGCAGCGCATCTCGACACAGATCGTATTGCCTCCATATTTCTGGAAGGCGGCGCCTGATACCGGCAGGCTGCCACGCACTCCCCAAAACCGCACCCGAAACACGTTCCTGTTCACTCTCTTGCTTGCCTCTGACCAGCCTGATCCAGGCGATTTTTTACCGGTTGGTCAAGATATCCCTTACTTTCAGGGATTTAGCTTGTTTGTTTGCGTTCGTCCGGCCTCTGGTGCCGCCTCATTTTTGCCATGTTAGCCAAACTGCCAGACTTAGGCGAGTGTCGAATTCGCTTTTTCTTGCGATCTGTGGTTCAGAAGGACACAACACCAGAACTGTTGTCAATTCGCTTACGGAAACGCAAAAAGAATGCTGCCCTCGAAACGTCCCCGGATCGCCGTCGTCGCGGATGCGCATTTTCACGACCTCTACGGCGACTACGACTTTCCGGGCATTCCGAATAGCGAACGATCGATGGCCGTGCGGATGCTGGCGGACACGGCGCGCTCGACGCGGGTGTTCAACGAAAGCCACGCGGCGCTGTGCTTCACGCTCGACGATATTGCCGCCCGCGATATCCGCCACGTCGTGCTGCTGGGTGACTATTCCGATGATGGGCAGGTTGCGACCGTGGCTGGCGTCAAGCGCGTGCTCGATGACTATGCCAGCCGTTTCGGAATGCGATTTTACGCCACCGTCGGCAACCATGATATCTTTGGCGAGCAGGGCCGGCATCGGTCGAAACGGTTCCTGACCGAAAGCGGCAGCTATCGCCTGGTGACGAGCGATCCGCAGGCCAGCGATGTGCATGCGCAGATGGTCAATGTCACCCCGAAGATGTTCTGCGAAGGCTATCCTGCCGGCCTTGCTGCGCTCCCGGATGTCGGGTTTTTTCGCCGGCCGGGCGATCTCCACTGGGAGACGCCCTTCGGCGTGGGCGACGATCTGGAGGGGCGACGCTACGAGGTGCGGTCTCAGGACGGAACCGTCGTCCGCCGGCTGGTCGATGCGTCCTATCTGACCGAACCGTTTCCGGGTGTGTGGTTGCTGATGATCGACGCCAATGTGTTCGAACCGGTCTCCGGCGTTCCAGTGGGCACAAGCGGCGACCTTGCCGACAGCACCGGGGCTGGATGGAATGCGATGCTGCGGCACAAGCCGTTCCTTTTCGACTGGATGCGGGATGTCGCTGACCGGGCTGGCCGCCTCGGCAAATGCCTGCTGGCGTTTTCTCACTATCCTGCCATCGATCCGCTCAATGAAACGCTTGCCGACGAGCTTTCGCTGATGGGCCGGACCAGTTTTTCGGACCGCATCCCGGCCCCCGACGTTGCAACGGCATTGATCGATGCCGGCATCGGCATTCATTTCAGCGGCCACCTGCATGTCAACGACACAGCGCGGGTCCGGCGGGATGGCGGCGCGCTGCTCAATATTGCCGTGCCCTCGCTCGTCGCCTTTCCCTGCGGCTACAAGATCTTGACGGTCGAGCCCGGGCATCTGCATGTCGAGACTGTCGGGATCGGGACAATGCCGATCGACCCGGCACTCCAGGCACTCTATCAGGCCGAGGTGGTGCGATCCGGTCTCAAGACCGGAACCATGCTCGAAGCGCAGGATTACGGCACGTTTTTATATGCGCATCTCGGCCATCTGGTCGGCCGTCGCTTCCTGAAACGGGAGTGGCCGAGGGACATTGTCTCTCTGCTGCAGGTCCTGACCCTGGCCGACGTTGCGTTTCTGGCGATCGAGCGCCAGCCCGTGCCGGTGCGCGAAGCCGTGTCAGCGCTGGAGAAGCTTCGCGCCCGCCCGCAGGCACAAAACCGCCTCTTGCAACGGCTCAAGGGTGACAGCGCAGCGCTCGATGCAATGCGGGCGGTGTCGATGATGACCTTCCTTGCTGATTGGTACCGCCTGCGCATGGCGAGCGAACTGGCGCTCGACTGGATCGAGGCCGATCATCTGGCCCAATATGCTGTCGTGGCGGACCTTCTCCGCGAGGGATCGTGGGAGGGGGACAGCGCCGTGCAGGCCCGGTTTGCTCTCTTGTTTCGTATGTATGGCAAGTTCGTGTCCGGCCTGCCGTCGCGCAATTTCCGGATCGATCTCGCAAGTTGCGAGATCGACTGAGGCGAGGTCAGCGGTGGAGATAGCTACTCTGCCTGCCGTGCTCGGCTGCGGGCTGCGGTCAGTTCGCTGGTCGTGTGGCTGAGGCGGTCGGCAAGCACGCGCATGACTTCGATGGTAATTTCGGGAAAGTCCGTCAGCAGTTTTATGAAATGCTCCTTGCGGATGCGAAGGGCTTCGACCGCGGTGACGGCGCGGACCGTTGCCGTGCGCGCGACATCGCAGAGAATGGCGATCTCGCCGACGATCGCATTGTTCTCGACTTCGGCAATCTTGTACTGGCCCGTCGGGGAATCGACGAGGATCTCTGCACGGCCCGTCAGCACGACATAGGCAGCGTCGCCGGAATCGCCCTGGTGGAACAGGACTTCCCCGGCCCGGTATCCCACCCGGTCCGATGTAAAGGCGAGCAATTTCAGCTTTGCCGGCTCGACCCCGGAAAACAGCGGAATCCGCCGCAGCATTTGAACTTCATCCTTGAGAAGCATGTCGTGCCTGTACCCCTAATTCCCATCAGCGCCTCTGCGCAAATCAGCTATCCGTGTCGGCCCGTTTCTTGTCTTGGCGACGGGCTCGATGCGGATAGTCCCATATTATGATGACACCAGTTCCTTAAATATACCGTTATTCTCGACCAGTGTCGCGTGTGTTCCATCTTCCACCAGCATTCCCCTGTCGAACACCAGCACGCGATCGAACAGATGCGCCAATCCTGCGTTTGACAGAACCCAGACGATAGCCGGATCGCGGCCATCACGCTGTACCAGCTTGATGACGTCGCGCACGATCTCGTCCTGAACGCGATGATCGAGGCCGGGCATCGGCCGATTGAAGATGTAATATTCCGATCGCCGCACCAGCGCCCGCGCCAGATTGAGCTTTTGACGCTGAAACGACGTCAGGCGCTTGCCGCCCGCGCCGACATTGAAATCGAGACCGATCGCGAGAACCTGTTCGTGCAGGCCCAGCGTATTCAAAAGGGCGCTGACGATCGCCCGGATGCGCTTGGAGCCATCCGCGTGTTTGTGGCTGATGCGGCCGAACAGAACATTGTCCATCAGGCTGGCGGAGGCCGTGTAGTGAGCCGGGTCGTAGCGTTCGAAGGCGTCCTGCATGTCATCAGGCAGCCCTTGGTGGAATTCGCGGCGCACATCGACGATCTTGGCCATCAGCTCATCGGTCAGAAGACCGAAACGGTGGCGGGGCTCGATGTAGAGGAAGCTCAGCCGGATGATGCTGGCCCTTTCCTCCTCGCTCACCTGATCGACGTTCTTGCCCCTCAGCTTCTGTACCAGTTGCTGGTACAGCGGGATGTCATCAGCCGTCATGAACGTCAGTTGCTGGAAGAATGGATGGTCCGGCGGCAGGTCGGAGAACAGCTCGACGGCGTTTTCCGCGATGCTGTAGCCCATGTCGAACAGCACCCCGTCCAGTCCCGTCCGGCCGACAACCGAGCGGAAATAGGCGTTCTTGGAGATTGCCCTGCCGCGCAGTTCCGGGCCGGTCGCCGTTCCGAACAGCAGGTTTTCGCCGACCGTTGCCTCGGTATTGTAGGCGCCCGGTTCGAAGGAGACGACGAGGCTCGAAAGATCTTCCTCCTCCAATTGCTGGCGAAGCGCCTGGCGCATTTCGACAATGCCGGCTGCAAGCTCTGGATGTTCTTTGGGGTCGACCGTCGAACGCAGCGCAAGGTCGAGGATGTCTGTCGAAAGCTGCACGGTATCGAGGACCGGCAGGATTGCCGCAAACAGGTCGTCCGCATGCGTGGCACTGGCGGCTTCGTAGTCGATCCAGTCGCTGTTGGTGTCGAAATCCGGATTACCGGCCATTTTGGCCTCGGAGATTTCCCACTTGCGCTGGGTTGCGCCGGCGCCTTCGTAGACCGCCGCCTTGCGCGGCGCATGCTTCAGCCCGTAGAGCAGGTTGTCGCGCAGGCTTCCGTAGAAGAAATAGCTGTCGGATGCGGCATAGGAGATGCTGCGGCCGGTCACGGATTCCGGCAGGTCCAGCAGGTCGTCGCCACCAGCGACAATCTTGCCGCTCTCGGGCCAGATCAGCCGGGCGAAGGCTTCGGCAAGCGAATCTCCGCCGCCGGCCGCGCCGCCGACGATGGCGATCGTTTCGCCCGGATGGATCTGCAGGGAGACGCGCTCCAGCAGTTTTGCGCCGCTGTCGTCAGCAAGCGAGAGGTTCACCGCGGCAAGCGGCGCCTTCAGGGCGGTCGGGCTTGCGACCGCCATCACCTGCACGGCTGGCTCCATGATCTTCTCGACGGTGAACTGCTCGACGACCTGCACATATTTGACCTGGACGTCCTGGCGGGTCTGGTCCCAGTCGATCAGGTCCTTCAACGGACCGGGCAGATCCTTGTAGGCGCTGATGACCGCAATGAGCTGGCCGATATCGAGGCGACCCTGCAGGGCGAGGTAACCGCCGACGCAATAGAAGAGAAAGGGTGTTACCTGGGCTAGGAAATTGTTGATGAACTTGACCAGGAATTTCCACTGGTAGAGATCGTAGCGGATCTTGAAGATGCGGCCGAGGCGTTGGGCGATGTCGGCGCGTTCGTAGTTGGACGTGTCATAGGCATGGATGGCGCCGATCCCTTCGACAATCTCGCTCACCCGACCGGCCAGCTCGCGCGCGGTAATCTGGCGTTCACGACCCAGCACCAAAAGGCGGCGGCGCATGCGGGGAATGATCACGCCCTGTACGCCGACCATGGCGGCAGCGATCATGCCGAGCCAGAAGTTCTGCATGAAGATGAAGAACAGGGCCGTCAGCGCCTGCCCGCCGAGGAGTGCCGGCGAGACGAAGGCGTCACCCGTAAACCCGCCGAGCGGCTCGACCTCGTCCTTGACCATGCTGGAAATTTCCGCGCCCTTGACCCGCTTGAAATGGTTCGGCGGAAAACGAAGGATGCGGTCGACGAGTTCGAAGCGGATGCGGCGCAGCAGCCGTTCGCCCAGTCGGCCCTTGAAGGTGTTGATATAGAACTTGAACAGACCGTTGATCACCACCAGCAGCAGGAACACCAGGCTGAGCGCAAACAGCGTCTGCATGCGTGTCAGTTCAATGCCGGGAAACAAAACCAGACTGCCGATCCAGGGAAGATCGAAACTGAGGTTCATGAACAGCTGCGTGGCACCGGGTGTCTCGAACCCGGCACCCTGGATCGGGCCGTTGACGATCTGCTTGGGCAGGTCGAAAGACAGGAAATAGGGGATCATCGAGACAGCGACGACAAGCAGGATCCAGAGTTGCTGCGAGCGGGTATGGGTCCAGATGTAGCGTGTAAGGCGTTTTTCCATGGATGAATTCAAGATGCCGTGGGGTGGGGGTCGAGAACGTAGAAGCGTCGGTCCGCATAGGGCGTGCCGGCAATCTCTGCATCATGCAGGCGCAGGTCGAACATGCAGCGCAGGGAAAGCGTTGGGCGGTTGACGATATGGGGAACCTGAGATGCTGCCCGCTCCAGCTCCGGGGCATAGTCTATGATCACCGTTTTGGCATTGTCGATGAGAGAGAACAAGAGCTTTCCGAGCGGATCGCTGTTTCCGAACGGCTTCAGCGAGTAACCCAGAAGCACGAGACCATAGCTGCCGGGGGCATAGGCATATTCGATTTCCTGGAATTTCCTGGGGACATGGCGGACCGAGCAGGGTCGCCCGTTCAGCGCGTCCGCTTCAAAAGCCCGCGTTTTCGGATCGATGGACAGGACAGAGCGCGGATGGTGTGTCAGGTATCCGGTAATCGGTTGTGCATGGCCGCCGATTTCGAGGATATGCGGGCATTCCCGCAGGAAATGCGCGGCCACGACCTGACGCATGGTCGAGCCGACGCCTGCAAGATGCGGCAGGTTGCCTGCCGATCCAGCCTGCGTTGCTGCGGCGCCCTCCGCTGGATGTCCCTGCATTCCTTGCGCTCCCGAAAACAGCAGACTACAACACGGCCATGATGAAAACCACCCGCACGGATGAAGCAAACACAACAGATTGGCACGAGAGCGCGTTCGATGTGGCGCGCGGATTATCGGCCTATACGGGCAGTTCCCTGATCGCCGGACTGGCCGAAGTAATCGCCCGTCATCCGCAGGCCGACGTCGGCAATGCCTTCAATCACAAGCAGGTCGCCTGCAAGGTCTGGGCCCGTGACAGTCTGTTCGACAGCCTCGGCGGCACTTTCGGGCGGATCGTGCTTCTGGGCGGCTGGTATGGCGTGCTGGCGGGCATGCTGTTTGATGATGCCCGCTTCTCTATCGAGCGGATCGACAGCGTCGATATCGACGAGAGCGTTGCGGACGTTGCCAGAACGCTGAATGCTTGCGCCGGTGCGCGCTTCCAGGCGCTGACGCAGGATATGTATGCGCTGGACTATGCCGGCCTTCATGCCGATCTTGTCATCAATACCAGCTGCGAGCACATCGCCAACCTGCGCGCCTGGCTTTCGCTTCTGCCGGCCGGCACGCGGGTGCTGCTGCAGTCCAACGACTATTTCAGCGAACCGACGCATATCAACTGCGTGCCTTCGCTGGAGGCATTTGTTGCCCAGGCGGGATTGAGCCAGCTGGATTATTCAGGCGCGCTGCCGATGAAGAAATATACGCGCTTCATGCTGATCGGTAAGGTCTAGGCCGGGTCAGAGAAGCGCGCGCAGGATGGCTGCCGTGTGTCTTGCGCCATTCAGATCCAGTCCATGGATCCTCTCGGCGGGATGTGCGAGCGCCCGCTCGATGGCTTGCTGCATGCTCTGTGCCGACAGGGCGTCCTCGGTCAGAACCTGCGCCAGTCCAAGCTTTTCCAGCCTGGTCGCCCGCGTCGTCTGCTCCGTCTCGCCGCCGGCCGTAAAGGGAATGAGCAGGGACTGGCAGCCGGCCTGCAGGACATCGCAGACGGTGTTGTAGCCGGCCTGCGACACCGAAAGCCGCGCGCCGGTCAACAGACTGGCAAAGTCGCTGCGGAAGCGCACGATGTCCACATGGACCGGCGCTTCGGCCGCAAGCGCGTCGAAATCCGCCTGGGGCAGGTTGGGGCCGGTGATCAGGCACCATCGACCCTTGCCGATCGCAATTGCGGCCCCGAGCGAGGCCCGGATCAGGTCGATGCCGACCGCGCCGCCTCCGGCCGAGACGACCACGTCGAACTGTTCGACGGCTTGTTGTGGTACGGGGGCAGCCACAAGGCCGGTGTAGGAGACCTTGTCGATGATTTCCGAAGCCAGCGGAAACGTGTCTTCCAGCCTGGCAAAGCCGGGATCGCCATGCACGAGAATGCGATCGAAATGCTGCTTGATCAGCGCCACGGTCTCTTCATCGCGCCCCGGCTTGGCGCGCTCCTGCAGAATGTCGCGCAAGGAGGTCATCACCAGCGGCTTCGGCGTGGTTGCCGCGATCGTATCCAGTAGCGGCAGGAGTTCGAAGCGGACCTGCCGGCGGCCGAAGGGAAAGGCTTCCAGCAGAACGATGTCCGGCCGGCACTCCTGAAAGGCTGCGAGCAAGAGGTCGCGACGCCTGTCCTTGAAGGCCTCGTCGATCGGTTGGCCATGCGCGTCCGTCAGGCCCGAAAAACCGGCATCGCCCGCCATGATCGCGGGCAGGGCGATATGGCGCACGCCCGGTCCCGGAAAGCCTTTGACGGGCGATCCGCCCGTGATCACGGTGACATCGAATCCGTCGTCTGAAAGCGCCGCAGCAATGCGGCTCGCGCGGGCCAGATGGCCGATGCCGAGCAGGTGCTGGACGTAGAAGAAGACGCGCGGTTGTCCCGGGATCGTCGTCATGGTGTCGCCTGCCATTCCGCTTCGAAAAGGTCCTTCAGCTGACGAATGCTGGCATGGTGATCGAATTCGGTGCGCACCCTGTGCTCCGCCGCATCGCCCAGCCGCACCCGGAGGGACGGATTGCGGATGGCCGTTTCCAGCGCTGCGGCAAAGGCCTGCGGATCTTCCGGCGGCACGACAAAACCGTTTTCGCCATCGATGAGCAGTTCCGGTATGCCGGAGATATTGGTCGAAATGCAGACAAGACGCTGGCTGGACGCTTCCACCAGAACATTCGGCAGTCCGTCGCGGTCGCCATCGGCAGTGATGCGGCAGGGCAGGGCAAAGATGTCGGCCTCGCGGTAGCGCGACAAAACTTCCTTTTGGTCGAGCGCGCCGCGCCAGGACAGTTTCCCGGCAATGCCCAGTTCCGTGGCGAGCGCCTGAAGTTTTTTCAGTTCGCCGCCGTCGCCGATATGCTCGAACCGCCAGTTGAGATCCGCCGGCAAGAGGCTGAGCGCGCGCAACAGGATGTCGAAGCCTTTTTTCTCGACGGCACGTCCGACGCTCAGAATGGTCACCGGCTGATCCGAGGCGGATCCGTCCTTGGGCAGGCGCTCGCCAGAAAATGGTGCGAAGCGGGCGAGATCAAGCCCGTGATAGCTGAGATGAACAGGGCTTTTTCCGTTTGCGAGGATGCGCAGGTGATCGAATCCGGTTTGTGTACAGGTCACCGTCCAGCGCGTCGAGGCCAGCTTTCCGGCCAGTTCCCAGTCCGGGGAGGTCCAGATGTCCTTGGCATGGGCCGAACAGGTCCACGGCGTGCCGCTGATCAGGCTGGCATAGGCGGCAACCGAGGCGGGCGTGTGGATGAAATGCGCATGCAGCCATCCGGCACCCTGCGGCCATTCGGCGGCGAGCACGGCCGCCTGGCCGAAGCGGCGGATCCGGTTGCGGCTGCGGTCCCTGCGAAAATCGCCCAGCATGGCGGCGAGCCCGCGCCAGAAACCCTGCTTGGGAAGACAGGCGAGAACGGCCCGAGCCAAACGCATCGGCTCTTCGTGCAGATATTCCGGAAGATAGTGCACCGGCGCCCGGATCTCGTCGTGCACGGGGTGACGCTTCGTGTCCGTCGGCCGGCGGAGGGCGACCAGAACAAGTTCGAAACCGGCTCTCTCGAGGCCCAGCAGTTCCTGTGCGATGAACGTTTCCGATAGGCGCGGATAGCCTTTCAGCACCACGACGATTTTACGGGTCTGCTGCAAGCGACTACCCTTTGACAACCGAAAGATGTTCGCTGTCACGACGGCCGAGCCATTCGCCGACGATCTGTGAAATGTTCGAAAGACCCTCGAGCGTCATGCCTGAAGCGCTTTTCGACGGCGGGTCGCGCATCGGCAAGGCTTTCAGCGCTGCCGCCAGCCGCATCGGGTCCTTTGCCTCCTCGGGCAGCAGCATGTCGATGAGGCCGAGTTCGGAGGCACGCGTGGCGCGGATCAACTGCTCCTCGCGCGGCATGACGCGCGGCACGATCAGCGCCGGCTTGTCGAAGGAGAGGATCTCGCAATAGGTGTTGTATCCGCCCATGGCGACGACGGCCGTGGCACCGGCAATCAGCTCCTCCATGCGGTTGTCGAACTCGATAACCTCCACATAGGGGACCTTTGCCCCCTTGCGCACGAGCTTGTGGCGCTGCTTGGCAGGCATGTAGGGGCCGAGAACGATCAGCGCGCGATGGGTGAGGGTCGGATCCTCCTGATAGGCGTCGATGACGTCGTGGATGAGGTCGGAGCCATCCCCGCCGCCGCCGGTCGTCACCAGGATGTAGTCGCCCTTGGGCTTGTGGTCGGGTTCGCCGTCCGGCGAGGTGCTGCGCTGGAGGAAACCGACGAAGTCCATCTTCGAGCGGACCGATGACGGAACGTCCAGCCCGACCAGCGGATCGTAGAAGTCCGGTGGCCCGTAGACCCAGACGCTGTCGTAGAACTGGCCGATCTTGCGCATGACATCGTTGCGCTTCCATTCGGCATCAAGCAGATGCGGTGCGTCCATGACCTCGCGCAGGCCCAGAACCAGCGTTGTTCCCTGCTTCTTCAGGAAGGCCAGCGTTTCCTCGACCTCTCCGCCCAGCCCCATAGGCTCCTTGTCGACGATGAAGATGTCCGGCTGGAAGGTTTCGGCCGTGTGCCGGATGATCGACTGGCGCATTTTCAGCGTCTCGTGCAGGTCGATATGCCGGTCCATCGAGGTGTATTCGCCATTGCGTAGCTTGATGACGCTCGGGATCTTCACGAAATCGACGCGGGCGCGGTAGTCGAAGGCACCGGCAATGGTCGCGCCTGATATGATCAGAATGTTCAGGCCGCGATAATCCTCGACCAGAGAATGGGCGATCGTCCGGCAGCGACGCAAATGGCCAAGGCCGAACGTGTCGTGGCTGTACATCAGAATGCGGGCGTCTTCGATCCTGCGCATCACGAGCCAAGCTCCTCATTTCCCCCCGTGAAGTCCATTTCCCAATGGCGTTTCTTCGACATGGTCTACTCCACTTCACTTATAGGGATCGGCAGCATCGCGCAGGCCATCACCGAGAAAGTTGAAGGCCAGAATCACGAGAATGACGGGGATAGTCGGAAACAGCAGCCAGGGATAGAAGGCAATGACGCTGACGCTGCGCGCCTCGGTCAGGAGGATGCCCCAGCTGGTGATCGGCGGACGCAGGCCAAGCCCGAGGAAACTCAGTGCCGTTTCGCCAAGGATCATGCCGGGGATCGACAGGGTTGCGGTGGCGATCAGGTGCGACATGAAGCCCGGCACCAGATGGCGCCCGATGATGCGGCCGCTTTTGGCCCCCATCAGCTGTGCCGCCAGGACATAGTCCTCTTCACGCAGCGCCAGCAGCTTCGAGCGCACCGCGCGCGCAAGACCGGTCCAGTCGAGAAGGCCGAGGATTGCGGTAATACCGAGATAGATGACGATCGGGCTCCAGGTCACCGGCATGATCGCCGCCAGCGCCATCCACAGGGGAATGCTGGGGATCGACTGCAGCACTTCGATGATGCGCTGGACGATCAGGTCGAAGACGCCGCCGTGATAGCCGGCGAGGCCGCCGATGACGATGCCGAGAACGAAACTCATGGTGATGCCGAGCAGGCCGATGGTCAGCGAGATACGGGCGCCGTACAGGATGCGCGAGAGCACGTCACGGCCGAGCCGGTCGCTGCCGAGCAGGAAAAACTGTCCGCCTTCGGCCGGGCAGACGAGATGGGTACTTGCATCGAAGAGACCCCAGAACCGATACCCGTCCCCGCTGCAGAAGAAGCGCAGCGGCTGGATGTCCGTCCGGTCCTCCGTGTAGACGCGGCGCAGCGTATCCATGTCGAGACGCATGTCGCGGCCGTAGACGAAGGGGCCGACGAAGTTTCCGTCGTTGAACAGATGCACGGCCTGCGGCGGCGCATGGATGAAGTCGACATTGCGTGTGTGCAGATTGTACGGCGCCAGGAACTCGGCGATCGCGATCATCACGTAGAGAACGATCAGGAAAATGCCGGACACAAGCGCCAGCTTGTGGCGCTTGAATTTCCACCACATCAGCCGGAGTTGCGAGGCCTGATAGACACGCGCCTGGTCTTCCGACATCACCTCGACGGAATGCGGATCGAACGGCGCGGTCGAAACATAGTGTGGCAACGGGGTGCCGGTCGACGGGATCGATGATGTCACTTTGTGCTCCCGCCTTGCAGCCTGATGCGCGGATCAAGGAACGCAAGCGCGATATCCGAGACCAGAACGCCGATGACGGTGAGGAAGGCAAGAAACATCAGGAACGAGCCTGCCAGATACATGTCCTGGCTTTGCAAGGCCTTGATCAGCATCGGGCCCGTCGTTTCCAGCGACAGGACGATGGCGGTGATCTCGGCGCCAGAAATGATCGCCGGCAGGATCGAGCCGATGTCGGAAATGAAGAAGTTGAGCGACATGCGCAGCGGATATTTGATCAGCGCCCGAAAGGGGTGCAGTCCCTTGGCCCGGGCGGTGACGACATATTGCTTCTGCAGTTCGTCCAGGAGGTTGGCGCGCAAGCGGCGGATCATCCCGGCCGTGCCGGCCGTGCCGATGATCAGCACGGGGATCCAGAGATGCTCCATGATCGACTTTGCCTTGGCCCAGCTCATCGATTGCGACATGTATTGCTGGTCCATCAGATGGCCGATCGAAGTGCCGAACCAGATATTGGCAAAATACATCAGGATCAGCGCGAACATGAAGTTCGGGATGGCGATGCCGATCAGGCCGACAAACGTCAGGCCGTAATCACCCCAGCTGTATTGGTGCGTGGCGGAATAGATGCCGATCGGAAAGGCGACAATCCAGGTAAAGATGATCGTGAAAAACGACACAAGCACCGTCAGCCATAGCCGGTCTCCGACAACCTCGTTGACCGGTAGCTGATACTCGAAGGAATAGCCGAAATCGCCCTGCAGCATGCCGGCGACCCAGTAGACGTAACGCAGGACCGGTGGCTGATCGAAGCCGTATTGACGGCGCAATTCCTCGATTTCGGCCATGTCGATATTTTCGCCCTGGGCGCGCAGTTCGGCAACATAGCTTTCGAAGTAGTCGCCCGGCGGCAGTTCGATGATGGTGAAGACGAGGGCGGAAATGATCAGAAGGGTAGGGATCATGGCAGCGCAGCGCCACAGGATGTAACGCAGCATTGTCAGCTCGCCTCGCTGTCGCCGTACCAGAAGGTATCGGGCATGTAGACGCCGAGAAAGCTGGTTGGCTCAAATCCGTAAAGACCTTCGGCCGGCACATTGTTCAGCCGCGAGGATGACAGGACAGGCTGATGCACACTGTTGACCATGCCGATCGAAAATACCTGATCTGTGAAAAGTGTGAGCATCTCGCCCCAGATCTGCGTGCGCTCCGCAGTTTCCGTCGTCCGTTTCCAGGCCTTCAGGAGATCGACGAGACGTGTTGCTTCCGGCAGTTCCGGTGCATGGCCATATTGGCCGAGCGAAAGATAATGCATGCCCCAGACGGGCCATTGCATCTGTTCATCGGCGCTCGGTGCCAGCTGACCGGGATTCATATCGGCGGTCGGCACGCCATTGTCGAGACCGGACCACATCGACATCATGATCTCGCCACCCATCGTGCGCGAGCGGAAGACATCGCGCTGCGAGGTCCGGATGAACAGCGCTATTCCGATCTTGCGCCAGTGATCGGTCACCAGCTCAAGAATGTCCGTCTCCAGCGTGCTTTCGCCGGCGGTTTCGACGACGATCTTGGCTGTGCGGCCATCGGGGAGAAGACGGATCCCGTCATCGTCCCGATCGACAAGACCGACTTCGTCCAGAAGGGCATTGGCCTGATCGGGGTCATGCATGCTCCACGCTGCCCCGTATTCGGGTTTGTAGAGCGGGCTTTCCGGGAGAATCGTGTCGGCGCTTTCCCGGCCGAGGCCGAAGAAGGAGACCATGTTGATTTCGTGCCGGTCGATGGCCAGCGAAAGCGCCCGGCGCACGCGGACATCCCAGAACAGCTTGCGCCAGACCTCGTCCTTGCAGTTGAGGTTGGGCAAAAGGGTGACGCGGGAGCCTTGCGTGCGCTTCCAGAGACTGACCTTGACCGGGTACCGCTTCTCAGAATCCTTGAGGAAGGCGTAGTCGGTAAAATCGACGCCTGTGAACTGCAGATCGGTTTCACCGGCGCCGGTCTTGGCGGCGATGATTTCCGACGAGCTGACATTCAGCACGAACTGATCGACATAGGGCAATTGCAGGCCGTTTTCGTCAACGCGGTGAAAGAACGGATTGCGTTCGAAGACGAATTGCTCGGCAGGGGGCGTGGTGCGGTTGCGCCAGGGATCGAGCGTCGGGAGCTCCGGGTTTTCGGGGCGGTACTGGCGCGACATCTTAATGTGCAGGTCGGCCCATTTCTTGACGCGATATTCGCGCATCAACGCCGAAAGCCGGATGTCGTCCTGATATTTGCGGTGGAACCTGCGCATATAGGCATGCGGCAGGAGCAGGGTGATCGGCGATGGCGCTGCCAGGCCCGGCAGGAAATCGGGGTTCGGGCCATCCCATGTGTAGCGCACGGTGTATTTGTCGATAATCTCGAAACGCGGCGGCTTGCCGTCGACCAGCAGTTCGCGCTGGACCCCGCCCGGCCGCAGATCCTCGTTGAGGATCACGTCTTCCCAGGTGTAGCGAAAGTCTTCCGATGTCAGATAGCTGCCGTCGGACCAGCGATGCTTTTCGCGGATCTTGAAGGTGAAGACGCTCTCATTGATATGCTCGAAGCTTTCGAGAATGTCGGCGTGCAGATTGAGCTTTTCGTCATAGCCGACGAGACGGGCATAGCCGTTGATCGTCATCATGCGAATGTCTTTCTGGCTGCCGATCAGCGTGCGCACGACGCCACCATAGCGCCCGGGCTTGCGGCCCATGGCGGCCAGATTGATGACGCGCGGGGTCGTTGGCAATCGGTCGACCAGGTCCGGCAGGGCGGCGGCGCGCAGGAGCGGCTTCAGGAAATCCGGCTCGACGAAACCGGCACGGGCAAAGCCGGGCAGGAAGGCGGAGGCGAGCAGTCCGAGGGTGGTGCGGCGCTTGATCACGAAACGAGCTCCCTTGCATCGGCATTGCGGCTGGCAAGCACGAAATGGCCATTGCCGAGATCGGCCGGGAAAAGCGTGTTGCCATCGTCGCCGGAAAACTGGCGGCCCCAGCTGCGCTTGTCGGAGGCGCCGCTCGGGTTGAGCGCGGCGAAATCCAGCGGCCTGTCGAGGTCTGGGAAGGGCACGGCGGCAAGCAGCGATTTCGTATAGGGATGCACTGGCGCCCGCATCAGTGTTTCGCGCGGTGCAATCTCGACGATGCGCCCGCCGCACATGACTGCGATCCGGTCGGCCATGTAGTCGACCACGGCAAGGTTGTGCGAGATGAACAGATAGGTGAGGCCGAGTTCTTTTTGCAGGTCCTTCAGAAGATTGAGGATCTGCGCCTGAACCGACACGTCGAGCGCGGACACCGGCTCGTCGCAGATCAGAAGGTCCGGTCCGAGCGCAAGCGCGCGGGCAATGCCGATGCGCTGCCGCTGGCCGCCGGAAAAACTGTGGGGGTAACGGTTGAGGAAGCGCTGGTCGAGGCCGATCGCATCGATCAGTGTCCTGACTTTTTCCTGCCGCGCCTGTGCATTGCCGCGATCGTGGATTTCCAGCGGTTCCGCAAGGATGTTCTGGACGGTCATGCGCGGTGACAGCGAAGATACCGGGTCCTGGAAGACCATCTGGACGCGCGTGCGCAGCGCCTTCAGCCGTGCCCCTTCCGCGGCGAGAACATCGAGATCGCCATCGGCTCCATGCAGGGTTATCGAACCCGTATCGGGCTTGACCGCCCGCATCAGGATTTTGCTGAGTGTGGTCTTGCCGCATCCGCTTTCGCCGACGAGACCGAGGCACTCGCCGCGGCGGATATCGAAGCTGACATCATCGACCGCCAGCGTGGCAGAGGTATCGCCCTTGCCAAACCAGCCGGACTTGCGTGTGGTGAAGGTCTTGCCGATATTGCGGACAGACAGAATGACGTCAGGACCTGTGGCGACGTCTGCCTTCTTGCCAAGCAGGTTGCCGGCATTGACCGGTATCTCGCGAAGCGCCTTCAGGCGTTCGCCGGGCTTCATGTCGAAATGCGGAACCGCCGCCATCAGCCCCTTCAAGTAGGGGTGCGAGGGATTGCGGAAGATGGTCTCAACCGGACCGGCCTCCATGATTTCACCATGGTAGATGACCACGACCTCGTCGGCCACGTTGGCGACCACGCCGAGATCATGGGTGATCAGAAGCATGGCCATGCCCATCTTCGTCTGCAGGTCGCGCAGCAATTGCAGGATCTGGGCCTGGATGGTCACGTCGAGCGCCGTCGTCGGCTCGTCGGCGATCAGCAGTGCCGGCCGACAGATCAGCGCCATGGCGATCATCGCACGCTGGCGCATGCCGCCTGAAAGCTCGAACGGATACATGTCGAAGGCGCGGGATGGCTTGGCGAAACCGACGAGCCCCAGCATCTCCTCGCTGCGCTCGCGACATTCCGTTTTCGATGCCGTTGTGTGGATGCGCAGGACTTCGCTGATCTGGTTGCCGATCGTATGCAGCGGCGACAGCGATGTCATCGGCTCCTGGAAGATCTTGCCCATGCGGTTGCCGCGGATTGCGCGGATTTCGCGTCCGTCGCGCGGCATCTGCAACAGGTCCGACGGGGTCTCCGACAGGGCGGGATCACAGAACAGGATGCGGCCGCTGGCCGACGCTGTCTGCGGCAGGATGCCCATCACGGCCTGGCTGATGACCGACTTGCCGGAACCGGATTCGCCGACCAGCGCCGTGACCTTGCCCGGGCTGACGCGCAGGCTGACATTGCGTACGGCGTCGATCTGCCCGCCCAGCATTGCGAATGAGATATTCAGGCTCTCGATCCGCAGCAGGTCTGCGCCTGAGGTCATGCCAGCAGTCTTCCTTGTCGCAATGTGGTCGCCGGATGGCCCATGCCGCGCCCGGATCAACGCTCGGCTCTAGATTTCGAGACTATCCCACGGGATTTGCCCTGTCCATGACCCGCAAAGGGGAAACTTCAGTATGCTTTCAGCCGCGATTTTGTGCCCAGAGCCGATGTCGGATGCCTGATGTCCTGGAGTTTGCCACCGTCAAAAGCCTGAAACCAAACGTGCTATTGCAGCAGTTTGTTCCAAGCGTCCGAACCGGTCGGCTTGCGGCTGTTGCGATAGAGCAGCATGACCTGCTCGGCTTCCGAGCGGCTGTCCTGCGACTGGTTCTGCGCCACTTCGGCATAGTCGAGCTTCATATTGCTCTCGCCCGGCAGAAGCACGGTGACCTTCTGGCGAACGCCGCGCAGTTTTTCCTCGCCCAGCGACGTCCAGTCGCCGCCGCAATAGGTTGCAAAGGACTGGCTCGCCACGATCGGCTGAGAATATTTCTTGGTCAGACGCTGCAGTCTCTCCACCTCGTTGACCGCGGCGCCGAAGGCGGAGAAGGTCAGCCGGTCCTTCAAGCCGACATTGCCGAACATCACATTGCCCATATGCAGGCCGATGCCATAGCGGATTTCGCCGAGCCCCTTGCGCTTCCGGTCGATGTTCAGTTCTGCCATGCGGGCGGTGGCCTGGCGCACGGCGCCCATGGCCGCAAGTGCTGCCACCTGCGACGGCTCCCGGTGCCGGCCGCAAGGATAGACGGCGAGGAAACCATCGCCGACGAAACTCAGGATCTCGCCGCCCTGCTTGTTGAAGGGCGTGGCGATCGCATCGAAGAACTGGTTCAGCGTATCGATATAGACCTGGCGGCCTTCCTTTTCGGCCAGCATCGTCGACTGGCGCATATCCGCCATGACAAGGGCTGCGCGGATGGTATCGCCATCGCCGCGGCGGATCTGGCCGGACAACACCCGCTTGCCCGCATTGCCGCCGAGATAGGTGGTCAGCATATTGTCGGCGAGCTTGCCGAGAACCGCCATCTTTGCCGCAACGGCCAGGCTGTTCTGGATGCGCAGCAAGGCTTCGATGACATTGTCGCTGAACCCATCGGGCGCATCGGTGGCCCAGGATCCCATCATGCCCTGGCCGGCCGATTCGCCGAAGGATTGCACGAAGGCGATGTAGTCGGTGACACCCAGGGTCTTGAAGTCCTCGAAGACCGGGAATTCCGACGGTGTCGCTGGGTCGATTTGCCGGCGCATGTGATCGAGATTGTTGCTCAAGAGATAATAATAGGGGCTATGCAGAAAGCGGTTGGTGTCATTGGGGCTGTTGCTGGCGCGGTATCCCTCGACGGTCACGCCCTTGCCGCGCATCCAGGTGAAACCGAGCGCGTCATAAAGCGGATGCAGCATGGAAAAGCTCAGATGCACGCGGTTCAGCGGCAGGCCCGATGCGGCCAATCGCTCGCAAAATCCCTGGACAAGGTTTTCGAGGCTCTCGCCGCTCAGTGCCGCCTGCTGCAGCCAATGGGAAACGCGATCGAGGAGAGTGGTCGAGACATGCGCCCGGTGTGTGTTCATCGCTTTTACTTGATCTTTCTTCCGCAACCCTGCGCCCCGCCGGCACGGCCCATCCAATCTCTTTTACCGGTGCATTGGATGATATCACCGAGGTCCCATATAATGAGGCAGTGTTTGCAAAACCAGATTCGCCGGTAACAAAAGTTGGACCCATTTTGAAGCGCAACCTGTCGGACCGGCCGACGCTTGACAGCCGTATCATTTACCCCCACCTCCAGTGTCGCCCATTTGCGCCCGCAGACAAGATGAGAAGACGATATTGAGCCATTTTTCCTCCCCGCATGAAAACCTCCTTGCCGGCATCGATGCGCGCACCGCGCGTGCCGGGGTCATCGGCCTTGGTTATGTCGGCCTGCCTTTGGCCATGACCATCGCGCGCAGCGGTTTTCCGGTGACCGGGTTCGATATCGATCCGTCAAAGATGGTCGCGATCGAGGCAGGCAGGTCCTACATCGAGGCGGTCTCCGATACAGTTCTGCGCGAACACGCGCGCTCTGGCCGCTTCCAGGCAACGGCCGATTTTTCGCGCCTGGCCGAATGCGACGTCATCATCATCTGCGTGCCGACGCCGCTGACCAAACACCGGGATCCGGATCTCTCCTTCATTGTCAAAACCTGCGCGCACATTGCAGAGACGCTGCGGCCCGGCCAGTTGGTCGTGCTCGAATCGACGACCTATCCGGGAACGACCGATGAAGTCGTAAAGCCGATCCTGGAGAAGGCCGGGCTGGTGTCCGGACAGGATTTCTTCCTCGGCTTCTCGCCGGAGCGCGAGGATCCGGGCAACCGCGATTTCGAGACATCGAGCATTCCAAAGGTGGTTGCCGGTGACGGGCCTGCCGCTGCCGAACTGATGGTGCGCTTCTATTCGGCTGCGGTGAAGACCGTGGTGCCGGTTTCCTCGAATGCAACAGCGGAAGCCGTGAAACTGACCGAGAACATTTTTCGCGCGGTCAATATCGCCCTGGTGAACGAGTTGAAGGTCGTCTACGACGCCATGGGCGTGGATATCTGGGAGGTCATCGACGCTGCGAAGACCAAGCCGTTCGGCTATATGCCTTTTTATCCGGGACCGGGTCTGGGTGGACACTGCATTCCGATCGATCCGTTCTACCTGACCTGGAAATCCCGCGAGTTCGAGCTGCCGACCCGGTTCATCGAGCTTGCCGGAGAGATCAATTCCGCCATGCCGCGCCATGTGGTGGGGAAACTTGCCGAGGCGCTCGATCGCCACAGCGGCAAGGCGCTGAGCCGGTCACGCGTTCTCGTCATCGGCCTTGCTTACAAGAAGAACGTGCCCGATACTCGGGAGAGTCCGTCGCTGAAACTGATCGAACTGATCGAGGAGCGGGGCGGCACGACCGCCTATCACGATCCGCATATTGCGCAGATTCCGCCGACGCGCGAATACATGATGTTGAAGGGCCGATCTTCGGTGTCGCTCGATGAGGAGACGATCAAGGGCTTCGACGCGGTGCTGATCGCCACCGATCACGATGCCGTCGATTACGCAGCGCTCGCCCGTTGGGCGCCATTGATCATCGATACGCGCAATGCCTTTGCCCGCCGTCAGTTGCACAGCGACAGCATCTTCAAGGCATAAGAGTGCCGGTTGGGGGACTTAGGCGCTTGCCGCGGAGGCGTTCGGTAATGCGGCCGGGCGCCCCTTCAGGTGGCTGGCGGCCACCGCGTAGCCGCCGGAAGCGCCATCGATGAAGTGCATGTGCGTGCGGCTGAGCGGTGTTGGCACGATGCAGGTCATCAGCGCTGAATCCTGCCTGTGCAGCCCGTAGCGACAGATCCCTGCCACTGCAGCCTCCTCAAGCCGTGCCGCGATGCGCTTCAACTGTATCTCGCTGACATCGATGGTCATCTTCAGTCCGTCATCGAATTTGCGGAAGTCGGTGTTCTGCGCGACATCGCTGCGATAGACCTTGGGATCGAAACGCCCGAGCGTCATCCCGAAGCGGAACAGCGTGACGGTCAGAATATATTGCGCGATGATGAAGATCTTCTGGCGCAGCCTGCGGCCCTTTGGGGCTGCGGCCCGCGCTTCGGTGTCGAGCCCAGTGCGAGAGAGGCCCAGTTGCGGGCCTTCGGCGGCGACCGGATGCCCGTCGCGTTCGCCCGATGCGGCAAGCGTGACGACCTCGGTGATCAGGTTCTGGAATGCAAGGCCGCTGCCGGCCGTGCTGGGCACGGCGATGATCGAAACGATCTCTCCATGGCGCGACTTGATCGGGTTCCAGCGACAGGAAAGGCCGCTGAGGTCGGGCCGCGTCCCGGGCGCGGCAGGGGCGACGGCGTAGAGGCCTTCCTTCATGCGCGCTTCGGCCCAGCTTGCGCCGCCGCCCGCAAACATGGCGTAGGAAACGCCTTCGCTCACCTGGAACCGGGCCACGCGGACATCGACGCCGGCGGCCCTGATATCGGATACGGTAACAAGGGCGGCACGCATCGTCATCTGCAGTTCTTCCGCCACCCAGCTCTGCACGGCTGCCAGCGCTTCCTGTGCCTTGCCGCGCGCCGATGGCGGAATGGCAACAAGCGCGCCGTCGCCACCGAAGACGAAGGGAAGGTCGTGCTGGCCAAGGGCATTGAGGATGGCCGAGATGACGCTCGCACCCGCCATGTTCACGGACTTGTAGTTTCCGGCTTCGATTGCGCCGGTGGAATCGACGATATCGGCGGTCGCCAGCGCCCAGTTGTCTGGCAGGGGCTGATAGTTGCCGCCGTCCGCGACGCCCTCGAACTCGACGAAGACGGGAAGCGTGCTGAAGAATGTATCGCTGGAAATCTCTGCCATGGACGAAACCTAGCACAGTCGCAGGCGCGACGCGATCAAGCGCAACGCAACTCCGCTGACAAAATCTTGATCCTCTGCACGAACGCGATGTGGTCGACCGCAAGGAGGGGCGCGTGCTATGCCCCGTGACCACGAAGCAAAAATGGATTGCCGCCGCCCATGAGCCGCCTTGACAGTTTCATTCGCCGCCTGACCGCCCAGCGCGACATTCTCAACCATATCAGCGCGACAATGCTGGACGGTCAGGAGGGTGCCGTGCTCGAAATCGGCCTTGGCAACGGGCGCACCTACAGCCATTTGCGCGAGCATTTTCCCGGCCGCCGGATCATCGCCTTCGATCGGGCAATTGGTTCGCATGCCAGCTCGACGCCGGAGCCACAGGATCTGGTGATCGGTGAAATCCGCGAGACGGCGCAGGCCTATCTCGGAACGGGCGCTGCACTGGTGCATGCCGATATCGGGACAGGCTATCCCGACAAGGATGCGGTGACGCTGACCTGGCTGCCGCAACTGGCGGCGGGCAGCTTGCGCCCCGGTGGCATTGCCATCAGCGGCCTGCCGCTCGAGCATCCCGACCTCGAGCCGCAACCTTTGCCGGCGACAGTGCGCGAAGGGCGCTATTTCATCTATCGCAAGCGCTAATCATCAGACGGGCAGCAACAGCACGTCGTATTGCACGCGGTCGATCGGCATCTTGGCGACCTTGAGGGCGACGGGGTCGTCGTCCTCGGAAAAGACGAGGCAATCGGTGTAGAAGCGCGCGAGGTAGCGGACGAATTCAGCCGATGCCTCCGCGCCGTAGAAGGCCGGTGAGAATTCCATATAGAGCGGCACGCGCAGCGTCATCAGCGCTTCCATGGAGCGGCAGGCGACCGGCTCATACCCTTCTATATCCATCCAGATGAGCCCGACGGATGGCGGCGTAATGCCGGTATCCGCCAGAATGGCACTGACCGGACGCACCGGCACAGAGATTTCCCGGTCGGACGGGCTTTGTCGCAAGGCGCTGCTTTTTCCATGATTGGCCTGGTGCTGGAAAAAGGCGATCTGGCCCTCGCTCTCCCCCGCCGCGCAATTGACAAGGGTGACCATTGTTTCGAGCCGGTTCTGCGCGATGTTGATACGCAACAGCTCGAAATTGCGCGGATCGGGTTCGATGCTGACGATCCGCTCATAGGCGCCGCTCAATGCGAAATACACCGTCTGCGTGCCGATATTGCCACCAAGCTCGACGAGGGCCGTCCCTTCGCGCCAGAGGCTACGCGTTTTCAAAATGTCCAGCAGCCGGTCGACATGCTCGCGCTCGAAATGGCCCTTCCGGAAGATTTTCCGGCCGATATAGTCGTGGGGCGAAAAGGTCATGACGTGATCGCCGCAGTCGGTTGTCATCGTCTGGAGACGGGACGGCAGGGCGCTGACCAGCAGTTCGCGTCCGTACCGGCTTTCGAAAAACTGGCTCGCAAGCCTGTTTCTGATTTTCCGGATGCGGCGTTTCAACGCTTTGGCAGTCAGCATTTCCGGTCCCGTCCTGTTCGGCGCTTTGATCACTGGGCTACAGCATGAAGGCTGAAATGGGAATGTATTTTGCCTTTTGCGCGCCTGTATCCGGATTTTTCGGCAGAAATCGAATTTTTTTCGCGGTTTTCGCGGTTCCGTTTTGCACTGCAAGAACAGCCTGAATTCCTTCCCTAATCGACGCTACCCCGCAAAGCCAGCCCCGGCTTTCAGGTTTGCTCGGTGGTATTTGCGGACGTCCTTCGCGCCGACGTCGCTTGACAAATTTTTCAGGGAATGAAAATATTTTCACAACGAGAAAAAAATATCAAACCATTGGGTGGAGAATATGGCGATCACGGGTGGAGGCTCCTTGCGGGACGACGAGTCGAGCATGGCGACCCGTGCGGCGTGGCTGCATTATGCCGGCGGACTGACGCAGGCCGAGGTTGCCAAGCGCCTGGGGCTCTCGTCGCTCAAGGCCCACCGGCTGATCATGAAGGCCAACCAGGATGGCCTGGTGAAGGTCTATATCGACGGTGAAGTATCCGAATGCGTCGAGCTCGAGCAGAAGCTGTCGACGCGCTATGGCTTGGACTATTGCGAAGTCGTGCCGGATTTCGATCCGGAGGACCTTCCTCTGAAGGCGCTCGGCATTTCCGGCGCACAGTTTCTGAAACGCGAGATCGAGCGGGAAGGCCACGTGCTGATCGGCATGGGGCATGGCCGGACGCTCGCCGCCTGCGTCGAATATCTGCCGCGCACCACCAATAACGACGTGCGCTTCGTTTCGCTGCTCGGCGGCCTGACGCGCAAATTCTCGGCCAATCCGCACGACGTTATCCATCGGTTGGCGGAGCGCACCGGCGCGGAAGCCTATGTCATGCCCGTTCCGTTCTTTGCCAACACGATCGAGGACCGTGACGTGCTGTTCAGCCAGCGCGGCGTGCGCGAGGTGTTCGATCTCGCCAGCACTGCCGATCTGCTTCTCGTCGGCATCGGCACGGTGGAGCGCGAAGCCTCGCTTGTCGCCACCGGCATGATCGAAAAGAGCGAGATCGAGGAGATCAAGAATGGTGGTGGTGTCGGCGAACTGCTCGGCCACTTCTTCGACGAGAAGGGCCAGCCGATCGAGACGACGCTATCGGACAGGACCTTTACGATGAAACGGGAAGAACTCAGGAATCGCCGGGTTGTCGCCGTTGCGGGCGGCAAGGTGAAGGCGCGGGCGATCCGCTCGGTGCTGGAAAGCCGCTTCCTGAGCGGCCTGATCACCGACGAGCGCACCGCGCGGACGCTGATGAACGACGCGGCCTGACGGTTGTGGGAGGAATTGGAGGCGGGACAGGCAGCAGGCCATGGGAGTGGCCGCCTGTTTCATTTTCGGAGGAAATACCGGTCGGGTAGCCGGTACGGCTCAATCGAGCTTGTTTTGCCCGTGAAGGAGGAGAAAACCAATGTACGAAAAGGAAAAAGACCTCATCGGTGCGTTTCTGCGCGGAGAGGTGGACCGCCGTGGCATGTTGAAAGGCCTTGGCGCAATGGGGATTACCGCCGGCGCTGCCGGCACGCTGTTCAACATGATGGCGACCAACGCGCATGCTGCCGATTTCGACTGGAAGGCGCATTCCGGCAAGTCGCTGAAGCTGCTCTTGAACAAGCATCCCTATGCGGACGCGATGATCGCCAACCTGCAGACGTTCAAGGATCTGACCGGTATCGAGGTCAGCTATGACGTGTTCCCCGAAGACGTCTATTTCGACAAGGTGACGGCGGCGCTGTCGTCGGGCTCGACGGAATATGATGCCTTCATGACCGGTGCCTACATGACCTGGACCTATGGCCCGGCCGGCTGGATTACCGATCTGAACGAATGGATCAAGGATCCGGCCAAGACCAACCCGAACTATGCCTGGGATGACTTCCTGCCGGGGGTTCGGAATTCCTGCGCATGGAACGGAACGCCTGGCGGCGAGCTGGGTTCTGATGATGCCAAGCAGTGGTGCATTCCGTGGGGCTACGAGCAGAACGACCTCACCTACAACAAGACGATGCTCGACAAGATCGGCGGCAAGGTCCCCGGAAACCTCGATGAACTCATCGAGACAGCCGGCAAGGCCTCCAAGGATCTGGGCGGACCATACGGCATCGGCGTTCGCGGCTCGCGCTCCTGGGCGACGATCCATCCGGGCTTCCTCTCCGGCTATGCCAACTTCGGCCAGAAGGACCTCAATGTTTCGGCCGACGGAAAGCTTTCGGCCGCGATGAACACGGCTGAATCCCGCGCCTTCCACTCCAAGTGGGTGCAGATGATCCAGGAAAGCGGCCCGAAGGACTGGTCGACCTACACCTGGTATCAGGTCGGCACGGACCTCGGTGCCGGCGCATCCGCCATGATGT
Source organism: Pararhizobium antarcticum (assembly GCF_001885585.1). GTDB lineage: Bacteria > Pseudomonadota > Alphaproteobacteria > Rhizobiales > Rhizobiaceae > Pararhizobium > Pararhizobium antarcticum. The sequence continues at coordinate 167,295 of NZ_LSRP01000118.1, forward strand.
TTGATGCCGATATTCTCGGCTACTTCATGAACGGCGGCACCAACAAGGAAGCCGGCAATCTCGCCTTCGCCTCGTTTGCCGCCAATCCGGCTGCCACGTCAGCGACGCCGAACATCTGGATCTGGTCGCTGGCCATGTCCAACTTCTCCAAGGACAAGGACGCCACCTGGTACTTCATGCAGTGGGCTTCCGGTGCCGAGCACGCCATCTTCGGCGCCACCAAGATGGACTTTGTCAATCCGGTCCGTCAGTCGGTCTGGAAGGACGAGATCTTCCGCGAACGCCTGAACAAGAGCTATGCGGGCTATGTCGACATGTTCGACAAGTCGGCACCGGGCGCCTCGATCAAGTTCACGCCGCAGCCGCTGTTCTTTGACGTCACCACCGAATGGGCTTCAACGCTGCAGAAGATGGTCGCCAAGGAAGTGCCGGTTGATGAAGGTCTCGACATGCTCGTCCAGAGCATCGACACCCAGCTCAAGGAAGCCGGTCTCGGCTGATCAAACTGACAAAAGGACCCGGCGCCACGGGCGCCGGGTCCCTACCGCATGGCCTTCGGAGTTTCCCGTTCCAGGCTTGAACAAAATTTGAATGCCGAGGACAGTTGCGCGGGCGTCGCGCCAGCAACCTGCGGCTTCTTCAACAAAATGGATCGGAGCTGACCATGGCTTCAACAGCAAGGGAGCGCAAAGCCGCCTCCGGTTTCAGGATCAGCAGGAAGGCCTTGCCCTATGTGCTGAGCCTTCCGGCCCTTCTCGTCTGCATCGGTATCCTCGTGCCGTTCCTGTCGGCCGTGGTCTATTCGTTCCAGCGCTACAGGCTGAGCCAGCCCTGGGCGCGCCAGTTCAACTGGGGCGACAACTATATCAACTTCATGACCGATCCCGGTTTCTGGAACACGCTGAAAGTCTCGCTGATCTATGCCGGGACGACGGTGACGCTCGAGCTTATCCTCGGTCTCGGTATTGCCCTGCTTTTGCAGCGCCGCTCGACGGTCAATAATTTCGTCTCGATCATGCTGCTGATGCCGCTGATGACCGCTCCGGCCCTGGCTGCGCTGATGTGGAAGCTGATGACCAATCCCGGCTTCGGCATTCTCAGCTATTTTGCCAGCCTGATCGGGCTGGAGGATTTCCGTTGGGCCTCGTCGCCGAGTTCGGCGCTGTTCACGGTCGTGCTCGTCGATATCTGGGTCTACACGCCGTTCATCATGATCCTGCTGCTCGCCGGCCTGCGCTCCTTGCCGACGCAGCCGTTCGAAGCGGCCGCGCTGGACGGGGTGCCGCGCACCTTCGTGTTCTTCCGCATTACCCTGCCGATGCTGACGCCCTACATCCTGACGGCGACGCTGTTCCGCCTGCTCGACAGTATCCAGCAGTTCGACATCATCTACGCGATGACGCAAGGGGGGCCGGGCGATACGCTGACTGTCTTCCAGGTCGAGGCCTATCTCAACTTCTTCCAGTCGACCAATGTCGGGCGCTCCGCCGCGCTGATGGTCATCCTCTGGGCGATCACCTACTTCCTGTCGAACGTCTTCATCAAACACTGGTTGCGGCTGCGCGAACGCGCCCGTGGCGAATCCTGAGAGGGAGGGGAGAACCATGGAAACCACATCCACCTTCGAGAAGATCTTTCGCGGCACGGCGCTGCTGCTGATCGTCCTGTTCTTCATGTTCCCGATCCTCTGGATCTTCCTGATGTCCTTCCAGACGAACGAGACGATCCTGCGCATTCCGCCGTCCGTCGTCTTCACGCCGACCTTCGAGAATTATCAGGCGCTGATCACCGGCAAGCTGACCTCGGCTGCCGGCACGCTCGATATCGCCTTCATGCGCAATCTCGGAAACTCGGTCTTCCTGTCGGTCGCTTCGGTGGCCGTGGCGCTGGTGCTCGGCGTTCCCGCAGCCTACGCCTTTGCCCGCCACAAGTTTCGCGGTTCGGAAGACATCGCCTTCACGCTCTTGTCCTTCCGCTTTGCGCCGCCGCTTCTGGTGCTTCTGCCGCTCACGCAGTATTTCCAGTGGCTCGGCCTTGCGGATACCTATTTCGGGCTGATCTGGGTCTATCAGCTGATCTGCCTGCCGCTCATCCTGTGGATCGTGCGCGGTTATTTCGAGGATATTTCCGCCGACGTCGAATATGCCTACCGGATCGCCGGCCATTCCTGGTTTGCCACCTTCCGCAAGATCGCGCTGCCGCTGGCGGGGCCTGGGATTGCGGCAGCCGGCCTGCTGGCCTTCATCTTTGCCTGGAACAATTTCGTCTTCGCGCTGGTGCTGGCATCCGCTGACAAACAGCCGGTGACGGTGGGTGCGCTTGCCTTCGTGACTGCCTCCGGCATCCAGTACGGCCAGATCGCCGCCGCCATCGTTTTGTCGATCACGCCGACGCTTGCCATCGCACTCTACGCGCAGCGCTATCTGGTCGAAGGCCTGTCGCTCGGCGCGGTGAAGGGATAATTTCCAATGACAACGCTTCAACTGAAAAACATCGTCAAGCGCTACAAGAGCCAGACGGTCCTGGACGATCTTTCGCTCAGCGTGGCCGATGGTGAAACGCTGGTTCTGTTCGGGCCGTCCGGTGCCGGCAAGACGGTCCTGCTGCGCATGGTGGCCGGCGTCATCGAGCCGGACGAAGGGCAGATCCTGATCGGCGGCGAGGACATGGCCGAAGTCGATGCCGAACATCGCGGCATTGGCATGGCCTTCCAGAACTTCGCCCTGTTTCCCCATATGAGCGCCTTCGACAACATCGCCAGCCCGCTGACGGCGACCCGTTCGTCGAAGGACGCGATTGCGGCCGGCGTCCAGAAAGTGGCAAAGCTCCTGAAGATCGACCATGTGCTGTCGCATCATCCCAAGGCGCTTTCCAACGGCCAGAAGCAGAGGACGGCGCTTGCCCGCGCACTTGCCGGCTCACCGCCGCTGCTCCTGCTCGACGACCCCCTGCGCAATGTCGATGCCAAGCTGCGCTTCGAGATGCGCCTGGAACTGCCGCGTCTGCTGGCCGCCCAGGGCGCGACGGTGGTTTATGTGACGCAGGACTACAAGGAGGCGATGGCGCTGGGCGATCGCATCGCCGTGATGTCGCAGGGCCGCATTCGCCAGATCGGCACGCCGGCTGAAATCTACCTCGCGCCGGCCGATATCGAGATCGCCCGCCTGTTCGGAGATCCGACGATCAATCTGCTTGACGTCGTGCCGAAGGAAGGCCCCGACGGCATTTATGTCGAGCTTTCGGATGTGCGGATTGCCTTGCCCGGCATGCCGGGAGCGGTGGTCGGCAAATCTTGCGTCATCGGGCTGAGGCCGGAGGCGATAGTCTTTACAAAGGCCGGAGCGCCGGGCGCGATCCCGGTTGCGGTCGAGGCGGAAACGCCGCTCAACGAAAAGACGGTGACGCTGGTGATGACCATGCGCAAGCGCGAAGTTCTGGTCTCCCGGCCGGCGGGAACGCCCGGTCCCGCATCGGGCCCGGCCCATATCGCTGTCGATGGCCGTACGGCCTTCCTGTTCGACAAGCAAAGCGGCGCGCTGATCGCATCGGCTGCGGCGTCAATGACACGCAATGGAGAAGCGGCATGAGCGAGACCGCACTTTTGATCAAGGGCGTCGACAAGTTCTATGGCCCCATCGACCATGGCGTGCACGCCGTGCAGAACCTCGACATGGATGTGAAGAAGGGCGAGATCATCGCGCTTCTCGGCTCATCGGGCTGCGGCAAGACATCGACGCTGCGCATGGTCGCGGGCTTCGAGGCGGTCTCGCGCGGCACGATCCAGCTGAAGGGCAGAGAGGTGCAGACCTTTGCGCCGGTCAAGCGCAATGTCGCCATGGCCTTCGAAGGCTATTCGCTCTATCCGCCGCTGACCGTCAAGGAAAACATCGCCTTTGCGCTTAAGTCCTCGAAACTGCCGCATGCGGTGGTGGAGGAGAAAGTCAGCTTCATTGCCAAGCTGCTCGAGATCGAGGACATCATGGGGCGGTATCCCAGCTCGATTTCCGGCGGGCAGCAGCAACGTGCCTCGCTTGGTCGGGCTTTGATCCGCGATGCCGACCTGCATCTTCTCGACGAGCCGATGGGGCAGCTGGAACCGCAATTGCGGGCTGTCCTGCGCGGCCGTATCAAGCATTTTATCAAGGAACGTGGCCTGACCGCCATTCTCGTCACCCACGACCAGACCGAGGCCAATGCGCTTGCGGACCGGATCGCCGTCATGGAAGGCGGGGTCCTGCAGCAGTTTGATACACCACAGATGATCAAGGAGCGTCCGGCCAACCTGTTCACCGGCACCTTTGTCGGCGAGCCGCCGATGAACGTGTTTACGGCGGGCGTCTCGGGCACGGACGCGACGGTCTCTTTCGGGCTTAACGAGGGCGTGAAACTCGAATACCAAGCATCGGATTTCTCCCATGCGGTGAGGGCCGAACTGATGAAGCGCAGCAAGGTTGTTCTCGGCATCCGCCCTTATGCGGTGCGTCGGTCAGACGGCGGGGTCGGCGCGAAGGTCGCGGTCAACCAGTGGCTGGGCGACCAGACGCATATCGCCACCGATTTTGCCGGCGGCACGATGGTTCTGGTCGAGCATGATCGCACCAACCTCGCGATCGGCGAAACCGTCGGCATCCGGCTCGATCCGTCGAGCCTGCATGTCTTCGACAGCGATAGCGGGAGGGCGATCAGCCACGGACAGGAGCTCGCCTGATGCGTGATATTCTGATCGGGATCGATGCCGGAACCTCGGTCATCAAGTCCGTCGCCTTCGACCTTGAGGGACGGCAGATCGCCTTTTCGGCGATCCCGAACAGCTATGAGAGCGTCGGCCGCACCGGCGTCGTCCAGGACCTTGACCGGACCTGGGCGGATGCGGCGAAGACACTCGCCGATCTCGCAGACAAGATCGACAATCTGGCGCACCGGGTTGCCGCGATTTCCGTGACGGCGCAGGGTGATGGCACCTGGCTGATCGACAAAAGCGGCGACCCCGTCGGCAAGGGCTGGCTCTGGCTTGATGCCCGGGCGGGAGATACTGTCGACCGGCTGCGCCGCGACAGTGGTGACGCCGCCCGGTTTGCCCATACGGGCTCGGGACTTGCCGCCTGCCAGATGGGGGCGCAGCTGCGCTGGATCCTCGACAACGAGCCGTCCATGCTCACCGGCGCGACGACCGGTTTCCACTGCAAGGACTGGCTCTATTTCAAGCTCACCGGCCAGCGCGCCACCGATCCTTCGGAAGCCAGTTTTACCTTTGGAAATTTCCGCACCCGCCAGTATTCCGATGATGTCATCGGTTTTCTCGGGCTCGAGAAGCAGCGCGACCTTCTGCCGGAGATCGTCGACGGGGCTGTGACGCATCATAGCCTGAGCGACAGTGCGGCTGCCCTGACGGGCCTGCTCTCCGGCACACCTGTCGTGCTCGGCTATGTCGATGTGGTGTGCACCTCGCTGGGCGCGGGGCTCTATGAGCCGGGCACCGATGCAGGCTGTTCGATCATCGGCTCGACCGGCATGCACATGCGGCTGGCCAGGGATGCTGACGATGTGATCCTCAATCCGGGCCTGACGGGTTATACCATGTGCCTGCCGGTGCCAGACGCCTATGCGCAGATGCAGTCCAACATGGCCGCGACGCTCAACATAGACTGGATCCTGTCGGTGGCCGGCAGCGTCCTGAAAAGCGTCGGCATCGAGAAAAACAAGGCGGAGCTTCTCGGGCATGTCGAAGGCTGGCTTGCCCAATCCCGCGATACCTCGCTTCTGTTTCATCCCTATATTTCCGAGGCAGGCGAGCGCGGCCCGTTCGTCGATGCGACGGCACGGGCGTCCTTCGTCGGTCTCGAAACCGGGCATGGTTTTGCCGATATGGTGCGCGCCGTCTTCAACGGCCTGGCAATGGCCTCGCGCGATTGCTACGTGGAGATGGGGCCGCTGCCGTCGCGTGTCCGCCTGACCGGAGGGGCAGCGCGAAGCGCTTCACTTCGGCGCATCCTCGGCGGCGCACTCGGCTGCGCCATCCAGACCAGCGAGCGGGAAGAAGCCGGCGCTGCCGGCGCGGCGATGATTGCCGCCGTCTCGCTCGGAATTTATGGCTCCATGGCGGATTGCGTCAAGGACTGGGTGACCCCCTACCAGCGGCCGCCGGAGCCCGCCGATCAAGCCATGGCCGCGCATTTCGACGCCGTGTTCCCAACCTACAGGCAATCGCGCCTGGCCCTTCGTCCGGTCTGGCACGCCCTTTCCCACGGCGCCAGCCCGGCTTCTGAACAGGAAAGACCGCAATGAAGAAGATCGCCATCATCGGAGACCGGTTCATGCTGCCGACCATCTTTCGCGACAAGGTCGTGGAAGCCTGCGGCGAGGCGCATGACATCCGTCTTCTGGAACAGCCCTGGCCCGACGAGCCGATGGAACACGGCTATGCCGTCGAGGGCATGGACGGCTTGAAGGAATATGTCGGCAAGGCTGACGATATCGTCGATTTCGTCGGCGATGCGGAACTGGTGATCACCCAGCTCGCGCCGTTTTCACGGGGGATTTTCGCGCGCCTGCCCAATCTCAAATTCGTCGCGGTGTCGCGGGGCGGGCCTGTTAATATCGACATGACGGCGGCCCGGGAAGCCGGCGTGCTCGTCGTCAACACGCCCGGCCGCAATGCCAGTGCCGTCGCCGAATTCACGCTCGGCGCGATCCTTGCCGAAACACGGCTGATCCGCACGGGGCATGAATCGCTGCGCAAGGGCGAATGGCGCGGCGAACTCTACCGCGCCGACAAGACCGGCCGCGAACTGTCGGAAATGACGGTCGGCGTGATCGGCTATGGCAATATCGGCACCAAGGTCGTGCGGCTCCTGCGGGCCTTCGGAACAAAGGTCATCGTCCACGACCCTTATGTCCAGCTTTCTGCCGATGATCGCAATGCCGGCGTCGAACATGTCAGCCTCGACGATCTCGTGTCCCGCGCCGATGTCGTGACGATGCATCCACGTGTCACCGAAGAGACGCGCGGCATGATGAATGCCGAGCGTTTTGCCCAGATGAAGCCTGGCGCGATCTTCGTGAACACGGCGCGCGGCCCGCTGGTCGACTATGATGCGCTCTATGCGGCGCTGGTCGATGGCACGATCGCATCGGCGATGCTGGAAACCTTCGCTGTCGAGCCTGTGCCGGCCGACTGGCCGCTGCTGCAATTGCCGAACGTGACGCTGACGCCGCATATTGCAGGCGCTTCCGTTCGCACCGTGACCTATGCCGCGGAAATGGCTGCCGAAGAGGTGCGTCGCTACATTGCCGGCCTGCCGCCGGTCCATCCGTGCTGAGGGGTGGCCATGACCGAGCTTGAGCTGCGCATCGCCATCATCGAACATTGCCGTTCCATGAATGCCACCGGGTTGAACCAGGGCACGTCAGGCAATATCAGCGTTCGCCATGACGGCCGCATGCTGATCACCCCATCGGCCGTTGCCTATGCCGAGATGACGCCCGAGATGATCGTTTCGATGCCGCTGGATGGTGAGGCAAATGCCTGGGTGGGACCGAAGAGGCCCTCGGTCGAATGGCCCTTCCACCGCGATATCCTGCGCGGCCGGCCGGAAATCGGTGCCATCGTCCATACGCATGCGATGTTCTCGACCATTCTTTCCATGGCCCGCAAGCCCATCCCGGCCTGCCACTACATGATCGCCGCATTCGGCGGCCATGATGTGCGGGTGTGCGATTATGCCCGCTACGGCACGCCTGACCTGTCGAAGAATGTGCTCTCCGCGCTCGAAGGACGGTCCGCCTGCCTGATGGCCAATCATGGCATGATTGCAACCGGTCCGACGCTGGAAAAGGCCATGTGGGCGGCGGTCGAGCTGGAGACCATCGCCAAGCAATATTATCACGCTTTGCTGATCGGCGGCCCGGCGATCCTGCCGGATGAAGAGATCGTTGGCGTGCTCGAGGGCTTTTCGACCTATGGACTGCAGGAGAAACGCGCGTGAGTGCTGAAAACGGCATAGTTGACCTGTTCATCATCGGCGGTGGCGTCAATGGTGCCGGCATCGCGCGGGATGCGGCCGGCCGCGGCATGTCCGTCATTTTGTGCGAGAAGGACGATCTGGCGCAGGGCACAAGCTCGCGCTCCGGCAAACTTGTGCATGGCGGCCTGCGTTATCTCGAATACTACGAATTCCGGCTTGTGCGCGAAGCACTGATCGAGCGCGAGGTCCTGCTGGAATCGGCACCGCACATCATTTGGCCGATGCGGTTTGTTCTGCCGCACAGCTCGTCCGACCGTCCGGCCTGGCTCGTTCGCCTCGGCCTGTTTCTCTATGACCATCTGGGCGGACGCAAGCGCCTGCCGGGCACGCGCACGCTCAATCTGGCGACAGCGCCGGAGGGCGCTCCGATCAAGCCGGAGTATCGCAAGGGTTTCGAATATTCCGATTGCTGGGTGGACGATGCCCGTCTCGTGCTTTTGAATGCGCTCGATGCCAGCCAGCGCGGGGCGCAGGTGCACACACGGACGGCCTGCACATCCGTGCGGCGCAATGGCGATCTCTGGGATATCGAGATGACCGAGGGTGCGACCGGTCGCAAGATCCCGGTCCGGGCGCGCTGTGTCGTCAACACCGCCGGTCCCTGGGTCAACGATATCATTGGCCGCGTCGCCGGACTGAATTCGGCCCGCAATGTCCGCCTCGTCAAGGGCAGCCACATCATCGTGCCGAAGTTCTGGGAGGGCCGTCAGGCCTACCTGGTCCAGAATCCCGACAAGCGGGTGATCTTCATCAACCCTTACGAAAACGATCTGGCGCTGATCGGCACCACGGACATTCCCTATGAGGGACGGCCGGAGGATGTGAAGGCGGATGCGAGCGAGATCGACTACCTGATCACGTCGGTGAACCGTTATTTCAAGCAGCAGCTGGCCGCGAGCGACATCGTGCACAGCTTTTCCGGCGTGCGGCCGCTTTATGACGACAATGCCGAAAACCCGTCGGCCGTCACCCGCGACTATATTTTCGAGGTCGACGCGCGCAATGGTTCAGCGCCGCTGCTGTCGGTGTTTGGCGGCAAGATCACCACGTTCCGGAAACTTTCCGAACATGCGCTGGAAAAGATCCGGCCGTTTTTCCCGGCCATGGCACAGGGCTGGACCTCCAGGGGCGCGCTGCCCGGGGGCGACATGCCGGCTGCGGATTTCGAACAGTTTCTCGGCGACCTGCGGGCCCGCTATCGCTGGCTGCCGATGGACCTTGCCAAGCATTATGCGCGTCTCTACGGCACGCGCGCCCATGCGCTGATCGGGAGTGCCACTTGCCTTGCGGATCTCGGGCAGGTTTTCGGGCGGCTCCTGCGCGAGCGCGAGGCGCTGTTCCTGATGGAAACCGAATGGGCGCAGACGCCGCAGGACATTCTGGAGCGGCGCACGAAACACGGGTTGCACATGACGCAGGGCGAGCGCGATGCCTTTGCGTCCTGGTGTGAACAACAATTGAAGGCGGCCTGAAACTGCATATCGGAGACTGGCGTGAGAAGTTCTGAATTCGAAGCCCTGCTGGACGTATCGGCGCGGGTCGGTGCCGATCCGGCGCTCGTCCAGGGCGCAGGCGGCAATACATCGATAAAGGAGGGCGGCATCCTCTGGATCAAGGCGTCGGGCCTCTGGCTGATGCAGGCGCGGCAACGGGACGTGATGGTGCCGGTGGCGCTTGAGCCGCTGCTTGATGCATTGGAGCGCGACGATCCATCGACGGAGAAAGCCCAGGATTTCGTGATCGCCGATCGCAATCCGCTGGGGCTTCGACCGTCGATCGAGACCACGGTACATGCGCTGATGCCGCAGAAGGTGGTGATCCACGTGCATTGCGTCGAAACCATTGCAACAGCGGTTCAGGCCAATGCCGAGGTGCTCGCGGCCTCGAAACTGGCTGATATCCCGCATGTCTTTGTGCCCTATGCCCGGCCGGGCCTGCCGCTGGCAAAGGCGATCGCTGACCGCATCGGCGAGGATACCAGCGTGCTGATCCTTGGCAATCACGGCCTCGCGGTCGCCGGCGAAACGGTGGCGGAGGCGCAGGCTCTGCTCGCTGAGGTTTCGCAACGGCTTGCCCTGCCGGTGCGAGCCGCAGCCAGAGCCGATCTTGCCGCGCTGTCGAGACTGAGCCTCGATAGCGCCTACATGCTGCCCGCAGACGAACGTATTCACGATGCCGCGACCGACCTTGCTAGTTGCATGATGGCCGCCGGCGGCAGTCTCTATCCGGATCACGTGATCTTTCTCGGCAAGGGATCGGTGATCGCAGCACCGCAGGACACGGCCCTTTCGATCGAGAAGCGTTTTGTCGCCGATCGTGTCGCTCTGCCGCCGGCAATCCTGTTTCCGGGCAAGGGCGTGCTTGTGGCCCGGGACATCACCGCCGGCGCGCAGGCGATGGCGCGTTGCCTCTCCGATGTGCTGTCACGCATCCCTGAAGGGACGCGGGTGCGCTATCTGACGGATGCCGAAAACGCCGAGCTTCTGGGCTGGGATGCCGAGAAATACAGGCAGGCGCTGAATCGGGCCGGGCAGGCGCTGCAATGACGCGCGGCACACCCCTGGTCATCGGTATCGATATCGGCACCTCCGGCGCCCGTGCCGTGGCGATGGATCCGTCCTTTGCGATCCTGGCCTCTGGTTCGGCGAAAATGGCGGATTTTTCTGCCGATCACCGCGATCCCGCCGTCTGGTGGACGGTATTGCAGGTGGCGCTCGGTGGTGTTCTGGCCGGGATCGACGTGTCCTGCGTTCGCGCCATCAGCATTGACGGGACCTCCGGCACGCTGCTGCCGGTCGGCGCTTCCGGCGAGCCCCTGGCGGCTCCGATGATGTATAATGACCCGGTCTCGGATGCTGCCATCCTCGCGCGCATCGCCCGTTGCGCACCGCAGGACAGTGCCGCCCATGGTGCGACATCGGGGCTTGCCAAGGTCCTGACGTTCCAGTCGCTGCCAAATGTCTTTCGCATCCTGCACCAGGCCGATTGGCTCGCCGGGCATTTCACCGGCCTTTACGACGTGTCGGATGAGAACAATGCCCTGAAGACCGGTTACGATCCGGTGGCGCGGTGCTGGCCGGACTGGATCGGGGAGACCGGTGCGCGCATGGACCTGTTGCCCGATGTTCTGCCGGCGGGTGCGCCGATCGCCGGCATCTCTGCGGACGCGGCCGAGGCTTTCGGCCTGCCCGATGATGTCGTCATTGTCGCGGGCACTACGGATGGCTGTGCCTCGTTTCTGGCGACGGGCGCTGACCAGCCGGGCGATGGCGTTTCGGCGCTCGGGACGACGCTCACGGTCAAAATGCTGTCCGAGCGGCCCTTGTTTGCGCCGGAATACGGGCTCTACAGCCACCGGATCGGCGATATGTGGCTGGCTGGCGGTGCGTCCAACACTGGTGGTACCGTGCTTGCCGCGCATTTCAGCAGCGAGCGGATTGCAGAGCTTTCGCGCGATATTGACCCATCGACCGATAGCGGGCTCGACTATTATCCGCTGGTGCGCGATGGCGAACGCTTTCCGGTCAACGATCCGCAGATGAAGCCGCGCATGAGCCCAAGGCCGCAAAGCGATGGCGATTTCCTGAAAGCGATCTTCGAGGGCATTGCCGGCGTCGAACGGCTTGCCTATGACCGCCTTTGCGGGCTTGGCAGCCCGGCGCTGCGCTCGATCCGGTCGGTGGGTGGTGGCGCGCAAAACCCTGTCTGGACCACGATCCGCAGCCGCAGGATCGGCGTTCCGTTCCTGCCTGTTCTGTCGGAAGAGGCGGCCGCCGGTGCCGCGCGGCTGGCGCTTGCCGGGGCCAAAGAGGCGGGCGTGTTATGAAGGCTGTCTCGCCATCCCTGCTTTCCGGCGTCGGCGATCTTGCCGACAGGTTCGACGCTTTCCTGATCGATCAGTTCGGTGTTCTGCGTGACGGCAAGGGGCCGTATCCTGGTGCTGCCGACACATTGCAGCGCCTGAAACAGGCTGGAAAAACGATCGTCATTCTCTCGAATTCGGGTAAACGCTCGGCGGAAAACGACACGCGTCTGGCAGCGCTCGGCTTCGACCCCAAAAGCTGGGACTGGTTCCTGACATCGGGCGAAGTGGCCTGGCGTCTCCTGGCCTTCGAAAACGCAGGCGAGGGCGAAGGTGATGGTCGTCCGCGCCGCTGCCTGCTGATCAGCCGCGACGGCGATACCTCGCCTCTGGATGATCTCGACATCGAGCGCACGGAGCGCGGCGAGGATGCCGATTTCGTGCTGCTGGCGGCAAGCGAAGGCGACCGTCATCCGCTTGCTCACTACGAGGCGCTGCTTTCGCCGGCGGCCCGGAGAAACGTGCCCTGTCTCTGCACCAATCCGGACAAGATCATGCTGACGAAAGACGGTACCGCCTTTGGCGCCGGGCGGATCGCCGAACTGTACGAGGAACTGGGCGGTCCTGTGCGCTGGATCGGCAAGCCCTTTCCCGACATCTACGCCGCCGCCCGCGATTTTCTCGACCCGATCGGTGCGGGCCGCATCTGCTGCATTGGCGACAGCATCGAGCATGACATTGCCGGTGCCGCGGGTGCCGGCTTCGGCTCCGTGCTGGTGACCACCGGCATTCTCGAAACGGCTTCGGATGCCGAGCGACAGGCGCTGTTCGTTGCGCACGGTGCCATCCCCGATTTCATCATGCCGAAATTTCTCTGGTAAAGGACGAAGCCCATGGCGTTCACGCTGTCGCTCAACACCAATCCGCTGGTCAACCGCTTTGCCGAGGCCGATGACCTGATCGACACGATCGCGCACAGGATCCGCATCGGCTACGTGCAGTTGACCCATGAATTCATCAATCCCTCCTGGCCGGCGGCAACCATCAGCAAACATCTGCGCCAGTTTCGCAGGGCCCTCGATCGCACCGGTGTCAAGGTGACCTCGGGCATGACCGGCCCCTATGGCCGTCTCAACCATTTTGGCCATCCGGATGCCGATGTCCGGCGCTATTATGTCGACTGGTTCAAAACCTTCGCCGATATTTCCGCAGAACTCGGCGCCACCGGCATGGGCACCCAGTTCGCCATTTTCACGCACAGGGATTTTGACGACCCCGCCCGCCGCGAAACGCTGATGCGGATCGCCATCGATTGCTGGGGGGAGGTGGCCGCGCATGCCAAGGCGGCCGGATTGACCTACATGTTCTGGGAGCCGATGTCGGTCGGCCGGGAGTTCGGCCATACGATCGCCGAATGTCGCGCGCTCGACACGCGGCTGTCGGAGGCCGGCCTGCCGATCCCGCTGAAGATGATGGTCGATATCGACCATGGCGACGTAACGTCAAGCAATCCCGCCGATATCGATCCCTATGCCTGGGCGCAGGCCTTTCCCAAGGAATCGCCGATCATCCACGTCAAGCAGTCGTCGATGAACAAGGGCGGCCACTGGCCGTTCATCGCCGCCCACAACAAGGACGGCCGCATCACGCCTGAAAAACTGCTCGACACGGTTCGCAGCGGGGGCGGAACCGACAACGAGATCTGCCTCGAACTGTCGTTTCGCGAGCGCGAGCCGACCGATCATCTGGTCGTCGACATGATCCGCGAATCCGTTGAGTTCTGGGAGCCGCATATCGACACCGGTTTCAACCGGTAATCCGGCACAGCCCTATCGCGCGGTGCGTCCTCCCTTGCGCAAGCGCGACGAGCGCCCGGCCTTCGTGCCGGGCGTCTTCGTATCAACGTTCCCGGTAATCAGATCCCTTGCGTCACCAGGAATGCCTTCATCCGTTCGACGGCCAGATCGGGCCGGTCGAGAACATTTGCCTGGTCTGCTAGACGGAAGATATCGGCATAGTGCAGAATGCCGCGCGCCGACTGCATGCCCGCCGGCATGGTAAAGTGCTGCTGGTGGCCGTTCAGCCAGGCGAGGAAGACGACGCCGGCCTTGTAATACTGCGTCGGCGCCTCGAAGATCTTTCGCGACAGCGGCACGGTGGGCCGGATGACGGCGCGGAAGGTTTCGACGTCGCCTGCGGCAAGCGATGCGAGCGCTTTTGAAGCGGAGGGCGCCACGGCGTCAAAAATGCCGAGCAAAGCATGGCTGTAGCGGGCGCCGTCGCCTTCGATCAGGTCGGCATAGTTGAAATCGTCACCGGTGAAGCAGAGTACGCCTTCCGGCAAACGGTTGCGCAATGCCACTTCGCAGGCATTGTCGAGCAGCGAGATCTTGATGCCTTCCACCTTGTCCCTGTTGTCCTCGATGATCGAGAGTACCGTTTCCAACGCCATCTCGAAGACGTCGGAGCCCCAGTAGCCGCGCAGTTGCGGATCGAACATATCGCCCAGCCAGTGCAGCACGACCTTGTTTTCGGTCTGGCGCAGGATGTGGCCGTAGACGCGGCGATAGTCGTCGGGCGAGCGGGCAATATGCGCCAGAGCGCGGCTGGCCATCATGATGGCCCGGCCGCCGGATTTTTCGACAAAGCCGATCTGCGTTTCATAGGCCTTGATGACGTCGTCCAGTGACCGCGCATCGGATGGCGCCAGATGATCTGTTCCTGCACCGCAGGCAAGGTCGGCGCCGGCAACGGTCCGCGCTTGAGCAAGCGAGCGCCGGATCAGCTCCTGCGCGCCCGGCCAGTCGAGGCCAAGCCCGCGCTGGGCCGTATCCATCGCCTCGGCGATCCTGAAACCGAGGCTCCAGAGATGGTGGCGAAAGGCCATTGTCGCGTCCCAGTCGATCGCCGGTTGGCCCCAGGGCGTCGTATCGCGCCAGGGATCCGACACGACATGAGCCGCCGCATAGGCGATCCGGTTGAAGCGCGGCGGTGTCGCAGGCCGGGCGATCGGCGTTCCCGTGAGCCTGTAGGGCTTAACGGTTCCGTCGCTATGGGGAAGCGGCAAATTGGCTGTCACGAGTTTCCTCCTCACACTGGCCGATGTCGGATAATTTAGATCGTTCCAAATTTCAAGTCTCTATTTTTTGAGGGTTTGTGAGACCTGGCCGCACAATATCATCTTCCCACCCATGAATTTATTTCATTTTTTTGCTGTGAAAAATTAAGGTAAAATATTGATCTTAATGCCTTTATTGTAAATCTTTGAAAAAGTTCGGTTTCGCTTGTTTCCGTCCTTCGGGTGGGTATTGAAACATTCTGCTCACGTCCCGCTTGACAAATTTGGAACGTTCCAATTATTTAGTCGATAACAACGGGCCGCAACAGGTCTTTCTCCGGGAGGTGGATGTGAGCAGGGAGCGGGTAACGGTCATTGATATCGCGCATGCCGCCGGCGTGTCGAAATCGACCGTATCGCTGGTCCTGCAGGGCAGTCCGCTGGTCAACGAGGGGACGCGCGCCAGGGTCAATGCTGTGATCCGCGAGCTTGGCTATGTCTACAATCGCGGTGCGGCCAATCTTCGCCAGTCGCATTCCAAGTCCAAGATCATCGGCATCGTCGTCAACGACCTGACCAACAGCTTCTTTGCCGAACTCGCCGTCGGCGTCGACATGGTCGTCCAGTCGGCGGGCTATGTGCAGTTCCTGTCAAACACCGGCGAGAGCGTCGATCGCCAGCGCGAGGTCATCGCCTCGATGCGCGAACACGGCATTTCCGGGCTGATCCTGTCTCCGGCGCGCGGCACGGAGGCCGCCGATCTCAAGACGCTGGTGGCCAGCGGTATTCCTGTGGTCAATGTCGTCAGACAGGTTGCCGGCGCAAAGGTCTCCTCGCTGGTCTCGGATAACAGGACCGGCATGCACGAGGCGGTCCGTCATCTTGCCGGTCTCGGTCATGGCCGCATCGCCTTTCTCGGTGGCTTTCCCGATACGGCGGTGTTCGCCGACAGGCTGGCCGGTTATCGGGATGCGATGGTCGCGATGGGCCTTGTGCCGCAGGACGATCTGGTGATCAGCTCGGCGCCGTCACGGGCCGGCGGCGTTGCGGCCATCGAGCGGGCGCTTGTGCTGAACGAACGGCCGACGGCGGCGGTCTGCTTGAACGATGCGGTGGCTTTCGGCGTCTGCGACGGCCTGCGCGCCCATCGGCTCGAACCCGGTTCCGATTTCGCCGTTATCGGGTTTGACGATGTGATCGAGGCGCAGACGGCCGTGCCGGCGCTGACAACGATCTCGGTCGATCCGCAGGGCATGGGCCGGCGGGCGGCACAGCTGCTTTTGAAACAGATCAATGCGGGCAATGCCGAGGCCGAGGCCGTCGTCAGTTCCGTGCGGCTTGTGGTGCGCCAGAGTTGCGGTGCCGCATCCGACAAGAGGGAAAGGCTGGCCTTGTTATGACACGCTGGGGATTGATCGGTGCGAGCACGATCGCGCATGAATGGGTGATCGACGCGATCCGCGCCACGGGCGGTGAGATCGTCTCTGTCATGAGCACCAGCGCCGAGCGCGGCTCGGAATATGCCGCCGGCCACGGCATTGCCAAATCCGTGACCAGCGTTTCCGCGCTGCTCGACGATCCGGATGTTGAGGCCGTCTATATCTCGACCACGAACGAGTTGCATCGCGACCAGGTACTGGCGGCGGCAAAAGCCGGCAAGCACATCCTTTGCGAAAAGCCGCTGGCGATGGCGCTGGAGGATGCTCATGCCATGGTGAAAGCGGCAAAAGACGCCGGTGTCGTCATGGCGACGAATCACCATTTGCGGGGCGCTGCAACGCACCGGGCGATGCGCGATGCGATTGCCGCCGGCAGGATCGGCAAGCCGCTTGCAGCCCGTGTCTGCCATGCTGGCTATCTGCCGCCGCACCTGCAGGGCTGGCGGCTTGATCGCCCGGACGCCGGTGGTGGTGTCATTCTCGATATCACGGTGCACGACACCGATGCGCTGCGCTTCGTGCTCGGCGACGATCCGGTCGAGGCGGTTGCGCTCGGCCAGTATGGTGGCCTGGCAAAGGCTGGCCTCGAAGATGCGGCGATGGGCGTCATCCGTTTCAGATCCGGCTTGATCGCGCAGTTCCATGATGGCTTCACCACGAAATATGCAGTCACCGGGTTCGAGGTCCATGGATCCGAGGGCTCGCTGTTTGCCAGCAACTGCATGACCCAGAAGCCGATCGGCACGGTGATGCTGCGCAATGTCGATGGCGAGACCGACCTGCCGCTTGATCATCGCAATCTCTACGAAAACACGCTTCTCGCCTTTGAAGCGGCGATCGCCGGCCGGGGGCAGCCCTTGTGCAGTGGTGAAGACGGCATCTGGTCGCTGGCGACCGGCCTTGCCGTGATGCAGGCCGCAGCCAGTGGCACGACCGTTTCCATCGAACCCGGACTTTGAGACGACGCAGATGAGCAAACATATCACCCCGGCTGAAGCCGCCTGCCTGATCCCGGACGGAGCGGTCGTCACCGTCTCCTCGTCAAGCGGTCTCGGCTGCCCGGACCTGATGCTGAAGGCGATTGGCGCGCGTTTCGACGAGACCGGCCATCCAAGAAACCTGACGACGCTGCACCCGATCGCCGCCGGCGATATGAGCGGTATCAAGGGCATCGATCATATCGCCAAAAAAGGTCTGTTGAAGACGATCATCGGCGGATCCTATCCCTCCGGCCCCTCGACCTCGGAGCCACCCCTGATCTGGCAGATGATCGGCAAGGACGAGGTCGCGGCCTATAATATCCCCTCCGGCGTGCTGTTCGACATGCACCGGGAGGCCGCCGCCAAGCGTCCGGGCGTGCTGACCAAGATCGGCCTCGATACCTTCGTCGATCCGGCGCGCCAGGGCTGCGCGATGAACGCTTCAGCCGAGGCCCATCCGGTGGTGAAAAAGATCGAGTTCGAGGGCGAGGACTGGCTGTATTTCAAGGCGATCGTGCCGCAGGTGGCGATCATCCGCGCAACGACGGCGGACGAGCGCGGCAATCTCACCTATGAGCACGAAGGCGCCTACCTCGGCGGTCTCGACCAGGCGCTGGCCGCCCGCAACAATGGCGGCATCGTCATCGCGCAGGTCAAGCGCATCACCAAGGCGGGATCGCTGAAGCCACATGACGTGCGCGTACCCGGCATGCTGGTCGACTATGTGGTCGTCGATCCCGACCAGAAGCAGACGACGCTGACCGATTACGATCCGGCCATTTCAGGCGAAATCTTCCGGCCGCTCGACAGTTTTCGCGTGCCGGACTTCAACATCCAGAAGGTTATCGCCCGCCGTGTGGCGCAAGAGCTCGAGGCTGGAAGCTGCGTCAATCTCGGTTTCGGAATCTCGGCCAATGTGCCGCGTATCCTGCTGGAGGAAGGGCTGCATGGGTCGGTCACCTGGGTGATCGAACAGGGTGCCGTCGGTGGCGTGCCGCTGCTCGATTTTGCCTTTGGCTGCGCCTCGAATGCCGACGCCTTCATGCCCTCGCCCTATCAGTTTACCTATTTCCAGGGCGGTGGTTTCGATGCCTCGCTGCTGTCCTTCCTGGAAATTGACAGGTCCGGCTCCGTCAATGTCTCGAAGCTTTCCTTCCGGCCGCATGTGACGGCCGGGGCGGGCGGCTTTGTCGACATCACGGCGCGGGCAAAAAAGATCGTCTTTTCCGGCATGTACAATGCCGGCGCAAAACTCTCGCTGGCCGATGGCAGGCTGGTGATCGAGAAGGAAGGCAAGCTGAAGAAACTGGTCAATGCGGTCGAGCACGTCACTTTCTCCGGCCGTCGCGCCGTCGAACAGGGCCAGGACATCACCTATGTCACCGAACGTTGCGTCATGACCCTGACACCGCAGGGCCTGCTCCTCACCGAGATCGCACCGGGTGTCGATCTGCAGGCAGATATCCTCGACCAGTCGGAATTCCCGCTGATTGTGTCCGACACCCTCAAGCTCATGGATGACGCCTTGTTCCGGGACGCCCCGATCGGGCTGAGCTTGCCGGAAAAGCCGATCCGCACGCTGCAGGGAGCGTTCCATGGCTGATCAACGGATCAAGATCGAGATCGACGGTGCAATTGCCACGCTGACGATCGCCCGCCCGGAAAAACTCAATGCCTTCGACATCGACATGCTGAAGGCGCTGGGTGCGGCCTGCGACACGATCGAGGCCGATGCCAGCGTCCGGGTCGCGATCCTGACCGGCGAGGGCAAGGCCTTCTGCGCCGGCGGCGACATCAAGGCCTGGGGCGCAATGCGCCCCAATGACTTCGGTCATCAATGGGTGCGTTTCGGCCATCGCGTGTTCGAACGGCTGGCGACCCTGCGCATGCCGCTGATCGCCGCAATGAACGGCCACGCGCTGGGTGGCGGGTTGGAGCTGGCGGCCACGGCCGATATCCGGATTGCAGAGACGCAGATCAGGATCGGCTTGCCGGAAACGGGACTTGGCATGGTGCCGGGCTGGTCGGGCACGCAGCGCCTGGTCAAGCGTTTTGGCGCGCAGGTGGTGCGTCGAATGGTGCTCGGCGGCGAGATGTTTTCAGCGGAAGAGGCGAGGGCACTGGGACTGGTCGATGCGGTGGCGGAGACGGGAACCGGGCTTTCCGCAGCAAAGGCCTATGTCTTGCGGATTGCGCAGCGCGGGCCGGCGTCGCTGGAGATCTGCAAGTTGATGATCGCCTCTGCCAATGGCGAGGACAATGGCACCGCCGTCGAGGCGCTGGGATCGATACTCGCGGCGAGCACCGGCGACATGAGAGAGGGCGTTGCGGCTTTTTCCGCAAAACGCCCGGCGGAATTCAAGGGAGAATGGGAATGACGGTTCTGGTAAAGCCCAAGGCTTTGGCCGACGCAGGCGTGCGCGAGTTCAAGATGCTGATCGACGGCAAATGGGGCGATGCTGCCGAGGGCCGGACGCTGGAGCGCGTCGCGCCCGGTCACGGTGTTGCCGTCAGCCGCTATCCGGCGGCAACGAAGGTAGACGCCGAACGCGCCATCGCCGCCGCGCGCAAGGCCTTCGACAAGGGCCCGTGGCCGCGCATGACGGCGTCGGAGCGCTCGCTGGTTCTGCTCAAGGCCGCCGACATGATTGCCGCGCGTGCCGATGAACTCGCTTTTCTCGATTGCATCGAAAGCGGCAAGCCGATCAGCCAGGCCAAGGCGGAACTGGGTGGTGCGGCCGATATCTGGCGCTATGCGGCTGCCCTTGCCCGCGACCTGCACGGCGAAAGCTACAACACACTGGGCGACGGTACGCTGGGTGTTGTCCTGCGTGAGGCGATCGGTGTCGTTTCTGTTATCACGCCGTGGAATTTCCCCTTTCTGATCGTCAGCCAGAAGCTGCCGTTTGCGCTTGCCGCCGGTTGCACGACGGTGGTCAAACCGTCCGAACTCACCTCCGGCTCGACGCTGGTGCTGGGCGAAATCCTTGAGGCTGCCGGTGTTCCGGCCGGCGTCGTCAATATCATCACCGGAACCGGCCCGGATGTCGGCGCGGTCATGACGGGCCATCCGGACGTCGACATGATCTCGTTTACCGGGTCGACCGGTGTCGGCAAGCTGACGATGACCAATGCGGCGCAGACCTTGAAGAAGGTCTCGCTCGAACTCGGCGGCAAGAACCCGCAGATCGTCTTTCCCGATGCCAATCTCGATGATTTCATCGATGCGGCGGTGTTCGGCGCCTATTTCAATGCTGGCGAATGCTGCAATGCCGGCTCGCGGCTGATCGTCCACAAGGACATTGCCCAGGATGTCATCGCGAAGATTGCGGCGATGTCGGCGAAGGTCAAGGTCGGTGATCCGCTCGATCCGGAAACCCAGGTTGGAGCGATCATCACGCCGCAGCACCTCGAAAAGATCGTCGGCTATATCGCGTCGGCCTCTGCCGATGGTGCGACCGTCTCCCATGGCGGGTCGGCGCTCGACCTTGGTTCCGGTCAGTTCATGTCGCCGACCATCCTGTCTGCGGTCACGCCCGATATGGCGGTGGCGCGCGAGGAGGTCTTTGGCCCGGTGCTGTCGGTACTCACCTTCGAGACGATGGACGAGGCAATCCGGATTGCCAATTCCATCGACTACGGACTTTCCGCCGGCGTCTGGAGCCGCGATTTCGATACGTGCCTGACCGTCGGCCGCAAGGTGCGGGCCGGCACTGTCTGGATGAACACGTTCATGGACGGCGCCTCGGAACTGCCCTTCGGCGGCTATCGCCAGTCCGGGCTTGGCCGCGAACTGGGGCGCCATGCGGTGGAGGACTATACCGAGACCAAGACGCTCAACATGCATATCGGCGGCCGCACCGGCTGGTGGATGCCGGCCAGTGCCAGGAGCACCTGACGCTGAACGATTGAATTGCTCTTTCGCAAGGCTTGCCGCCTGGCGCTGATTGCATCCGAATTCGGCATGCGGAGAGGAATTGCATATTACCGGCTGTCCTATGGAGAGCCGGCATTCAACGGCGGGGGAGGAGTTTCCCGCTTTTTCGGACTTGCAAACGGGAGGAATACAATGCGCAAGTTTTTCACGACAACAGCACTTTCAGCACTGATGATGGCAGGTAGCGGGGCCGTGGGCGGTTCGGTCGTTCTGGCGGCCGACAACGTCGAGGTTCTGCATTGGTGGACATCCGGCGGCGAAGCGGCGGCCCTCGACGTCCTCAAGAAGGATCTGGAGGGCAAGGACATCTCCTGGACCGACATGCCGGTTGCGGGCGGCGGCGGAACGGAAGCCATGACGGTGCTTCGCGCCCGCGTCACATCGGGCAATGCGCCGACGGCGGTGCAGATGCTTGGCTTCGACATTCTCGATTGGGCCAAGGAAGGCGCGCTCGGCAATCTCGACGAGATCGCTGCCAAGGAAGGTTGGGACAAGGTCATCCCGACTGCGCTGCAACAGTTCTCCAAATATGATGGCCACTGGATCGCCGCTCCGGTCAATGTCCACTCCACAAACTGGATGTGGATCAACAAGGCGGCGCTCGACAAGGCCGGTGGCAAGGAGCCCCAGAACTGGGACGAGCTTGTCGCCCTTCTCGATAATTTCAAGGCGCAGGGGATTACGCCCGTCGCGCATGGCGGCCAACCCTGGCAGGATGCAACGGTCTTCGATGCCGTCGTTCTTTCGCTCGGCACGGATTTCTACAAACAGGCCTTCATCGATCTCGATCCGGCTGCGCTCGGTGGCGACAAGATGAAGACAGCCTTCGACCGCATGACGACGCTGCGGTCCTATGTCGATGACAACTTCTCTGGCCGCGACTGGAACCTTGCATCCGCCATGGTCATCGAAGGCACTGCCGGCGTCCAGTTCATGGGCGACTGGGCCAAGGGCGAGTTCGTCAAGGCCAACAAGGTGCCCGGCACCGATTTTGTCTGCATGCGCTATCCGGAAACCCAGGGCTCAGTCACCTTCAACTCCGACCAGTTCGCGATGTTCAAGGTTGCCGACGACAAGGTCCCGGCCCAGATGCAGATGGCGGCTGCGATCGAAAGCCCGGCTTTCCAGTCGGCCTTCAACGTCGTCAAGGGCTCGGCGCCGGCGCGCACCGACGTTTCCGATGAAGCCTTCGATGCCTGCGGCAAGAAGGCCATCGCCGATCTCGCCGATGCTGACAAGAGCGGCAGGCTGTTCGGTTCCATGGCGCATGGCCATGCCAATCCGGCCGCTGTCAAGAATGCAATCTACGACGTCGTAACCCGCCAATTCAACGGTGAACTGACGGCCGAAGACGCCGTCAAGGAATTGCCGGCCGCCGTCGCTGCCGCGCAGTAAACCAGGTGCCAAGCCTGTCCGGGGTGCTTCGGCACCCCGGCATTCCCCGATCATGACGAGACGTTCAATTTAACGGTGGTATTCACCATGGATAGCCGCAACTGGCTGCAGGATCTTGTTCCCAAACTGGTCCTCGCCCCAAGCTTCATCATTGTGCTGGTCTTCGTCTACGGCTTCATCGCCTATACCGGTTATCTCTCGGTGACGGACAGCAAGATGCTGCCCTCTTACAATTTCGTGGGCCTGAGCAATTATTCCAAGCTCTGGGCCTTGCCGCACTGGTGGCGTGCGATCTCGAATCTGGCGATTTTCGCCACGCTCTATATCGGCATCTGTTCGGTTCTTGGCCTGGGCCTTGCCATTCTGCTCGATCAGAAGATCCGTGCCGAGGGCATTTTGCGGCCGATCTACCTCTATCCGATGGCGCTGTCCTTCATCGTCACCGGCACAGCCTGGAAATGGTTTCTCGATCCGGGCATCGGGCTTGAAAATACCATGCATCTCTGGGGCTGGGAGAGCTTCACCTTCAACTGGATCAAGGACCGAAACTACGCGATCTACTGCGTGGTGATTGCCGCCGTGTGGCAGTCCACCGGCTTCATCATGGCGATGTTTCTTGCCGGCCTGCGCGGTGTCGACAACGAGATCATCAAGGCGGCACAGATCGACGGTGCGTCTTCGGCCACCATCTATCGCCGCATCATCATTCCCCTGATGCGGCCAGTCTTCCTGTCCGCCTTCGTCGTCTTGGCCCATCTCGCCATCAAGGCCTATGACCTCGTCGTGGCGCTGACAGGCGGCGGACCGGGGCAGGCGACAGAACTGCCGGCGACCTTCATGTATTCCTATACGTTCACCCGCAATTCGATGGGCATCGGCGCTTCGTCGGCGATCATCATGCTGATGATGATCTTCTCGATCATCATTCCCTATCTCTATTCTGAAATCAACGGGGAGAAGCGCCAATGAGCGTCGAGAGCCCTGACAATGCCATTTCGAGCGGCCGTCTGATCCGCGGGCTGATCTATTCGGTTCTGCTCCTCTACGCGGCCTACTCCTTGCTGCCGCTCTACGTGATGCTGGTCAATTCCTTCAAGCCGCTGGATGAAATCCGCCAGGGCGGCATGCTCAATATTCCGCAGACATGGACGCTGGATCCATGGCGGTCCGCCTGGTCGACGGCGCAAATCGGCGTGCAGCCGACGGGGCTGAAGCCCTTCTTCATAAATTCGATCCTGATGGTCGTCCCGGCGGTTGCGATATCCACCATCATCGGCGCGCTGAACGGCTATGTCCTGACGAAATGGCGATTTCCCGGCTCCGGCGTGTTCTTCGGCATGCTGCTGCTCTCGTGTTTCATTCCTTTCCAGATCGTATTGATCCCGATGGCGCGCATGCTCGGCATCTTCGGACTGGCCGGCAGCACGACAGGCCTCGTCTTCGTTCATGTCGTCTACGGCCTCGGGTTCACGACGCTGTATTTCCGCAATTACTACGAGGCTTTCCCGACCGAACTGGTGCGGGCGGCACAGATCGACGGCGCCAGTTTCTTCCAGATTTTCCGACGCATCCTGCTGCCGTCGTCCGGGCCGATCATCGTCGTTTCGGTGATCTGGCAGTTTACCAATATCTGGAACGATTTTCTGTTCGGGGCCTCGTTCTCCGGTTCGGATTCCGTGCCGATGACGGTGGCGCTCAACAACCTCGTCAGTTCGTCCACCGGGGTGAAGGAATACAATGTCCATTTCGCAGGCGCGATCCTCGCCGCCCTGCCAACGCTTGTCGTCTACATCGTCTCGGGGCGCTATTTCGTCCGCGGCCTGATGTCCGGCGCCGTGAAGGGGTAATGCCATGTCGTTCATGAAAATCACCAATCTGCGCAAGTCCTATGGTTCGCTGGAGATTCTGAAGGACATCAACCTGGAGATTGACGAGGGCGGGTTTCTGGTTCTGGTCGGGCCTTCCGGCTGTGGAAAGTCGACCCTGCTCAACACCATCGCCGGGCTGGAGCCAATCACTTCGGGCGAAATCTCGATCAATGGCAAGTCGGTGGCGGGCCTGCATCCCTCCAAGCGCGACATTGCCATGGTCTTCCAGTCCTATGCGCTCTACCCGAACATGACGGTTGCGGGCAATATCGCGTTCGGCATGGAAATCCGCGGCGTGCCGAAGGCCGAACGCGAAAAGGCGATCAGGCAGGTGTCCGAGATGCTGCAGATCGACCATCTGCTCAAGCGCAAGCCGAGCCAGTTGTCAGGCGGCCAGCGCCAGCGTGTCGCCATGGGCCGGGCGCTGGTGCGCAATCCGCAGGTCTTCCTGTTCGACGAGCCGCTGTCCAATCTCGACGCCAAGTTGCGTGTCGATATGCGCACCGAGATCAAGCGCCTTCATCAGCGCATGAAGACGACGATCGTTTACGTGACCCATGACCAGATCGAGGCGATGACGCTCGCCACCAAGATTGCCGTGCTCAAGGATGGCGTGCTGCAACAATTCGGGACGCCGGCCGATATCTACAACAATCCGACCAATCTTTTCGTCGCCGACTTCATGGGCTCGCCGGCGATGAATCTATTGACGGCCACGGTCGAGGGCGGCGGCAGCGACCTGCGCGTCGTGCTTGAGCGGCCGGGCTCGGAGCCCTTGAAATTGCCCGTCGCGCAGGTGCAAGGGCTCTCGGCCTATGCCGGCCAGTCGATCGTCTTCGGCATCCGGCCGGAAGCCCTGACCGATCCGGATGGCGCAGACCGCAATGCGCGCTCGCTGGCCGAGGGCGATTGCCTGATCGACGTCGTCGAACCGGCCGGGTCCGATACGTTTGCCGTCACCAAGCTCGGCGGCAAGGAGGTCGTGGCCCGCCTGCGCGCCGATGCCCAGATCGCGCCTGGCCAGACGGCGCGGCTCGCTTTCAATCTCGACAAGGCGGTATACTTCGATCCGCAAAGTCAAACCCGCATTCGCTGAGAACATTATGGGCAAACAACCCGACATCGTCATCATCGGCTCCGGTATCGGCGGAGCGACGGTCGCGTCCGCCCTTGCCGGATCCGGCGCCGAAATTCTCATCCTCGAGGCTGGCGGGCATATCGAGGACAGACCGGAAAACCGCGACCAGCGGGCGATCTTCCAGCGCGGCCATTTCCGCCCGAGGGAACTCTGGTACGAGACCGATGGCACGGGCTTCAACCCCGGAAACTACTACAATGTCGGCGGCAATTCGAAATTCTTCGGAGCGGTTCTGGTGCGCTACCGCCGCGAGGATTTTGCGGAAATGGCGCATCTGGAAGGCGTTTCTCCCGCTTGGCCCTTTGCCTATGAAGAACTCGAGCCCTGGTACAGCCAGGCAGAGCAGCTCTATCAGGTCCGTGGTGTGCTGGGTGAAGATCCGACCGAGCCTGCGCACTCGCAGGATTATGCCTTCGCACCCGTGCCGGACGAAGCGCCGATCGCCGCCGTTCGCGACAGGCTGAAGAAGAACGGGCTGCATCCCTATTCGCTGCCGCTGGGCGTCGACATCGAAAAATGGCTGTCCAAGGGCAAGACGCCCTGGGATGCGCATCCCAACAGTTTCGACGGCAAGATGGATGCCGAGACGGCGGCGCTGACGATCGCCTTGCAGCACGGCAATGTCCGCCTGCAGACCGGGTCGCGGGTAACGCGGCTGGAAACGGCGAATGACGGGAAACGCATCGAGACGGTGCATTATGTGAGGGACGGTGTCGAGCAGACGGTGTCGCCGAAGCTCGTCATCCTGTCGGCCGGTGCCGTGCAATCGTCTGCGCTGTTGCTGCGCTCGGCCAATGCCCTGCATCCGAACGGGCTTGCCAACAGCTCCGACCAGGTTGGCCGCAATTTCATGAACCACAATTCCAGCGCGGTTCTGGCCGTCTCGCCGTTCTTCCGCAACACGTCGATCTACCAGAAGACCTTCGGGTTCAACGATTATTATCTCTCGGACGGGGAAGGTGGTCCGCCGCTTGGAAACGTGCAGCTGCTCGGCCGCATTTCCGGCCCGATCCTCAAGGCCAACATTCCCTCCCTGCCGGAATGGCTGCTCAACCGGATGTCCGCCCATGCGATCGATTTCTATGCGATGAGCGAGGACGTTCCACATCCGGAAAGCCGGATCATGGTCGATGGTGACCGGATCGTGCTGCAGTGGGTGCGGACGAACTGGGATGCGCATCTGATGCTTGTCGGCAAGCTAAAGACGGCGCTGAAGGCGGCCGGCTTCCCGATCGTCCTGTCACGCCCCTTCGACAAGCGGACACCGTCGCACCAGTGCGGCACCGTTCGCATGGGTAATGATCCTGCAACGTCTCCGCTCGATGTCTACTGCCGCGCGTTCGACC
Organism: Pararhizobium antarcticum; assembly: GCF_001885585.1. GTDB lineage: Bacteria > Pseudomonadota > Alphaproteobacteria > Rhizobiales > Rhizobiaceae > Pararhizobium > Pararhizobium antarcticum. Next base: position 194,282 of record NZ_LSRP01000118.1, read on the forward strand.
ATCAGAACCTGTTCGTCGTCGATGCCAGTTGCCTGCCGACCTCGGCTGCGGTCAATCCGGCGCTGACGGTTGCGGCGCAGGCGCTGCGCGTTGCCGACCATATCGTCTCAAAGGATCTGGCGGCATGAGCGATCAAAAGCGCCCGGTTGCTATCGTCACCGGCGGTCGTCGCGGCATCGGCCTCGGGATTGCAAAGGCGCTTGCCCTCGACGGGTTCGATGTCGCCTTGACCGGCATAGGCGAGGCCGATCAGGTCCGTTCCGTCCTTGAGGATCTTGCCGCGCTGGGGGCAAAAGCAATTTTTCTCAAGGCGGATCTTTCCGATCTTGCCGGTCATCAGGCCACGGTCGAGGCGGTTCTGGCGGCCTTCGGATCGATCGACTGCCTGGTCAACAATGCCGGCATGGCCTCCGTCGTCCGCGGTGATTTCCTCGATCTGTTGCCGGAGAATTTCGATGCGATCGTCGCGACCAATCTGCGCGGCACGGTGTTCTTCACGCAGGCGGTGGTCAGGGCAATGCTGGCGGCGCCATCCAGCGGGCCGCGTTCGGTGATCAATATCACCTCGGTTTCGGCAGTGATGAGTTCGCCCGAACGAATGGATTACTGCATGACCAAGGCAGGGCTTGCCTCGTTCTCGCAGGGACTTGCCCTGCGGCTGGCAGAGACGGGCATTGCGGTCTTCGAGGTGCGTCCGGGCATCATCCGCTCCGACATGACCGCCACTGTATCCGATAAATACGATGGGCTGATCGAGGCTGGTCTGGTGCCGATGAAACGCTGGGGGGAGGCGCAGGATATTGGCGCGATGGTCTCCGCCTTGGCGTCGGGGCGGTTCGGCTTTGCCACCGGAAGCGTGATCAATGCCGATGGCGGCCTGTCGATCGGGCGGTTGTAGAAATTTCCTCGCCTCAAGAGGGTGATGACAGTGACGTTAAGGACGACGAGATGGCATATGATTACATCATTACCGGTGCCGGGCCTGCGGGCTGCGTGCTTGCCAACCGCCTGACGGAGGATGCCGATGTCAGGGTGCTGTTGCTGGAAGCGGGCGGCAGCGACTGGAACCCGCTGTTCCACATGCCGGCCGGTTTTGCCAAGATGACCAAGGGGGTCGCCAGCTGGGGCTGGGAAACCGTGCCGCAGAAGCACATGAACAACCGGGTGCTGCGGTACACGCAGGCCAAGGTGATCGGGGGTGGATCGTCGATCAACGCGCAGCTCTATACCCGCGGCAATGCGGCCGACTACGATCTCTGGGCCAGCGAGGATGGCTGCACGGGCTGGGACTATCGCAGCGTGCTGCCCTATTTCAAGCGCTCGGAAGACAATCAGCGTTTTGCCGACGACTATCATGCCTATGGCGGGCCGCTCGGGGTTTCGATGCCGGTGTCCGGCCTGCCGATCTGCGATGCCTATATCCGCGCGGCCCAAGAACTCGGCATTCCCTACAATCATGATTTCAACGGCAAGCAGCAGGCCGGCGTCGGCTTCTATCAACTGACCCAGCGCAATCGTCGGCGCTCCTCGGCGTCACTTGCCTATCTCAACCCGATCCGGGATCGCCAGAACCTTGAGGTCCGGCTCGGTGCCCGCGTGACCCGGATCCTTCTTGAGGGCAGCCGCGCCGTTGGCGTCGAGGTTGCGACCGCCAAGGGGCTAGAAACGATCCGCGCCGAACGCGAAGTGCTTGTTTCCTCCGGCGCGATCGGTTCGCCGAAGCTGCTGCAGCAATCCGGCATTGGTCCGGCCGAGCACCTGCGTTCCGTCGGCGTCGCGGTCAAGCATGACTTGCCCGGCGTCGGTTCCAACCTGCAGGATCATCTCGATCTCTTCGTCATTTCCGAATGCACTGGCGACCATACCTATGATGGCGTTGCCAAGCTGCACCGCACACTGTGGGCCGGCCTGCAATATGTGCTGTTCCGCTCCGGGCCGGTCGCCTCGTCGCTCTTTGAGACCGGCGGCTTCTGGTATGCCGATCCGCAGGCGCGTTCGCCCGATATCCAGTTTCATCTCGGCCTGGGTTCCGGCATCGAGGCTGGCGTCGAGAAGCTGAAAAATGCCGGCGTGACGCTGAATTCCGCCTATCTGCATCCGCGCTCGCGCGGCACCGTGCGCCTGTCATCGGCCGATCCGGCAGCCGCCCCGCTGATCGATCCGAACTACTGGAGCGATCCGCACGACCGAAAGATGTCACTGGAGGGCCTGAAGATCGCGCGCGAAATCTTCCAGCAGGATGCGTTGAAGCCCTTCATCATGGCCGAGCGCCTGCCGGGTCCCAAGGTCATGACGGACGAGGAGCTGTTCGAGTATGGCTGCGCCAATGCCAAGACGGATCATCATCCTGTGGGCACCTGCAAGATGGGTACGGACGCAGATGCCGTCGTCGGCCTCGATCTGAAGGTACGCGGTCTTGAGGGCCTGCGCGTCTGCGACAGTTCCGTCATGCCGCGTGTTCCCTCTTGCAATACCAACGGGCCGACGATCATGATGGGCGAAAAGGGTTCGGACATTATTCGCAACCGCCAGCCGCTGGCGCCTGCCATCTTCGAACATGAACGCAACGACCAGCGGCCGCGTGCGCGCGCCGCAGTCCGATAGGAGACCGCCATGATCCGCCATTGTGTCTTTATCCGTTTCAAGGACAGCGTGTCCAGCGAGGAGCGCGCCTCGATCCTGGCCGATATCGCCGCGCTCCAGTCGCACGTGCCGGGTTATCTGTCCGTCGACATCGGCGCCAATGTCAGCCCGGAAGCTCTGGGCAGGGGATACACGAACGCCTTCATGATCGATTTTGTAAACGCAGCCGCGCGCGATGCCTATCTGGTTCACCCGGCGCATGAAAAGGCTGGTGGCCGGATCGTTGCCGCGACAGATGGCGGCATCGACGGTATCTTCGTCTACGACTTTAAAATGGGCGGCTGAACGATGCGGTAGGGGGCGATATTGCTACGGCGTCAGCGGTGCTCGCACCGTCGTTGTGATTTCTTGTTTTTTATGGAACAATTCGCGCCGATGCTCGTTGTGGTCGGCTGGGTGGGTGACCAGCGGCTTTCTGGCGATGATGATGCTGGAATTCGTGGCACTCTTGAACGTCCTGAGAGCTTAGAACACCATTGGCCAGACCCATGCGAAGCAATGGAAAACGGGCGGTGATGGAGAAGAAGCGGTAGTTATTTGCGTCGATGATGGGATAACGAGGATATATGCCGGCGCTGGTAGACCAACAGTGAGAGTTCCGAAATGGCATGCAAAATTCTGGTAGTCGAAGACGAAATCTTCGTCGCCACAGAAATCGAATATGTGGTCTCCGAGCTTGGGCACAAGCCGGTCGGCATTGCTGCCGACAAGGCATCGGCCTTTCACTTGGCGCCGCTCGCGGATATTGCGCTCGTCGATCTCAATCTGCGTGACGGCGCAACTGGTACCGAAATTGGACGCCTGCTTGCCGAACAGCATGGCATTACCGTTCTGTTCATGACGGCGAACCCGTCGCAACTGGGTGACGGTGTTCCCGGCACTGTCGGCGTTCTTGCAAAGCCCGTGGGCGAAGACGAACTGATCCAGGCGGTGAATTATGTTGTCGCCAAGCGCCATGCGCTGGAAGCCGAGGCACCAGCCCGGATGATGCTTTTTTCATAGGGCGGTCGCGCTCAAACGCCGATAATCTTCCTCAACACCATCAAAAACCTCACCATGAACCAAGGCCGGCTCAGCGCTGCCTTGGTCGTTTCGATTGCGGTGCTATTGCCGGAGGTGGGCAAGCTTGCTGCTGCGCGAGATAGACGCCAACGGCATTGTCACGTTGACCTGGATGCCGTCGGGGTTCCAGTGTCGTGAAAACGTTCCGCCCAGTTGCCCTTCGACACTGATCTTCATCAGGCGGGAACCGAACCCATCGGCATCCGGTGGTGACAGGGGGCTGACGCTGCCGGCCTCGTTCCAATCCAGGACATACGTTTCATCGTCTTTCCGGCCGACGACATCCAGCCTGCCTGCGGCGTGGGAAAGCGCTCCGTATTTGGCAGAGTTGGTTGCCAGCTCATGCAGAAGCAGGGCAAGCGGGGTGGCTGCGCCGTCACCGATCGGTGCATCGTCGCCGCTGAAACTGATGCGCACCTCGTTGTCGTCAGATGCATAGGGCTCGAGCAACCGCTGCAGAAGGCCGAAGATGGTCGTTTCCATCTCGACGGGGCGTGAAGTCTTGCTGTGTGGACGCACGAAATCATGGGCACGGCCCATCGCCTCGATGCGTTTGCGCAACTGCTCTGCAAAACTGCGCGATTCCGGCGCTGATCGGGCGGAGAGGCTGATAATGCCGCTGAGCACAGAAAAAATATTCTTGATGCGATGGCTCAATTCATGGGCAACGATTTCGCGTTCGCCCATGGCCATCCTGGCATCGTGGATATCCGTGCAGGTGCCGTACCAGCGGGTGATTTGCCCCTTGTCGTCGCGCACCGGCAGGGCCCGCCCGAGAACCCACCGGTACACGCCGCTGCGGTGGCGCAGGCGATATTCGATCTGATAGGGCTCGCCGGTTTCGAGCGAGTGACGCCAGGCGGCCCAGGCAAGGGCCTGGTCTTCCTCGTGGAACATGCCGTTCCACGCCTCGCCATCGGTCGAACCATCCAGCATGCCGGTGAATTCGTACCAGCGCGCATTGTAATAGTCATGGAAACCGTCCGGGCGCGTTGACCAGACCATTTGCGGCATGGCGTTGGCCAGCGTCCGGAATGCCATTTCGGAGCGGGCGTGCGCCGCTGTTGCGGACTTCTGCGCGGTGATATCGATGGCGACGCCGGGAAAGCGGATACATCGCCCCTCAGTGTCCATGCGCGGCTGACCTTCGGCCAGCACCCACCGCACGTCGCCATTCTTCTGCAGCAGCCGGTATTCTTCGGAATAGCGTTCGCCCGTCGCCATTGCAGCCTGCAACGCTCCGGACACAGCCTCGAGATCGTCGGGGTGGATGCCCGCCAGAAAGGCACTGATCGGCGCCCCTTCCTCCGGGTTTTCGATGTCGGCACCGTAGAGCGCGGAAAACCGCTGGTCGGAATAGACCCGGTTTTCGTCGACATGCCAGTCCCAGGTTCCGACGATGCCGGATGCGCTCAGCGCGAGCGACAGTTGCTCGCGGCTGCGCGCAAGCGACCGTTCCGCCAGGATCCGTTTTGTGGTTTCCGACAGGATCGCCAGGACCGCGACGACCGCTCCGTCTTCGTGGATCACAGGACTATAGTGAAGATTGAGCCAGACGTCTTCGGCGGCACCGTTGCGATAGAGGGTGAACTGCTGGTCTTCATAGGACAGCGTTCCGCCGTCCATCACGGTATCGATGACGACCCGGTTGAAATCGGCGACCTCCGGCCATGAGCTGAATGCAGATGCGCCAAAGCAGTGCGGATGGCGCTTGCCGGCAATGATCTTGTAGCCATCATTGTAGATCAGGATTCCATCCCTGCCGACCAGCAAAACCATGGGAACCGGCGACGCAAGCATCATGCGGACTGTGGTGAGCAGCGTTGCCGGCCAGCTCTGGACCGCACCGAGTACCGTCGTCTCCCAGGCCATGGCGTCAAAACGGCTCAGCATTTCGCTGTCAGCCATCCTTGCGGCGATAGCAACGCCGGGAGAGGCAAACAAAGGGTTCGACATGGGTTTCAATCTCAAAATCGCTACACGAATATGGATGCCGAATTTTGGCCCGTAGCATCCATATAGGATAGATGAGCGGGAAATCATCCGCGCCCATATAAATTCCCGAACGGACCCGCGCCTGTCTTCCATCACCGTTTGCGCGGGCATTTTGCGCAAACAGTTGCCTCCGGCCTCAATTCATCCTAGAATCAGTATCGAGCCGCTTGCAACTCTTGTTTGCTCCGCGTCCGGCTCTTGTCCGAATGATTGCCAGTGAACGGGTTTTCCAAGGTGTGGTTGTCGCAACCGTGCCCAGCCCTGACGTTCAGGCCGGCCTATTGCGACGACGCGTTTCCTTTGCAGTTCGTAAATCGGCGTTGATGTGTGCCCAGCGCGCGGATTGAAGGACGACATCGGTGTTTCGCGCCTTTGTGTCAGGACGAATTGAAATTGCGGGCGTCTCATCCGTTATTTGGGGTCATCCCCGCCCTGTGCAAATTGCGCCCGTACCGGAACAAAACCGACTGGAAATTGTTCTCCGCTTTATCTGTGGAGGTTCTGAATGTTCATACGTTTCGGATACGAAATCGGCATCCATTGCGAGCAGCCGACGCCGATGATGACCTATCTTTCGGTCGACCGCGACCGTCGTCACGCAGTCGTCAGCGAACGGGGCCCGATTGCCCTGCCGGCCATCCCGATGAGTGAAATTTCCGATCCCTTCGGGAATATCTGCATGCGCATGGTGGTGCCGCAAGGCGGGGTGCATCTGAGCTATGATGCCGTCATCCGCGACAGCGGATTTCCCGACCCTGTCAATGTCGAGGCGCAGGCCGTGCCTATCGAAAAACTGCCGGCCGCATGCCTGCCCTATCTTTCCGCGAGCCGCTATTGCGAGACGGACCGTTTCGGGTCTCTGGCCTGGCGGCTGTTCGGCGAGGTAGAGCCCGGATGGGCGCGGGTGCAGGCGATTTGCGACTATGTTCACGAACGGCTGCTGTTCAGCTATGGCTATGCGGCGACGCTAAGAACCGCGATGGAGGCTCATGACGCCCGCGTCGGTGTCAGTCGCGACTATGCGCATCTGGCTGTCACACTGTGCCGGGCAATGAACATGCCGGCGCGGTACGTCAACGGATATATGGGCGATATTGGTGTGCCGGAAAATCCGGCGCCGATGGATTTCAACGCATGGTTCGAAGTCTATCTCGGCGATCGCTGGTACACGTTTGACGCCCGCAACAATGCGCGCCGGATCGGCCGGATTGTCGTTGCACGGGGCAGGGACGCTGCCGATATTCCCCTGATCCAGACTTTCGGCAAACATGAACTCACGACCTTCACCGTCTGGACCTACAAGGAAACGGATGCGGCGCTGACCCGACCACACCAGGCCGCAGACGTTTCGCTTTTGACGCCATGGTTCAGCGAGCGTTGGGCACGCCATGTCCAGGAGCGGGAGCATCAGCACGAGCATGATCATTCGCCTCAGTGATCAAACTGGATCCGTTTCAGGGCGTGCGGGCTGTCTGAAGTTGCGCCGGAACTGATTTTTCAGTCCGGCGGCAAAACAGGAAAAATAATATCTATAAATTTCATCTGGTATAGAGCACAACTGTCACCAGCTTGTAGCGGGCCAAGCGGGATCTTTCAGGTTCTGTCCGGTCGAGATCGCCAGGAGACACGATGCAGAGTTTAAAACCGATCCGCCAGAGAGCCTATCCGGCATCGTCCGGACCAAGGTTTGCCTGGAACGTCGTTGCGCAGGGCGCCGCTCTCTTTGGTGCTTTCGTTTTCATTTCCGCGGTCGTCTGCGGCATCCTCTAGATATCGGACCCTGGGTGATCGCATTTTGGACATTTGTGCGGGCTTTTACTCCGCCCGTGACAGATGTTCATGGATCGCCAGCCAGCGGCCATCCGTCGCCTTTTCGAATACAATGGTTTCGCGTTCGCGGCTGGTCGAAACTTCCCCGCCAAATTCCGCCTGCGTTTCGACGCTGTGGGTGAAGATACCGACGCCGCCGGCGATCTGCAGGTTCCTGTCGCTCGAACGGCAGGCGTGGACGCGAAAGCCGTCACGTGTCTCCCAAAGCGCCCATTCGGCCTCGTATTCGGCGCGATTTGTCAGCCTGCGATCAAGATTGTGGAAAATGAACGTCGCGTCTGCTGAAAAGGCTGCAAAATAAGCCTCGCGATCATGGTGCGAAAATGCCGTGACGAGCTGTTCGGCGGCGGCAAGAATGGCCTGCTCTGCCCCTTCTGTGTGTTTCATGTCTCAGTCCTGTGTTGTTATGATCGTTGCGGAGCGGCCATCAGTGTTGCGATCGGCCTGTTTTGCCGTGCAACCGCCTCTTTCAGCGCTTCCAGCGGCATTGTTTCGTCGCGCACGAATTCTGCAAACATCGTGTTGAGATTGTTGAAGATCATCTGGCCGACGGCGACCGTGTCGATGCCCGGCATGATGGCGCCGCGCAGTTGCAGCTTGCCGATCAGCATCGAGACCTGCTCACTCAGGCGACTGTCGAGCTCGGTGTAGCGCTTGCTGAATGGGCTCTCCGGCTGCTGGATCGAAATCGCCATGGCCGTGCGCCACATTTCCTTGGAGAGATAGAACAGCGAGTGGTCGTAATACTGGTTGATCAGGCTCTTCAGCGCTTCGCTCACCGTCTGTGGCGGGTTTTCGACGATCGACCGGCCGGCTTCGAGCACTTCCTCCACTTCCATGGACACGGCCGCGACAAGAATGTCGCCCTTGTTCTGGTAGTAGTTGTAGAAAGTGCCGACGGAAATTTCGGCGATCTGGGCAATGTCCTCGATCCGGGCGGCGTCATAACCGACGTCGCGGAACAGGCGCGTCGCCGCGTCCAGGATACGGCGGTTGCGGTCCGCCTTCTGTTTTGCGCGAAGCCCCGCCATCGCCCGTTCCTTTTTCTGCCGTCTCTTTTCTGAATGCCCTCAAAAATAATATTG
>NZ_LSRP01000119.1 GCF_001885585.1 Pararhizobium antarcticum
CTGATCTGGTGCGGGGCATGCATGTCATCGATTTTGCTTCGGGATCGGGTCTGGTGGCGATCGCCGCGATGAAGGCCGGGGCAGCGTCGGTGCTTGCTGTCGATATCGATCCCTGGGCGGAGACTGCGGTGCGCTTGAACGCCGGGCTCAACGATGTCGCTGTCGGCTTTTCAGGCGAGGACTGGATCGGCCGCGAAAACGGTGCGGCGGTGCTGCTGGCCGGTGACGTATTCTACGACAAGGCTTTTGCCGCGCGGCTCATCCCCTGGTTTTCGGCCCTGTCGCGGGATGGCACCACTGTCATCATCGGCGATCCCGGCCGATCCTACTGCCCCAGGGACAGGATGCGGGCGCTGGCCACCTACGAAGTGCAGGTGACGCGCGTGCTTGAAGACAGCGACGTCAAGAAGACGACGGTCTGGCAGTTCAGCGGCGAATGACGCAGACGCCGGCCTCGAAGGAGCAGGACCGATCAGCCTGAGACGGGTTGACGTGGATGATCTTGCCGCGCGGGCGCTGATCGCTGCGGCCAATCTCTTCGGTACCGACATCATAGCCATAACTTTCGCTGCGAAAATATAGGCCGTTGCGGCCGTCGCGCCAGGCGGAAAGATTGCCGAAATAGGCGTCGCCCCCCCTGTTCGACCAATAACCATCGCGATGTTGACGGCGATCATGACGGCGATGATGGCGGACGATCCGGCGCTCGTCTCGCCTGTCATGCTGGTGCCAGTCGCGGCGCGCATGCCGCCGGTCGAAGCGATCCCGGTTGGCATTGTAGGTTCGTGTCTGGACATCGAGCCGCTTGTAGTGATTGCGGCTGTGTTGCGGTCGCTCGTTATGGTGCCGCCCACGTTCGCCTGCCTCGACGTACCCCGTGACGGAAAACACAAGCAGGCACAGGGCGATCAAGACTTTCGTTGCATGCCGTGGATGAAATGCGCGCATGATGGGCTGCCTTCTGGAAAACGCTTAACAAATCCTTAACGGCAATCTGGGGCAGGGCGCGGCAAAAGTCACGGATTTCGCTGAATTTTCCGGGCATATCGTTAACGGTGGAACGGCGGCAGGACCTTTGGTCGCAGGTGCCTGGTCCTAATCGATTAAATTGCTTTTGCAGCGCAAACACACTTGTCGTTAAGCCTTATGGTGCTTAAACGTCTGGAAGACTGAATTGTGCACAATCGGGTGCAAAACCGGATAAAATTCGTCCAGTTTTTGGGCGATCTGCCGGTTGATCCGTGGGGTTCCGATGACGAATGTCACCAAAAGCCGGCCGCTTTCGCCGCATCTGCAAATCTACAAGCCGATACCGACGATGATCATGTCGATCGTGCATCGCCTAACCGGCGCTGCGCTGTATTTCGGTACAGTCCTCGTGGCCTGGTGGCTGATCGCCGCCGCCACCGGTCCTGCCCATTACGACTGGGCCAGCTGGGCGTTCGGGACGATCCTTGGACGGCTGGTTCTGTTCGGTTACACCTGGGCGCTGATCCATCATATGCTTGGCGGCATCCGGCATTTTATCTGGGATCTCGGGTATGGCTACGAGAAGCATTTCGCAACCAAGCTCGCCATCGCCAACCTGATCGGCTCAGTCGTGATCACCTTGCTGGTCTGGGCTGTCGGTTACGCGGTCCGGTTCTGAGGGAGAAAATCTGATGGATATGCGCACCCCTCTCGGCAAGGTCCGTGGCCTCGGCTCCGCCAAGGATGGAACAGAGCATTTCTGGCGCCAGCGCCTTACCGCCGTTGCCAATGTGCCGCTGATGATCTTCTTTGTGTTTTTCGTCGTAAGATATGCTGGTGCACCGCATGGAGAAGTTGTTGCGGCCCTGTCCAACCCCTTCGTGGCGGTTGTCATGGGTCTCGTGGTTCTCTCAGGGCTGATCCACATGAAGCTCGGCATGCAGGTGATCATCGAAGACTACGTGCATTCGGAAGGCGTGAAGGTTCTCTGTGTCATGCTGAACACTTTTTTTGCGATTGCCGTCGGTGGGCTCTGTCTGTTCGCCGTTCTGAAAATCGCGTTTGCAGGATAATTCGTCATGGCATCCACAAGCTCGGCATCCACAAAGCCGCTTTCGGCAAACGGCAAGGCATATGAATATGTCGATCATGCCTACGACGTGATCGTCGTCGGCGCCGGTGGCGCTGGCCTTCGCGCCACGCTCGGCATGGCCGAACAGGGCTTCAAGACCGCCTGCATCACCAAGGTTTTCCCGACGCGCTCCCACACGGTCGCAGCGCAGGGCGGCATCGCGGCGTCGCTGCAGAACATGACACCGGACAGCTGGCAGTGGCATCTCTATGATACCGTCAAGGGTTCCGACTGGCTCGGCGATGTCGATGCCATGCAGTATCTCGCCATGGAAGCGCCAAAGGCCGTCTATGAGCTGGAGCATTACGGCGTTCCCTTCTCGCGCAATGCAGAAGGCAAGATCTACCAGCGGCCGTTTGGTGGCCACATGCAGAATTACGGCGAAGGCCCGCCGGTGCAGCGCACTTGCGCTGCAGCCGACCGCACCGGCCACGCCATCCTGCACACGCTCTATGGCCAGTCTCTGAAGCACAATGCGGAATTCTTCATCGAGTATTTCGCGCTGGACCTGATCATGTCCGACGACGGCAGCCGTTGCACCGGCGTCGTTGCCTGGAACCTCGACGACGGCACGATCCATCGTTTCGCGGCAAAGATGGTGGTGCTGGCGACTGGCGGTTATGGCCGCGCCTATTTCTCCGCAACGTCGGCGCACACCTGCACCGGCGATGGTGGCGGCATGATCGCCCGTGCCGGACTTCCGCTGCAGGACATGGAGTTCGTCCAGTTCCATCCGACCGGCATTTATGGCGCCGGCTGCCTGATTACCGAAGGTGCGCGCGGCGAGGGTGGCTATCTCGTCAACTCCGAGGGCGAGCGCTTCATGGAGCGTTATGCCCCGTCGGCCAAGGACCTGGCCTCGCGCGACGTCGTGTCGCGCTGCATGACGCTGGAAATCCGTGAGGGTCGCGGCGTCGGCAAGGCCAAGGACCACATCTACCTGCATCTCGACCATCTCGATCCGGCCGTGTTGCATGAACGCCTTCCGGGCATTTCCGAAAGCGCCAAGATCTTTGCCGGCGTCGACGTGACGCGCGAGCCGATCCCGGTTCTGCCGACGGTTCACTACAATATGGGCGGCATTCCGACCAACTACTGGGGCGAAGTGCTTGATGCCGACGGTGCCAATCCGGAACGGATCATTCCCGGCCTGATGGCTGTCGGCGAAGCCGGCTGCGCCTCGGTGCACGGGGCCAACCGTCTCGGTTCGAACTCGCTGATCGACCTCGTGGTCTTCGGCCGCGCCGCTGCCATCCGCGCCGGCGAAGTCATCGATCGCGCCTCGTCGATCCCGGCGATCAACGAGAAGGCATCGGACAAGATCATGAGCCGCTTCGACAAGCTGCGCCATGCCAATGGCCAGACCCCGACGGCGATCCTGCGTGAAAAGATGCAGCGCACCATGCAGGAAGACGCGGCCGTGTTCCGCACCCAGGAATCGCTCGAATCCGGCTGCAAGCGCATGAATGCGATCTGGCAGGAAATGAGCGACATCAAGGTCACCGACCGTTCGATGATCTGGAACTCGGATCTGGTCGAGACGCTCGAACTGGAAAACCTGATGGCCAATGCCATTGCCACTGTGGTCGGCGCCGAGGCCCGCAAGGAAAGCCGCGGCAGCCATGCGCGCGAAGACTATGTCGATGGCCCTTTCGGCGGCCGCGACGACGTCAACTGGCGCAAGCACACGCTGTCCTGGGTCAACGAGTCCGGCGACGTCAAGCTTGACTACCGCCCGGTCCACACCGAATTGCTGCAGCCTGGGATCGATCCCTACAAGATCGAGCCGAAGGCGCGGGTGTATTGAGGAGAATGAACCATGGTTGAACTCGCTCTCCCCAAGAACTCGACGATGACCGAAGGCAAGGTCTGGCCAACGCCGGCCGGGGCCACCAATACCCGTGAACTCCGGATCTATCGCTGGAGCCCGGATGACGGCAAGAACCCGTCGATCGACACATTCACCATCGATGCCGATGATTGCGGGCCGATGGTGCTCGATGCGCTGCTCTATATCAAGAACAAGATCGACCCGACGCTGACGCTGCGTCGCTCCTGCCGCGAAGGCATTTGCGGTTCCTGCGCGATGAACATCGACGGCACGAATACGCTGGCCTGCACCAAGGGGCTCGACGAGGTCAACGGCACCGTCAAGGTCTACCCGCTGCCGCATATGCCCGTGGTCAAGGACCTGGTGCCGGACCTCACGAACTTCTACGCCCAGCACCGCTCGATCGAGCCCTGGCTGAAGACCGTTTCGCCGACGCCGGCCAAGGAGTGGAAACAGAGCCACGAGGACCGCCAGAAGCTTGACGGCCTTTACGAGTGCATTCTCTGCGCCTGCTGTTCCGCCTCCTGCCCGAGCTACTGGTGGAACGGCGACCGCTATCTCGGCCCGGCCGTACTGCTGCAGGCCTATCGCTGGCTGATCGACAGCCGGGATGAGGCCAAGGGCGAGCGTCTCGACAATCTGGAAGATCCCTTCCGCCTCTATCGCTGCCACACGATCATGAACTGCGCCCAGACCTGTCCCAAGGGTCTCAACCCGGCCAAGGCGATCGGCGAGATCAAGAAGATGATGGTCGAGCGCCGCGTCTGACGCGTCCTTGAAATTAACGATTAACACAGAGGCCGGGCACAATGTCCGGCCTCTTTGCTTCACCCTGTGATCACGGGCGCGTGCCTTCATTTGATTTGAAACTTTTCGGCCGTTCGATAGGTATAGTCTCCAAATGGGAGAATTGCCGATGTTGCGTACAGTCCTTGTGCTTGGTTTTCTTGGTCTTGGGGCTGTTGCGGGGCGCGCGGCCGAGCCGCAGGTCGCGATCTTTGCGGGCGGCTGCTTCTGGTGTGTGGAGAGCGATTTCGACAAGGTGCCCGGGGTGCTCGAAACCACGTCGGGTTATGCCGGCGGCACCAGCAAAAATCCGGCCTACAAAACCTACATTGCCGGAGGGCACCGCGAGGTGGTGGAGATCAAGTTCGACCCGGACAAGGTTTCCTATGAAACGCTCTCTGATATTCTTTTCCGCACGACGGACCCGACCGATGGCGGTGGCCAGTTCTGCGATCGCGGCTTTGCCTATTCGACGGCGATCTATGCGCTGAGCCCGGAGCAGGCGTCGCAGGCCGAGGCGTCCAAGGCCAGGGCCCAGGCGGAACTCGGCAAGCCGATCGTGACGCCGATCGAGCCGGCGGCAAAATTCTGGCCTGCAGAGGATTATCATCAGAATTTCGCCACGCGCAGTTCAATCCGCTACTGGTATTACCGCAATGCCTGCGGTCGCAATGATGCGGTGGAAGCCTTGTGGGGCATAAAGGCCTATGCGGGTGTCGTTGACTGAAACCCGAATGAAGGACGCACAGAAGACGATACAACCGTCTCGGACCCCTGCCGATGCGTTTCAATCATGTCACAGGTCCCAAAGATTTCCCTCTCTCTTGATTTGCAAGGTGGTTTTACGGTAATTCCGCCTATAATGTCCTGTAAAGCAGGCGTTGAAAGAGAAGAGCAGGAGTAGAGACATGCGGGTTGTACATGCGGCGGCGGGGCTTGCAGTGATGCTGGCTCTGGCGGGATGTCAGAGAACGTCGTCGATGGGCGATTTCAACACGCAGAATGTTTCGCCTGCGCCGCTTCAGGCGCAGCCGGTACAGTCGGTGCAGTCGGGCCAGCTGATGGATCCCACGACGTCGACGACAGATACGTCGCAGTTTCCGGCCGCCCCGGTCAGTGGCACCGGGATTGCCGGCGTTGACGGCACGCAGCCGGCAGGCACCAATGTTGCAGCAGCGACCACAGCGCTCGACGTGACCAAGGAATCCATGGTCGGTAACTGGCGTGTTGCCAACGGGTCGAGCTCCTGCGACATGTTCCTGACCTTGACCAATCTCGGCAGCGGATCGCGCGGCGGCACGCGCGGCTGTGCAGGCGAACTGACGGCGATGGGCTCCTGGGAAGTGGCCGGCAAGCAGGTCGTCCTGAAGGATCGCAACGGCAATCCGCTCGGTCGCGTGTTCAAGACGGCCGAAAAGCGCTTTGATGGCTCGACCAACAGCGGTCAGCCGCTCAGCCTCAGCCGCTAATGATACAGGCCCGGCCACAGCCGGGCTTTTTCTTTCCGCCGTTTACGGCCTTGCTCCGGTGCAACGCTTGCCCAATACCGAAGACAGTATATCGCGAAAACTTCAGTCCCTGATCGCAGCCGGGGAATTGCGCGCAGATCCCGCGCAGATGGTCATCGCCCGTCGGCTCGATCGTCTGGCCGCCGATCTGGTGGCCGGGCGGGCAGCGCGCAAGTCCAATGCGCTGGGCTGGCTTTTTGCGTCCAAGAAGAAGGATCAGCCGGCCACCAAGGGGCAGTATATTTTTGGGGGTGTCGGGCGCGGCAAGACCATGCTGATGGACCTGTTCTTCGATCAGGTGCCCATCCAGCGCAAGAGACGGGCGCATTTTCATGCCTTCATGGCCGATGTTCATGACCGGATCTTCAAGCATCGGCAGAAACTGAAAAATGGCGAGACGCGCCAGGCCGATCCGATGCCGCCGGTGGCCGCCGATATCCTTGCCGAGGCAAGGCTGCTCTGCTTCGACGAGTTCTCGGTGACGGACATTGCCGATGCGATGATCCTGTCGCGCCTTTTCGGAGAACTGTTCGCCAAAGGTTGCGTCGTCGTTGCCACGTCCAATGTCGCGCCGGATGATCTGTACCGCGATGGTCTCAACCGCGATCTTTTCCTGCCCTTCATTGGTCTTTTGAAAGCCCATGCGGATATCGTGCCGCTCGACACGCAGACGGATTACAGGCTGGAAAAGACCGAAGGCCTTCCGGTCTGGCGCCATCCGCTCGGGCCTGAGGCCGACATGGCGATCGAGAAGGCCTGGCTTCGGGAAACGGCCAGTCTGCCGGCAGAGCCCGTTCAGGTCGCGTTTCGCGGCCGCACCATAAACGTTCCTTTGGCGGCCGGTACCTGCGCGCGCTTCTCCTTTGCCGATCTCTGCGAAAAACCGCTCGGGGCAGCGGACTATCTTGCCCTCCTGTCGCGTTACAAGACGCTGTTCGTCGAGCATATCCCGCACCTGGGGCCCGAGCGGCGCAACGAAACCAAGCGTTTCATCATGCTGGTCGATACACTCTACGACGCCGGTGCGCGTGTGTTTGCCTCTGCCGTATCGGATCCGTTGCATCTCCTGACGGCCAAAAGGGGGACGGAAGGTTTCGAATTCGACCGCACGGTGTCGCGGCTGATCGAAATGCAGAGCGCCGAATATGCGCGAATCCATCAGCCGGAAAATGCTGTTTCTTGAAGGAAAGATGACGGATATTCTTACGTTTACGTAAGATAATTGTTATCTAACCGATTGAAATTGTTCTGTCCAAAAGTATTGGTTGATATTTTAGTTTTTGAAGTTTACTTCCTTTCCCCGAAAAGGCTTGGCGTTTGCCGCGTTTCGGGCCTTGATCGTATTTGGATCCCAAAGGAAGCACTTTCATGGCGCGCAACAAGATCGCACTTATTGGTTCTGGAATGATTGGTGGCACGCTGGCACATCTCGCCGGCCTCAAGGAACTGGGCGACATCGTCCTGTTCGATATCGCCGACGGCATCCCGCAGGGCAAGGGCCTCGATATTGCCCAGTCCTCGCCCGTCGAAGGCTTCAACGCCAACCTGACCGGTGCCAGCGACTACGCGGCCATTGAAGGCGCCGATGTCTGCATCGTCACCGCCGGCGTTGCCCGCAAGCCCGGCATGAGCCGCGACGATCTGCTCGGCATCAACCTCAAGGTCATGGAGCAGGTCGGCGCCGGCATCAAGAAATATGCCCCCAATGCTTTCGTGATCTGCATCACCAATCCGCTTGATGCCATGGTCTGGGCGCTGCAGAAGTTCTCCGGCCTGCCGAAGAACATGGTTGTCGGCATGGCTGGCGTGCTCGACAGCTCGCGCTTCCGCCTGTTCCTGTCGCAGGAGTTCAACGTCTCCGTCCAGGACGTGACGGCGTTTGTTCTCGGCGGCCATGGCGACACGATGGTGCCGCTTGCCCGCTACTCCACCGTCGGCGGCATTCCGCTCACCGATCTGGTCAAGATGGGCTGGGTCACCAAGGAACGCCTCGAGGAAATCATCCAGCGCACCCGTGACGGCGGCGCAGAGATCGTTGGTCTTTTGAAGACCGGCTCGGCCTATTATGCGCCGGCTGCATCGGCGATCGAAATGGCGGATTCGTTCCTCAAGGACAAGAAGCGCGTGCTTCCGGCTGCCGCCTATCTGTCCGGCCAGTATGGCGTCAAGGACATGTATGTCGGCGTTCCCACGATCATCGGTGCCGGCGGTATCGAGCGTATCATCGAAGTCGAGTTCACCAAGGCCGAGAAGGAAGCCTTCGACAAGTCCGTCGCCTCCGTGGCCGGCCTCTGCGAAGCCTGCGTCGCCATCGCGCCAAGCCTGAAATAAGGGCCCGCAACAAAGGCCCCGAAACAATTGCCGTTCGGCTCCCAGACAGGAAAATCCCATGAACATTCATGAATACCAGGCCAAGGCTCTGTTGAAGACCTTTGGTGCGCCCGTCGCCGAAGGTGTCGCCATCTTCTCGGCGGACGAGGCGGAAGCGGCTGCAAAGTCGCTGCCGGGTCCGCTCTATGTGGTCAAGAGCCAGATCCACGCCGGTGGCCGCGGCAAGGGCAAGTTCAAGGAACTCGGCCCCGATGCCAAGGGCGGCGTTCGCCTCGCCTTCTCCATCGAAGAAGCCAAGGCACATGCCAAGGACATGATGGGCAACACGCTGGTGACCGCCCAGACCGGGGAAGCCGGCAAGCAGGTCAACCGTCTCTACATCGAAGACGGCGCCGACATTGCCCGCGAACTTTATTGCTCGCTGCTGGTTGATCGCTCCGTTGGCCGCGTGGCCTTCGTGGTCTCCACAGAAGGCGGCATGGACATCGAGGCTGTCGCGCATGACACGCCGGAAAAGATCCATACGATCGCGATTGATCCGGAAGCCGGCGTCACCGATGCCGATATCGCTGCCATCTCCCAGGCGCTCGAGCTTACCGGCGCTGCGGCCGAAGATGCAAAATCGCTGTTTCCGCTGCTCTACAAGGCCTTCAACGAGAAGGACATGGCGCTGCTCGAGGTCAACCCGCTGATCGTCATGAAAGACGATCACCTGCGCGTTCTCGATGCGAAGATGTCGTTCGACGGCAATGCGATCTTCCGCCACGACGACGTCAAGGCGCTGCGCGACGAGACCGAAGAAGACGCCAAGGAAATCGAGGCCTCCAAGTGGGACCTGGCTTACGTGGCGCTCGACGGCAATATCGGCTGCATGGTCAACGGTGCCGGCCTCGCCATGGCGACGATGGACATCATCAAGCTCTACGGCAAGGAACCGGCAAACTTCTGCGACGTCGGCGGCGGTGCCGGCAAGGAGAAGGTGGCTGCAGCTTTCAAGATCATCACCGCCGACCCGAAGGTCGAGGGCATTCTCGTCAACATCTTCGGCGGCATCATGAAGTGCGACGTCATCGCTGAAGGCGTTGTCGCTGCGGTTCAGGAAGTCGGCCTCAAGGTTCCGCTGGTCGTGCGCCTCGAAGGCACCAATGTCGAACTCGGCAAGAAAATCCTCAACGAATCTGGTCTCGCGATCACGGCGGCAGACGACTTGGACGATGCGGCCAAGAAGATCGTCGCGGCGATCAACGCCTAATTTGAAGGACCGGAAACAATGTCAATTCTCGTCAATAAAGACACCAAGGTCCTCGTTCAGGGCCTGACCGGCAAGACCGGCACGTTCCACACCGAACAGGCGCTGGCCTATTACGGCACGCAGATGGTCGGCGGTATCCATCCGAAGAAGGGTGGCGAAACCTGGACCGGCACGAAGGGCGAAAGCCTGCCGATCTTTGCAACGGTGGCCGAAGCCAAGGAACGGACCGGCGCCAATGCCAGCGTCATCTATGTTCCGCCTGCCGGCGCTGCCGATGCGATCATCGAGGCGATCGAAGCCGAGATCCCATTCATCACCTGCATAACCGAAGGCATTCCGGTCATGGACATGGTCCGCGTCAAGGCCCGCCTTGACCGCTCCACGTCGCGCCTGCTCGGTCCGAACTGCCCGGGCATCATGACACCGGAAGAATGCAAGATCGGCATCATGCCGGGCTCGATCTTCCGCAAGGGTTCGGTCGGCATCGTCTCGCGCTCGGGAACGCTGACCTATGAAGCCGTGTTCCAGACGTCGAACGAAGGCCTTGGCCAGACGACCGCCGTCGGTATCGGTGGCGACCCGGTCAAGGGCACCGAATTCATCGACGTGCTCGAGATGTTCCTCGCCGACGACGCCACGACTTCGATCATCATGATCGGTGAAATCGGCGGCGCTGCGGAAGAAGATGCAGCGCAGTTCCTGATCGACGAAGCCAAGAAGGGCCGCAAGAAGCCGATGGCAGGCTTCATCGCGGGCCGTACGGCTCCGAAGGGTCGCACCATGGGCCATGCGGGCGCTGTGGTTTCCGGCGGCAAGGGCGATGCAGAATCCAAGATCGCGGCCATGGAACGGGCCGGCATCCGGGTGTCGCCGTCGCCGGCGCGCCTTGGCACGACACTGGTCGAAGTCCTCAAGGGCTGACCTGAAAACGATATGTGACCGGACCGGCCTTGCGGTCGGCCCGTGTCGCACCATCTGACAGGGAGCGATGGCGCAATCGGCGCCGTGCTCCAGCAAAGGCTGGCCGGGAAGAGCCCGGCGCATCAAACAAGTCGGGAGGCGGACGGACAGGTCCGCGAAGCACCATGGCAAGGCAAGAGGCCAACGAGCAATTTCTGCTGACATCGTTCCTTGACGGCGCGAACGCCAGCTATATCGAGCAGCTTTATGCGCGCTACGAAACCGATCCGTCATCGCTGTCAGGCGAATGGCAATCGTTTTTCAAGGCGCTGCAGGATGCGCCTGAAGATGTGGTGAAGGCGGCCAAGGGCGCCTCCTGGAAAAAGCCGAACTGGCCGATCCAGGCCGGTGGCGACCTTGTTTCAGCGCTTGATGGCGACTGGGGCACGGTCGAAAAGGTCATCGAGAAGAAGGTCAAGGCGAAGGCCGACGAACAGGCCGTGGCCACCGGCGTCCCGGTTGCATCGGCCGACGTCCACCAGTCGACGCGCGACAGCGTGCGGGCCATCATGATGATCCGTGCCTATCGCATGCGCGGCCACCTGCATGCCAAGCTTGACCCGTTGGCCATCGCCACGCCGGTCGAGGATTACAACGAGCTTTCGCCGAAGTCCTACGGTTTCGAGGAGAGCGACTACGGTCGCAAGATCTTCCTCGACAACGTGCTCGGTCTTGAATACGCGACCATTCCCGAGATGATCGAGATCCTGGAGCGCACCTATTGTTCGACGCTCGGCGTCGAGTTCATGCACATCTCCGATCCGGAAATCAAAGGCTGGGTGCAGGAGCGGATCGAAGGTCCCGACAAGGGCGTTGAATTCACCGCCGAAGGCAAAAAGGCCATCCTTGCAAAGCTGATCGAGGCCGAGGGCTTCGAGCAGTTCATCGACGTGAGGTACAAGGGCACCAAGCGCTTCGGTCTGGATGGTGGCGAATCGCTGATCCCGGCGCTCGAACAGATCATCAAGCGCGGCGGCCAGGAAGGCCTGAAGGAAATCATCCTCGGCATGGCCCATCGCGGTCGTCTCAACGTTCTGACCAACGTCATGGGCAAGCCGCACCGCGCGGTGTTCCATGAATTCAAGGGCGGCTCTGCCGCACCTGACGATGTCGAAGGCTCTGGCGATGTGAAGTACCATCTCGGTGCGTCGTCCGACCGTGAATTCGATGGCAACAAGGTGCACCTGTCGCTGACAGCCAACCCGTCCCATCTTGAAATCGTCAACCCGGTTGTCATGGGCAAGGCCCGCGCCAAGCAGGACCAGATGGCCAAGTCCTTCGAGGGCGATATCATCCCGCTGTCTGAACGGGCGCAGGTCATGCCGCTGCTGCTGCACGGCGATGCGGCCTTTGCGGGCCAGGGCGTCACTGCCGAAATTCTGGGCCTGTCCGGCCTGCGTGGTCACCGCGTTGCCGGTACCGTGCATTTCATCATCAACAACCAGATCGGTTTCACCACCAATCCGGCCTTCTCGCGCTCGTCGCCCTATCCGTCCGACGTCGCCAAGATGATCGAGGCGCCGATCTTCCACGTGAATGGCGACGATCCGGAAGCCGTCGTCTACGCGGCCAAGATCGCCACCGAATTCCGGATGAAGTTCCATAAGCCTGTCGTCATCGACATGTTCTGCTATCGCCGCTTCGGCCATAACGAGGGCGACGAACCGTCGTTCACGCAGCCGAAGATGTACAAGGTCATCCGCGCCCACAAGACGGTCGTCCAGGTCTATGGCGAGCGGCTGATTGCCGAGGGCCTGATCTCCGAGGGCGATCTCGAAAAGATGCGCGCCGACTGGCGGGCGCATCTGGAGCAGGAATTCGAAGCCGGCCAGTCCTACAAGCCGAACAAGGCCGATTGGCTCGACGGTGTCTGGTCGGGGCTTCGCGCTGCCGACAACCAGGACGAACAGCGCCGGGGCAAGACCTCGGTGCCGATGAAGGCGCTCAAGGATGTCGGCCGCAAGCTCTGCGAGGTTCCCGCAGGCTTCACCGCGCACAAGACCATCCAGCGATTCATGGACAATCGCGCTGCGATGATTACGTCCGGCGATGGCATCGACTGGGCCATGGGCGAGGCGCTTGCCTTCGGCACGCTCTGTGCCGAAGGAACGAAGATCCGCCTGTCGGGGCAGGACTGCGAACGCGGCACCTTCTCGCAGCGTCATTCGGTTCTCTACGATCAGGAGACCGAAGACCGCTACATCCCTCTGGCCAACCTGTCGCCGACGCAGGGGCGCTACGAGGTCATCAACTCGATGCTCTCGGAAGAGGCCGTACTTGGTTTCGAATATGGCTATTCGCTGGCCCGTCCGAATGCGCTGACCCTCTGGGAAGCCCAGTTCGGCGATTTCGCCAATGGTGCGCAGGTCGTCTTCGACCAGTTCATCTCGTCGGGCGAACGCAAGTGGCTGCGCATGTCGGGCCTCGTCTGCCTTCTGCCTCATGGTTACGAAGGCCAGGGTCCGGAACATTCGTCGGCCCGCCTCGAGCGCTGGCTGCAGATGTGTGCCGAAGACAACATGCAGGTGGCCAACGTCACGACGCCGGCCAATTATTTCCACATCCTGCGCCGTCAGATGAAGCGCGACTTCCGCAAGCCTTTGATCATGATGACGCCGAAGTCGCTGCTGCGCCACAAGCGTGCGGTTTCCTCGCTGTCGGAAATGGCGGGCGAAAGCTCGTTCCACCGCCTGCTCTGGGACGATGCAGAGGTCATCAAGGACGGCCCGATCAAGCTTGCCAAGGACGCCAAGATCCGTCGCGTCGTGCTTTGCTCCGGCAAGGTCTACTACGACCTTCTGGAAGAGCGCGAGAAGCGCGGCATCGACGATGTCTACCTGTTGCGCCTCGAGCAGCTCTATCCGTTTCCGGCCAAGGCTCTGATCAACGAGCTTAGCCGTTTCCGCAACGCGGAGATGGTCTGGTGCCAGGAAGAGCCGAAAAACATGGGCGCCTGGTCGTTCATCGACCCGTATCTCGAATGGGTGCTGGCGCATATCGATGCCAAGTACCAGCGGGTGCGCTATACCGGCCGTCCGGCCGCTGCCTCGCCGGCGACGGGCCTGATGTCGAAGCACCTGGCGCAGCTTGCTGCGTTCCTCGAAGACGCCCTTGGAGGTTAAAGCGGAAGGCTGAACAAGCCTTCCCGCCTCTCCCGAAACAGTCATCAGTATGACACCTGATAAACGGACGTTAAACATCATGGCCACAGAAATCCGCGTTCCCACCCTCGGCGAATCCGTCAGCGAAGCCACCGTCGGCACCTGGTTCAAGAAAGTCGGCGACACCATCAAGGCCGACGAACCGCTGCTCGAACTGGAAACCGACAAGGTGACCATCGAGGTTCCGGCCCCGGCTGCCGGCGTGCTCTCTGAAATCGTTGCTGCCGCCGGTGAAACGGTCGGGCTCGGCGCCCTGCTCGGCAATATCAGCGCCGGTGGTGCTGCTGATGCTGCGCCTGCCGCTGCAGAAAAGAAGGCAGAACCGGCCGCCGCTGCGCCCGCCGCTGCCGCTGCGACCCCGGCTGCACCAATCGTTGCCTCGGCCATGCCGCCCGCCCCCGCTGCTGCCAAGATGCTGACGGAAAACAACATGTCGGCCGAACAGGTCGACGGTTCCGGCAAGCGTGGCCAGGTTCTCAAGGGTGACGTGATTGCCGCTGTCACGAAGGGCGTTTCCGCGCCGGCCGCGGCTGCCGAGCCGGCCAAGGTCGTTGCACGCGGCCCGTCGGCTGCCGAAGATGCGCCGCGCGAAGAGCGCGTGAAGATGACGCGTCTGCGCCAGACGATCGCCAAGCGCCTCAAGGATGCCCAGAATACGGCCGCCATGCTGACCACCTATAACGAGGTGGATATGAGTGCCGTCATGGCGCTGCGCACCAAGTACAAGGATCTCTTCGAGAAGAAGCACGGCGTCAAGCTCGGCTTCATGGGCTTCTTTACTAAGGCTGTCACCCATGCGCTGAAGGAAATCCCGAGCGTCAATGCCGAGATCGATGGCACCGACCTGATCTACAAGAACTTCTGCCACATCGGCATGGCCGTCGGCACCGACAAGGGCCTCGTCGTTCCGGTCATTCGCGATGCGGACGAACTGTCGATCGCAGAAATCGAGAAGGACCTTGGTCGTCTCGCCAAGCTCGCCCGCGATGGCCAACTGGGCATGGCCGACATGCAGGGCGGCACGTTCACGATCACCAATGGCGGTGTCTACGGTTCCCTGATGTCCTCGCCGATCCTCAATGCACCGCAGTCGGGCATTCTCGGCATGCACAAGATCCAGGATCGTCCGGTCGTCGTCGGCGGCCAGATCGTCATCCGTCCGATGATGTATCTGGCGCTTTCCTACGATCACCGCATCGTCGACGGCAAGGAGGCAGTCACCTTCCTCGTGCGCGTCAAGGAGAGCCTTGAGGATCCGGAACGTCTGGTTCTCGATCTGTAAGGAGAAAAATGATGGACGCAGCAGCATTGGCGGCATCGCCGTTCCCCGCAATGGTCGCATGGAGCTTTGCCCTGCTCGTCTTTCACATTAGCCTGCAGGGCATGCTCGCCACGCGGGAACTTGGATCGGCATGGAATGCCGGTCCGCGGGATGGCGACAAGAAACCGTCCGGTGCGCTTGCCGGGCGCGCCGCCCGCGCTTTGTCCAATTTCCTGGAAACCTATCCGGCCTTTGTCGGCCTCGCGCTGGCGCTTGCGATTGTCGGCGATGCCTCCGGCTGGGGGCTGATCGGTGCCGGGATCTGGTTTGCCGGCCGGCTTGTCTACATTCCGCTCTATATGGCCGGCATCCCCTATCTCCGATCGCTGGTTTGGCTCGGGTCGGTGGGCGGGCTGATCGTCATGGCCGCAACCATTATTTTCTAAGCGTTGCGGCGCGGCCGCAGTGATCCCCGGAGAAGTGCCGTGCATCCCTATCTGTTCGAACTCGCCTCGCTTATGGCCATCTTTTTTTTCGCGATCGTCTCTCCGGGCGCCGATCTCGCAATGGTCATGCGTCAGTCGATCGTCAATGGCCGTCGCGCAGCCATCATCACGTCCTTCGGTGTCGGAACGTCGTTGATGTTCCATGTGACCTATACGATTCTCGGGCTTGGCCTGATCATTTCGCAGTCGGTCACCCTGTTCAACATCGTCAAATGGTGCGGCGTCGCCTATCTGATCTACATCGGCATCAAGTCCCTGCGCGCAGGCAGGACGGAAATGCCGACAACGGAGAAAGACGGTTTCAAAGCGACACGCATCGCGCAGTCGGGCTGGAAGGCCTTTGGCCTCGGCTTTGCCGCGAACGCTCTGAACCCGAAGCCGGTGTTCTTCTTCCTGTCGATCTTTTCGACGGTGGTCAGCGCGCACACGCCGATCGCTGTGAAGTTCAGCTATGGACTGGTCATGGCAAGCTGCCTGATCGCGTGGTTCGTCGGCGTCAGCCTGTTCATGACGACGCCCCGGATGCGCGCCGCCTTCTCGCGCGCCAGCCAGTGGATCGACCGTGTCAGTGGTGTCGTGTTCATTGGCCTCGGGCTGAAGCTCGCAACCGAAAAGGCCGTCTGATGAAGACCCGCCTGTGTTCGGCAACTCTTGCAGCGCTGCTTTTGGCCTCCTGGCCGGCGGTCGCTGCCGGCTGCGCGCAGGAACAGGCGATCTATGCTGATCCCGACGGCGCCTATGAGTTGCGCTTTGAACCGGTCGGCTCGACAAGTGCTGCGACCAGCAATCACTTCAAGCTTGCCGTTCTGAAAACCGATCTCGTGCTCGACGGTGTTGTTATGGAAGCCGGCGATCCGCCGCGACCGGCCGGTATGATCATGAACAATTGTCCGGAAGGCGACACCACCGGCGATGAGCTTGCGGCCTGCACCATCTGGGAAGGCGTGCTTTACGCCGTGGATGCCGAGGGCAAGATCGGCCTCCTGTCGCCGGAGGGTACGGAGGCTGCGGCGCAAATCCTCCTGCCTGATCTCGGCCCGGCAATCCGCAGTTCTTCGATCTGGGGCAAAGCCACGGTCGCGCCCTTCGATGTGCTGGCGCTGACGGGGTGCAAGCCATGATCGCGGACAGGCCTGTCCTTCTCGTCACCGGCGGTAGCCGCGGCATCGGTGCTGCCGTCTGCAGCGCCGCCGCCCGCCAGGGCTGGCGCGTCGCGGTCAATTATGCGTCCAACAAGGGCGCTGCGGACAAGCTCGTCGCCGCGATTTCGGATGCCGGCGGTGAGGCGATTGCCGTTGAAGGCGATGTCGGCAGCGAAGCCGGAATAGGGGCGATCTTTGCCGCTGTCGATCAGGCCTTCGGCCGGTTTGACGGTCTCGTCAACAATGCCGGCATCGTCGATGTTCCTGCAAGAATTGACGAAATGTCGGCCGAGCGGCTGGAGCGCATGTTCCGGATCAACATTACCGGCTCGATCCGCTGCGCGGCCGAGGCCGTGCGCCGCATGTCGACACGCTTTGGCGGCAAGGGTGGCGCCATCGTCAATGTTTCTTCGATGGCGGCCGTGCTCGGATCGGCCGGCCAATATGTCGACTATGCCGCCTCGAAGGGCGCGATCGATACGTTCACCATCGGTCTTGCCCGCGAAGTGGCGACCGAGGGCATTCGCGTCAATGCAGTGCGTCCCGGCGTCATCGATACCGAAATCCACGCATCCGGCGGCCTGCCGGACCGCGCCCGCGACATGGCGTCGTCGATTCCGCTGCAGCGTCCGGGGCAGGCCAACGAAGTCGCCGATACAATTCTCTATCTCCTCTCGCCTTCGGCATCCTATGTCACGGGTGCCATTCTCAATGTCAGCGGTGGACGCTAAGCGCCCCTGAAGGAAGGACAATCACATGGCTTATGATCTCATCGTTATCGGAACCGGACCCGGAGGTTATGTCTGCGCCATCAAGGCGGCCCAGCTCGGCCTCAAGGTCGGTGTCATCGAGAAGCGCGCGACCTATGGCGGCACCTGCCTCAATATCGGCTGCATTCCCTCGAAGGCACTGCTGCATGCTTCGGAAGTCTTCCACCAGACGGCGCACGCCATTGACGAACTCGGCGTCGAAGTCAGCGCGCCGACGCTCAACCTCGACAAGATGATGGCGCACAAGGATGCGACCGTGAAATCCAATGTCGATGGCGTCGCCTTCCTGTTCAAGAAGAACAAGATCGATGCCTTTATCGGCACCGGCAAGGTGGTCGGGACCGGCAAGGTATCCGTCACCAACGACAAGGGCGAGGAGCAGATCCTCGAGACGAAGAACATCGTCATCGCCACCGGGTCCGACGTTGCCGGCATTCCGGGCGTGCAGGTCGAAATCGACGAGATGGTCATCGTTTCCTCGACCGGCGGCATTGCGCTTGAAAAGGTGCCGGCAACCATGGTCGTGGTCGGCGGCGGTGTCATCGGCCTCGAACTCGGTTCGGTCTGGCAGCGCCTCGGCGCCAAGGTGACGGTCGTCGAATATCTCGACACGATCCTCGGCGGCATGGATGGCGACGTCTCCAAGCAGTTCCAGCGCATGCTCGCCAAGCAGGGCTTCGATTTCAAGCTCGGTGCCAAGGTGACCGGTGTCGAGAAAGCCGGCGCCGGTGCCAAGGTGACCTTCGAACCGGCCAAGGGCGGCGACGCCATGACCATCGAAGCCGATGTCGTGCTGATCGCCACCGGCCGCAAGCCCTATACGGATGGTCTCGGTCTTGCTGAAGCCGGTGTCATCATGGACAAGCGCGGCCGCATCGAGATCGACAATCATTTCCTCACCAATGTCCCCGGCATCTATGCGCTGGGCGACGTCGTGCGCGGCCCGATGCTGGCCCACAAGGCCGAAGACGAAGGCGTTGCCGTTGCCGAGATCATCGCCGGCCAGGCAGGACATGTGAATTATGACGTTATCCCGGGCGTCGTCTATACGCAGCCGGAAGTGGCGTCGGTCGGCAAGACCGAGGAAGAGCTGAAGGCGGCAGGTATCGCCTACAAGGTCGGCAAGTTCCCGTTCACCGCCAATGGCCGTGCCCGTGCCATGCTGGCAACGGACGGTTTCGTCAAGATCCTTGCCGACAAGGAGACGGACCGGGTTCTCGGTGGCCACATCATTGGCCTGGGTGCAGGCGACATGATCCACGAGATTGCCGTTCTGATGGAGTTCGGCGGCTCTTCGGAAGATCTCGGCCGCACCTGCCACGCGCATCCGACGATGTCGGAAGCCGTCAAGGAAGCGGCGATGGCGACCTTCTTCAAGCCGATTCACATGTAATCGGCACTCGGCTGTGACAAACGGCCATCTTTCATCCTCGGGAACGGCGGCGCAGTGTCGTGTCGCCATTCCCGGGGATTTTTCATGAAGCCGCACCGCGTTTCCGCATTCCTGCCCGATGATCGCCTCCCGCATGCCGACTGGGCCGACCGCTACGAGATCGAGGTCGCTGGCAGCACCCTGACGCCGATCGCGTCGGCTGGTCTCGTGCTCGGTCATGCGCCTGCCTGGGTCCGGCGGCTGCTGGCCTTGCGCAACGCGATCGTCTCCCGATTGGGTCTCAAGTCGGCCGAGATGTCTCTGGGCGACCGAAATGCTCTCGGCGGCTTCCCTGTGCTGAGCGAAAGTGCCCACGAGGCTGTTCTCGGTCTCGACGACAGCCATCTCGATTTCCGCCTCGTCGTGGATGTCCGCAGCAATGCTTCATCCGGACAGACCGTCGGGGTCACGACGCTGGTGTTCCGCAAAAACCTGTTCGGCCACGTCTATATCGCCACTATCACCCCGTTTCATCGCATCATCGTTCGGACGCTCCTCGCCGGCCTTGCCCGACGTCCGGCCTGACTTGTTTCGGCGGCACCGGTCGTGTTTATTGCGAAAGCCATGACGTCTGCCGGGAGCCTCCCATGCCATCCACTGAATTGCTGATCGCCTTTTTCGCCACGACGGCGGTATTTGCCTATATTCCAGGGCCGGCCATGCTCTATGCGGCTGCCCAGACGGTGGCGCGGGGGCGCTGGTCGGGGCTTATGGCGTCGCTCGGCATCCATATTGGCGGATACGCGCATGTGTTTGCCGCGGCTGCTGGCCTTTCCGTTTTGTTTCATGCCGTGCCGATGCTCTATCTGGCTGTGAAATTCGCCGGTGCCGCCTACCTGGTCTGGCTTGGCATTTCGCTGTTCCGCACGCAGGTCGAAGGGCAGGAGGCCGTGCCAGTCATCACGCGGAAATCTGCGCGGCGTGCCTTTTTCGAAAGCATCACCGTCGAGGTGCTCAATCCGAAAACGGCGATCTTCTTCATGGCTTTCCTGCCGCAGTTCATCGATGCGTCCGCCTCGTTTCCGATCTGGCTGCAGTTCGTGATCCTCGGTACGCTGGTCAACCTGATGTTCTCGTCGGCCGATATCGTCTGCGTCTTCCTGGCCGGTGCGGTTCTCGGGCGCCTTCGCCGGTCGAGCCGTGCGCGGCGCGTACTGCAGCGTGCCGGCGGCAGCCTGCTCGTCGGGCTCGGGCTTCACCTGGCCTTTCAGAAAGGCTGATCGACGTTTTATGCGGCTGTGATCTTGCGCCTGTTCCATACGAAACAGCGTGCTCCAAAGCGGCATGGCATGGTCGGGTCACTGGATGAGACGCCCTCATCCGCAACCGGATCAAAGGATCGCCCCATGCGCAAGATCGTTCTCTCCACCGCCGTCGCTGTTGTCGCCGCACTCTCGTATGCCGCCCCGTCGCAGGCCGGTGATTGTGCCGAGAATGTCTACAATCAGCGCTCTTGCTTCATCAAGAAGGTCAAGTCCTACGACGCCTACGGCAACCTCGTCGTCAGGAAAGTTCGCATCTGCAAGTAAGGCAATCGCCGGCGCACTGACCTTCTCCTCCCCGAAACCCGGTCGTCCCTGCGGCCGGGTTCTTATTCTTTCCTTATTCCGAAAAATCTTGCCTGCGTTTTCAAGCCGGTTCCTACAGAACGGCTCTCTCGCTGCTGATTTCTAAGTCGGCCGATCTTTCAGTCATTTTGATACATATATTCAAGAATGTTGGGTTTTAAACGTTCAGTTTCGTCCGATAAGAGCCAGGGTAGTATTCCAGCTAATCTCCAGTCAACCCGATCGCTCGTCATTTCTATTGTCATTGACTTGAACCTGGTATTCCTGCCTGCAATGGAACTGATGTTTTCGCGTGGAACTACTTGCGCAGAGAATGGATCGCTGATGTCCTGAAAGCGAACAAGGGCGGGCATATTTTCCGGAGGGATTTCTAATGGAATGTGCGGTACGTCGCTTGAGCTTTTATAATGATTTTCGCCAGAGAATGTTCCAAATGGCCAAGTTCCATTGTCTTTAAATCTAGGTCCCGCATTTAAAAACCTCATTGTGGCGAATATCATTGTCCCGTTCGAAAATATAATTGGAATGGCTTCGCCTTGAATAGCTAAATATCCACAACTCTCAAGATGAGGAAC
>NZ_LSRP01000120.1 GCF_001885585.1 Pararhizobium antarcticum
TCTTCGCAAAGGGTCAGAAGAAGGCCAGACCAGGTCTGGCAACTGAAATCGTCAAGCGATCCGATGCGGCCAAAGGCTTCGAGTTGTTGCCACGCCGATGGGTTGTCGAGCGAACCTTCGCATGGCTCGGACGATGCCGTAGACTGGCCAAGGACCTCGAAAACCTGTCAAGAAATGCGCTTGCCTTCCTCAAATTAGCCTCCATCCGCCTCATGCTGCGAAGGCTATGTTCAAAATGAGAAAGTGTTCGGACGGACTCTTAGATCTTCGAAACCTGCTAATTCAGCTTCCAGATTTCCAACTGCCCTTCCAGAACTACTCAAGTCACGCGCAGCAGTTGCTGGGAATTGTCAATAAGGAACACGAGGTAGCAGATAGGACATACCTTGAGTCCAAGCTCCCGATCGCTGCATCTAAGATGGCAATGTCCGAAGAAAACAAATTTGTTTTTTTGACTCCATTCGAGTTCGGTACTTACACTTACCTACCTTTACTTTCAGTGGACATGGACTTCACAAAACCTTGGCCAATGATTTCGATACACGCTCTTCACTACGGACTACATAAGCGCCACGATGGCGGTAAAGAATCCGAAACCCGATGTTTCGGATACCGATATGATAAGCCGGCTGTACGGGTTGGTGATCATGATTATTTCCACGTTCAGTTTACACATGGAACAGAGAAGGGTCGTCGAAATAGACATATCGATGACTGGATATCGACTAAGGATCCATCAATCCCGGTCGATGCGACAGATAGCGTGCAACTGTTTCTGTCTGCAGTGATCGCCATACGCAACGGAGCGAAAAATCGCCGCGACCTCTTCGAGGAATGGAGACAATCAGGTATTGCGATCAATTCGCTATTGATGCCGATGGCATTTCATCGATGGAAGCCGCCACGGACCGGTCAGGCCTAAGCTCTCATACAGCGCGATTGGTTCGTGAGCGCGACGAACCACCCGCCTTTCCTTTCCTTTCCTTTCCTTTCCTTTCCTGACCAACACCGTGAGATATGCTCCTTCATCTATTGGAGCGGAACGGAATGGTTGGAGATTGCTACGCAAGGTCCACGCCACATCGATTTTTCAGTTGAAACGATCTGGTCACCACCAAAGATCACCGGCATATTCAACGAGCGTTTCCCTGCAGACGCTGCAACGATGGCGAGCATTACACCTACCGGATAAAGACAAAATCAGACCGCAAAAACTCCTTCTCGCAAATCTGTTGCGGGCCATAACGTACCGTCGGCGGACCAAGAATTCATAAGTTTGCTTCTTGCCGAGAATTGCTTCTGGGAACAAAGCCCACCGAGAACCCAAAAAGCTTTCCGATTTTGTCCAGTGTCTCTAATGTTGGATTTGCCGTGCCAGCTTCTATCTCAGCAACTTGGCGCCTAGTAAGCGACAGTGTCTTGGCAAACTCCTCCTGGGTCATGCCGAACCCTTTACGGATCTCCACCACAGCGCCGGGCAGCCTCAAGTCGCCAGTTCGAGCACGCTCCGCCAGTATTCGCCGATTTTCAAGGATCTCCTCTTTCGTGGGTTTCTTCCAGCGAGCCATTCAGCTGTCCTCCCGCGTCATAACTTCGCCGCCAGAACGCAATCCGTGATTTCAATGCAACGTCCCATCGCACGATCCAGAATGTCCGGAGACGCTCCCATATCTTTCGCCATGGCCGGAGCCTGGCGGAGATGTTTGGCAAACTCGAAAAGCGCAGCCGCGAGCGCTTTATGCTCTGCAGGATCGTCCATCAGTTCATCGCAAATGCGCTTCCAATCGGGAAGATGATCGCGACCGCCATCCCGCATCATGGCCCAGCGGGTGGAACGAACGATTCCCTCCTTGGCGAGTCGCATTGGCGCGAAATCAAAGAGCGGAGACAGGCGGATCGTGCCGTCATGGTGTTTGCTCAATGCGGAATTTCGGCCGTGGTTGTCGGGATTGCCGAGCGCTAGGTTGGCGATGTCGCGCTTCAGGTATTCTACAACGTCCGTGAAAGGATCAGCCGAATATTGGCGTAGCACGTCGATATAGGCCTCATGCGTGCCGACATGGCCGAAATCGGCAACGCCGATCGCGGACACGAGGCTTTCCTGGCCCAGCCGGACGGTTCCGCCACCTTCTTTCTTCTTCCGGTCGAAACGGGGAATGATAAGGACACCTTCGGCATAGGTCGAAGGTTCGCTGACATTCAGACCGATCTCTTGAGCGATCCGCGAATAGAGGGCTTCGCCTTCGAGAATCAGGCGGTCCACAGGCTCGTTGCTGCGTACCAGCTTGACGATGACGTGGCGCACGGCCTCATCATCGGTCACGAAGCTGTCGGGATAATAGAGCCCGTCATTCGCCTGCGTCATCGAGACCTTCGGCCATTCGCCCTGCAGGCCGCTGGAGCCGGAGGCGAGCATTCCAAAGCGGTCGGCGACTTCCATGAAGCGATCGGACCGCTCAAGGATTTCCGCTTCTGTAACCCCTTGGCGCTCGACACCACGCAGCCGTTCCGTTTCGGCCTCGGCCGCTTCCTTGGTCCGGATATTGCCTATGCCGCCCGTTGCCGATCGCAGAAGCAGCGGGAGATCAGAGGCGCGCGAGCCTTCAGCAAGGCTGAGATGCTCAGCAAGCTTTCGTCTCGCATGCCCTTGGGGCATAAGATCCAATAGGAAGGGCGGCCAGCTGCGGCTATATCGATTTTCGAGATCAACGGGATAACGGACTGACAAGGCGCGATGGTCACGGACCGTCTTTCCGGCCGCGAATTCCGCCGACGCCACGGTGACGAAATAGTCGAGATCGTAATCGACGATCGACGCGCCCTGGAAGCCGGCCGCGTCGTCCTTGAGTTCTAGCGTCGCGGCGTGATGCCACTCACGATTAAAATGGGCTTGGAGCGTTAAGCGCATTAATTGACCCTTTCAATGGTTCAAATAACGCATATTTTCGAATTATTCAACCCATCAAAGTGGGTTGAATAATTGCCGTTAGAACTGCCAGCTACCGAAGCGGTCATTGAAGCTTCTGATCCGGCTGACCATCTTCCGGCCACGCAACGCACTACCGCAGGCGAACAGCATGAGGGACATGCTCAGCGCGGGCGTAAACCAAGCATCGGAGCCGCTGTTTGCATCGAACAGGATCAGCAAAACAGCTCCCATCGCCGCGAAGAAGATCATTCCGAAGTCGTATTGCTTTGAAAGGGTCGCGAGCCGGGCCGAATGCTGCGCATAGCGCAACTGCCTTGCCAGCCTTCGTTTTTCGGATGCCAGTTGATCGCGCTGGCGACCAAGGACATATACGCCATGCATTATCTGCTCTTCGAAGCTCGATTTACTCATATCGCTGACCTCAGATATTTTTCTGCGATTTCCTCTGTGAATTCGCCGTGTTGCTCGGCGTAGTCGATCAGGAACCGGATGAGCTTCAGGCGCTTGTCCGGTTCCACCTGACAGTTTTCTCTTGCGATGAAAGCGTCAACCGCTCCGGTGACCTGGTGATACAGATCGACGGTGTCCCGATTGTACGGACTTCCTTCCCCTGTGAGCATCCACACGGGGTTCACATTGAATTTGACATGCAGCAGCCGGAGAAGTTTTGCCGGGATCTCGCGATTTCCGCGTTCATAGGTGTTATAGGCGCTTTGCGATACCTCAAGCGCTTCGGAAAAGGGCACCTGCTTTAACCCGGAATCCTTCCGGATTTTCCCCAGCCGCTGCCCCATGGCTTCCATGAATCCGTCTTGCATCGAAATATCTCAAATGCGATAAATGTGTTGCGTCCAGCGCGATTATATGATTCGTTCTGTCTCGTGTCGAATTATCTCTAGGGAGTTGAGCAGTTATGCAATCTCAGCTTTTATCACCGAAGCAATTAGCCGATCGCTCCGGATGGCCGGTCGCACGTATTCGCAATTTGATTGCGAAGCAGGAGATCCGGCATGTTCGGATTGGTGGAAGCCTCTTCCTGCCGGAAAACGCCGTGGATGAGTATCTTGCGGCGAATATGGTCGAGCCCAGGCAGAAGGCTTTGGCGCTTGTTGATAGCGCCTCCAGAGCGTGAGGAGCGGCACATGAAGCAGCAAGCTGAAGCGCTGGCCCCACGCCCCATTTACAAGGTCGCAGTCAGCCGCGTCCGTGCGGCGGAACTTCTCGACGTCTCGACGGGCACCTTTGATGACTGGGTTCGCCGTGGCCTCATGCCGAAAGGCGTGAAGATCGGCGCGTTGCGTCGTTGGGATGCGGAGGAAATCCGGGCGTCCTGGTACGACATTAAAGAACAGGGGTTGAGCGGAGACGAAGACGATGGCGAAAACCCGTTTGATCACGCGGTTGGGTAGCCAGCGCGTCCCCTTCAAATATTGCTCGCGGGATATCGACCGGCACGGCAACGAGCGGTTTTATCTCCGCCTGCCAGGCATGCCGAAGTACCGGATGACGTCCGCCTACCTGGACGACGCCGGCAGCGTCACTCAGGCGTTTACCGAGGAATATCATCGCGTGCTGGCCGGCGATCGTGGTGAAAAGGCGGTCCCGATTTCAAGACTGGAGCCCGGCTCTGTTCGCTGGTTGGTCGAGACCTACTACCAATCAAAGACTTTCCAGAGCTACTCGCCTGCCACGCAGAAGGACAAAAAGAGCGTCCTCAATCGCTACTGTGAGGTGGTGGGGAACTACCCCTTTAAGCAAATGCGCAAGAGCGACATTGAGAAGAGCCAGATGAAACGCCGTGATACTCCCGGCGCGGCCGACAAGCTGGTGAAGTATCTGAAGGCGCTGTTCAATTGGGCCATCAGCGCCGAGCTGGCGACCTTCAACCCCACGAATGGCGTCACGAAAATCCACAAGTCTCCCGGTTTCCACACCTGGAGCGAAGCGGAGTTGGCGCGCTATCGCGCAGCCTATCCGCTGGGCTCGATGGCCCGGCTTGCAATGGAACTGATGCTGAATTTGGGCGTCAGACGCTCGGACCTAGTCAAGCTCGGTTGGCGGAACCTGATCGGCGACCGGATCGAGTTCATGCCGGAGAAGGGTTCCGGCAAATATGCGCAGTCTCTCAGCCTGCCCGTCACAGACGAGCTACGCGAGGCGCTGGACGCGATAACGCATGATCAGCCGACCTTTCTTATCACCGAGTACGGCAAGGCGTTCAGCGGGAACGGCTTCGGCAACAAGATGCGCCAGTGGTGCAATGATGCCGATTTGCCGGAGTGCTCGTCGCACGGCCTCAGAAAGGCGTCCGCGACCATCCTCGCCGAGGCCGGCGCAACCGAACATCAGTTGATGGCGATCTTTGGCTGGTCTGATTCCAAGATGGCGCAGCACTACACCAAAGCCGCCCAATCCAAGCGGATTATCGATGCCGGTTTCGAGCGTCGGAAAACCTACGTGGCCCGCAAAAATGTCCCACTTTCATCGAGCCGGAATTCCGGTGAGACAAATCGAGGAAAAAACGATGGAAAAACAACGTCCGAAAACAAAAATGGTGGGCCCGGAGGGACTCGAACCCCCAACCAAGCGGTTATGAGCCGCCGGCTCTAACCATTGAGCTACAGGCCCGCGCCGGCAGGACCGGCGGACCGCGGCCCAATGGTCGGCTGCGGTGGCTTTCGTCTAAACGAAAATGGTTTTCCCCACAAGACATTGCCGCAATCCCCACACAATCAAAAGCCAAGACAATGGCAGGGACAAAACAACCGGAGAGAACCACCATCATGACCGCCACACGTCATCCCCGTCTTGCCATGGGCACGCCGCATATCGCCGCGAGCGCTCCTCGTCTCGCCCTTGGTGCGACACGTCTCACCCCGAGCGTTCCACGCCTCGTCACCCGCGTCATGTTTGCGGCTGGCCTTCTTGCCGGGTTTGGCGCAACGCAGGTCCTTGCCGCCGATGCCGGGCCGCGCGAGGCGGTGATCATCGTTTCCGGCGAAGGCCATGCGGCAACGGCGCCTGACATGGCCATCCTGTCGTTCAGCGTGGTCAAGGATGCCAAGACGGCGCGCGAGGCGCTCGATGCCAACAACAAGGCCATGAGCGACGTTCTGTCGGCCCTGAAAACAACCGGCATTGCCGAGCGCGACCTGCAGACCTCGGGCTTCGCCATCAATCCGCAATATGTCTATCCGGACAACAATGATGGCGGCAACCGCCAGCCGGAACTGACCGGTTACCAGGTTGCCAACACGCTGACGGTGCGGGTCCGCGATCTCGCCAAGCTGGGTGCGATCATCGACAGTTCGGTGACACTCGGCATCAACCAGGGCGGCAGCATCCAGTTCACCAATGACAAGCCGGAGCCGGTGATCGTCGAGGCCCGCAAGGCCGCCGTCGGCGATGCCGTTGCAAAAGCCAAGGTGCTCGCGCAGGCTGCCGGCGTCGACATCGGTCGCATCGTCGAGATTGCGGAAAACAGTGGCCGTCCGGAGCCGGTGCCGATGATGCGCAGCATGGCCAAGGATTCCGGCGCCGAATCGGTGCCGATTGCCAATGGTGAAAACAGCTACACGGTTTCCGTCAGCGTCACCTTCGCCATCAAGCCGTAACCCGAACGCCCCCTTGCAGGCTTTTTGAACCAGCTTGCCGGAAAACCCATCGCTTCAACTGGAAAAACCCCTTGCGGCATGCCGCAAGGGGTTCTTTCTTTCCGCCGGCCGGGGGAGACAGGACGGAAAGAAGCACGGGCTTGAGGGGCCGATTGCCTAACGACCGATCACTGGGCAACCGCGCACATTGGCAAACACGACGGTGCGGAAGTCACCATGACGACGGCCTTCGACGACGACGCGGCGCGGGCTGACATCGACGACATGGGCGCGGCGCAGGCCGAAATTACGGGCCTTTTCCTGGGCAAGCCAGGGTTCGCAGCGGCCGCGACGACCGGCATGGTGACCGGAGCCCGGACGGTTGTGGCGATCGCGGCGCCAGTCGCGCTCGTCGCCATAGCGACGGCGGTCGTGATCGCGATATTGGATATCGACGATACCACCCGAGCGGATGCCAAACGACACCGTGTCGGCGGCGGCACTGCCGGTGGTCGCAGCCAGGCCGGAAAGGCCGATGAGGACAATCGCCGCCAGTTTTACAAACATCTGTTTCATGATCCATCTCCAAGATCGTTGCCAAACAGCCGGGCTTTCCCCGGCAACCCGCCTGCGGGCTTGCCCGAGCGATTGACCTGAGATTAGGGCCGTGAGGCTGAATGGAATTGGAACCGTGCGTTCATCGGCGGTTCAGGGCATGGCGGCGCGGATTGTGTCAGCGCGACAGCATCGCTTCGAACACCCGGAAATTGCGATAGTGGCTGAGCCGGGTGACCGCGCCATCCTCGAATTCAAAGACAAAGACGCTGGGGATTGAATAGGACTGGTTGCTGGCCGGCGGGAAGCCGGCCATGCTCTCGCGGTAGGTTCCGCGGGCCGTGACGTCGACAGCCACCCGCTGGCCGAAGGCATCATGCATCAGGACAAGGTCGGCGAAGGTCTCGTCGAAATGCCGCAGATAACTCATGATCGCCGTGCGCAGCGGCCCGGCACCGATGGTGCGCTGGCCGGTCATCGAATCGAGCGCCACGTCCTCGTCGAGAACCTTGCCGATCGTTTCGAAATCGCGCTCGTTCAACGCCTGAATGAAACGGCTGGCGATCGTTTGTGCATCTGTCACGGACATGCCTCCCCGGGGCTCCTGGTAAAACACCGGACAAACCCGGCCCACAATAACGCCAAAGCACTGATCTTGTTCCGCAAAATGTCAGTGACACAGGCCAGAACGGTGCTCCTAGCACAAACCTGCACCGGCCCGGTTGGCTTGTCCAGTCGAAACACCCAGACAATCCCTGCCAATCAGGCCGACAGGTGCAGGACGATCTCGCGGCGGTGCGGGCGCTGCCGATGCTCGAACAGATAGAGGCCCTGCCAGGTGCCGAGCGCCAGCCGACCTGCCGTGACCGGAATGCCGATCGACACCGCCGTCAGGGCTGCCTTGATGTGGGCCGGCATGTCGTCTGGCCCCTCGGCGGTGTGGATGATCCACCGCATGGAAGGATCGTCGGCAGGCGGCACCAACCGCTCGAAGAAGCTGTCGAGATCGCGGCGCACATCCGGATCGGCATTTTCCTGGATCAGCAGCGAGCAGGAAGTGTGGCGCACGAACACTGTCAGCAAGCCCTGCCCCAAAGCCGCCTTGCGCACGAAGGCAACCGCCTGCGCGGTCATCTCGTAAAGACCGGGACCATGTGTCTCCACGGTCAGGATTGTCTGCGGCATGATATTTTCCCGTTGTGATGGCCGATCACGCCGACCCGTGGCGTCATAGGTCGATGAAACTTTCAAAACCGCCAAAGATCAACCGCTTGCCGTCAAACGGCATCTCCCACCTCTGTGGTGAAAGCCGCGGGTCGGCCATGACCTTGCTGTTGATGGCATCGCGTTCGGCACGCGACGGATAGGTGATCCAGGAAAAAATCACCACTTCGTCCTCCTTGGCCAGAACAGCCCGCGGAAACGAGGTCACGTCGCCATAGGGCACATCGTCGGCCATGCACTCGACATAGGAGAGCGCACCATACTCCATCCAGACTTCGCCGGCGGCCCGCGCCATCTTTTTGTAGGCTTCGATATTCGCCTTTGGAACGGCGAGGACAAATCCATCAACATAGGGCATGTCAGTCTCCTTTCATCTCCGATCGCGCGGCTTGGTAAGCGCCGCGGATCTCAGCGATCAAAACACTGTGGGTGAGCATCATCGCTTCGAGATGTGTCATGATTGCGTCTCCGCCCGCCTGTATGCAAGCCTCCTCGTCGACATCGTCGAAGACCGGCCAGTGCTCATCAAGAAAAAGCAGGCTGCGGACGGCTCGCGGCGGACGGACTACGCCGAAATATTCCGCGTGGCAGAGGATCCATTCCAGCAGGAATTCGCCGAACCAGTCGTCGTCGGAACAGGCAATGCAGGTTGGCAGAAGCGCAGAGACATCTTTCGGGCCGCGAAACATCGGCGGGATCGGTCGCGGCTCGCACTTTCCCTCGCAGAAATGGCCGCGCCGACAACGGCGCAGGTGGCAGAAGGACGGCACGTCCAACCGCGTTGCGGCCCCCCGGCACAGCGCTTCGAAAAGTGCAGGATCGAGCGGCAATTTTTCGGATGCGCAGACCGGCATAACATTCTCCTTTCCTACGGTTTCCGGCTGATCGCTTCGCGAGCCGGAAACAAGGACCATCGAAAATCTCTGGCCGGAAGGCCAGATTTTCGATGGTTGGAATACGAGATCCGATCGGATCAACCGGATCACGTATCAGACATGGTTTCGCATTCACGCGGCGCATTGCCCGTTTTCCGACGTTTCGCAGTCTGCCGGCCTTTCAAAAGACGCGGCAGGATCGGCCGGAGCACGACACGTGCCTCAGGGATAAATAGGTAAATTGACACGCACCGTGCCCCGCTCGGTGTCTTTTGCCGCGCGTCTCTGGTTCTTCTGCGCTTTTGGCCTTTCGGAACAGAAGCCTCCAATGCCTCGGCCCGACCTCTTACCCGCCCGGCCTTTCAATGAGGTGGGGCATTGCCCTGGACCGTCTTTAAACACGGCGGGGCAAGCCCGGCACGCCCGGACCATCCCAATGTCCGGAGGAGAACCACCTTTCACGCAGCCCCCGGCTTCAGACGGGCGTTCCGCCATTCCCCGGGGCACCGGTCCCGCCTCGCCGGCAACGCTCATCCGGTGTATCTGATGGCGGGACGAGGCCATTCCAGGCACAGGAGATGCGCGCGGGGATCTGCGGGGACGATGTTTTTTTGTGACTGGCCGGGTCGGCACCAGCTTTTCCCGCGATGCGGGCGACGTCTGCAGGCGCGGTCGTGGATCCTCGGGTCAGGCCCTAGGAAGACCAAGTGGGGAGGATGACCCAGTGGGCAGGATGACCGAGTGGGGATGAGGTCGGCCGAGTGGGAAAAGGACGGCGATGGGCCCGAGATGCTGGCGGGACCGGTGCGGGCTGCCGATCTTTACGCCGACAGGGCTTCGGACAAAGGTCTTGTCTGGGCGTAGGGGTAAATCAGGGCTTGGTTCCGGCCGGATTCCTTGGCCAGGTAGAGCGCCTTGTCTGCCAAATTAATGACCTGTTTGAGCTCTGTCGTCTCATCGGCATGGGCGACGCCGACGCTTATGGTGACTTTCGACGCAAGCGCTTCAAGTCGCATGCTTTCCACAGCTTTTCGAATACACTCCGCGATTTCAATGGCTTGTCTCTGCGAAACGGCACGAAGGAAGACAATGAATTCCTCACCGCCATAGCGGGCGAAGATATCGCCCGCGCGCAGTGTTTCCTGGATGCGCAGGACCACGCTCTTGAGAACGTCATCGCCGACACTGTGGCCCCAGGCATCATTCAGGCGCTTGAAATGGTCGATATCGATCAGTGCGATTGCGTCACCCGCACGGAACACAGGCTGCACAGTATCGAAAAACGACCGGCGATTTCTGGCCCCGGTCAGTGCATCCGTGTTCGCAAGATCATCCAGTTTGTTCTTGACGCGCTCGGTTGCCAGAACAACCGTAAAGAGCGACAACAGGTACTTGAAAATGATCATGCAGAAAAAGGCCGGCGTCGGTTCGATCACAGGAAAAGAGCCTATATAAAACTCGATAGAGACAACGAGGCAGAGCAGCGCGCTGCCCAGAAACAAGACCGTCAAGACGGCGCGCACCGGAAGCGGTTCGGCTTTCCCGTCGGTGTGAAAGCGCCAGGCGCAGAGCGCGAGAGAAAGCGCGGCAAACGCGTTGAACGTGCTCGCCCGGATGTCGTTTTCAAGGTGAAAGTCCGTCAGATAGCCCGCACCGAGGACAATGGCGGCGGGGACTGTGGCGGTCCACCAAGGCACAAACGTTTCGTGGCCACTCAAACGGAAACATCCCAGTGTCAGGAATGCGTAACCAAGCAAGCCAAGGACGATGCTGCTGAGGGCAAGAAAGGAATAATATTGCCCGCTCGTTTCCGCGACGCTCGCGGCTGTTGCCGCAAACATCATGATGACGAAACTGAACGCGATCTGCAGCGAACCGCGGGTCTTCGGCAGGAAACGATCGATGTAGACGAGTGTGGTTGCCGCAGCCAGATATGAGCACTGTTGCAGAAACAGGACTGTTGGCAAATCCAGACGAACGACCATTTCAGAAACACCTGATAGCAAGATAACAAGCTCTCTCTAAAGGAGACGTGTTTAAAAGACCATTATCATTCAACCTGATACGCGCCAGCCAAAAATCCGTGGTCACCGTCTGAAGGCTTGGTCGCGGATCCCTGGGGCAGGCCCGAGACCGTCCGGGACGCGATCCGCCTGACATTGTCGTCTCGCCCTGGAACCTCGGTTCAACGGCACCAAAAATGTGTCGGGCCAACCGGTTGAGCTGTGCTTTCGCACTCTCTAAACAAGTGTCGATCTCATACCATGGAGGATACGATGCCGATCAAATTCAGAACCTGCCTTACCGCTCTCGTGCTTGCCGGCGCGGTGCTGCCGTCCGCCAGTCCGGCCTTTGCCTGGGGCTGCATCGCCGTTTCGGAAGAAGGAAGTTATGGCTACAGCTACAATTACAACAGCGAAAGCGGCGCAACGGACAAGGCGCTGAACGAGTGCGCCAAGCACACGACGACGGAATCGACTTGCGAAATCACGGAATGCGACGAAGACTCCTGATTTTCGGGCTGCTGGATGTTGCCCCTGGTCTTCAGGGTCTCATCCGGCGGCGAGAAATCTAGGACGACGGAAACTTTCTGCTGCGCCACTGGCTTTTCGGCACTTCTGCGCCGATATCGACGCCGAAGGAGCGGATGCGCGTCGCGTCATCGTCGACCTCGCAGCGGAACGCAAAATCATACCAGCGCTGGTTGGCGCGGAATGCGGCGCGCGGGACCGTGAGTAGATTTCCCTTGGCCAGTTCATAGGACGGCACGAGATCCGGTTCGTAGGATGGGCTGCCATTTTTCAGCTGGGCATAGATTTCGCTGGAGCAGAGGCGGGCGACACGCTGGCCGCGCGACAGGTTTCCCATCGCCGCCCGCGCCACCGGGTCGTCATTGGCCTTTTCCGAAAACAGCTTTTCAGCCTCGGGAATGTCGACGACCGGCTCCTCCACCGGTGGTTCCGGCTGCGGCTCCGGCTCAGGCTCCAGTTCAGGAACATCGGACGTTTCCGGCAGCTTGTCGGTCACGCCCGGCAAGGGATCGACGGCCATGTCCGTAACCGCTTGCGCGAGGGCCGTCAGCGTCTCGATCGACGGCTCGCTGTCGACACTGGCCGTTTCCTCGGGTTTGCCCCCCTCTTCCGGGACCGGGGTAACCTTTTCAGGTGCAGGCTCGGGCTCGGTTTGGGGCTCGGGCTCGGGCGCCGCCCGCGCAGCGGTTCCGTCATCGGCTTTTTCGGTACCCGTGTCCGTCTCGCCGAATTCGTAGACCGGGCGCAAAACCGGGATCGGGGCGTTTGCGGCCGGCTGATCGGCCGGCTCCTCGTCCGGTTGCGGATCTTCTGCCGGTGGCGACTCGGCCTTGGCGGTTTCTTCCGCTTTCTCTTCCGCTTTTTCTTCCGGGAGAGGCTCTTCCACCTCTTCGGGCGGCGGCACGATTTCGACGCTGATGCTCTCTTCTTCCGGCGGCGTCAGATCCGGCATGGGCAACTGAACCAGCAAAACCGCAGCCAGGACAAGATGCAGCGCGATCGAGATGATCACGCCCCAACTGAGGCCCTGCCAGAAACGGTTGGTTTTCTGCTGCATCATCGCCTTTGCGCCGGGTCCCTCAACGAGAACGCCGGGCATTGAGCCCGGCGTTCTGGTGTAACGATTGACGTTCGATCAGCTGTCGAGGAACGACCGCAGCTTGCGGCTCCGGCTCGGGTGCTTCAACTTGCGCAGCGCCTTGGCTTCGATCTGGCGGATACGTTCGCGGGTGACCGAGAACTGCTGGCCGACTTCTTCGAGCGTGTGGTCGGTGTTCATGCCGATGCCGAAGCGCATGCGCAGCACGCGTTCCTCGCGCGGCGTCAGCGACGCCAGAACCCGGGTCGTGGTTTCGCGCAGGTTGGCCTGAATGGCAGCGTCGATCGGCAGAAGCGCGTTCTTGTCCTCGATGAAATCGCCGAGATGCGAATCCTCTTCGTCACCCACGGGGGTTTCGAGCGAGATCGGTTCCTTGGCGATCTTC
Source organism: Pararhizobium antarcticum (assembly GCF_001885585.1). Lineage (GTDB taxonomy): Bacteria > Pseudomonadota > Alphaproteobacteria > Rhizobiales > Rhizobiaceae > Pararhizobium > Pararhizobium antarcticum. Next base: position 13,192 of record NZ_LSRP01000120.1, read on the forward strand.
AGGACCTTGCGGACCTTCTCGAGCGGCATGGCGAGCTTTTCGGCCAGTTCTTCCGGCGTCGGCTCGCGACCGATCTCGTGCAGCATCTGGCGCGAGGTGCGCACGATCTTGTTGATCGTCTCGATCATGTGGACCGGGATACGGATCGTGCGGGCCTGGTCGGCGATCGAGCGGGTGATCGCCTGACGGATCCACCAGGTCGCATAGGTCGAGAACTTGTAACCACGACGATACTCGAACTTGTCGACCGCCTTCATCAGGCCAATATTGCCTTCCTGGATGAGATCGAGGAACTGCAGGCCGCGGTTCGTGTATTTCTTGGCGATCGAGATGACGAGACGCAGGTTGGCCTCGACCATTTCCTTCTTGGCGATGCGGGCTTCGCGCTCGCCCTTCTGGACCATGTGCACGATACGGCGGAATTCCGAGATCGAAATGCCGGTTTCTGTCGCCAGATTCTGGATCTCGGCACGGATGTCGCGGATCATGGTGTTTTCGCTGCGGGCGAATTCCTTCCAGCCGCGCGCCGACAGATTGCTGATCGACTTCATCCAGTTCGGATCGAGTTCGGCACCGGAATACTGCTCGAGGAACGAATCGCGCTTGACGCCGTAGGATTCAGCCAGACGCAGCAGGCGGCCTTCGTTCTGCACGAGGCGCTTGTTGATGTCGTAGAGCTGCTCGACAAGGCTGTCGACACGGTTCTGGTTGAGCGACAGCGACTTCACAGCCGTGATCAGCTCGTCCTTCAGCTCCTTGTAGCGGCGCTCCTGGGCAGGCGACAGCGTGCCGGTGGCGGCAAGGCGGGCTTCGACCTGCTGGTCCTGCAGCTTGCGCAGCTTCTTGTAGGTCTCGGCAATGGTGTCAAGCGTTTCCATGACCTGCGGGCGCAGTTCGGCTTCCATCGCGGCGAGCGAGAGGTTCGATTCGTCGTCGTCCTCTTCCTCTTCATCCGACGGCAGGCCTTCGCCGCCGACATTGGTCACGTCGTCGTCATTGGCGGCGCGCGGCTTACGGTTCTTTTCTTTTTCCTCGGCTGCCTTGCGGTCGGCCTCGATCTTTTCCGGCGACTGGAACTGCGGTGCGGCCTTGGCTTCCGGACCGGAATAGGTGGTTTCGAGATCGATGATCTCACGCAAAAGCGTGTTGCCATCGTTCAGTTCGTCGCGCCAGATGATGATGGCCTGGAAGGTCAGCGGGCTCTCACAGAGACCCGCGATCATCGTTTCGCGGCCGGCCTCGATGCGCTTGGCAATGGCGATTTCGCCCTCGCGCGACAGTAGCTCGACCGAGCCCATTTCGCGCAGGTACATGCGCACCGGATCGTCGGTGCGGTCGGTCGGTTCTTTCTTCTTGGCTGTTGCCAGCGCCGTGCCGCTCGAAGGGGCAAGTTCGCCGCCTTCGCTCTCGCCGTCGGCGTCGTTGTCCTCTTCCTCGGCTGCCGTCGTGCCCTCGTCGGCTTCCTCGTCCTCGACGACATTGATGCCCATTTCCGAGAGCATGGCCATGATGTCCTCGATCCGGTCAGGGTCAACCTGATCGGAGGGCAGGACTTCATTCAGTTCGTCCATGGTGACATAGCCGCGCTTTTTCGCGGCCTTGATCATTTTTTTGACCGCGTCATCCGAGAGATCGAGAAGCGGGCCATCCGGAGCACCTTCGCGTTCAGCTTCTGCTTCTTCGTTCTCTTTGACTTTGGTTGCCATGTATCGTCGCTTTCCTTGGACAGCATAAACGTATGAGCGGTGCAAACCCTTCTCAAGGGCTCAGGCATGTCAAACATGCCTGCCGCGAATCATTACCCCTGACGTAACGGGATGAACTTTAATGCCTGATTAACCAAGAGACAGATCCTGGCCTCAAGCCAGCTGCAACAGCAGCGCCCTTCAGACATCATAGCAATGATGGTCGTATTCGCCGTACCCATTTCACCTTCTGTATTTAGAAATGGTGATTCCCACAATTTTCGGTCACGTCAAGCGTTTCCGCGAAAAAACCGTTCAATTCGGCAAAAAACACCGGACCAGGCCTTTTATTGCCAAACCCAGTGTTGCCAAGATGTAGGAGCTGGAAATCAAAAGACAAGGTGCGAAACGGTTTCAATGCCATTGGCGCCCCACCATTTGCGGTCACATCCAGTCCATCACCACCTTGCCGGAATTTCCCGAGCGCATCGCCTCGAAGCCGTCGCGGAAATCGTCGATACCGATGCGGTGGGTGATCACCTGGGAAAGATCGAGCCCGCCTTGCACGAAGGCAATCATCTTGTACCAGGTTTCGAACATTTCCCGGCCATAGATGCCCTTCAGCGTCAGCATCTTGAAAATCACCTTGTTCCAGTCGATGCCGAACCCCTCCGGCGCGATGCCGAGAATGGCGATCTTGCCACCATTGTTCATCGTGTCGATCATCGAACGGAAGGCCGGCGGGGCACCGGACATTTCCAGACCGACGTCAAACCCCTCGGTCATGCCGATTTCACGCATGACCTCTTTCAGATCGTCTTTCGACGCATCGACGACATGATCGATCCCGACTTTTTTCGCAAGCGCAAGCCGCACCGGATTGATGTCGGTGATGACCACCTTGCGGGCGCCGGAGCGCTTGGCAACCATCGCACCCATGATGCCGATCGGGCCTGCGCCGGTGACCAGCACATCCTCGCCGACGAGATCGAAGGAGAGCGCCGTGTGCACGGCATTGCCGAAGGGATCGAAAATGGCGGCGATCTCGTCGGGCACGTCATCGGGGATCGGCACGACATTGGCTTCCGGGATGCAGACGAACTCGCCGAACGAGCCCGGCCGGTTGACGCCGACGCCGAGCGTGTTGCGGCAGAGATGCCCCCTGCCCGCCCGGCAGTTGCGGCACTTGCCGCAGACGATATGGCCCTCGCCGGAAACCCGGTCGCCGACATGATATTTGGTGACCGCCGAGCCGAGCTGGGCAATCTCGCCGCAGAATTCATGGCCGACGACCATCGGCACGGGAATGGTCTTCTGCGCCCACTGGTCCCAGTTCCAAATGTGCACGTCGGTGCCGCAGATCGCCGATTTCTTCACACGGATCAGCACATCGTTCGGGCCGGGCTCGGGCACAGGAACATGCTCCATCCAAAGGCCAATCTCGGATCTGGATTTGACGAGCGCACGCATCATGTTGGTCATTTTTATATCCCCATTGGGTTGCGCGGAGCGAGCCCCCTCAGATCACGCCCAGTTCGCGGCCGACCTCTTCGAACACCGCGATCGCTCGCTCGACATCCGCGGTCGAATGCGACGCCGACATCTGGGTGCGGATGCGGGCCTGGCCCTTGGGCACGACAGGGAAGGCAAAGCCGACGACGTAGACACCCTTTTCCAGCATTCTGGCGGCCATTGCCTGCGCCAGCGTCGCCTCGCCCAGCATGACGGGAATGATCGGGTGCCCCGCGCCGGCCAGCGTGAAGCCGAGCTTACCCATCTGGGTGCGAAACAGGGTTGCGTTGGCGGCGAGCTTTTCACGCAGCGCATCGCCATTCTCGATCAGGTCGAAAACCGTCAGCGAAGCGCTGGCGATCACAGGGGCGAGCGTGTTGGAAAACAGATAGGGCCGCGAGCGCTGCCGCAGCCAGTCGATGACCTCAGCCTTGCCGGCGGTATAGCCACCAGACGCGCCGCCCAGCGCCTTGCCGAGCGTGCCGGTGATGATGTCCACCCTACCCTCGACGCCGCAATATTCGGCCGAGCCCCGACCATTCCTGCCGACGAAACCGACGGCATGGCTGTCGTCGACCATGACCATGGCGCCGTATTTTTCGGCGAGATCGCAGACGCCTTGGAGATTGGCGATGATGCCGTCCATCGAGAAGACGCCGTCGGTCGCGATCAGCTTGAAACGCGACCCCTCCGCCTTCTTCAGCTCCTCCTCCAGAGCGGCCATGTCATTGTTGGCGTAGCGGAAGCGTTTGGCCTTCGACAGGCGCACGCCATCGATGATCGAGGCATGGTTGAGCGCGTCGGAAATGATCGCGTCCTCGTCGTTCAAAAGGGTCTCGAACAACCCGCCATTGGCATCGAAGCAAGAGGAATAGAGGATCGTGTCTTCCAGTCCCAGAAACGACGAGATGCGCGCTTCGAGCTGCTTGTGCTCCTCCTGCGTGCCGCAGATGAAGCGCACCGAGGCCATGCCGTAGCCATACCGATCGATCGCTTGTTTTCCGGCCTCCATCAACGCGGCATTGTCGGCAAGGCCGAGATAGTTGTTGGCGCAGAAATTCAGGACCCGCCCGCCAGAGGCGACCTCGATCGTGCCGGCCTGCCGGGAGGTGATCACCCGTTCGGTCTTGTAGAGCCCTGACGATTTCAGGCCTTCGAGTTCGGATCTGAGGTGCGAGATGAAGGCAGATGTCATGACGGATGGTCACTTTCCAGTCTGGTATCGGAGCTGAACGAAGACCTATCATAGTCCGAAGCGCAATTCAGCAGATGACCGCGGCACGGCGCGACGTTGACGCGACAAAAGGATGTGAGCGCCTTTGACACCACCCGCGCAAACATCCTCACACAAGAATTTAATTGACTGAGTCAACTATTATATCCATAGCCGTATTTTCGACAGGATGAGGCAGCCATGAGCATAATCGATCGATTCTCCCTGAAGGGCCGGGTGGCGCTGCTGACCGGCGGCGGGCGTGGCCTTGGGCTGGAGATCGCCCGGGCGCTCTCCGAGGCTGGCGCCCATGTGGTCATCTCAGGACGCAGCCAGGCGACGCTCGATGACGCCGTGGACAGGATTGCGGCGGCAGGCGGCAGCGCCGAGGCTTCGGCTTTCGATGTTGCCGACCGTGATGCGCAGCGTGCGGCGCTTGCCGCAATCGACGGGAGCCATGGCCGTCTCGATATACTCGTCAACAATGTCGGGGCCCGCGACCGGCGGCCGCTGGCCGATTTCGACGATGACGCGATCCTCGACCTGATCCGCACAGACCTATTTGCCGCCGTGACCCTGTCGCGCGATGCAGCGGCGATCATGAAGCGCCATCAACACGGACGGCTGATCGCGATCACCTCGATCAACGGCCAGGTGGCCCTGCCGGAAGACGGCATCTATCCCGTCGCCAAACAGGGACTGACGGGTCTGATGCGGGCAATGGCGGTGGAGTTCGGCCCCTTCGGCATTACCAGCAACGCTATTGCCCCCGGCTGGTTTGCCACCGAAACCAACGCGGCGCTGGCCGCCGACGAAAATCTCATGCCCTTCGTGCGCCAGCGCATCCCGGCCCAGCGCTGGGGCCGGCCGGACGAAATCGCCGGCGCCGCCCTGTTCCTGGCCAGCGACGCGGCCTCCTTCGTCAACGGCCATGTGCTGACCGTGGACGGCGGCATGACGGTGAGGATGTAGGTGCGGGCGATCGATGTGCCGTCGATGACATGGATAATTTAGCCCTTCATCGAAAAGCCACGTCAGCGCGCCGCATAGCCCGCAATCAGCCCTTCGAAATCCTCCATCGGCGGAAATTTCGGGTAGCTGTGTTCGGCGCCCGTCGCCGCGAAGGCCAGCTTTTCGGAGGTGAAGGTTTCGATGAAGGGGCTGTACCAGCTGGTGTCATCCAGCATCGTCGGTCGCAGATTGACGAAAAAGTCCATGCCCTGTGGCCGGGTGAACATCCAGGTCATGCAATCCGGGCAGAAATGATGCCCGGCATCCGGGCTCTTTCCGGAAGCGACCGGTGTTCCCGCGATGACCTCGAAACCGTCGCTGGGGATGGCAGCACTCAGCGAATAGGCGCTGCCGGACATGCGCTGGCAGCCGGTGCAATGGCAGGCCATGGTCACAAGTGGCGGCGCGCTGATCTTCAGGCGGATATTGCCGCAGCGGCATGCCCCTTCGAGTGGCAGGTTCAGCTTGGTCATGATCTGTCTCTCCATGTGTTCAGACGTGCTGGCGGATCACCGCCAGGAAGACATCGCCGTATTTCTCGAGCTTCGACTGGCCGACGCCGGAAATGCCGAGAAGGTCGGTGCGGCTGGTCGGCCGCTCCGTGGCAAAAGCGATCAGCGTCGTATCGGGAAAGACGACGTAAGGCGGCACGGACAGTCCCTTGGCAATGGTCATGCGGGCATTGCGCAGGGCCTCGAACAGTTCGCCGTCGCGCTCCGACAGGCTGGACTTGGCGCTGGACGGTGCGCCTCTCGCGGTCTTGCCCTTGCCGGATGTCGGGCGATCCTTGCGAAACAGGATCTGGCGCTGGCGCTTGAACACGGCGCTGGCCTCCTCCGTCAGCTTCAGCGCACCGAAGGCGGTCTGGTCGACATGCACGAGACCGGCGGCCAGCAATTGCCGGAACACCGATTGCCAGGTTTTTGCCGGAACATCCTTGCCGGCGCCGAAGACCGGCATGTCGGCATGGCCGAAGCGCTGGGTTTTTTCGTTTTCAACGCCCATCAGCACATCGACGACATGGCCGGTGCCAAAACGCTCGCCGGTCCGATAGACGGCGGCCAGCGCCTTGATCGCAGCTTCCGTTCCGTCCCAGGTCTCGACCGGCGTGTTGCAGGTGTCGCAATTGCCGCACTGTCCGCCATGGGCCTCGCCGAAATGCTTGAGGATCGCCTGCCGGCGGCAACCGGCGGTCTCGCAGATAGCCAGCAGCGCATTCAGCTTCGAGCGTTCCACCCGCTTGATCTCGTCGGACGCCTGGCCCTCGTCGATCATGCGCGAGCGCTGGATGACATCGGCCATGCCATAGGCCATCCAGACCTCGGATGGCAGACCGTCACGGCCGGCACGTCCGGTCTCCTGGTAATAGGCCTCGACCGAGCCCGGCAGATCCAGATGCGCGACATAGCGCACGTTCGGCTTGTCGATGCCCATGCCGAAGGCGACGGTGGCAACCAGGCACAGGTCTTCTTCCTTGAGGAACGCATCCTGATTGGCGTCACGCACAGCCCGGTCCATGCCGGCATGATAGGGAAGCGACCGCACACCCTGCGTTTCCAGCCATTGCGAGGTATCCTCGACCTTGGCGCGCGACAGGCAATAGACGATGCCGCTCGACCCCTTGTGGCGCGACAGGAAGCGCAGCAATTGCTGGCGCGGCTGATCGCGCTCGACGATTTCATAGGCAATGTTGGGGCGGTCGAAACTGGTGGTGAAGACATCGCCGCCGCGCAGGCCGAGCCGGTCGATGATGTCCTCGCGCGTATGCGGGTCGGCCGTCGCCGTCAGGGCGATGCGCGGCACGCCCGGATAGCGCGTCCCCAACTGGCCGAGTTCCCGATATTCCGGGCGGAAATCATGGCCCCACTGGGAGACGCAGTGCGCTTCGTCGATGGCAAACAGCGCGATCGTCGTGCCGCCCAGCATATCCTGGAAACCCGGCGTCAGTATGCGCTCGGGCGTCACGTAGAGCAGATCGAGCTCACCGGCGGAGAGCGCACGGCGCACGGCAAAGGCCTCGTCGCGCGTCTGCGACGAATTCAGCGCTGCCGCCCGGACGCCGAGCTGCTTCAGCGCCTCGACCTGGTCGCGCATCAGCGCAATCAGCGGCGATACGACGATGCCCACGCCGGGACGGCAGAGTGCCGGGATCTGGAAGCAGAGCGATTTTCCGGCACCGGTTGGAAACAGAACGACGGCATCGCCACCGGAGACGACATGCTCGACAACCGCCTGCTGCTTGCCGCGAAAGGCCGGAAAGCCGTAAACCGTCTTCAGGACATCGAGCGGTCTGGGCATATCCCCGGCAGACACGGCCCTGTCATCAGGCACGGCACTGTCAAAAAG
>NZ_LSRP01000121.1 GCF_001885585.1 Pararhizobium antarcticum
AAATATAGCAGATGAATGTTTTTGTATTGATGGACCAGGGGCCGTTCGGCGCATCTCCGCCATCGCGCCAGTCAGTCAAGGGGACCAGAAATGCCGGAAACGACGCAACAACCGTGGCGGGTAAGATCCATGCCGGACCTGATCGCACTTGCGCGGGCTATGGAACAGGATGCCGTGGCCGGCTACCGAGCGCTGGCCTCCCGGATGCGGGACGAGAACCGAGCGGATCTTGCCGCCGTATTCGACCGGTTGGTGGCGGAAGAGCAAGGCCATCTCGAAATGGTTGACAGATGGAGCGCCGATACGGGCGGTGAGATTGCCGCCATGCCTGTCCTGATGCCCGAAGCATCGTTCGATGACGAGGGGGCCGGTGTTGTGGCGCCAGAGCTTCTGAGTTCCTACAGAGCATTCTCCATGGCCGTGCGTAACGAGGAACGGGCCTTCGTGTTCTGGTCCTACGTCGCCGCGCATGCGCCGTCGCATGACATGCAAATAGCGGCGGAGCGCATGGCGAAAGAGGAGTTGGGCCATGTGGCCACGCTGCGCCGTGAACGCCGGCTGGCCTTTCACGCGGGTCGCAAGGCTGCGCCCAAAGCGGCGAACGTCGATTTACCGATGCTCGAGATGCAGTTGAACGATCATCTCGAACGGATTGCGGCGATGCCGATGGCAGGGGAAAAGTTTCGGGCGCTTGCCGCTGCGGCGCGACACCGGGCGGCAGCAATGAAGGCAATCCCGTTTGTCGGCACCCCCTTGCTAGACAACCTGCCCGAGCCTGTGTCGGGGCAAGCGGTATCGCTCAGCGAATTTCTGCTGGACTGTTACCTCGACCTAGCCGAGCGTGAGAAAAAAGAACAGCCTCGCTTGCAGGCGCAGGCCTTTGCCGGACAATTGATCGACAGTCTGCAGCAACTGCGCGCGCTTCCGGTTCCGTAACGGGCCAGACGCGCGGATCAGTCTTCGACAACCCCGCCAGCACCGGAACCAGGCCGGCTGCAGCCGTCGCCATGGTCGTCCAAGGTCATGTAAAGTCTTCCAAGGGGCGGGCTCTTGCCTGGAACACCCGGGCAAAGGCGAGGACCAGGGTGTCCCTCGTTTGCGCTGTTTGCTGCAGATCTGCTGCGGATAGCATTGACTTGCGTTCGGCAGATTGTTTGTGCTTCGACATGTTTGGACAGTGCCACCAGCCTAATGTTGCTGCTTCCCAGCCATGGGACCGGCCGCGACACCCTCGGGGCCGCTCTTTCCCGAAACCATGTTCGTTTCGGCAAGCTGCAAGTTCTTCTCAACGACGCGCAAGCCGAAATCATCCGGATTTCGCACAAGATCCTGCAGCGTGTGGCGATCCAGCACCGATAGGAACGCGCCCAGCGCATCGGCGATCACGCCGCGCAACCGGCAGCGGGGCGTGATCCGGCAACGGTTGGCCGATCCGAAGCATTCCACCAGGGTAAAATCCCGTTCCGTTGCGCGCACGATATCGCCGAGCCCGATCGCTTCGGGCGGCCTTGCCAGCGTCAGTCCACCGGTCCGCCCCCGTACCGCCTTCAAAAACCCCTGTCGGACCAGATGGTGGGCGACCTTCATCAGGTGCGCCCGTGATATGTCGAAGGCCCGGGCCGTCTCCTCGATGGTCACCAGCCGGTCTCTATTGGCGGCTGCCATCATCATCAGGCGCAGCGCGTAGTCGGAAAAGGCCGTTAGTTGCATCGTCTCTCCAGCGCGGGCGGATCGGAAACTCGCATGGCACGATACCAGCAAACCCGCGCCAGCGACAAGGTTCGGTTCCGTTCTATGCGCTCTGCCCGCGAGCATCTCGTCGCACTCTGAGCAGCATCGGACCGCACTCCCAGCAAAACAGCATGAAGGCAAGTATCCAGAACAGTCCGGCCAAAGCGATCAGCAGATCGTAGAATTCCGGCAGGACATTGGCCAGCGGCCGCAGCAGAGCAGCCAGAATGATCGCAGCATAGGAGACGGTCGTCATCGGCGAGGCGGTCAGCACCCGCCCGGTATGGCCGCGGGTGACGCGGTTCATCATGGCGATCATCATCGAGGCGACGGCTCCGACCGACAACAGATGCAGGACCGCGTATTCGTCGATCACCCCAAGGGCCCCGAGCGCAATGCCGAACAGGCCGAATATGACAAAGGCATAGGCACTGTGCAGGATCACAAGCAGTTTTTCCGGCCATGTTGTCCAGCCGCGCCAACGAGCGAGACGGACCGCGTGCAGCAGGCCGGCAATTGTCGCCAGCACCGCCGTTGCGGCATGCTCGGGGGCCAGCACCCAGGCGCAGAGAGCGATCAGGCCGGCGAGCAAGGCGATCACATCGAAGCGGTTGTGCGGCACGGGGAATGTCGTGTGGCCGGACTTGTTTAGCCAGTTGCGGGTGAAGCTCGGGATGATACGGCCACCTATGATCGTGATCAGCATGACATAGACGGAAACCGCCAGCCGGTTGGCGAACCCCGAATGGTCTTGCCCGATAACCGCATAGTGAAAGAGAATATTGGCGATCGACAGGGCCGCGAGGCTGGACACGACCTTAAGATCGCTCCATTTACGGCCGGCCACCACCTCCCGGGCACAGACGAACAGCAGCGAAGGCAGGAACAGCACATCGACAGCGGCAGCCATCGTAGCCCCGATCAGGGCGGGCGACAGCATCGCCAGTCGCCCGGCAGCCCAGATTGCAACCAGCACCATCAAGGGCTGACCGGAGACTGGCAGCCGGCCGGTCCAGTTGGGAACCGCCGTCAAGAGGAAGCCTGCAAGGATTGCCGGGGTGAATCCGAACAGCATTTCATGGGCGTGCCAGTGGGCGGCGCCGTAGTCGCCGCCCACTGGCACGCCGAACATCATCGCGGCGATCCAGAGCGCCATGGCACTTACGGCCCAGAACCCGCCGCCCAGAAAGAATGGCCGGAAGCCGTAGGAAAACACGATAGGCCCGGTGGTGGCGAGACCACGCGGGACGGCCTGGTGCTTTGGCAAGGGCGTTTTTTCGTGAAGTTCCTGGTTCATTTACACACTCCGCATCGGGTGGTGTCTGTTCTTGATGAAAGGCATGACTACAGGCAATCTGGGGACCCCTTATTGCGAAACATCAAGGATGGATCGATCGCACGCGCTTCGGCACGGAACCGCGGGTGAACGAGAACGCTCATTCGCGTTCAAGCCAGACCGGATAATCGGCGAATTTCATTTCACCCAATCGATATCGTTGGGGTCCCAACTGGGGAGGATTGATGCACTTTGCGCTTACCCAGAAATGCCGATACAACGCCGAGAAAGTGATCGTTTGAAGGATCCGTCGTGGCGGCAATAGACAAGACATTGGTCAGGGCGCTCTCCTTGTTCGACAACACGAGCGATTCCAACCTTGATCAACTCCTCGGCTGGGCAGTTTCACGCCGTGTTCCTCAAGGAGAGGCAGTATTCGAACAAGGCGGGCTTGCGACGCATTTCTACCTGCTGTTGCACGGGCGCCTAAAAGTTGTGCAGGTTACTGCCGACGGCCAGCAGATTATTGTCCGCATGGTGCATCCGGGAGATTTGTTCGGATTTGCAAAAGCGCTCCAGCGTGACGACTATCCCGGAACGGCGATCGCTGCGGCGGAAAGCGTTGTGCTCGTCTGGGCTACCGACATGTGGCCGGTTTTTGTCGAGCAGAATCCGGCATTGGCAATCGGGGCAATGCAGACCATCGGCCAGCGGCTGGCGGAAGCCCATACCCGCATTCGCGAAATGTCGACCCAGGAGGTGGAACGCCGCATCGCCCATGTTGTTCTTCGTCTGATAAAGCAGGCCGGCAAGCAGGAAGAAAGCGGTATACGCATCGACTTTCAGATATCCCGCCAGGACATAGCCGAAATGACCGGCACGACGTTGCACACAGTTTCCAGGGTTCTCAGCGCTTGGGAAAGGAAAGGCCTTGTAAAAGGCGGGCGACAAAAATTGCTTGTTCTGGACCCAGTCAGGCTCTCGCAACTGGCTGAGGGCGTTGGAGAATCGAAAAATACTTGAGTTTGTGACTTAAAGAGGCATTTAAAATGAATCTAATTGCGTTAAGTCAATCAGGCCCTCGTTAGATCAGCATAGCCTCATCTCCCTAACCACCGGACGGGATGCCTGTCCTCAAGGAGAGTTGAAATGCGCTTCGCTTACACATGTCTTACGAGTATTGCCCTGCTTGCCGCCCTGACTACGACGGTCGTTGCCGCAGATTTCGAAGTCCACATGCTCAACAAGGGTGCCGACGGTGTCATGGTGTTCGAACCGGTCCTGAGCAAAATCAATCCCGGCGATACGGTCACCTTCATCCCGACCGACAAGGGCCACAATGTAGAGACCGTCAAGGGCATGCTTCCAGACGGTGCGGAAGCGTTCAAGAGCAAAGTCAATGAAACGACCAAGGTGACGTTTACCGTTGCCGGCACCTATGTGATCAAATGCACGCCCCATTACTCGATGGGCATGGCAGCTGTCGTTGTCGTGGGGGATGCAGCCGTCAACCGCGAAGCAGTCAAAAGCGCAAAGTTCCCCAAGAAAGCCGGTGAACGCGTCCAGGCGGCCTTGGCCAAGCTCTAACAGTTAATGTTTTTCAACCTTCGCCAAAGCAGCCTTTTATTGCTCGGGCGCCGCTATATCGAACTGTGAACCGGAAAAACATCTGAGTGGGTCTTGGAGGTTCTGACCCAGACCCACTTCCTGACTGGTAAGCGCAGGGCCGGTGAAAAGCGTGTGGCATTGCAGCGTTGCCTGCTTGTTTCTATCGGAACGACTTCGACGCCGCCCTAGCGCACGATATATGAGCGCCAGTCGATTGGTTCTAAACATCGCTGTGAGTTTTTGGTCGCACCTCGATTGATGCCCGGTGGCGGATGACGAAGATGCTGACAGGCTACTGCGATCTGCTCGTGAAACGGCACAGGTCGGCAAGCGCCTTGGCGTTGCCCGCTCGAATTTGCACGGAACCGGTTTGGGGTGAGCAGGAGGGCTGCCTCTGCGGCCAACCGAGGACCTCACTGGCAGCATGTGGCTGAAAGCCCATGATACTCTGCGCGTATCGCCGATATGGCAGATGAGGAGAAGGTCGTCTTCACCTTGGAAAACCTGAACCTGCCTGTCGATCATCCCGGCACGCCCATTGGTCGGGCAGCAAACACGCTGGCACTGGTTTCTTCCGTCCGTCACCCTCGGCTGAAGCTCTATCACGTGCAGATTGGAGAGGGTAATCTCATTGAAACCTGCCGCGCCTACCTGCCATGGATCGGCGAAGTGCAGGTGGCTGACGTACCGAGGCGATGTGAGCCGGGTACCGGCGAAATCAACCACCGGGCTATCGCCCGCGCTCTTTGTGAAATGGGATATCGCGGTCCAGTCGGTATGGAGGCTTACGCGAAGGGCGATCCGGAGCAGGCACCGAGGAGTTGGCACCTGATCTGTGGGAAGGCTGGCGCAAGCTGATCCAGGAGTATCGGCTGGAGATCGAGCATTTTGACCTCACCGTCAAGCTGAGCCCGGGCGATGCGCCGGAAGACAAGTCCGGCGTCGTCGCAGGTCTGCTGGAACGCAGCGTGCTGGACTGCACCGTCTTCACAGGTTCTTGTGCCAAACAATGAACAATCTTGCGGTAAGCGCACAGTGAAACTTAGCTTGGAAGGTATTTGCGGCTCCAGGAAATACTGGCCGTTCCGGAAACGATCATGCTTTCGATCTCTTCTGCATCGCAACCATGCTCGGTGAGCACATGTATCGTCGATGCTCCATACTTCTCGGCCGGAAGCAAAGAGTTGACCCTCGCAAGGCTCGGGCGCACGGCGAAAGGATCGAGCTGGGTGACCACGTGGCCGCTGGGGTGGTCGGGAAATATCGAGAAGGAATAGCTGCCTCTGTCAGTGCCGGGCGTACCATCCGCCACCCTCGCACTCCGGCTCCGGATGCTCTCGAGATTTTCGCAAAGCGCTGCTCCTATGTCGGCGTCGATGAGGCGCTTTTGCCAGCTCTCGGCTGATGCTGTGGCAAAGGCTTTCGTAAGATATGCTTCGCGGTCGGATAAAGGTATCGAGGGTAAGTCGTTCAATCCAGTTACATTTGCGAAGCGCGAAAGATCCGCCTCGGAAGCAGCGAGTACGATTGACCCTTCATCCAGCGTCTCATAAATCCGGGAAAGCGCATTGAAACCCTTTGTTTCGCGGCCTGCAGGCTCGTCGAACGGCGGCCTGCCATCGTAATCGTAGCAGAACGGGATCTGTGCCAGGCCGCTCAGCGCCGATAGCGAGGTCCGGGGCCTGCCGACAACGCCGGTCGTCGATTTCTGGTAAAGGGCGGACGCAATGCCGACTGCAGCACCGAAACCGCACATGACATCAATCGTGCCGACATGAGCATGTTCTTCCGGGGTCTGCATCGATCCACCGAACCGCAGCATGATGCCAGTAGCAGCCTGAACCAGATCGTCATAGCCGAGATAGTTGGTCCTTGGACCAGTGCAAACGCCACCGAAGCAATCGAGTTGGCAGAAAATCGCCTGCGGGTTCAGCGCCTTCAAGCCGTCGAGGTCCAGCCCCATGGCGTTGACCTGCCGATCGGTTGCATTCCAGACGATGACGTCCACCGACTTTACCAGTCTCTCGAATGCAAGGCGCCCGTCGGGCGAGCTGACGTTCAACAGCGCAGACTTCTTGCCGCGCATATGGGACATGCCGAAGATAACCGTGTTCCAGCAGTCGTAGAAGGGCTTTGCCGGATCGATCTTGATGACCTCCGCGCCAAACCGGGCGAGATAGGCGACAGAATGTGGGCCGGCAATGACGTTGCACAGATCGAGCACCTTTATCCCGTCCAGCCATCCGGAAGGGGTGTCGAGCGTTGGCGCCGGCAGTTGCGGGGCTTTTGTTGACCGCAATCTCGCCAAGGCTTCTGCGACACTCCCCCATGCGCGCGGGGCAGGGGTGAGCATGGCTTGTGCGCTCTCATTCAGCCAGACTATTGGCCCCGGCTGGGTCATGCGACCAAAAGCGGGATCGTCGACTTCGATCATAAGGCCCGCCGTTTTGGCATGCTCGTCGGCAAGCCACTCCTTGAGCCAGCGTTGTGGCGCACCGGGGAAAAGTCCTTCGCCGAACACATACTCCCACTCAGCTGCCGTTTTTGTAAGAAAGACCGCCTTCATGCGACCGGCGACTTTGTCAGCCCAGAATTTCGGCAGCGGATAGACGCCAAGCGAAACGTCGGACGACCATTCGGAAACCGGAAGATAGGTGTCTTCCTCCTCGCGAAGACCTTCTGCCAACAGTTCGTCGTAGAGACCAAGAGTCTGCAGGCAGCGCCTGGCGTGGTTCTTGTGGCTCGGGCAGACCACATAAAACATCCGGCCATCGCTACACTCGAAGCTGCGATAGAACGGATCAAGGAACTCCTGCAGATCGTCATAGGACATGTCCATCGGCAGGCCTTGGCTGCGACGCCGCTCGATCTCCTGTTCGCGCTGCGTCTGGTAGCGCAGAGGGTAATCATCGATCTTGATCGAATTGTAGGACAGGCCTTCCATAACCGCAGCGGCAAGCGGGACCTCGATATGATCGCCGTTTCCTGTTCGCTCGCGTGACTGCAGCGCCAAGAGCGCAGCGGACGCTGCCAGCATGGTGCCATAGGCCGACGCCAGCGGAAGCGGTGAGAAGGACGGATTGATACCCATAAGGACGCGGTTCAGGCCCATGTCGGTGAAGACGCCGGATGATGCGGCAATCACGGTTTCGAATGCCCGCCAGTCACGGCGCAATTGATCGTTCGAGGCGAAGCCGGGGATCGAAACACTGATCAGTTCCGGCCGTCCCTCACGCAGCGCCTTGACGTCGATGCCAAGTCGCGCCAGCACGCCGGGCCGGAAATTCTCGATAACGATGTCGGCTTCGGCCACAAGTGATCTGGCCTCTTGCAGACCCGCTTCGGTCTTCAGGTCGATCACGACGGTCAGCTTGTTGCGGTTGAGAATGGCGTTTGCGGGATTGTCCCAGAACGGCCCCGACGGTGGATCGATATGCACGACTGTCGCACCGAGATCGCCGAGAATCATGGCAACGGCCGGACCGGCAATATACTGGCCGAAGTCGATGACACGGACGCCGAACAGCGGCAAGGCAGAACGAGATTTCGATGTCATGGCGTGGTCCTCCGAAAGCCTGTCTTCAAGCATGGCTCTGCGCATCGCAAATGATCCAGTGCGCTGCCTTTTCGGCGATCATCATTGTCGGGGCACTTGTGTTGCCACTGGTGATGGTCGGCATGACACTGGCATCGACGACCCTCAGACCGTCAATGCCGCGGACGCGCAATCGGCTGTCGACCACGGTCATCTCGTCCTCATTGCGGCCCATCCGTGCGGTGCCGACCGGATGGAATATGGTGTTCGCAATATCGCCCGCGAGTTTGGCCAGTTCGCTGTCGCTCTGGAACTCGATGCCGGGCTTCCATTCGATTGGCTGGTATTTGGCCAATGCCGGCTGGCTGACGATCGTCCGGATCTGGCGGATGCTGTCGGCAGCGATCTTGCGATCCTCATCGGTGCTCAGGTAGTTCGGTGCAATCGCCGGAGCCTCTCCGCGGCGATTGGATCTTACATTGACGCTCCCACGACTTGTTGGATTGAGGTTGCAGACGCTGGCTGTGAATGCCGGTACGGTGTGCAGCGGCTCGCCAAAGGCATCCAGGCTCAGCGGCTGAACGTGATATTCGAGATTGGCATGCGCCTGGCCGGGATCGGAGCGGGTGAACGCGCCGAGCTGCGACGGTGACATGCTCATCGGCCCGCTGCGCTTCAGCGCATATTCAAGCCCGATCATGGCTTTGCCGAACAGGCTGTTGGCAAGCGTGTTCAGTGTCTTTGCGTTCCGCACTTTGAAAACGGCACGGATCTGCAAATGGTCCTGCAGGTTCTGGCCGACGCCAGGGAGATGGTGCGCGACAGCGATATCCGCCGCTTTCAGCGTTGCCGCAGGGCCAATACCGGAGAATTGCAGAATTTGCGGTGATCCGATGGCGCCTGCCGAAAGAATAACTTCGCCTCTGGCTCTTACCGATACGCGCTGGTTCCGGCGATAGAGGGAAAGGCCGATGCACCGTTTGCGTCCATCCTGCCCGGTTTCGACGATCAGCTTGTCGACTTCCGCTTCCGTCCAGATCGAAAGGTTTCGGCGATCGCGGATCGGGCGGAGAAAGGCCTTCGAGGTATTCCAGCGCCAGCCGGCCTTTTGGTTGACCTCGAAATAGCCGACGCCTTCATTGTCGCCACTGTTGAAATCCGGAGAGCGCGGAACGCCGGCCTGCACTGCTGCCTCAGTGAAGGATTCGAGAATGTCCCATTTGAGGCGCTGTTTCTCGATCCGCCATTCGCCGCCGTGGCCGTGCATATCGGAGAAGCGGCTGTTGTCGCCCGTGGCAGGGTCTGCTCCCGCATCCAGTCGGTAATGGTCTTCATGCGCCTTGAAATCCGGTAGTGCGTTTTCCCAGGACCATGCACGATCACCGGTTTGTGCTGCCCAGCCATCGTAGTCGCGGGACTGGCCGCGCATGTAGATCATGCCGTTGATCGAGGAGCACCCGCCCAGCGTCTTGCCGCGCGGATAACGGAGCGAACGGCCGTTCAGGCCTGCTTCCGGCTCGGTCTTGTAGAGCCAGTCGGTGCGCGGATTGCCGATGCAATAGAGATAGCCGACGGGGATATGTATCCAGGGATGATTGTCCTTCCGCCCGGCTTCGATCAGCAGCACGCGCTTCGAGGAGTCGCGGCTCAGGCGATTGGCCAAAAGACATCCCGCTGAACCTGCGCCGACGATGACGTAGTCAAAGGTATCGGCATCTGCGCCCATGTTCATGCCAACGTCCTCACGAAGCTGAATGAGAGACTGTTCGGATTATAAGTTGTGGCGTATTCTACGGACATATCGGTCCTCCCACCGCCATATAAAGGCTGTCCATTTCGAGAATCCAATGATAAATCCAATAGAGTATTATAAGAGAAATTTATATGGCTGATCCTTTGGACCTGAAATTGTTGCGTGCATTCGTGGCGGTTGCCCGGGAAGGCAACGTCACCCGTGCCTCGGAATTGCTGCATCTTACCCAACCTGCTGTCAGCCTTCAGCTTCGACGCCTGTCAGAAAACGTCGGCCTCGCCCTGTTCCGGCGAACGGCCAATGGGCTTGAACTCACGAGGGATGGTGCACTGCTCGCCACCAAGGCCGAGCAGGTCATGGCCTCGGTCACGGAGTTCAGGCAGACCGCCTGCCATCTGACGGCCCAATTGCGGGGCAAGCTAAGGATAGGCACGATCATTGATCCCGACTTTACACGACTGGGAGCGTTACTGCAGGCTCTCGTCGAGAGTGGTCCCGCCATCGAAACCGAATTGCGCCAGGGGATGAGCGGTGAGGTCGCGTCCGGATTGAAGAGGAGCGAACTGGACGTTGGCTTCTTTCTCGGAGATCTCGACGATTTCGGAACCAGCACCCAGTCCGCAGATATTGAGCAAGATGCCCTTTTCTTTTTGGTGCCACTTTCGCGCCTGATCTACCGTGTGGTGGCTCCCCCGGCCTTCGCTGGCATCGTCGCAGGGCGCGGGTGGAAAGAGCTCTCCGAACTTCCCTGGATCGGCACACCGGCGGCTTCGGTCCATCATCGTTTACTAGCAAAGCAGTTTGCCAGCCTGGGCCTCAGGCAGAATGTCGTCGCGCTCGTCGATCAAGAGAGCTCGATGCTTGCCATGGTTCGCACAGGACTTGGTCTCAGTCTCTGCCGCGAATCCATCGCACTCAACGAGCGACAGGCAAACGGCCTCGTTATCGCCGAGAACGTCAAGCTCGAAACCTCTTTGAGCTTTGCCTGCCTGCGCGCACGACGATCAGAGCCGAATGTCGCGCTGGCTTTGGAAGTGATGGACAGGATCTGGCCCAGCAATTCGTCCCAGTTAAAGTGACAGCGAAGCCCCTCGCACGCTTTCATAAATTTGCGGATGCTAATTTTGACCTGTCAGTACCTTAGCTCCACAAATAGGCTTGTCTGATGTTCAATAAGTAATTGTTATTCAATAATCTTTTCCACTGCTAACGCGATCGAGGGCACCTGCTCGTCGCCATTTGGCAATCCCGAAAGCAGGAGACCGACCGGCATAGCTTCCGACATCCGCCTTGTAAGATCTGTTACGGTGAACTGGACGAATACCGGGAAGAACGCTTGCGTGGCCTCCGACAAGATGAGCGACAGGCGACGTCCTGGCGCAGTCACGTAGACCGAACAATCCGGAATTCTGATAGTCCTTCAGTATCAAGCAGCACGCCTCCGTTTTGATTTCCGAGCGGCGCGAGCAGGCAGAATTCCTCCGTGGCGCCCGCGGATCGACTGGACGAACCCTGCCGAACTCTGGCGCTGCGGCTGGTATGCTCTTCTCCCGGACTACCAGTTCAGCTATGTCAAATCAGCGGCTTGTAGGCGGTTACATCCATCTCGACCTTTATGTCTACCATCATCGGTGACTGGACGGTCGAACGGGCGGGCGGATGATCGATGAAGTGCTTCTGGAATACGGCGTTGAAACTCGAGAAATCGCGGGCGTCATCGAGCCATACGTTGACCTTGACCACGTGTTCCAGCGTGCAGTCGGCCAACGCCAGCACCGCCTTGATATTGGCGATCACCTGTTCGGTCTGGGCAACGATGTTGCCGGTGATGACCTCGCCATCCACCGTCGGAACCTGACCCGACACATAGACGAAATCTCCGGCGCGCACGGCTTTTGCAAAGGGGCGGCGCTGGCCGCCCGCTTGGGCGTCGGCGACGTCGTAGCGGATGAGGTTTTTGTTGCTCATGGGTGTGTCTTTCTATGCCGGAAGGTTAGGGGCGCAGGTGCTGGATCAGGATGTCGTGACCTGCACGAAATGACCGGGCGATACTTCCCGGTAGCTGCGTTTTGGTGGAACGTATTCGAACGGCCTGACGGGACTCTTGATCTCTTCGGTGAGTGGCTCAGGTCTTAGTCCCCGGCGAACAGGATCCGGTACCGGCACCGCCGATATCAGCCGGCGCGTATAGGAATGCTGTGGGTTGTCGAAGATTGCCGCCCGAGGTCCGATCTCGACGATCTCACCCAGAAACATAACCGCGACGCGATGGCTCATCCGCTCCACCACTGCCATGTCGTGGGAAATGAAGAGATAGGCAAGACCATGCTTTTCCTGCAGGTCAAGCAGCAGGTTTGAGACCTGGGCTTTGATCGTGACGTCAAGCGCCGAGACCGCCTCATCGGCAATGATGAATTTCGGATTGAGCGCCAGCGCGCGAGCGATCGAGATACGCTGGCGCTGACCGCCGGAGAATTCGTGCGGATGGCGATCGGCCATCTTGGCCGGCAGGCCGACCTGTTCCAGAAGCTCTGCAACCCAGGTCTTTGCATCCCGCCGCCCCATCAGGCCATGCGCGAGGATGGGCTCGGCAATCGCCGAGCCGACGGTGATGCGAGGGTTGAGCGAGGCAAACGGATCTTGAAAGATTATCTGCGACATGCGGCGCATGGTCCGCAATTCACGGGTGCCGGCTTTGGTCACATCCTGCCCGCCGATGACGATGGTGCCCGCCGTCGGGCTGATCAGCCGGATGATGGCGCGTCCCGTCGTCGACTTGCCACAACCGGATTCACCGACCAGAGAGAGCGTCTCGCCTGGATGGAGATCGAAGGACACGTCTTCGACCGCATGGACACGGCCATGCGGTAGGTCGAAGCGCACGGAGAGATTAGCAACCTTGAGGATAGGGCTGGCGGTTTGCGCGACAGGAGACATCTCGCGCCCATCGACCGCGTTGCCGGTTGATGCATCGACCTCCGGGAACCGTTTGGGTGCGGAAGCGGCACCCATCGTGCCGAGACGCGGGATCGAAGCGAGCAAGGACTTCGTGTATATCGCCTCGGGGGAAGCGAAAATCTGGCCCGTCGGGCCGGTCTCAATCATATCGCCGCGGAACATGACAACCGTGCGGTCGGCGATCTCCGCCACTACGCCCATGTCGTGGGTGATAAACAGAACGCCCATATTCTCCTCACGTTGCAATTCGCGCAGGAGGTGGAGGATTTCGGCCTGAATCGTCACGTCGAGAGCGGTCGTCGGTTCGTCGGCGATCAGCAGTTTAGGACGGCAGGCGAGCGCCATAGCGATCACCACCCGCTGGCGCATGCCGCCAGAGAACTTGTGCGGATATTCGTGAAGCCGTGCCTTGGCCGCGGGGATGCGCACGCGCTCCATCAGTCGCACGGTTTCAGCCTCGGCCTCCTTCCACGAAAGGCTGCGATGTAGGACCAGCGCCTCGGCAATCTGGTTGCCGATGGTGAAGACCGGGTTGAGGGACGTCATCGGCTCCTGGAAGATCATGCCGACCGAACCACCACGGACCGACCGCATCTCGGCTTCGGTGGCGGCCAGCAGGTCCTTGCCGTCGAGCAGGATGCGGCCTTCCGTGCGGGAACGGCCGGCCGGCAAAAGCCGCATCGTTGACAGCGCCGTGACGCTCTTGCCTGAGCCGGATTCACCGACGATCGCGACCGTCTCGCCGGCGTGGACATGCAAACTGATGTTGCGGATGACGGCATTCCAGCCGTCCTTCGTCTTGAAGGATGTCGTCAGGTTCTCGACCGAAAGGACCGGCCGGCTAGTGGTCGCTGTGTCGGTCATGATCAGCTTTCCTTGGCAAGACGCGGATCGACAAGATCGCGCAGCCCATCGCCCAGCAATTGCAGGGAGAGCACCGAAAACACGATGGCGAGGCCTGGAAACACCATCAGCCATGGAGCATTGTTCATATATTCACGGCCGGAAGCCAGCATCGTGCCCCAGGTCGGCATGTCGGTGGAGACACCGACGCCGAGGAAGGAAAGGCTCGCTTCCGCCAGCATCGCCGAGGCAAAAACGAAGGTCGATTGCACCAGAATGGGTGAAGCGAGATTAAGCAGCACGTGGCGGGTCAGAATTCGCCAGGTCGGCAGGCCCATGGCGACGGCCGCCTCGATATAGGGTAGTTCCCGCAGCACCAAAGTCGACCCGCGGACGATACGGCCAAGACGCGGCGCATAGGTGATGCCGAGCGCAAGGATCACCGTGGTGAGCGAAGGCCCGAGCGCTGCGACCAGCGCGATGGCAAGCAGGATATCCGGGAAGGACATCATCGCGTCGAGGAGGCGCGAGATCGGCGCATCGAGACTGCGGAAGTAGCCGGCCGCAACGCCGAGTATAACGCCAAGTACGGTCGAGATGGCGACGACGCCGAGGCTGACCAAAAGCGAAATGCGCCCAGCGAAGATTGCACGGGAAAAAATATCGCGGCCAAACTCGTCTGTGCCGAAGAGGTTGATCATCGACGGCGGCTTCAGCTTGTTGACGATCGAGAGCTTGTTGGGCGCATAGGGCGCAACCCAGGGCGCGAGGATCGCAGCCAGCACGACGATCACCAGGATGATCGCGCCGCAAAGCATCGCCCGGTTGCCGAGCAATCGGCGCAGCCCCGAGGCAAAGGGCATGGAAACGGCGGCCATCGTGTTCATAGGCGCACCCGCGGATCGACCAGAATGTAGAGCATGTCGACGATGAAGTTGATGAGAACGTAAATGGCGGCAACGACGAGCAGCGCGCCCTGGATGACCGGATAGTCGCGGCGCAAGACGGCCGAGACGACGAGATTGCCGATACCGGGAAGGCCGAAGACGGTTTCCGTCACCACCGCGCCGGCGACGAGCATGGCGACAGAGAGCCCGATGACGGTGATGATCGGGATCATCGCGTTCTTCAACGCATGCTTGAGGATGACGCGGCCTTCTCCCGCCCCCTTGGCGCGTGCGGTGCGGACATAATCGTCACCGAGAACGTCAAGCATGGAGGCGCGGGTGAAGCGGGTAATCAGCGCCGAGTTGACGACGCCGAGGGCCACGGCCGGCAAAATCAGATGATGCAGCCGATCGAGAAACGGTGTCCCGGGGCCGCCGTAGCCTGATGCTGGAAACCATCCCTGCCCAACGGCAAAGATCTGGATCAGCATCAGTCCGAGCCAGAAGCTTGGTACGCTTGCCGCCACCATGGTCAGCGTTACGACAATCTGGTCGAAGATCGTGCCGCGCTTGACGGCCGACAGGATGCCGACCGGCAGTGCGATTGTGACCGCGATCAGGATCGAGAAGAGGGTCAGGAAAAAGGTCGGTTCGGCACGCGCGGCAAGCGCCGTCGTCACCGGCTGATTGAGGAAGATCGATTGGCCGAGGTCGCCCTGCAATATGCCCATAACGAACTGGCCATATTGCATGATGAGCGGCGCATCGAGCCCCATGCGTGTGCGCAATTGCGCGATGTCCTCCGGGGTCGCATCCGACCCCAGCATGACAGCGGCAGGATCGCCGGGCGTTACACGGACGATGATGAAAACCACTGTCACGACGAGGGCAAGGACGATGGCCATGCCCCCCAGCCGTCTCAAAAGTGCCTGTGCGATCCTTGCCATAGCCGGTTCCTTGTTCCTGGCTTACTTCTTCGGGCTCACGTTCCAGAAATGCGGCCAGTAGGTCGGCTCATACCCGGAGACGCCATTGGCGAGACCCGAAACGGCATTGAAGTTTCCGACCTTGTAGAGCGGGGCATCGTCGTAGATGACCGTCTGGATGCCGTCCCAGGCTGCCTTCTTGGCCTCGTCGGTCGTGGCATCCATATAGGCGGCGACGGCCTTGGTCTTCTGGTCGGAAACATACCAGCCGGGATACGCATCCGTGATCGTATTGATCGTCGTCGGGTCACCCGGGAAATTGGAGTGGGTGATGAAGATGTCCCACTGGGTTGAATCCGCCCGGCGCGTAGTGAGCGTTGCCCAGTCGACCACCTGCAGATCGACCTTGAAGCCGGCGGCTTCGAGATAGGCTTTGGCGACTTCGCCGATCTTGTAGTGGAATTCGTACTGGCGGCTGGTCATCAGGCGCAGCGGGGTGCCGTCATAGCCGGCGTCCTTTAGCAGCTTTGCTGCTGCCTCCGGATCGCCTTCGCCGTAGCGCGCGATGCCCGCTTCGGTGTGCCAGAAGGAGCCCTGCGGAAAGATCGAAGCATCGACGCTGAAGAACCGCTCATCGGAGAAGGCGGCGAGCATCATGTCGTTGGGGTTGAGGGCAGCCTGCACTGCCTGGCGCAGTTCCTTCTTAACAAGCAGGCCTTCCTTCATGTTCATGTTCATCGAAGCCCAGCCGGCATCCTTGAAGATGACCGGCTTGGCGTTGCCGCTCCCCTCGACGCGCTCAAAGGCGCTGACCGGCAGCGAATCTGCATAGTCGAACTGGCCGGAAATCAGGCCTTCGACGCGCGTATTGGCATCGGGCACCGGTACGAAACGGATTTCCTTGGCGATCGCTTCGCGCTTGCCGGCATAGTTGCTCGGTACGCCTTCCGGAGAATTGTAACCGTCGAAACGCACGAGTTGCGTATATTGGTCGGGCTTGCGCTCCTTCAGTGCGTAGGGGCCTGTGCCGACGAATTCGGTCAGCGTGTCGGCGATCTTTTCCGATGGAAGGATGACCGACGCCTGCGACAGCGTTGCGAGCAACGGCGCGTATCGGGATTTGAGCTTGAAGACGACGGTGTGATCTCCGTCTTCCGTCAGGCTTTCGACCACTTCGGCGACCTGCTTGCCCTTGGAATTGATCGCCATCCAGCGCTTCAGGGAGGCGGTGACGTCCTTTGCATCGAAATCGCTACCGTCGTGAAATTTCACGCCCTGGCGCAGCGCAATGGTATAGGTCAGGCCGTCCTCGGAGAGTTCCGGCATGCCGGCCGCCAGAAGCGGAACCGACTTCCACTCGGCATCATATGTATAAAGCGTCTCGAAAATATGCTGGTCGATGGTCAGCACGATATCGGTCGGCGTCTGCATCACGTCGAGCGTCGGCGGTTCGCCGATCGTTGCGACGGTCAAAACGCCATCACTTGCCTGGGCCAGCGCCAGGCTGCTGGTGCCGGCAAGCGCCGCCAGCGTCATCAGAACGAGTGCACTCTTTTTCATGGTCTTCCCCTTGTTGTCTTAAAGTGTTGTCTTAAAGTGGTCAGAGCTTCCGGCCGGTTTTCCTTCCGGCCTGAAATTCAGGCATCCAGTCCCAGCGGATCGGCAACGCGTGGCCAAATTTGGAGGCTAGCCTTGCGATAGGGCGTCGTTGCAGGGTTGGTCGGATAGGACGTTGGCGCGGTGATATAGACAATCTCCGACGAAACCGGCTGAAAGCCCGCGTAAAAATGGTTGGTCGATTTGATCAGCAGATACGACTTTTCCGCGAAATCGACGCCCTGGTTGGCAAAGATGTCCGGCTCGTAGGTCTGGGTACGGCTGGTAATCAACACGATATCGATATGGGTGCCCACTGGCCGGACAACCGCAGTGCTACCGAGCGTCACATGGGAATTTCGAAAACTCTGCCATCCTGTTTCGAAAACTCGTTCAACGGTGACGCGCAGGTCGAGCGGCGCGCCACCCTCGGGGCCGGATTTGCCGCCGACGCGCAGACTAAGTTCCGCACCTTCCCCAGCCGCATGGCAGAATGTCACCGCGATCGGGTCCCAAATCGCCGCAACTGCAAAGTCGTCCATGCCGCGTTCCAGCATCCGGCGCAGGATATGGGTTGCATCACCCGCGACACCGCCGCCGGGATTGTCCCAAACGTCCGCGATTGTCACCGGCTTGTCAGGATGTGCCACGCGGACCGCAACCGCCTTGTCGAGGCCGGCTTCTGTATCGAACATCGGCATCGCTGTTTCCCGGCGAAGGCCGTAAAGCTCGCGGCCAAGTGCGGCGGCCAGCACGTCGCCCTTTGCTTTGTCGTTGTCGGTTACGACCACTATGCGTGTGCCCATATCGGGTAGGTCGCCGGCCATGAAGCCGTGGATGATGGAGGCAGAAAGGATGCCGTCCTTGCCTTCCATCGCCTGAATGCGATCGACAAAGGAGCGCATCGGTTCGCGACTGGTCGGGAAAATCGTTATCATGCGGCAATCGAACGTGGAGATGACCGGCCTGATTTTGCCACGCAGCGCTTGCAGCGCCAGTTCTACTACATGCTCGCCACGCTGTTCGAAATCCGTATGCGGGAATTCCAGGAAGGCCGCCATGATGTCGAGATTGGCAACGCGTAACGCGGTCAGATGACTGTGCGGGTCGAACTCCGCGGCGATCAGCACGCCGGGGCCGACGATGCTGCGGACACGCGAGAGGAAATCGCCTTCCGGATCGTCATATCCTTGTGCGGCCATTGCGCCGTGCAGACCAAGCACCACACCATCGACCGGAAGTGCTGCCGTCAGTTCGCCAAGGATCAGGTCGCGCAGCGTCTCGTAAGTCTGGCGCTGGATCAGCCCGGCCGGCTCCGCCCAGCAGGAGGTGCCTTCGACCACAGTAAAGCCCTCTTGCCTGCCGCGGCGTCGCAAAATCGGGACAACGGAAGAACAAAGGGTTGGAGTATCTGGATGCTCACCCGGACCGGCATAGAACGCCGCCTTAAATGCGTTCATATCCGTCGGAACGGGAGAGAACGTGTTGGTCTCGGTTGCCATCGAGGCGGTGAAGATGCGCATGTTGCTTATCCGGATGGGCACGGTTCAAAATTGCCGTCAGGCATTCGAGGGCCGTTACCCACATTGCTTGAATTGTGTTTGTTTGCCGGAGCAGGCCCCTTTGGGCGCTCTCGGAGGCTCCTAGTTCCAGTTTGTCAGTCCACCCTGCACCATTGTGGTGTAATTTATTTTCTTAATAATGCGCTATTATCCGTAAAAGTCAATGATATGACGGTTTTTTGCGCTCAAATATGTAAATTGTTTTCACTCTGGCGAAAATTCTGAAAATTTTCAGGTTTTCAGGTCCGAACATTCCTTAACTGAAAATGAGCATCAGAAACCGGCGCCCATTTTCACGGTCCGGGCCAGTGAACCGGCGGACGGTGTCATGCACATGAAATTTTCGGTCCGTATCACGGAGCCATCGCGTGCTGTTTCCGCGCGATGGAAGAGGCCAGACGGTGCAGATGCGGTTCAAAAAGGCGGTATTGCCGCCGGGAGGATGCACAGGCTGGATCATCACTCGCCCGGTGACTGGCGCCTGCGATCATGCGGTGGTTGCCACCTGTTCTTTATTTTCGCCGGACGGGCTACGTTCGTTGATGCGTCCCCGCATTATGCTATCAGAGCAAGGGCGGGTGAAATTCATTTTCATCGACGTGCTTGTTTCGTGTGGCTGCCGGTTTGGGAGAAGACTGGATGGATCTGTTTCACGCACTTTCCAATGAGGACGGCAGGCTTTCGAGCCTGGAAGCGAAGCTGGCGCATTTCTCGTTGGAGAACGTCGATTTCGTTGTCAATTCCTCGATCTCCGAGCTGGCTGACCGCGCTGGTGTCTCTCCTCCTACC
>NZ_LSRP01000122.1 GCF_001885585.1 Pararhizobium antarcticum
AGAGGTCTTCGTCTTTTTCCGCAAGGCGCCGCTTCTGATTGCCATGGTGCTGGCCTTCGGCTTTGCCGATATCGCGGCGATTTCGGTCATGCCGGTCTATTTCGTCAAAATGGGCCATTCGCAGGCCTTTGCGGCACTCAGCGTCACGGTTCTGGCGCTGCCGACGGCGCTGGCCCAGCCGTTCATCGGCGTGGCGCTCGACCGCCTGCCCCGCCGCAAGGTGGCGATAACAGCGGCGGGCGTTGCTGCGGCCGGTTTCGTGATCCTGCCGTTCCTGACCTCGCCGGTGGCGATCCTGATCGATTTTGCGCTGGTTGGCGCCGGCAGTTTCTCGCTCTACACCTGCGCGCTGACCCTGCTGGGCGAGCAGTATCGCGGCAGCATGCTGGTGGCGGGAAGCGCGGCGTTTTCGCTCGCCTATGCGGTCGGCAGCGGTGCCGGCTCCGGCACAACCGGGGCGGTCATGGACCTGCTCGGCCCACCGGCCGCGCCGATCGGCGTCGGGCTGGCGCTGGTCGCATTTACGGCCGCCTTCGCTTTCGCGCGGCGGCCGCAAGAGATCTCTCGGGGATCTTGAAGCGTCAGGCTTTTCAGACGAACTGCGACAGGCCCGGAACCGAGGCAACGACCTCGTCGACGGTCTCGTCACCGGCCTTTTCCTTGGCATAGCCGATGGTTTCCTTGGCAAGCGCTGTGATCTCGCCCATGCCGAGGCCCTGGCTCATCAGCTGCTGGCCGAGCGCCATGACGCCGCCGCCGGCGCCAACCGCGCTCAAAAGGCCACCCAGAAGACCACCGCCGCCGGTGCCTTCGCCGTTGAACTTCGCCACCATTTCGGGCGCGCCGGGGATCGCTTCGATCATCTTGGCGACCGGGCCAGCAGCCGCTTCGCGCTGCAGGAAGCCGAGCATCATGCCGATCGCCTTTTCAGCGGTCGCAGGATCGATGCCAACATTTTCCGCAACGCGGGTGACGAGTTCGTTCATGAAATTCTCCTCAAATTATTTGACGTTGACGTCAAGGTAAATGATCTCTCAGGCAAACTCAAGCGACAGTCTGCCGCAAGGCGGCGTAGCGACGCGATTTGCCGTGTGCATCGTTTCATGGCTCCATGACGATTACAATGCGAGGGATCAAAGCTCCACACGTGCGGCCATTGCAGCCCCAACCCTCTGACCGTATAACCGAGAAAAGCATCGCGATGATGCCGCCGGGCGCCGATCCGCGCCATGCTTCCATCATCGGCACAAGGGAGACGAGGCCGACATGCTGCAGGATGGAAAGCTCTATATCGGGACAAGCCGCAAGCCGGACGACACGATCAACAAAGCCGAATATCTGGACCTGAAATTCGGCAACCGCCACGGCCTCGTGACCGGTGCGACCGGCACCGGCAAGACGGTGACGCTGCAGATCCTCGCCGAAGGGTTTTCCAATGCCGGGGTGCCGGTGTTCTGTGCCGACGTCAAGGGCGACCTGTCGGGCATTGGCGCCGTCGGCGAGCCAAAGGATTTTTTGCAGAAGCGCGCCACCGAAATCGGCCTCGATCCCTATGACTTCCAGGAATTTCCGGTGATCTTCTGGGATCTTTACGGCGAAAAGGGCCATCGGGTGCGCACCACCATGACGGAGATGGGGCCGCTTCTCCTGTCGCGCCTGATGAACGCTACGGATGCGCAGGAGGGCGTGCTCAACATCGCCTTCAAGCTCGCCGACGAAGGCGGTCTGGCTCTGCTCGACCTGAAAGACATGCAGGCGCTGCTCAACTATATGGGCGAGAACGCCACGGCGCTCTCCAACAAATACGGCTTCATCTCGAAAGCGTCCGTCGGCTCGATCCAACGCGAGCTGCTGATTCTCGAACAGCAGGGCGCCGAGCAGTTTTTCGGCGAACCGGCCCTGAAGATCAGCGACATCATGCGCACGACGCGCGACGGGCGCGGCGCGATCTCGGTGCTGGCCGCCGACAAGCTGATGATGAATCCGCGCCTCTACGGCACTTTCCTGCTGTGGATGATGTCGGAACTGTTCGAACAGCTGCCGGAAATCGGCGATCCGGAAAAGCCGAAACTCGTGTTCTTCTTCGACGAGGCGCATCTCCTGTTCAACGACGCGCCGAAGGTGCTGGTCGAGCGTGTCGAGCAGGTCGTGCGCCTGATCCGCTCCAAGGGCGTCGGCGTCTATTTCGTGACGCAGAACCCCCTCGACGTGCCGGAAACCGTGCTGGCCCAGCTCGGCAACCGCGTGCAGCATGCGCTGAGGGCCTATACGCCGCGCGAGCAGAAGGCGGTGAAGACGGCCGCCGATACGTTCCGCCCGAACCCCGACTTTGACTGCGCCACCGTGATCACCAATCTCGGTACCGGCGAGGCGCTGGTCTCGACGCTCGCAGCCAAGGGCGCGCCTTCGATGGTCGAGCGCACGCTGATCCGCCCGCCCTCGTCACGGCTTGGGCCGATCACCGAGGCCGAGCGCGCCGCGCTGATGAAGATCAGCCCGGTTGCCGGGCTCTATGACGAGGATTTCGACCGCGAGTCGGCCTATGAGATCCTGGCTGCCCGCGCCGCCAAATCGACCGAACAGGCCGAGGCCGCGCGCAAGGCGGAAGAAGAGCCCGCACAGGCGGACGCTTCAACCGGCGGCAGCCGCTGGACCCTGCCCGGCTTCGGCAATGACGAACCCGACGCAGCGACCCGCACGAAGCCGAAACCGCGCTCCGGCTACCAGCGCGAGAGCATCGCCGAAGCCGCCATGAAAACCGTCGCCCGCACGGTCGCCTCCTCGCTCGGACGGGCGCTGGTGCGCGGCATATTGGGGAGCCTGCGGCGGTAGGTCGATTTCGGCGTGTACAAATCAGAACGGCGGCCTTTGAGCCGCCGTTTTCATTTCCGGATGACTGAGCCAACGAAAAGCAACGCCGTTGGCTGATCGTCAGAGAATGAATTGGTCCTTGGTCAAGGTGATCGCATCATCGAGACGAATGGAAAAATCGGCTTTGCCGTCGCCGTTCACATCGCCGTAGATGTAAGTGTCCGAGGCGGCCTTGACGTAACGCAGTTCGCCAGCCTTTTCCGTGAAGGCGGATTTGCCGATGAACGAGAAGGCCTGGTCCCCGGTCTTCTTTGTGTTCGCGTCGATCCGGTAAAGATTCATGCGGTCGCCCTCGGCAATCGAAAAATCCACAATCGTGTCGCGGGTGGTCGAAGAAGGCCCCGAATCGCTGAGGGTGAGGAAATAGAATCTGTCCATGCCCTTGCCGCCGCCAAGACTGTCTGCGCCGGCCCCGCCGAAAAGCTCATCATAGCTTCCGTCTCCGCCCCGCAGCTTGTCGTTCCCACCACCGCCAAAAAGCCTGTCACCGCCAGCGCCGCCGGACAAGGTATCGCCTTGTGTCGTGCCGAAAAGCATATCGGGCGCCGAGGTGCCCGTTTCGGTCTTGGCTGCCTGCTTGTCGAAGATGAAATCGGACGCGCGCAGATCCGTGGGCAAAACGCCCTTCAGGAACATCGCAAAATTTCCATAGTCACGAAACGCGTAGAAAAATGTACCGCCGTCCTTCTGGTACATGATCGCCTGCAACTGGTCGAAGCTCGACATGCCGATGGACGAAAGATCGATCTTGTCCAGCCCGACCTGGAATTCGTGGACAGTATCGTCCTCGTTCTGGTCCTGCACAATCTTCGACGCCTTGAATATATCGGCGCCACCCTGGCCATAGAGGTCGTTGGTGCCGTCGCCGCCGATCAAGATATCGTTGCCCTCCCCGCCGAACAGGTCGTCGTCGCCGCCACCGCCGGAAAGCCTGTCGGATGCTTTGCCGCCGAATAGGTCGTCATCGCCGGTTGTCCCCGACAGCTTGCGGGCTTCCTGCGTGGCGAAGACGAAATCTCCTGCCGTGAGTTTCGACATCACGACCCCTGTCAGCGTCACTCCGAAGCCTGCGCCGAAATCGGCATTGATAGACGTATAGGTACCCCCGTTGAACATCACCAGCTTCAGCTGTTCGAAGCTGGTGATGCCGAAACCGGAGACATCGAGCGTGTCGACGCCGACCTGAAAATCCGCGATCGTGGTAAAGTTAAGGCTCGTCGAGCCCGCGACGCGTGTAGCGACCTTGAACGTATCAGCGCCGGCCTGACCGTAGAGGGTATCGGATCCGAGGCCGCCGGACAGGATATCGTTGCCCGCACCGCCGAACAGCCAGTCGACACCTGCACCGCCCAAAAGCGTATTGGCGCCATTGCCGCCAAACAGCGTCGAGCCGGTGTCCTCGGCGGTCTGGTTCTTCAGGTCCTGCGTGTCGAAGATAAAATCTCCGTCCGTCAATTTCCCCGGAGCGACGTTCAGAATCCAGACATCCTGGTCATAGTCCTTGTTATAAATCCGGAAGGTTGTGCCCGTATCCAAGGTCTGCAGCAGGTACTTGAGCTGGTCGAAACCGGTGACGCCGAATGCCGAAAGATCAATACGGTCGATGCCAACCTGGAAATCCATGATGATGTCGCGGGCACTCTCCTTCTGCACCATCTTGAACGTATCGCTGCCGCCCTGGCCGTAGAGTGTGTCCGCCCCTTCGCCGCCGAAGAGGATGTCGTTGCCTTCGCCCCCGTATAGACTATCGTTGCCATACGAACCTTTTAAGGTGTCGGCTTTCGTGCCTCCGAAAAGCAAATCTGAATCTGCTGTGCCAGTCTGTGTGCGCGCGCCGCCCGAATAAAAGACGAAATCCGTTGCAACCAGTTTGCCGGGCGTTACCATGTTGATCTGCACTTCATATTCGGCATCGCCGTAGTAGCTGACAAACCGGGAGCCGCCATCATACGTTTTGAGGAGCAGCTTCATCTGGTCGAAGCTCGAAACGCCCCAGGCAGAGACATCGATCTTGTCCACGCCGATCTGGAAATCCTTGATGAGGTCCCGGCTGGCGCCGCTCGCCGCGAGGCGTTCGCTAACCTTGAAGATGTCCGCGCCT
The DNA here is from genome assembly GCF_001885585.1 of Pararhizobium antarcticum. Taxonomy (GTDB): domain Bacteria; phylum Pseudomonadota; class Alphaproteobacteria; order Rhizobiales; family Rhizobiaceae; genus Pararhizobium; species Pararhizobium antarcticum. The sequence continues at coordinate 4,973 of NZ_LSRP01000122.1, forward strand.
GCCCCGCCCGTCAGATTGTTCGTGCCTGCACCACCGATCAGCGTATCGCTGCCAGCGCCCCCGGTCAGTGTTTCCGTGGTGCTGTTCTTCCCGACAATCGTCGCCATGCTCAAGCCGTCCGCCAATTCGATAGGATTTCAGGCGGTTAAGCTGCGAAGAACCCAATGCCCAGCCGCTAAATACAGCACGACGATTTATAGGCAAGGCTTGAGGCAATGCAACCATGGCGTCAGGAAATTCTCGTCGGGTCCACGACCGCAGATCGGAATGCGGCTCGGCTGGAGCACGGGGCACGGGGCACGGAGTTCCTGACCTCGCGTTTCCCGCTTGAAACCGCCAAATACGACCTCGTGTTTCGTGTTCCCGCATGGTCAGGGGGCGGCATTTCAGCCTATAGCTGAAGGCTGGGGATCGGGGGATAGGGCGATGACGCACGGGGAGCAGGCGCAGTATCGTCTGGGGCTGGCGCTGGTGGCGTTTTGTGCGCTGGCCTGGTCGTCATCGGGCTTCTTCATCCGGCTGATCGGCACCGATCTGATGACCATGCTGTTCTGGCGCGGCCTGTTCACCGGCACGGCCGTCATGCTGCTGTTCGTCGCGATCGAGCGCGGCGCCGCTTTTCCGATCCTGAAGACCATGCGCCTGCCTTCGCTGATGGTCATGATCTTTTCGGCCTCGGGCATGATCACCGGCCTCGGTGCCATGCGCTACACCACGGTTGCGGATGCGATGGTGATCTATGCGACGGTGCCCTTCGTCACGGCCGGCATCGCTTTTCTGGTGATCGGCGAGAAACCCGGCCGCTCGACGCTGATGGCCAGCGGCGTAGCGCTTCTCGGCGTCGTCATCATGCTGGCAGATACGCGCGGCGACAGCGGTACGCTCACCGGCAAGGTCCTGGCGATCGGCATGACCCTGAGCATGGCGTGCCTGGCAACGACAATGCGCCGCCATCGCGGCATACCGCTCCTGCCGGCCATGGGCGCGTCGGCCTGGCTCTGCTCGGCGGTGACTTTCTGGTTTGCCAGGCCGATGGGCATCACGGCCGTCGATCTCGGCCTGACGGCGCTGTTCGGCGTCTTCCAGAACGCGCTCGGGCTTGTTCTCTACACCTTCGGCTCCCGCCGTATCCCGGCCGCAGAGGCGACGCTGATTGCCGCGCTCGAGGTGCCGCTTGCGCCCTTCTGGGTCTGGGCGGTGTTCGGCGAGACGCCGGGCCGCGCAACACTGATCGGCGGCCTCGTCGTGCTGACGGCGCTGTTCGGTCACATCGCCTCGGAAGTGCGCCGCACGCGCACCGTCCTCCCGACAGTCATCTGACACCGGCCGCGGTCCCAATCGAAAAACCCGGCGGATTGCTCCGCCGGGCTCGATATTGATCCTGTCTCGAACGCGCCTCAGGCGAGCGTGACTTCGACTTCCGTCGAGGTGCGCATGGCGTGGCTGTAGGGGCAGACGATGTGGGCGGCGGCGACAAGCTTTTCGGCGACGTCGCGGTCAAGGTCCGGCAGCGATGCCACGAGCGAGACTTCGATGCCGAAGCCGGTGCCGTCGTCGCGCGGGCCGATGCCGACGCTTGCTGTAATTGTCGTGTCACCGGAGAGCTTTACCTTCTCCTTGCCGGCCACAAAGTGCAGCGCGCCGAGGAAACAGGCGGCATAACCGGTCGCAAACAGCTGCTCCGGATTGGTGCCTGTCGCGCCGTCGCCGCCGATTTCCTTGGGCACGGTCAGCGTGACGTCGAGCACGCCGTCCGCAGTCGTTGCGCGACCCGAACGGCCGCCACCGGTGGCAGTGGACTTGGTTGTGTAGAGAATGGCCATGAACGTCTCCTTCTGGTGTTGAATGAATGATGCGGACCATATAGCGCAAAATTAAATTGTGCGCAAGTTAATTTTGCAAATTGCAATATTCGAGCCGATTTGCGATCATGTGCGGATGAGAGACGCCGTGGACACAAAGCCCCCCCTGCCCGAAGACGCGCTGGCGCTTGGCCAGCAGCTCTGTTTCGCGGTCTATTCCGTCGCCCATGCCTTCAACCGGACCTACAAGCCGCTGCTCGATCGCTTCGGCCTGACCTACCCGCAATATCTCGTGCTTCTGGCGCTGTGGCAGACGGACGGCATCACGGTCAAAACGCTGGGAACGCAACTGGGGCTGGATTCCGGCACGCTCTCCCCGCTTTTGAAACGCCTTGAAGCCGCCGGCTTCGTCGATCGCACCCGCGACAGGAGCGATGAACGCCAGGTGCTGGTCAGCCTGACGCAGAAGGGGCAGGACCTGAAAAGCGAAGCCTTTGGAATCCTGATGGAAATCGGCAAGGCGACCGGCTGCAGCAGGGAAGAGGCCGGCGCCCTGCGCGACGCCCTGCACGACCTGACGCAGCACCTCGATCGGCCGGCTTAGATCCCCCGGCAGGATCGATCCTCATCCCCCACACGAGCGTAAGTTCACGGTGCCGACGTTATGCGGCTTTAAAAACACAACCGGGACGCTACTATAGCCTGACTGCTTCGCAAGCATTGGAGGCCTTCTCGCTGCGGTACGAGCATTTCTGGAAAGTTGCAGCACATTCTATAGGCTGGGTCTGCATCGTCATTGGCGGGGCGGTCCTGCTCGCATGGTGGTTGCGGCCCGAGGCATTGGCGCTGTCCATGCCGATGGTCTATGCGATGAAGTTCAACACCGCTTTGTGCTTCGTCGCCATCGGCTTCGCCTTCAATCTCGCCGTCATCAATGGGCGGCAGGCAGCCGTGGCGCTGGCTCTGTCGGCATTCACGGGCAGCATTGCCGTGGCCAATCTCCTGCAGCACATGTTCGCGATTGATTTCGGCATCGACCGGCTGCTCCATGAACCCTTCATCACGATCGGCACCGATTCTCCGGGGCGCATGACGCCGAACGCAGCGGTGTGTCTGGCGCTTGTCAGCGCCGCGATCATCTTGACTGCCGTTATGCGCCGCAACTCCGTTGCGCGCGTTATACTCGGGCTGATCGTCTTCGTGATCGCCGGCAGCGCGCTGCTCGGTTATGCCATCGGCGTCGAATCCTCCCGCAACTGGCGGCCGCTGGCGCAAATGCCGCTGCACACGGCGTTCTGCTTTTCGCTGCTGGGGAGCGGACTGATCTTTATCGGCGCCCGGGAAAGAGGCTATCCGCGCTCGACCATCGCCGCGGCGCTGGGGGCCTTGACCTACCTGCTGCTGGTGCTGCTCGCCTATATGGAAATGCTGTCTCAGGATACGAAGCTGTCGGAGCTCTTGCAGGCCAGCGGCGCAAACCCGCGTTCGACCCTGCTCGGCATCGTACTGCTTTCCGGCGCGCTCTATGCGGGCATGATCATCTACGGCTTTCGCAGCGCGCAGAAGTACCGGGATGTCGCCAGTCAGCTGCGGGAAAGCGAAAAACGGCTGGCGGCGATCATCGAGACCGCCGTGGATGGTTTCATCACCATCGACGACCGCGGCACGGTTATCGCCGTCAATCCCGCCTGCGAGAAGATTTTTGGCTATCGCACGGCGGAAATCCTGCAGAAGAATGTCAAGATGCTGATGCCGGCGCCGTATCGTGCCGCCCACGACCAATATCTGGAGACCTACAAGGCGACCCGTCGTGCCGGGATCATCGGCGTCGGCCGGGAGGTCGAGGGCCGGCGCAAGGACGGTTCGGTCTTTCCGCTCGACCTCTCCGTCGCAAAGGTCGAACTCGACAATCAGGTGATCTATAGCGGCATCGTGCGCGATATTTCCGAGCGCAAGAAATACGAAAAGGACCTGCTGGAGGCCAATGCCGAGCTGGAGGAGTTCTCCTACCGGACATCGCATGACCTGCGCTCGCCCATCGCCTCGTCGCTGGGGCTTTTGAGCATCGCCCGCGACATGATCGAAACAAACGCGACGGAAGAACTGAAACCGGTGCTCGGACGGATCGAAACCAGCTTCCGCAAGCTCGACCACCTGATCCAGAACATCATTTCGCTGACCCGGACCAAGGCGATGGAAGAGACCGAGAGCCGCATACCGATCGCGCATGTCGTGCGCGAGACGCTTGACCGGCTGTACTACATGGAAAATGCCGGACGCCTGCGCATCGATATCGCCATAGATGACGATCTGACGATCCTGCGCAAGGCCAGCCGTTTCCAGATCATCATCGACAATCTCCTGTCAAACGCCATCAAATATCAGGACCCGGCAAAGGCCGATCCGGAAATCCGCATCGGGGCCGCCATCGATGACGGCAATCTCGTCTTGACCGTCGCCGACAATGGTCTGGGTGTCGAGCCCGGCTCAGAGCATCTGCTCTTCCAGATGTTCAAGCGCCTGCATCCGCAACATTCCTTCGGCAGCGGCCTTGGCCTTTACATCCTGAAAAAGAGTGTGGAACAGCTCGGCGGCACCGTATCTTACAACCGTTTGCAGGAAGGCAGCCTTTTCACCGTGACCCTGCCGGAGAGGAATCATCATGCGCATTAAGTCCATTCTCACGGTCGACGACGATGACAACGACCTGTTCATCTGCGCCTATACGATCCGCAAGTTCGATCCCGAGATCACAACGCTAACGGCTACGAACGGCGCCGAGGCGCTGGCGGTTCTGCGGACGACCACGCCGGATGCGATCATCCTCGACATCAACATGCCGGTGATGAACGGTTTCGAGTTTCTCGAACACTATGCGCGCGAATTTTCGGTGCATGCGCCCGTGGTCGCCATGCTGACCAGTTCGCATCTGAACGCCGATCGCGAAAAGGCGATGGGCTATTATTTTGTCAAAAGCTACTTCGAAAAACCGCTGACACTGACCAATCTGCGGCTCATGGCAGGATTGCTCGGCCTCCCGCCCGAGCGCCCGCTCACACCACCAGGATCGGCGCCTTGACGCGCACGCGACCGTAAAGATCCATCACGTCCTGGTTCATCAGGCGCACGCAGCCCGACGAGGTCGCCTTGCCGATCGACTGCCATTCCGGCGTGCCGTGCAGGCGGTAGAGCGTGTCCTGCCCGTCCTTGAAGATGTACATGGCGCGCGCACCGAGCGGGTTCTTCAATCCCGGCGCCATGCCGCCATTGGCAATTGAATATTCCGCCAGGTGCGGCTGGCGCGCGACCATTTCATTCGGTGGCTTCCAGCGCGGCCAGGCCTGTTTCCACTGGATGACGCCGCGTCCCGACCAGGCGAAACCTTCCCGGCCGATGCCGACACCATAGCGCATGGCCGAACCATCGGCCTGGATCAGATACAGGAAACGATCGGCCGTATCGACGATGATCGTGCCGGGTCGTTCGCCGAACGGATCGGAGACCTGCTGGCGATAGTACTTCGGAGCGATCTGCTGGTAGGGAACGGCCGGAATCGAAAAACCGCCATCCTCGACGGGTCCGTAAATCCCGGAATAATAGGCCGATTGCATCGGCAGGCCGCTCTCGACAGGCTCGAACCCGACCGGCCCGTCCTGCATCGGCATCAATCGCGGGTCGCGGTAGCGGATGTCGAGGTCCGGATTGCGGAAATAGGGCGCCGTCTCCTGTCTAAAACGATCGGTGTTCATCGAGGAGGTGCATCCGCCAAGGGCAGCAGAGGCGACGGCGAGGCCGGACATGCCGAGAAACTGACGGCGGGACGGGGACGTTGAAAAAGCCATGAATATCTTCAGTTCCGGTTCACGCCGGGAGGGCGCCGCCGCCTAAACACGCAGCATAAGGATTTGTTCCGGCCGTGACCCGGATTAACGGCGCATTTATGGCAAGCGCGGCTGGACCGGGGCTTGCGCAAACCGAAGCGGGGACATTCTTGACGCTGGCCGATCTCAGGCGGCGTCGACTTCGGCAATCAGTTTTGACGCATGGCAGACAGAGAAAACCCGCTCGAAATCGGTGGTCGGCAGGGGTTTGCTGAAGAAATAGCCCTGGATCTCGGTGCAGCCGGCAGCCCGCAGAAAATCGACCTGCGCCTGGGTTTCCACGCCCTCGGCAATCACCCGCAGATTGAGCTTCTGCGCCAGCGATATGATCGCGCCTGTTATCGCCCTGTCATCCTCGTCGCCGGGAAGATCCTGAACGAAAGAACGGTCGATCTTCAGCCGGCTGACGGGAAAGCTCTTGAGCGCGCTGAGGCTGGAATAGCCGGTGCCGAAATCGTCGATCGCCAGTTGCACGCCGAGCGCCTCCAGTTCGTGCATGGTGGCAATGGCGGCCGGCACGTCCTGCATGATCAGGCTTTCGGTCAGTTCCAGTTCGAGATAGCAAGCCTCAAGCCCGCTGTCGCGCAAGGCCGCGGCGACACGAGAGACACAGTCACCCTCACTGAACTGGCGGGCGGAGACATTGACGCTGACGATGATGGGCGGCAGGCCGGCATCCTGCCAGGCCTTGTTCTGGCGGCAGGCCGCGTTCAGCACCCAATCGCCAATCGCGACGATCAGCCCCGTCTCCTCGGCAAGCGGAATGAAGTCGGCGGGGGTGACAAGGCCCCGTTCGGGATGTTGCCAGCGCACCAGCGCCTCGGCGGCGAACACCCGGCCGGTGTGCAGATTGACCTGCGGCTGGTAGTGCAGCACGAATTCCTGGCGGGCGATGGCATCGCGCAGTTCCTCCTGGTGCAGGAGCTTTTCATGCGCCTTGGCCGCCATCTCGACATTGAAGAGCTGCAGGTTGTTGCGGCCGATCTCTTTTGCCCGGTACATGGCGGAATCGGCATTGGCCACCAGGTCGATGGCGGTATCCCCATGGTCGGGATAGCAGACGACACCCATGCTGCAGCTGACCTGCAGGCTGCGGCCGGACAACATCATTGGCGCCGCGATGGCGCTGCGGATCTTTTCGAACCGGGACAGAACGAGATCGCGCTCCGTCGGCAGGCCGTTGAGCATGATAATGAATTCATCGCCGCCGACGCGGACGATCATATCGGATTTGCGAACACAGGCGCGCATCCGGTCGGCCACGATCCGCAGCATCTCGTCGCCGGCATGATGGCCGAGACTGTCGTTGACCAGCTTGAAATTATCGAGATCGAGGAAGGCCAGCGCCACCCACCGGCCGCTGCCCTGCGCCTGCTGCAGGGCAGCGGCGACCTTGGCATCGAACATGAGCCTGTTGGGCAGGCCCGTCAGCGCATCGTGGTGAGCCATGAAGTGAATGCGCTCTTCGGCCTGCTGGCGCTCGATGGCGATCCCGGCGAGATGCGCAGCCATCAGGATCAGTTCGTTGTGTTCATCGCTGGGAAGGCCTGGCTGGGCGCTATAGAGCGCGAACGTTCCAAGCACCTTACCCTCATAGGAGCGGATGGGTGTCGACCAGCAGGACCGGTAGCTGTATGGAGCAGCGATGGCCTTGTAGTCTTCCCAGAGGGGATCGGTCAGGATGTCGGCAACGAGTACGGGCTCGCCCGTAAAGGCGGCCGTGCCGCAGGAGCCGACTTTCGGCCCGATCGCGACACCGTGGATGGCCGCGCTGTAGGCCGGCGCCTGACTGGGCGCTGCGCCGTGGAGGAGATGTTTGCCATCGGGCGAAAGCGTCAGGATCGATCCGCTGATGCCGGGCATTTGCGATTCGATGAGCAGGATGAGTTCGGTGAAGAACTGCTCGATCGGGGCCCGTGTGGCGATCATTTCCAGGAGCCGCGCCTGTCCGACCAGCATGCGCTCGGAGCGCTTCAGCTCGGTGATATCCCTGGAGACGCCGACAATGCCGATCGTGCTGCCCTGCTTGTCGCGCAACGGCAATTTCGAGGTCATCAGCCAGCGGTCGGGTCCCTTGAGGACAGCGACCCGCTCCTCGATGCCGAAAAGGGGCTCGCCGGTTTCGATGACACGCCGTTCGTCAGCGGCGAAATGCGCCGCCAATTCCGGGGCATGGATGTCGAAATCGTTTTTTCCCAGAATATCCTGCATCTTTTCGAAACCGCAGTCGGACACGGTCGCGTGGTTGGCGATGAGAAAACGCCCCTCGAGATCCTTCGCGTAGATATAGTCGGGAATGTGGTTCATCATCGTCTCGAGCCAATAATGGCGATCGGCGATGTTGGGTTCGGGGATGAACATGCGGGATGCTTCTGCCGCCAGACGGACGCTGGCATCGATCAGCCGGCGCGTATCCTCGTTGCTGGCTGCCCTGGCTCCGGTATCGCCACGATAACGGGTCATGTTCTTTGTCAAGCACGGCCTCCAAACACAAAAATACGTCTGCCTATTCCCCCGGCAGACAGTCATAACAGCCATAGGTTAGCCTTCCCTAAAGATGAACCGGCGATTTTTGCGTGTATCCGATTCGAAACTGCCGCTTTCCACATCCAACCAAACAGGGCACAGCCAGGGATGGTTCATTTCGGCACAGGTGCCGTGGCACGGTTTGTGCTTCACAGGCCTGAAGGGATTCCTCATGCTCACGCGCCGCCTGTTCATCCTCTTTGCCGCATCGGCCGGCTTCGCTGCGGTTTCGGCGCAGCGACCGGCATGGTCGCAGGGCCTGGACGGGCTGCGCGGCGCCATCGACATTGCGCCCTATGGGTTGACGCCCGACGCGACCGTCGACCAGGGCGACGCGCTCAACCGGCTGTTGCGCGATGCGGCGTCGTCCGGGCTGCAGGCGGTGCTGCCCGCTGGCGATTATGTGGTCTCCGGCGTCAATCTTCCCGATGGTATCGACCTGTCCGGAACCGCCGGCGCGACCCGGCTGATCCATGCCGGCGGACGCTTTGCGCTGTCCGGGCGGAACCTGAAACGGGCCCGCTTGTCCGGCCTCAGCATCGATGGCGCAGCGCAGCCGCTTGGCGCCGAGGCCGGTGGTCTTCTCCATCTTGAGAACATTGCAGCCATGACGATTGAGGACTGCACGATCACCGGCTCGTCGAAACATGGCATTCACGCCGACGGCTGCGGCGGGCGGCTCTCCGGAAACCGCATCACCGCCGCCGGCATGGCAGGCCTCTACGCGCTCGACAGCCGCGCCCTCTCGATCACCGGAAACATTGTGTCCGACTGCGGCAATGGCGGCATTCTCGTGCATCGCCAGACCGCGGGTGAAGATGGAACCATGATTGCCGGCAACCGCGTGACGCGGATTGCCGCCACAGAGGGCGGGACCGGCGAAAACGGCAATGGCATCAACCTGTTCCGCACAGCCAATGTGATGGTCACCGGCAATCATGTCTCCGATTGCGCCTTTTCCGCCATCCGCGCCAATGCAGCCAGCAATGTGCAGATCGCCGACAACCAGTGCCTGCGGTCCGGGGAGACGGCGATCTATGCGGAATTCGGTTTTGAAGGCGCTGTCGTTTCCGACAATCTGATCGATGGCGCGGCAAACGGCATCCTGATCGTCAACTTCAATGATGGCGGACGGCTGGCCGTGGTCAGCGGCAATCTGGTGCGCAACCTGAAAGAGGATGGCCCCTATGTCCATGATGGCGCAGGCTTCGGCTTCGGCATCGCCGTGGAGGCCGATACGGTGGTGTCCGGCAATATTATCGAGAATGCCCCGAAATACGGTCTGATGCTGGGCTGGGGACCCTATCTCCGCAATGTCGTCGCCACCGGCAATCTGGTGCGCGCAGCACAGATCGGCTGCGCCGTCACCGTGGTCGAGGAAGCGGGCACGGCGCTGATTGCAGACAACCTGTTCCAGGACGTGCCCGGCGGCGGCATTGTCGGCTTTCGCTGGAACGACAAGGCCACCGGCGACCTGATGGCCGCCGGTGCCGAGACGTTCAGGCACCTGACGCTGCAGGGCAACCGGATCGCCTGAGATCAGTTGCCGCTGTGCACCGGCCGGACCTGCGACGACAGGCGCCCCGCCAGCTGATCGACGACGATCATGACGACGATCGCCAGGCCCGTGAGCGGGAAGGCAAGCCCGAAGACGATGGCCAGTGCCCAGAGCCCGATATAGACGCTGCGCCGTTCCGGCATCGGCGGCACGCCGAGACGACCCGTGGGGCGACGCTTCCACCACATGACGACGGCGGAGACGCAGGCAAGGACGATCGCCAGGCAGGTGGCCAGCATCAGAAGCTGGTTGAACAGGCCCCATTCCTGCCCGAGATGAACATTGATGCCCCATTCGATGGCCCGGCCGACAGCCGGATACTGGCGCCACGACAGATCGACCAGCGGCTTTCCCGAATACTGATCGATGTGGATTGTCCGTTCATGGGCCAGATGATCCGGAAAGATCGCGGCCGTGTAGACGCCGGTCTCGCCCGACGGCACAGCCATCTCGTATCCGGGCAGCATCCCGGCCCGATCGGCAATCTCGACCGCCCGGTCAAGACCGATCGCGGCGGCCGGCTCGGTTGCCTTCGCCGCGATCGTCGATGCCGGCAGCGGTGCGTTTTCGATCAGCCAGCCTGTTTTCGACAGGACGTCCTTCGTCACCCGGGTCGATGGCGGCACGTCATCCCACAGCGCGGCCGGATAGCCATAACCTGCAGCGGTCAGCGTGGAATTGACGTTGGCGCCCCAGTAGCCGGACCAGAGAAGACCGGTGAAGGCCATGAAGACGATCAGCCCGGCCGAAAAGATGCCGGTCACGGCATGCAGGTCGCGCCAGAACACCCGCCGCGCCGCCGTCCCTCTGACGGTGACGACACCGCCCGTCTGCTGGCGCGGCCACCAGAGGAAAATGCCGGTAAAGACAAGCAGGATGGCAAAGCCCGCCACGATCTCGATGATCCGCTCGACCGGTTTGCCGAAATAATCCAGGCTGTGCAGATCCTCGACGACCTGGTTGAACTCCTGCGCGGCAACAACCTGATCCAGCACCGCGCCGCTATAGGGATTGACGAAGACCAATGTGCTGCCGGCAGCGGCATCGAGCGTGACCCGGGCGGAGCGATCCGGCCCCGCCGGCGTGCGGTAGGCGGTCACTGTTGCACCGGGAAGGGCCGCCATCGCCATATCGACGATCGTCGAAGGCGAAAGCGGGGTCCCAGCCGGCGCGACGACATTGCGGCTTGCAAAGAAGGTCTGATCGATCTCTTCGTCGAACAGGTAGATCGAGCCTGTGATGGCGAGATTGAGCAGAAACGGAATGACCAGCAGGCCGGCAAAAAAATGCCAGCGCCAGATGGCCCTGTAGAGCGAGATACGGCCGGGCTCCGCAGCGGTGCGGACACTGCCCGGCGAGGCAATGGTTTCGATGGTCATGATGGGTTCTCGAGCGAGGTGCGCCCAGCGGCAGCGATGCGGCGGCCGCAATGGACAAACGGATGAAGGGGCGTGGTTTCAGGCAAGGCGGCCCGGACGGCGAACCGTCAGGCTGCGGCGTATCCCGAAAAAGGCGGAGCCCTTGCTCCGAGGCCGGGCTCGAGAACCGGCGGCAGGATCGAATGATAGATCGGCGCACCAGTGCCGGATGGCCGGGGCGTGCACCTGTAGGCCGAGGCCATGACCGGCAGCGGCAGGGTGGCGACAACCGAAAGGCAGCAGGGACCGCAATCCTCACCGCCACGATGGTGGTTCCCGGACGGCACGTGATCTGCGGCCGCACCGTCGCCGGGGTCGCCGGTGAGGCAGAGGTCCGGGAGGGATCCGTCCGGCAGGACATAACCGGCCATATCGGCCGGCATGGTCCCGGCAAGGGGATGGTGGGCGATGCCTGACAACAGCAAGGCAAGCGTGCACAGCATGCCCGCGATCCAGTGCCGCATCTGCCGCGTCCTGCCGTTCATTGCGCCGGCGCTCCCCCCGTTGTCATCTGACCGCTTTAGCCGCGCCGGACGGCGAAATCAATGCCACGGAAAGGGCCTTGTTCTTGCGTATCATCAAAAACTTTCATGCCCTTTATCACGTCGCCCGGCTTCCTTCCGCCGTGCGGTTTCCTATAGCATTCAAAGTTTAGAGCGACCTTTGCGCGTTCCACTGAACGCGTGGCGCTCCAGGGTGCGCCACCAGAACATCCGGAGAAGAAGACCATGCTGACGATCTATGGCGTTTACCGCTCGCGCGCCTCGCGCAACTACTGGATGGCGGGGGAACTGGATCTGCCCTTCACTTCCGTTCCCGTCCTGCAGGCAAGGCGCCTTGCCGACCCGCTCGCCGCCGATGCCCCGCTCAACACGCTGTCGCCGGCCTTCCTGTCGATCAATCCGATGGGCAAGATCCCGTCGATCGAGGATGACGGCCTGATCCTGCACGAATCGCTGGCCATCAATCTCTATCTGGCGCGCAAGCATGGCGGCCCCTTGTCGGCTCAGACGATCGAGGAAGACGGCCTGATCACCAGCTGGACGATGTGGGCGGCAACGGCGGTCGAGCCGCATGCGGTGAAGATCGTGCTCGCCCATGACAACGGCATCGCCGGCACGCCAGAGGGTCAGGCGATCATCGCGCAATCGACAGCGGCTCTTGAAACGGCGTTTGCGGTGCTGGAAGCGCAGCTGTCGCAGTTCGGCCATGTCGCCGCCGACCGCTTCACCGTCGCCGATCTCAATCTCGCAGAAGTGTTCCGCTATGCGATGAGCGAGACGGCGCTGTTTGAGAATGCGCCACGCGTCAAGGCCTGGCTGGCACTCTGCCAGTCGCGCCCGGCCTTTCGGGCGATGATGGATATGCGGTTGCGCGAACCGGAATAATCATCGCGGTCCGTCGATCTGCCGCATCGATCTTTCGATCTCGTCGCGGACAAAGGCCTTGAAGGCGGCGACAACCGTCGTTTCGCGGCGCGTCGGCGACGTTACGAAATAATGGCCGAAGCCGGTTTTCGCCCGGACGCGAAACGGCGCCTTCAGGCGTCCCTCAATCAGCGCGTCGCCGGCCAGCGTCTGCCAGGCCAGCATGACCCCCTGCCCGGCGATTGCCGCATCGATGCATAAGGACGCCTCGTTGAACACGTGGCGCACCTTCATCTGCGCGCCCGACAGGCCGACCGTGCGCAGCCAGGTTTCCCAGGAGAACATCGAGCGCGCGTCGATGACCGCCCCGCATTGCAGGATATCTGCAGGCTCGCGCAGGGTCTCGGCGATCGCGGGCGCGCAGACGGGGAACACCTCCTGCGCCAGAAGTGGCTCGATCCGCAAGCCCGGCCATTCGCCCGTGCCGACCCGGATGCCGATGTCGACATCGGAGGTCTCGAGATTGGCGAGCTTCGTCGTCGCATCGATGCGCAGGCTGATATCGGGATGGGTGAGCGCGAAACGATCGAGCCGCGGAACCAGCCAGCGCGCCGCAAAGACCGGCGCAACCGAGATTGTCAGGATCTTTTCGTCCCGCTGCCGCGCGGAAGCCACGGCCTGATCAAGCAGGTCGAAGCCGCCCTTCAGCCGTGGCATCAGGCTTTCGCCCGCCGGTGTCAGCACCAGGCCGCGCGGGCCGCGTTCAAAGAATATCCGGTCCAGCTGCTGCTCGGTCTTGATGATCTGCTGGCTGACGGCGCCGATGGTCACGCCAAGTTCTTCGGCTGCCGCTTTGAGCGAGCCGAGCCGCCCCGTCGCCTCGACGGCCCGCAAGCCGTTGAGATGCACAATATTGATA
>NZ_LSRP01000123.1 GCF_001885585.1 Pararhizobium antarcticum
CAATGGTCATTAACCGCATCTTTGAGATCTTTTCGTACAGCTTTGATACAATCGCGTGTCAAGGCTATCAAAGTGCGCATTTCTCTTTTAATCCTCATGATATTTGCCTCGGCCGGTTACACGATGATCGACGCTGATTTTCCCGGAAACCTTGCCGGGGGCGCAATGGAAGAGAAGTTTTCCTTAAACACGTCAGTCTCACAAAAATCAGATTTGCCACTTTGGCAACGCGATCGAGAGACACGGGCGACCCCGCATCTTGGCGAAGGAGGTTGCGGCGCCTTCGGAAGGGAAAGGACTTTGCCAGTCGAATTGGCAACCCAGTCCAAGTACGGTGGCCCTGTCCAACTGGCCGGCGGGAAAAGGACGGCAGCAAGCTTAAGAGCCTTCAGCATTGACCCAGTCTGGCGGGCCGTTCGCACCCTCGAACCGATCGCGTACCAAGAGGGAGGGGGCTGTGCTCTCACGATCGTTGCCGGATGGGCACGATCTCGCGCCTTGACTGTCGCGAGTACTGGAGATGCGCAGGTAACGCGAGGCCGAATGATCGCTGAGACCGCGACTGTGATCGCTGATCTGGGGTCAGACCCTTTGGTCGCCCGCGACGACCGGGCAGACATTATCGCCTGGTTGACGGAGATTGGCAGCGATACCATCATCTACTTCGAGACATCGGCCGGCCCAAAAACGCGCCGAAATAATCACCGGTTCTGGGCGGGTCTGGCGCTGGCCCAGATCGGCAGGTTCACCAACAACGACGGATTTGTCGACTGGGCTGAAGAGACGTATAATCTCGGGGTCTGCCAGATCGATGAGAATGGTATGCTGCCACTCGAACTCGATCGCGGCGGCTATGCCCGCAACTACCATGTCTATGCACTGCGTCCTCTCCTGGCTACCCAACATGTGCTGGAAGGCCTTGGTCGCCATCCTGAGACGCATTGCCCGGGCGCGATTGATCGATTGCGCACCACCACCACAATGGCCATTGCCGATGACGGGTTCTTCGAGCGCCTGACTGGCCTCCGGCAAGTCGCTCTTCCGGACGAAAATACCTATGTCAGCGCCCTGCGGCTCAATCGTCTCTTTGTTTTCTAACCGGCGCATCCGCCTGCACAGAAGTCTACTTGGTTGTGAGCGACATGAGTGCTGAACGCGCAATCAGATTTCCGGCTTCAGCCGATTTGGTCAGCCACTTGGTTGCCTCTGGTATATCCTTGTCGACACCGTTGGCCTGGATATACATCAGGCCGAGCAGATACTGGGCTTCGACATCGCCGCGATCGGCTGCAAGACGACGAAATTCAGCGGCCTTTTGAAGCGACAACGATGTGCCGCGACCGGAAAAATAGGCTTCGCCGACAGCACGAATGGCGTTTGTATTGCCGAGCCGAGCCTGCTTTTCGAGCACGGGGAAAATCTCGATGTGCGTGCCGGTTGAGACGCCGGAACGGCTCATCGCCAGGGCAAGATAATTGACCGCATCCTGATCACCGGTTTTGGCCGCCTTGAGAAACAAGAGGATTGCTTTGGAAATATCCGCTTCGCTTGTGCTTTCCCAGAGGCCCTTAGCGATGATCCGCTGCGCGAGGGGACTACCGTTGGCATCACCAGAGGCAATTACGGCCATTGCGGCTTTTCTAGCGCTTTCGCTATAGCGTCCATCGTTGAGCTTTGCGGCGACGCCGATCGCAATCAAAGGGTCGGTTTGCATGGCGTCGAGATAAACCACCTCGCTTTTGGCAAAATCATCCGGCATTCCGGTGGCGGCCAGATAATCGCCCAGTTCCGCATACTGTTTCGCCCTTCGTTGGGGCGGCAACTTGTTGAGCCATTCCAGTGCGACATCGACGTTCTTGTCGGTGCCCTTGCCCTTGGCCAGGGCAAATGCGGTCTCTTCTATCCCGCGCTGGTTGCCGACCAGCGCCCCCCAGCGATACCACTCATAGGCACGCGTGGCATCTTGCGGCATGTCCAGACCAAGATCATGGAGACGCGCCCATGCCACCACACAGCTGGAGGAGCCGCGTATGCCTTCGTTGGCAAGCAGACGTAAAACTCTTGCGATCCGGTCTTTGCCGAATGTGTATTCGTTGCTCAATATACCCCGCGCCACCAATCTGACCGCATCCCGGTTTTGTTTGGCCATTGACAGTGCCAATGCAAAACCAAAGTCGAGATTTCGAGCCTCGCGGCGCGGGTTCACGAGGGCAATGGTCGCGATTTCTAGGCGTTTGGCCACTGGGAGTTTCAAAGCAGCGTTCAGTTCGGGCCACCCTTGGCCAGCGCGAAGTTCCTCCCAGGTCCGCGCCGATTCAAATTTCTTCTGATCGATCGGCGCTGCCTGAACACTCTTTAGCAGCGCAAACGACGCAAACGCGACGTACGTCAGGACACGACAGGGACGCAGAAACCGCATCATGACAGATCACCCTCATTCAACATTGGAACATGCCCCATTGCGTCACACCATCCATCTTCCTGAGCCATAGTGCTGCCGGCTGCGTACTTTAGCGAGACAGCGCTTGCACTGCGTTTTGTTGCACGCAGGCGCATTGTTGTTGTCCGCGCTGAGGGGCACTGTCAGTCGGTATTCATCCGCGCCCGCCGGTACGCTGAGCGCAATTGGCGCCGCGATCACGGCTGCAGGACGTGCCGATACACGCTGTCGTCGCCAAGACGGAGAGGGGTAGGGTAACTCGACGCAACGCATGATGCACTCGCTGGGCAAGAGGTAACCGACTGTGGTGACTTAATTCTTTGCGGCTGCCAGGGTTAGAAGGATGTCATCTGGCTTTTCAGAAAAGACGAAAATGGATGTGACTGAGCGACGGCGCAGAAGGGTCTTGCGGAAGGACTTGAGGATTTCACCGGAAGCCTCGACATTGAGGTCGATCGAAACGGCGTTTACGGCGCGCGACGCGCCACTGAGAGAGGCGACATTTTCGAGCACAGGCGTCCTTTTTGCCAAGGCCGTCAGCGACAAAGGCTGTTTGGTTATATTGTACAGAGCCAGTGAACATTTGGCAGGATCCTGGGTAAAATTATCGTGGATGATCACTGATTTGGCAGAGGACGGGTCAAGGACGATCGTCAGAAACTGGCTAGGCTCAATTGCAAGCTCTTCGCTCTTGCCGTTGACGGTCAGGCTATAGAGACCCGGTGCGCGCGCCATGTATTGCGACACGGCATTATCGACGAAAGAAATCACTTTGTCGTCGATTTGTGCCGTCAGATCCGCAGCGCGTCCCTTGGAAACAAAGCGAACAAAGGTCCATTCCCTTGGAATGCTTGGATCGTAGATGCCGCCATCGTCGGAGGAAAAAGCGGCAGGCGATAGCACCACCACTCCCATCAAAGAGACGGGAACTGACCACAGGAATGCTCGCCGCGTCTGAACTAAATGTCCGTTGTGATCTGACATGACACTACCCCTGCTGCTTCATGTATTGTCGTGGAACTCGGCAGAGCTTTGCCGTGAGCGACGTATTGCCAAGCTTGTCGTCAATCGAAATTCCCGTAACAGGTGCGGTAAATTCATCGCTGAGCTTCAAGAAAAAGCGACCGTCATCGACGAAACGTGCAAAACCGCCAAGCGTGATGATATCGTTATCGCCATTGGCGTACTCGACTGTCACCGTCAGTTTGTTCAACCCGGCCTGGGATGCATCGAGTTCCAGATAGGTGCCGTTGCTTTTAATGCCCTTTTTGGCGTCGACCGATAGGATCTGCTGCTGATCTGGTTTGCGGGTGGGCGACGACGAGGCAAGTAGCAAATCACTGTTGCAGGGACCGTAGATGGCACCAAGAATCTGACGAGATGCTTTGAACATGGTCTGGTCAACATCGTAGTATGACGGCGCCTCCCACACGATAAGGGGAGGCGGTTCGGTCTGGAACCTTTTGGAAAACAAAAGCGTTGCCAGAGACGATATGAATTCGGCCCCGTTCTCCGCATAGTTGGTGAAATCCAAGCTGACTTCCTGGGAAAGAAAACCAGCAAAATTGAATTCTGGTGTTGCACTGAACGATGACCCGACAAGAGCGGCAGGTTTCACCTCGGCGGCTTGATCTGCGAACAGATCCGTCGCATCGTCGGCGTTGCGAGTGGTGGACCAGATGGCATCCTTTTCGGTATCGATGGCCGAGCCGCAAAGCGATTGAATCTCGTGGCCCATGCCTGAGATGTAGTCCAGCGTTCCCGTTTGCACGGTTTCAAAGTTGTAGTGCGGGAGCGTATTGTAAATTTCCAGTTTCTTGACAACCTCACCGACCGCCTTGGCGGTCAGTTGTGCTCCCTTTGTGGTCCAGTGGTGATCACGGGCATAGAAGAAATCCTCTTCTGCATGTGCGGTCGTAATGGCCTGCAGGACATCGACTGTGTTCAATCCGCCTTTTTTGAGCTGTTGGACATAAAGCCGGAATTCATCGATCGCGGCTTTGGAGTTGTATCTCGCCTGTATTGGCTCACCGGTGTCCAGTTTGTCACGCTGCACAATTCCTCGGGGAGGAAGCGGCACGAAAACAAGCTCGGTTCCCTTTATCTTCAGGGCATCGGCGATATCCCGCATCGTATCAATGGTTTCGGACGTCCGAGCGAAAAATTCCTCCAGGTCCGTGCTGGTGCGGAAAAACACTCCGCCTAGGCCAGGTTCAAGCGCAAAGGTGTTGCCTGGAGCAGACAGCTTTGGACAGGCGCCAGGCGCTGCTTGTGCGGCGCAAACGCCAGAGAGAAGGAAGACGAAAAGTCCCTGAGTGATAACCGAAGCGGATTTCCAAGTTTTGTATGTCATTGCCTTACTCCTCGTCCGCTTCGTCAGACAACGTTTGCTGCCCGACCACAGGGCGCGCAGCCGGTCCCAGCGCAAGGCGCGTCAGTATCTTGTTGGATTGATTGTGTTTGAGTGACTGCGCCTTTTTCATCCACATCAGGCCATCAGCCTGTTCAGAGCTATTCGCGCTTGCGCGCAAAACAAGCGCCGTCTGGAACATCGCCGACGGATTGCCCGCATCGCGCGCCTTCTTCAGCCAGCTTTGGGCAAGCGATTGGTCTTTTTCGACCCCAAGACCGAGATGGTAGGCTTCGTACAGTCTGTACATTGCCCCAGGCCCGAATTCGCCCGGTGTTTCGGCCGCCCTTTCCAACCAGAAGATCCCAGCTTCGGGGTCTTTTGGCACGCCGAATCCCGCAAGGAACGCTATGCCCAGTTGGATCATGGACGCGGTCTGGCCCCGTTCAGCCCCTTTGTAGTTGTATTGAAAAGCGGCCTGTGGGTCGATGTCGCTTCCGATGCCTGCGCTGTTGAGCAGGGACAGATCATGCCATGCCCTGTCAAAACCTTGGCTTGCCGCTTCAAGCAGGAGTTGGTGCGCCCGATCGGGGTCGCTGGGCACACCGGCTCCCCACATGTACACCAGCCCGAGTTCCCTTTGGGCTGCGCGGCTGCCTGCGGCACTGGCAATCTGGTAGTAGGGAACAGCTTTTGCCTTGTCGGCAGGAACGCCAATCCCGTCACCGAAAATCTGAGCCAACCGAAGATTGACACTCGCATTCTCAGGTTCGATTGACAAAACCTTACGATAATACGTGAGTGCCTTGTCCGGGTCGGATGGCACCTCTGTTCCTTCCAGATAAAGGTCTGCAAGCATGAGGACCGCGTCGATGTCGCCTTGATTCATCGCCGTTTCGAGGACCTGGACAGCACGGTGGACGTCCTGGGCGACCACTCGGCCTTCGATGTAAGCCGCAGCCAGCGCATTAACGGCGCCAGGCACCTTCCCGGTCACCATTTCCTGCAGAATGCTGAACCCTTGTAGGTTGAGAAGCTTGTCATTTGGCCGCAACAGGGCCTTTGCCAAAAGGAAGCGGTTTTGCCGCGTCTCGCCGACCAAGTCTGTTGCCATCTGCAACCATTCGATGCCCGTATTCGCATCTCCGCTTTCTGCCGATAGGGTCTCATAAAGATCAATTGCTGCGGAGAAACTTCCCCCTTTTGCCGCTTTCTTCAAAAATGGAATTGCGTCCTTCATTTTTCCATAGGATTGCAAAAACCGCGCCATCTCGACGGGCGCTTCCGGATTGCCGGTGGCAACAGCCTTCGCAAATGTCGTATAGGCATTTTGCAACGAGTCCGGACCACCGATGACAATATAGAGATTGGCCAACTCGCTCAGACTGTCAGTGCGACCGCGCTCGGAGGCTGCTGTAAGTAGCTCTACCGCCCGCTCAAGATTCTGAGGAACCAGGGTTCCTTGGCTCAGGACCTTTGCTAGCTTCAGCATTGCGGCATCGCTGTTGGCTGCGGTTGCGGATTCCAGAAATCCTACCGCCTTGCGCTGTTCTGCCGGATCAGTCGATAAAAGATAGGCGTTGGCGATCCGGTTCATGACACGCACGGATGACGTCACGGTCTGCGCCTTTTGATACCATTCGACCGCCTTCGCAGTGCTCGCTGGGACGCCCATTCCCTTGAGGGTCATGTCGCCGATCACCACGGCAGAGTTGACGCTGCCATTGTTGGCAAACTCTTCGAGCCGCAGCCTTGCGAGTGCAACATTTTCATCGGTTCGCAATGCGGGCTGCGCGATCAGCAATTCGCCAAATCGCACAGCCCCGTCACGTGATTTACGTTCGACGGCCATTTGGTAAAGCTGCAGTGCGCGAGCGGCGCTACCGATCACGCCGTTTCCGGCGTCGAACATTTCACCGATACGCAGGATTTCGTCGATGTCCCGAATTTCGCCCTTGGCGACGCGTGTAAAAATTGCATCAGAAATTTTTTGTCGCTCCAGCAGGGAGCGTTCGAGTTGTGATGAGAAATATAGGATTGCCGTTGAATCATTGATTTGCGCGAGATACCGGACCCAGCGATCAAACTTTGCCTTATCGACCTCCAGCCCGTTGGCCTCTGCGAAACCTCGAACAATTTCGCGTGCTGCCGCGATGTCTCCGGCTTCAGCCGCGATCTCGTAGTAGCGGACGGCTTCTTTCGGATTGAACAGGCCTGTTCCCGGCTCGCTCTGAAGACGCGCCATCCAGTAGGTCGAGCGCTCATGGCCAAGATCACTGGCCTTTCGATACCAATCCAGAGCGAGCTTGAGCGCTTCGTCGGATTGCGCTTGGCGACGATAATATTCACCAAGTTCGTACCCCGAACGGGCGTCGCTTGTGGCAAAACGCTTTTCCAAGAGTGTGATGCCAAACGAATTCAGCGCAGACCGTTCAGCCTCGCTCTGCGAGAGTGCGCTCAGCTTAAATGCAGCGGCTCCAAACCCCAGCCGCATCGCAAGTTGCAGATTGCGACGGGCATCGGCAAGCCTGCCTGGATTTGCCGCCAGTGTATTGCCAACGAGATAGGCGGCTTCAGCCTGGCCGGTACTCGCGGAATCCTGCAATAGGCGAAGGGCACGATCTCCATCATATGCTCCGCCCTCACTGGCCAAAAGCATCTTTCCCAGGGTGAGTTTGGCTTCGGCGGTGTGTGTTCCTTGCACGGTAAGTGCAGCTTCCGCCATCTTTCGCGCTTTAAAGTAGTCTGGAACCGCGAGTGGATTGTCCGCGTCAACCTGTACACCGGACCGCAGCAATCGCGCGTATTCGAGCAGGCCCGGACCATCAGTGCGATTGGCAAGAGCATGGATTTGCTGCATGCGCTGGGCGGCCGTTGTCCGTTCCGCCGCGGCTGAAACTTGGAGCGGTCCAAGAAGACAAGCCCCACTCAACAGGAGGATTCTGAAATACCGTGATATACTCATGTTTGCCCCCAAAAACAGGTGGCGTTGCCGCCGACAAATTCGTCGATCAAGGGACGTTCTGGTCTGCCATTGTCCTGCAAGAGCAGCGTTGCTCGCTTGACAGTCATACGGGATGGCGGCTGGTCATTCAGGACCTCGAGGAATGCCAGATAATGGCGGCCGTTGCTGCGCTTCGTGAGAAAGCCCCGATCTTGCTTGAGGTAGTCCGTTTCCGGGCCAGGAATATAGTTTTCCGCAGCGTAGGCGTCGACCAGCGCCGGGTCGCGGATGCCGTTCAACCAGTACGAGAAAATCGTCCAGATCGATTTTTGCATGTCTTCACTATCGGAGCTTTCAGCGTCATACAGGTTTTCACCGCGACCGCGCGCCACTTCCGCCATGACGACCATACTCGTCAACGACTGTCTCATATACCACAAGGAACGGGCGCCGCGCCGTGTTTCCAATGGTAGACTTCCATCGTTGCGCGCCTCCGATAAAATCGACAGAAAGCGGTCGCGCCCCTTCGCATAAAGTTCGTCATCTTCGACCACTGCGCCCCATAGCATGAGCACGCTGTCGGCAAGGTAACGGTGGTTGTTGAGATCAACCTCGCCATCAAAACGATGATCAACACTGCGCACAATAGGATCCAGCCACTGTTCGACCAGGTTCGCGTGATCGTCCGTAAGGCCATCCTTCACGATGGAAAAGGCGACGATTGTAGGAAGCAGTGCCCGTTTCAGAGCATAATAGGCGTCGTGGGAAAGCTCCGTGTCTTGAAACGCTTTGGCGCCCGCCCATTTGGTAAGGAGGTTACGCAACATGGTCGCCGATTGCGTGTCGCCCGCCATTACGCGGCCCGACAGGACCATCATCGCCCATGCAAATTCCGCCCCAGCGCGATCTGTTCCGTATCCGGCCGTCGCTTTGAAGCCGTCTATGACGGCCAGGTCCGCCCATTTTGGATCGACAGCGACCGCAAGGCAGTTCTTGCGCCCAACGTCGTTCGCTTGAGAAGCCAAGGCCTGCTTGCGACTTTCGACATCAAACAGGCCACGGTAAACCTGGCCCGAAGCCGCAGCCACGCCGGTGAACAGCAACGATCCACTGAAGAGCGCGCCCACGCATCCCAACATAAGAGTTCTATGACCCCGCAAGCGAAAAGACAGTTTCATGAATTGTCTCCCTTCGCGTTGAAGGTCTTGCCTTGAACCGAGCCTGGCACATCGGTGCAGGCTGCCGGAGCGCTCTGGGTGGACAGCATGAGTGATTGTTGCGTCGCTCCCAGATATCCGTTGTCGAGAAATTTGCATTCATGATCAACAGGGCGTTTGGGAACGCAGGCGGTGGCCGTGATCACCACGCGGTTGTGCTGATTGAAGCGCAGGATGTGTCCTTCGAATGCCCGCGCATCGCCGTCGACCAGACGTCCCATCTGACCCAGGTAGTCGTTGTTGGAAAGGCTGAAAGCGGAGGCGCCGTTGACCTTGATGCCGTCGCCATTGCCAGCCAAACGATTGCGGCTAGCCGAAAATGTCGTGATCGGAAGGTACGGGTCTAATTCGAAGTCGCGCAGCGCGTTTGCCGCCGAGACCTTCAGGTTGCTGATATAGCCATGGATTGCAGACTCCTTGTTTTTTTCCAGGATATTGCCATGGACACCGATGTCCCAGCTGTTTCGGATCTTGATCCCGGCGCGCTTGTTGTCGAAGAAGCGGTTCGAGACCGCCAGGTTGCAACTGCTTTCAAAAAAAGTCAGGCCATCCTGTTCGTTGTTGAAGGCGACATTGCCGTAGACGTAGTTGTCGACGCTGTTGCGATCAATCATGAAGCCTGAGCCGGTATTGCCATGCGAGACATTGCCGACGATCCAGCTTTCATTGACTTCGCGCGAGACGATAATGCCGTGCTTGGCCTTGGTGTCGTAGGCAGTGTTCAGTGCAATTAGCAAGCGATGTGATCTGTCATGGGGATCAACTGCATACAGAACATTATCCCTGTATTCGTTGCCAACGAGGCTGACCTCCTCGGCCTCATAGGAATAAAAGCCGTACTCGAAATTATGAAAGTAATTGTCAGCCACAATCCCAGTTGGCGCCGTATTGTCGGCTTTGTTTTGAACGACGGTCTTTGGGCCGGCCGAAAACGACAGGCCAAAGGATTTCGGTGCCGCATAACCCAACGAGTCGAGGGTTGAGCCACCAATCATCATTTTGGAGTTGCTCCATCCAATGATATATGGTCGGAAATTCTGTCGTTTCGACTTGTCGGAATAGCGGGGCCGTGCGTGCTCTTCCTCCCAGGATGTGACCGTTGTGTCATTGACATAAAGGGTTCCTGCGACCGCGATGAAGCTGCCAGCCTCGACCGACATGCGGTAGGCGGAGGCTTCCTGGCCGGACAGGATCAGACTGGCGCCCTTAGCAACCAAAAGTGGCGCACGCAATGTCACGATATCGCCCTTTCGGGTCACGAGAGGATAGGTGCCGTTCCCGGCCAGCTCGGTTGCAAGGCTCCCAAGTGTATAGACCCCTCTCTCGACGACAATGATCCGCGGGTAGGGCGTCGCCTGTGCAGTTGCTGCAAATGTCAAGCCGGTGTTTCCTGCCGCCAGATCTTCAAGGAATTTATCATTGAATGGGCTCAAATTGGCCAAGGTGGTGCTGACGCGTCCGGCCCGCGGGAGCGGAATCAGAGCGCGTACGCTAGCAACACCCAGGCTGACGTCGGGATAACTGTAGGCACCAGCTTCTGGATCCAGGCCGGCTACACGCGACAATTTGAGCGCATTGTTGCCGAAGACGGACGATCCAGCATTCGTTTCAACGGATGTCGCCGCTACTTTTACGGTTCGTTTGCGATAATCTTCCGGTTTATTTTTGCCATGGCCAAGCCCAAAGCTGTCGAGGCCCGCAAGTTGGATTTCAGCAATTGATCGCGAGACACGTACCCGAATGCGATCGTCGCGCAATTTCGTCGCCCCAAGGGATGCCATTTTCAAAAGCTCGGGGAAGCGAGACAGTTCGACCAGGACGTCTCCGCGCAAGGCCTCATCACTATTGGCGAATGTGTTGCCAGCAAGATAATCAAACGCCTGGTTGAATTGTCCAAGCGAGGCGGAGCTCTTGCTTATCAGACCGACAGCCTTGGCCTTTATTTTGTCATCCGCAATCTTCTGGACGATTCTTTTTGCCATATCTGTGTCTTTCGAAGACGACAGAAGTTCGACAATATCCAGATAGTTGTTGTCCCGATCCTTGGCGTCGGCTTGTGCGTCGGTCGCCTGTAGCGCTCGATCCACGAGGGCATGGAATGCGTCCTTTTCCGTTCCGACGCGCATCTCTTTGGCGACCCGCAACAGGGCTTCGATCTGATAGTTTTCATCCTTGATCGCAGCAATCATGGACTGCGCTTCGCCAAAATCTCCCTGCTTTGCGTAAGCCCTTGCCATTTCCGACTGGACACGGCCCTTGTCCCGCAGGTTGCCGATGGCTTTGATGGCCAGTTCACCGCCGGCCAGATCACCTGCCTTTACTTTTGCACGGCCGATCCCTGACAGCGCCTCGTCGCGGTCCTTGTCTCTTGTGACGGATGGAAGCAGTGCTTCCGCCTCTGGAATCCGGTCCTGATCGGCGAGGCTTTTTGCCACATTTGCCACCGCGTCGGATGTGGCCTGTGTTTTTGTCAGATCCGGAAGAAACGCTAGGGCATCAGTCGTCCGATCCAGGCTGATCGCGCCGTTGATCGCTGCAACAAGTGCGACATCGCGCTCGGCTCCGCCCAGACGCCTTGCGATCGCGACACCGCCCTCATAGAGCTCCGTCGCCATTTTGGTGAGGCCGCGATCTTGTAACTCGGCTGCGATTGCAAAATCAATTTGAGCGCGCAGGGGGCCGGGCGCCAAGAACTCGGCGAACGCCACTGCGTCAAGCGCCCTATTCAACTCCAGCCGATTGCGAATGATCCTGACAATCAGGTCTTCCTGATCGCTAGCATCCGACAGGCTGGATGCCACAATCGGCAAGTATGATAACTCGTTATTCTTCAGGATCGTATCAGTGACAGCATCGATACCGGCCTTGCGGCTTTCAGAGTCTTCCGGTGGCACAGCCAAAGCCCAGACCAGCGCATTCTCGAGATCACCACGTTGCAGGGCCGTTGCGCTTTGCTTCAGAATTTCCGCTTTTTTTGCTTCCTTTATCGGTTTGCCAGCAATTTTCTTATCGTTCAGAATGCGCAACGCGATGTCATAACGTGCATAGGCGCGCATACGGGCAGGCCACATCCTGCTGATGGCACGATTGGCATTCAAGGATGTGATTTGAGGATCGATAATTGTACCGATTTGCGCGATGCTGTTGAGAACTGCATTCTTCGCATGCGGTTCCGTGATCTGTTCAACGCTGACCACGGCCTTGTCGAGCGCTGCGCTAGCGGCAAACCTGTCTGTATTTACGAGAGACAAGGCGTAATTGCCTATAGCGGCGATCCTCAGTTCCGGTCGTCCAACGCTGTCAATGAGCTCCAGAAGTTGGGACCTTAGCCCGGTGCGCGCTTCGGCATCCAGCCTGCTTGACTTCAGTTTTTCCGCAAGTGCGCTGACATGAGAGGATGTGAGTATATCTGCCGTCACGCCCTCAGAAGATAAAGCCTCAACGACATTCTCCACTTCCGGTATCCCGTTCTGAAGACGCAAGAGCAATTGCCCAAACTGTTCGCGGGAACGGCTGATCGCTGCAATACGCGCATCAATGTCCTTGGCGGCATCCGCATCAAGGACGCCCTGGCGCACGTCTTTTGCGATTGTATCAATTTCCGCGGTCTGGCCTTGGGCCAATCCACCTGCCAAAAGGCACAGTGCACAGGCGAGCAGAGCCACGCTCGACAAGCGCAGCGGCGCGCTGGAAAGGCGTTCAACGGGTCGAAACGAAACAGGATGACGCAAAAACATATGTCCAATCTTTCTTCGAGCAGGCTAATGTTCAGCCGGTCTGCGGATCAGGAACGATATCCGTCAAAATCGCGTTGAGCCTTCAACACTCGTCATTGCAAAACGAAGATGCCGGGCCGAAGCTCCCAACCGAGCGTTATCGGAGTTGTGCAGCAAATGTGGTCAGCCAGTTTTGCAAAAAACTTCTTGGTCCCTTGTCAAATCGGACATCCGCCGGTGCGCCAACCGAGTTTGCGTTGACGCCCTCAAGCGCGATCTTGACGGGAACCGGACCGGTTCCAGCAAGGTCAGTCTCGTCCAACCTTGGCAGTTCCAGGATGGTTGCCTTCTTGACGGCCTTTTCTTGGGGCAGGGCGACCGAGATATCGACGCCCTTGTATAGATCCATCACATGTGATCGCTCGACGAGGGCTGTAATATGCGGAGCGGCGTCGCTTGCCTGAAGCGAGAGCAATTGTTGGCCATTGTGTACCTGCGCATCGACATTGGCAGCCGATTTATCTGCAATACAGTTACACGGCGACACCACAGAGACACTTTGACCGCTACCCGTAAGGATTGTGGCGATGCGTTCACCGCTCTTGACAGGTCCCGTTACGAGGTTGGTGAGAACACCGTCGGAAGATGCGACAACTGGAACACTGTCGATGGAAACAATTGCTGACGTTGCCTCGAAAATCCAAAGCTTTTGATAGAGGCCCCCGAAAAGGGCAAGCAGGACTGCCAGTGAAAGAGCAGTCGTTGCCGTTATATTCAGCGTTCGGCGAAGTGCATGTCCGGCTTTTCGTCCAAAGGTTGCCGCGGCTTTTTCCTGGCCTTTGGATCTGCCGCGGACATCAACGGAACGCCGCGAGAAATCGAGCAACTCATTGATCATCAAAAGTTCGCCGGACAGGTACGAATCCAGGATAAAGCGCAGGATCCGCACATTACTGTCGGTCAGTTCGACATACTTCAAACCAGATCTTCCATTGACCGGGTCGGAGTAGCAGACCTCCGCTTTCAAATTGAGCGAAAATTCGAAGCCGTCGAAAGGAAACTGAAGCTGGATGGGGACGACCCTTCCCTTGCGCAATACTGCTGTTCCGGTTCCGACTCCCATTCCGGCCACGGAAAAATCAACGGCCTCATAGCGGTGTTGTTCGATGACGCATTTCAGCGGCAGCTTGTATCGCGCGTGCTGGCGTTGCTCGTCCGCCTCGAATTTCACCATGTTGATACTCATTGACTGCTCCTGCGTTCGTTAGCGCGATGGAATGATGAAGGCGAGATTGCCGAGGTCGGGAAGCGATATCTCGCCGAGGAAGAGTGCGATGGCAGTGATGAACAAGGCGGCTGCGAGGCCGTGCATATAGACGGAGGATGCGTCCTGCATTTTCAACTTCAACGACCCTGGGGAAGCCATCAGGGTGGTCTTTTGCCGGGTCCATTTCTGGCGGTTAAGGCGGAAGAAGATAAATGTCTTTATAAGGGATCCAAAGATCTGGTTGAAGTATATAAAGAACGGATAAAATATCGAAACGCGTTTGCGTGAGTTTAGAAGCATCAAAGTCATGATGTAACGCGTAAAAAGGATCCAGACGATGTACGTCGGTATGATCAGCGGGTTTTCCAGAAATGCGATGAGCAAGACCATCACCAGCCCGGCAAGCGACGTCCACATCGATACCCGCTGATCGAAAATCGTCCACCAGGTAAAATAGCCTATCCGGGCCGGTCCAAGCTCAAGTGCGCGTCCGTTTGTGCGCAACATATTGCCGAACCAGCGGGTCATAAGCTGTGCGGCAGCTGAAACGAATTTCTGCGTCGGCGGATCTTCCACGGTTGCGACAACGACGTCTGGCACGTAAAGCATCCGATAACCGTTTTTCAGAAGCCAGAACCAGCTCGACTTGTCATCTCCGGTGAGGAAATCGAGCCGACCGAGACGCCAGTGATCGATATAGTCGGATTCCACCTGCTGGATAAAGCTGGGGTCACACACTACGGATGCTCTGAACATCGACATGCGGCCAGTGAGCGTCAAAACCCGCCTGGACAAGCCGTTCGATGACATCAAGATGTGGCGTTGGGCGAAGCGTAAACTATACCAGATGTGAAAGGCGGATTTGCCGCGAACCCTGGATGTCTCGTCCGTGGTCAGTGCGCCGACGCTAGGGTCTGCATCGAAGAAGCCTGCGCATTTCTCGATCAGGTCGACCGGCACGATTGAATCACCGTCAATCACAGCAATCACGTCATCCTTGTCGGGCGACATTTTCGAAATGGCTCGAAAGGCATAGGCGAGGGCGTCGCGTTTGCCACTGCCATTAATGCGCGTGATAATCAGGTCGATAGGGCTGTTTTCTCCGCAGATGAGGCGATGCATGGCCCGTATCAGCCTTTGGTCGCCCATCTCGACAATGGAAGCGACGACGGTAACAGGACCTACTGCTGCTTTTGCCGCCTCGAATGTTGCTCGGTAGACCTCGGCGGTGGTATCGCCGTCAATCCGATAGCTCGTCACCAACAGGAACGCGTGAGGCGCCTTGCCCGCCTGCTCGCGGTCGAGCAAGACGCGATCGGCCTCCTTGCGCAGACGCGGAAAGACGCGGTAGCGGTACAGGTTGGAGCGAACGAAATGCAGCAAGCCCCAGCTGTAGCGCCATATCGCGAGGATGCCGAGACCCAGAAAAAGGCCGGCATGCCCCCCCCAGAACCAGCCCTCCGAAACGTTCATCACCAGCAGCAGTAGACAGACAACAAACACCAGGTGCGCGGGGAGACCTTCGCTCCATTCGATCAAACGCGATCTATCCGTTGTGTAGCGGGTAGCAATAGCACGGAGGTCAACGACATCCTTGGCTATTTCTTCTGTTTTAAATATAAAGCGAGATGGTTGGCTTCTCATACGCATAAGCCCTATTCTTCGCAGAATTATATAAATATGGGAAAAAATTACTATATTGTAGTTCTATTTTGATCTTTACGACGAAATCACAGTGTTTGCCTATTCTATTAAGAGAAGGCAAATTGAAGTTTGTATAGAAAAATAATTTGTTTAAATAATAGGCCGAAAATATCCCGCGCCTGCTAATACCATATATGCTTTTTGGGTTTGATCAATAAAAAATTAAGGCATCTTTAACATTTTTTCCATCGTGTCGGCATCTGTACTAAACGATATTTGGATTGTTCCGATACGCGTCTGCTGGAGCGGGGTTTCCATGGCGTGACCTACAGCGTTTTGCGCAATGCATCCCTGTCGAGATCATCGAGATAGCGGACCGGAATTTCCCACACGACGATTGGCGCAATCGGACCCTTTTCAATGGTTTTGAGGAACGCACTCATTGGCTCAAACGGGCCTCGCCCCTCCTGCGAATAGTTAAGAACATCCATCCCGCATGCGAGCTTCAGATGGTCTTCAAACGACCAGGTCGAATTAGCACTATAGCTTGTCCCGACCAGTGCGAGTGGTATCGCCGGGTCGTTTTGATGTGTGGAATCGGCAAACAAGCTGTCCGCGTCGGATATAATCATTGCCGCATCAATCCCGACAATCCGGTCTGCTGCATGGACGGAGGCGGGCGCGAACCACCCCATATCTATGAATTTCGACAGGTCCCCAACATGGAGGACTTCCATTCGGGTTTTGGCCTCAAAAGTCATTTCGTGCAATGGCTTAAGTGTCGATATCTCGTTGCACGCTGTCCGCGCTGCTACGCTGCTGCCTTCTGTCGACCAATGTGTATCCGACACAAGAAAAAGTCTGTCGGCGCCGGGAATATCGTAGGCCCTCTGCAAGTCCACGGATCGAATGTTCTTGTCTTCAAGAAATGTACGGAAACGATCATAAACGCCAGCATTTCGACTGGGCAAAATCAGATCGCCGAGCTTGTTGGCAGCGACCGCCGCCTTTGCCGGAACCGGCAACACTACCAGGTCCGCGCCCTTGGCTTTCAAGACGGATCGAACCTCTAGGACCCGCTCGAAGGCCGCAGCCAGATTATCCTCAGAGCGACGCGACCAGGAAAATTCTTCGGTGGTGAACAGCCAGCCATCACGCCCCACAAGCGCACCTGTTCGTGCCTCGCCGAACAGGTTGAACGATATCGCATTGAACAGGTGGACCGCAGCGCTGTGAAAAGGAACGTTTTTCTCATACGCCGATTCAACTTTGGAGGTGAATTTTCCGGTTATCACATCCTGATATTGACTTATTGAGAGATCTTTCGCGTTGAAAGTCAGTGTAAAACTGGCAGTCAGGATGACGCCGAACACCAGCACGCAGATCATGAACACGGATAACAGGACGCGACTGAAGATGCTCACGGGGAACTCCTAAAACTGAAAGTAGAGGAACGGCGAGTCATTATCGGCAGACAGTTTCAGCATGGATACCAGGCCAAGCGTGCAGACAATCACCGATGCCACGGAGCCGTAGCGCATCGTGCGCTGGAATACACCACGGTCACGGGGCACATTCAAGGTCAGGATATTGCCGACATAGGGCTCGGTGAAAGCCGCGACAATTCCGAGCGCAAGACAGACCAGAGCGAAGTTCTTGACCTGCCATGCGATATCAGCCTGCATTTCGAAGCCATTGAGCCCCACGAGTCCGCGATACATGTCAATCGCCGCTGAAACATCGGTTGCTCGGAACATCACCCAGCCAAGCATGACCAGAATAAGCGTCGTGAACATGGCGACAGGTGGCCTGCGTGTCGTTTGTGTGACGCCGAGCAGCCGCTCAACGACAAGCAAACCACCATGCCATATGCCCCAGAGAACAAACGTCCAATTGGCACCGTGCCACAACCCGCCGAGAACCATAGTCACGAACAGGTTTACGTAAGTCCTGCGCGGTCCCTTCCGGCTGCCGCCCAACGGAATATAGAGATAATCCCGCAGCCAAGCAGACAGGCTCAGATGCCACCGACGCCAGAATTCGGTAATCGAACGTGAAATATAGGGAAACTGGAAGTTTTCGATAAAGCGAAAGCCCATCATCATGCCGAGACCGACGGCCATACTCGAATAGCCGGAAAAATCGAAGTACAGCTGTGTGGAATATGCAATCGCGCCAAGCCAGGCCTCGACGAATGTCGGGTCGGCCTTTGCGAATATCGCGTCTGCAATTGGCGCGACTGAATCGGCGATCAAGACCTTCTTTGCCAGACCGGTAAAAAATCGGACACAGCCTTCGGAGAACAGCAGGAACGAATGTTCCCGGGCGATGAACTGATTGGCTAGATCCTTGTAGCGCAGCACCGGGCCTGCAACCAATTGCGGAAACAGCGCTTTGAAAGCTGCAAAATCGACGAAATTTCGTGAAGGCGCAGCATCGTTGCGGTAAATGT
Source organism: Pararhizobium antarcticum (assembly GCF_001885585.1). Lineage (GTDB taxonomy): Bacteria > Pseudomonadota > Alphaproteobacteria > Rhizobiales > Rhizobiaceae > Pararhizobium > Pararhizobium antarcticum. The sequence goes on from NZ_LSRP01000123.1 coordinate 18,031, forward strand.
CGACCAGGTAAGAAACCGCCTGGAACACGTAGAACGAGATTCCGATCGGGAGAATAATGTTGGCGTAGAGCGCCGAAAAATTTTTGCCTTCGTTAAGAAAGACCGAAAGGCTATCAACGAAAAAATTAAAATATTTGAAATAGGCGAGGGCAGCCAGAGGCCCCATCAGTGAGATAATGAGCAGTCGCCTCTTTCTGACGGGATCAGGGTTCTCATAAATCCTTTTGCCAAAGGCATACGTCCAGACCGTGACCAGCACCAGCAGCATCAAATAATCAAGTCTCCACCACGCATAGAAAGAATAGGAGAAGGCAAGAATGACGAGGGATCGAAACCGGAATGGCACCAAATAATAAGTCGCCAAAGCAAGCGGTAGAAACATAAATATA
>NZ_LSRP01000124.1 GCF_001885585.1 Pararhizobium antarcticum
CCGCCACCAACCTTTCCACCAGCATGCGGCGCTGGCGGGTCACCAGTGCCGCAACAGCCGACGCGGTGGCCGAAGAACGATCTGCAGGCTGGGTCTGCTGGCGCGGCAATGCCGATGGTTTGGGCGGCTGGAACTACGTCAACCGTCTGTCTCTAACGACCCTGCAGGCCAATGGCATGGGCTTCTTCGGGCTTTACGGCTCGACTGCTGCGCTGGCCACCACGCTGACATTGGCGGTTGCGGTAAACTGCATCGGCATCGGCTTCCAGCGCGGCACCCATACCAACTGGCAGCTGGTGCACAACGATGGCACCGGCGCGCCGACGCTGACCGATCTCGGCGCAAGCTTCCCGATCAACAGCCTGACCAACGTATTGACGCTCTATATCGCCGCCGCGCCGAACGGATCTGACATAGGCGTCCGCGTCGTCGAAGAGGTCAGCGGTGCCGCCGTCGAATTCACCATCACCGCCGACATGCCCGCCGCTACCCAGCTTTTGAGCCCGCGCAACTACATGAACAACGGCGTAACGGCGGCGGCCGTCGCCTACGACTGCTCGGGTGTCTACGTCGAGACGGATTATTGAAGGAACATCATCATGACAGAACGAACCACACTGCTGCAGGAGGTTGGCGCAGCCTTGCGTGACCACGGCATCACCGCCGCCATCACTGCCCTGATCGGCGGCACGATTGCCCTGCTGGCCGCCGTCACACGCCGGGCCTTCACCAACGACGCCATGCTGGCACGGTTGGACCGCGAACTTATGGCCGAGCGTGACCGCGTGGATCGGCAGCGCGCCGAAGATCGCAAGGGCGACGCCGACCGGCTGGAGCGCATCGAGACCGACATCCGCGCCATGCGCGATCTGATGTTCGAGGCGTTCCAGCGCGGCCGCACCGACTGACCGACGACCAAACCCATCATCAAATCTTTCACCCGACCCGCCCCAGAGGCGGGTTTTGCATTTCTGGAGACCAACATGCCGACCACGACCTATGCCCATTTCCGCGACGTCCCCGAAAGCGCCTGGCGCTGGCCCAGCTTTTCCCCCGCCGAGATCGCCTGCCGCGGCACCGGCGCGATCAAGATCAACACCGAGGCGATGGACAAGCTGCAGTCCCTGCGCAATCGGCTGGGTAAGCCCCTGATCGTGCGCTCCGGCTATCGCAGCCCCAGCCACAACCGCGCGGTTGGGGGCGCGCCAGCCTCCAAACACATGCTGGGCACTGCGTTTGATATTGCCATATCAAACCATCATCCGGTGGCGTTTGCTAAAGCCGCCCGCGCCGTGGGTTTTCTGGGCTTTGGCACTTACCCCCGCTCTGGCTTCATGCACATCGATCTTGGTCCCGCCCGGTCTTGGGGCGAACCGTTCCCCGCCCAAGCCACGCCATTCGTGCCGGAGCTAACTCCTGCCCGCGAAGTGCTGGCCGACAGTCGCACCCTGAAAGGCGGTGGGGCCGCAGGCATTGCCACTGTTGGCGCTGCCGGTGTCGAAGTGGCACAGGAGCTCTTGGCCGAAACCCAGTCCGCCATACTGCCCCTGGTGCCCTTCCTCGATACCCTGCGCTGGGTGTTCATCGCCGTCGCGCTGATCGGCGTCGCCGTCGCCATCCACGCCCGGATCGACGACTGGAGACGGGGGCAGCGATGACGGGCTGGATCACGACAATCCTCGCAAGCGGCCCTGCGCGCAAAGCGTTGGGCCTCATGCTGGCAGTTCTCACCATCGCTTTGTTCCTGTTGAACATCCGCCGTGCCGGTGAACGAGCCGGGCGGTTGGCCGAGCGCCTTTCATCATCGGAGAAAACCCATGAAATCCAACGCCAGATGCTGGGCGCCGCCAGCCGTCGTCCTCCTGATCGCGATGCTCTTGCTGAGCGGCTGCGCGACGGCCAATTCTGACGCGAAGGCTATTTGTCCGCCCGTTGTGCAATACACCACCGCCGATCAGACGCGAGCCGCAGAAGAGGTCGAGGCTTTGCCGGAAGGGGCGATGGTGGTGCGGATGCTCAGCGATTATGCCGTCCTGCGGGATCAGGCGCGCACATGCAGATGAAAACGGGCCGGGCAACTGCCCTGCGGGAAACGCCGCACGCCTCGACCGGAGCGCCATGCCCCGCCCGTTTCACAGGATTACGATTTCAAAGAGCGGCAGGGAGTCGCTGCATCAAGATACTCGTATGCATAGACCCCGTCTGTCGCGAGTCCAAAAGGGCACAATTGTGCACCTCGGGCAGAAACTGAAGAGGCCTTCATTCCTGTCGTAAGGCTGGTTGTGCGGGCCCAATCTGCTGGATGAAACCCGCGATGTCATCAAGCGCAGACTGATCCGCCCCCGGCACCGCCCGCAGCTCGGCGATGGCACGCGTTGCGGAGGCGATGGTCGTCCACTCGATCTCGGGAGTGTCCAGGGCGTTCCACCGTTCGTGAAGGAAGGTTTTAAACTGCGAGGCTTCTTCGGCTGTCAGGGCGCTTGGCGCGTGGAAAGCGATCAACCTGCGGCCGAGCTGACGCAGGCGGGCATCGGTTAGCAGATCGACGATCTCGTTGCGTCGATGCCAGTTTGACTGCTGGAACTCGGCCAGAAGATCGCTATCACCCTTTCCATAGAACCCGCCATAGATCTGCTTCTCGACAGGTGGCGGCGACGCATCCGGATCATCGACAAAGCGCGCGGCCATGGCCTGCCCGACCCTTGCGCGGAAGGCGGGGTTCGCGGCGATCAGGGCTGCTTTGCGTACATGGTCTGGATGTGGATTGGCAATTGGGAACAGCGACGGCACCTTGTTGGTCGCGATGCCGCGGATGATCTGGGGCGTCCCGTCGACAGCAACGAACAGCGTCGCGTCATCGGCCTGCATCAGAATCTCCGGATCGATTGCCTCCAGATCGAAGAAGGCCGCCTGCGTTGGGTTTCCAGCGGCTGTACCGCAGAAACATCCCACGTAGGACCGGGGCGGGCCGCCGCCAAAGCGCAGCACAAGTTCCACTGGTTGGAAGGTTTCCAGCGTGGCCATGACACTCTGTTTGTCTCGGTTATGCAGGATGGCCGACCAGAGCACAGGATCGCCGTTGGCAATGAGGCGGGCAATGTGGATCGTCGCCTCGACATCACCGAGGGCGTCATGGGCATTGTGGGCGTTGAAGCCATTTGCCGGGGCCAGACGATCCAGCTTGAAGGTGGTGCGGCCGGTATCATCAGTTGGCCAATTCAGCAGGCCCGGATTGCGACACCACACAGCATAGACGGCGGTCAGGATGTCGAGCCGGTTGTTGCCGTTGAACTGGGTCGCGTAAATGTTCGGCTGCAGGTTCTGGTAGAAGGTCTGCCGCAGAACCTCTTCATCGAACCGGATGGTGTTGAAGCCCACCCATGTCGCAGGCGCCCATCGTTCGATCAATTCCATGACTGTCTGGGTGAACTCGAACAAGGTCGGCAGTGCAGGATCAATCAGCTGCGCCGGTGTCACGCCAGTTACGACCAAGGCCTGTGGCGCTGGAATGATGTGCGGGGCAATCCGGCATCGCAGATTGACCCGCTCAATTTCAGCGAAGCTGTCGTCCGTCCGGATCGCTGCGAATTGCAGCGGCTGGTTATAAGCAGGCGATAGCCCCGTGGTCTCAAGATCGTAAAACACAAATCCCATCAAAGCATACTTTCGAATAAATAGAGGACCACTGCGCCGTCACCGGCTGCGCGCGCTGCTGCGCATGGCCCAATCGGCACCGCCATAGGTGACAGCGTAAATCAGAACTTCCCTTTGGTCATCATCAACCACAAACGCGATCACAGCTTTCCGGCCTGCCGGGATGGCACGCAAGCCAGGGGCGATCTCATCGCGGAGGCTTCCTTTGTGCGGCATGGCCTTCAACGTGGCGATGGCCGCCTCGATCTCGCCCAGCTTTCGGGCGGCCGCATCGGGCCCGGCATAGTCGAGGATCCAGCGCGCGATGGCATCAAGGTCACGTGCGACGAGAGGATGGAACCGGATGCGGTAATTCACGCGCCCCGCGCTGTCCCGATGGTGGCTTGCGCGGTGGCAAACGCATCGTCCTGGTCGATAAACGCCGAACGCGGTGTTTCCATCCGGGCGCGGATTTCCTGCGTGATGGCTGCGAGGGCCACATCGCGTTCCTGTTCGTCCTGCATCATCTGCTCCAGCGCGGCCGCGACTGCAGCGCTCTGGGTCGCGAATACGCCTTGCCCCACCTTTTCCGCGAGGAAGTGGTGATGGCGGTCGGTAAAGCTGAGGGTGGTTTTAACGGTCATCTGCGCCTCCATGGTATGACTGAGTCATATACCAGTTCCAGGCGATGGTTTCAACGGTGGCGGAAGGGCCGTTCTCGCATCGCTTTTGCGTGCGACTCGTCAAACGTTGACATGGCGTTGACACAAAATGCGCAAGCAAAAACCCGACTGTTTAGGTCGGGTTCTAAGCGATTAATATCGTTGATTAATTTGGTTGCGGGAGTTGGATTTGAACCAACGACCTTCAGGTTATGAGCCGAAGGACCTGCGATTCCAATAACTTAAGCATATCAGATGGTTACGAGATAACTGCTTGAACTGCCTACGTTTTCCAACCGCATCGCGCCGCAATAAACCGCAGCGGACGGGTCCAAACGGGGAACAAAGCAGTTAAACAGGTTGACCTATTGTTGACCCGCCGAGAATTGCGGTTCATCGGAAGGCCCCAAGTGACCACGTGCGACACTGATTTCCATAGCCAAATTCGGAGCCGAACTGGCGAACCCGAGCCTTCACACCTGGACAAGCCAGACGCGATCGCTACCCTGACCTTTCACTTTGGCCTGGATAAAATGATTGCCCGATATCTGCCCACTATGCGTCGATCCAGGCGATACCATCGCCGCACCGCGTCATGTCGGGGCATGGAATGATCTGACCGTCGCGGAGCAGTTTGGCGTACTTGCCCGCATGGGGGAAGCGCTGGCAACGGGCGCGCCGGGCTTTCTGGCCAGCGACGAGCACGGACATTTTCATCTCCGGGCACCTTCCCATTCCGATCAATCCAACCTGACCACAGGCGGCGGTGATCCGCTGTTCCCATTGCTGGCTCGCCGCATAGATGGCGCCGAACGCGTCGATCTGGCGGTTGCCTTCGCCATGGACTCCGGCGTGCGCCTGATCGAACCGTGGCTTCGCGACCTGCTGGCCCGGGGTGGTCAGCTGCGGCTGGTCGTCGGCGACTATATGGATGTCACTGAACCTGCAGCGTTGTGGCGCTTGTCTGATCTTGGGGGCGCCACCCTAAGGGTTTTTGAAACCGGCGCTGGAAGTTTCCACCCCAAAGCCTGGCTCTTTCGGGCGGCGGACAGATCGGGGGCGGCGATTGTCGGCAGTTCCAACCTATCGGCCACCGCGCTGACCTCCGGCGTTGAATGGAACCTGCATTCCGAAAGCGCCGCGGATCAGGTCGAGATCGCGTTTGAAGCCTTGCTCGCGCATCCGCAAACCAAGCCTTTGACGCCAGACTGGATTGCGCGCTACCTCGCCCGGCGCAAATCGGCGCCGCTGCCCGAGTTCGCCCAACGAGTCGTGGCAGATGAGGCACCTCAGTTGCCGCCCCAACCACATCACATTCAAAATGCAGCCCTCGGCGCTTTGCGACAGACACGTGCTGATGGGCATGAGGCCGGGCTGGTCGTGCTGGCGACTGGGCTTGGCAAGACATGGTTGGCGGCGTTTGACAGCCGCAGCTTTGCCCGGGTTCTTTTCGTAGCACACCGTGAAGAGATTCTGACGCAGGCTATGGCCTCGTTTCGTCGCATCCGCCCGGAAGCGCGATTCGGGCGTTACGATGGCACCGAAAAGGACGGCAGCGCCGATATCCTGTTCGCCTCGATCCAGACGCTGGGGCGCGAGGGCCATCTGCGTCGCTTTGCGCCAGATGCCTTCGATTACATCGTGGTGGATGAATTCCACCACGCCGCCGCCGCCAGCTATCGGGGCCTGCTGGAGCATTTCACCCCGCAGTTCCTGTTGGGCCTGACCGCCACGCCGGATCGCAGTGACGGCGCCGACCTGCTCGCGCTGTGCGGCGATAACCTTGTTTATCAGTGTGACCTGTTTGAGGGCATCGACGATCACCTGCTGTCGCCGTTCCGCTACCTCGGCGTGCCGGATGAAGTGGACTATGAGCAGATCCCATGGCGGTCGTCCCGCTTCGACCCAGATGCGCTGGAAGCGGCTCTTGCCACTGAGAGCCGGGCAGCCAATGCGCTGGAACAGTTCAATCGCCATCGAGAAGGACCAGCCATCGGCTTTTGCTGCTCGCTGCGCCACGCGAACTTCATGGCGCAGTATTTCAGTGCACTTGGCTTACGGGCCGTCGCTGTTCATTCCGGACCAGAGTCCGCGCCACGATCAACCTCACTTGAGCAGCTCGGCCGTGGCGAAATTGATATCCTCTTCGCGGTCGACATGTTCAACGAAGGCGTAGACGTTCCACAGATCGGCACGGTCATGATGCTGCGCCCCACCGAGAGTGCGATCATCTGGTTGCAACAGCTTGGCCGCGGTTTGCGCCGGATTGAAGGCAAGGTGCTGAGAGTCATTGACTACATCGGCAATCACCGCATTTTCCTGACCAAACTGCGCGCCCTCCTGACCGCCGGGCCCGGAGATCGATCGCTGGCCCTGAAGCTCGACCAGATCATAGACGGAACACTACCCCTCCCTGCCGGATGCTCAATTACCTATGATCTGAAGGTGATCGAGATCCTGCGCGACCTTCTGCGCCCCAATGCTGCCAGTGACGATCTTGAGGCGCAGTATCGCGACTTTCGTCTGCGCAATGGCACCCGACCAACGGCAGCGGAAATCGGGCGCATGGGCTTCGATCCGGCGCGCAACGGTCATGGCGGTTGGTTCGACTTCGTGCGCGACATGGGCGACCCGGTCGAGCCCAACGTGCTGACCGCACACGGCCCCCTGCTGCGCCAGATCGAGCGCGACGCAGCACTTACCGCCCCTGCCCTGTCGGCTGTGGTCGCAAGCCTTAACAGTCGGACCGCCGCCCCTGAAGGCTTGGACGCCTGGGCCCTATCGCCCTTCTTCCGGCGAGACGGTGACCGGCTTGCACTGACACGGTTAGATAGGACCGGTGCGTTGCCAGACATGGTCAAGGAGCTGGTAGACTGGCGGCTCGGAACGCTGCGCGCGCCCATACGAGCGGCTGCAGAGGGTGCTGCCAAGTTCCAAGACGCGCCAACCCTATGGCGCGAGTATATGCGCGAAGACATCCCGCCATTGTTTGGCGCGACATTCAATCCAGGCAACTGGAACACCGGCATTGTGAGACTCGACCGGGATCTGATCCTGCTCACCACGTTGCAAAAGGGCAATCTCAGCGTCGGCGGCCACTACGAGGACGCCTTCCTGTCACCGAGCCGTATGCAATGGCAAAGCCAGAACCAGACCACGCGCGACAGCCTTGTGGGGCGCATCCTCAGTGGTGGCGAGGCTGACTACCGGGTAAACTTGTTCGTCCGAAACGGAAAACTGCGGAACGGCAAAGCAGCCCCGTTCCTCTACTGCGGCAATCCCGGCTTCGAGGGCTGGGATGGCGAGAAACCCATCACAGTGACCTGGGAACTTGCCGAGGCGGTGCCCGATCATTTGCGCCGGAGTCTGGGGGTTCCTAATTGAATTTGGTATGATCAGAATTTTCGGTCCTTTGTTGCCGGACGGCCCCGCTTTGCGCTGCGTGGCAGAATTCCCCAAAGCCACCCCTCGACTAGTGCCGCAGCGAAACCTCGGCGATGATGGCAGCGACGCGGACGGATTTGTCGTTCGCAGTGAGTGAACTTTGAGCGCCGACTATCACCTGACCTTTTAGAGCTGATTAATGTCCGACTTGGACGACGCCCCGATCGAAAATCTCGAGCGGGACTGCTTCAGATACGACCCGATCGCGCTGCGCTGTTTCGCAAGCAGGCGTGCGGTTGTCTCCTTGCCGGACTTGCCTCCGGTGTCGGCCATGCTCTAGCTTGTAGAATGAGCGTTTGTCCGCAACACGATCTGCGGACCAGCAGAAATACTGCCGGAGTGTTAGATGTCCAGCACTGCCGCGGCTTTAGCCGATCTCCGTTTCGGCCTGAAATTCGCGGCGAAGCGCTACCTCGGATATGCCGAGCGGGTTGATAAAGCCGACAACGCGGCCCTGTACCGGCAGTTGAACGACGAGCGCCTCGAGGATGAAGCCAGACTCGACCAGGAAGCCAGGCAGAACGGCCTAGCACAGGAGGCTCCCACGATCGGCGAAAAGACGGCGGGGCCGCTGCTAGGCATGGGGGAAGGGGAGCCAACGTCCGACTCCTCCGTAGCCTATCGCGTTCAGCGCGCCGAAAACACGCTCGGTCGTATGGCCGCCCAGTTGCACTCGCTGCTGCAGGATGGACCTTTGCGAGATGTCATTGGGGACGTTCGCGCCCGCATCGATCGGCGCCGCGACGAGGTACGCGCTGCCAGGAAGCGTGCCCATCTCCTCGAGTGGAACCAGCTTCCCGATTCCGCCGCCAATGGGCTCCAGAAAATGTCGACCGATGGACATAACGTCACCGTCTGGTTCGGCACTAACCGCCGCCTGCACACTAGCGGTCAGTTTCTGGGTGAGCGCGCCGATCAGGTGACCTATGGCCGGTGCGCAGTCTTCGTGCCCGAAGACCGCACGGCCGGTTCGCTCGGCCGTGGCCTCTTTGGGAGGATCTTCAAAGGCGACGATCGGGTGAAGCTGACGGAGCGCACCCTCCTCGATAAGGCTCGTTTCTGGAAAGACCTCGCCAAAGAGGTGGCAAGCCTGAAGGTATCCGACCGGGACGGTCTAGTCTTCCTGCACGGCTACAACACGAAATTCGTAGATGCTGTCCGGCGAACGGCCCAACTCAAGGTCGACCTAGCGCATAGGGGACCCGCGGCCCTCTTTTCCTGGCCTTCGCTCGGCTATCCCGCCGGCTATGCAGGCGACGAAGCCGCAATCGAAGGTAGTGAGCAGGTCATCCGCGACTTCCTCGTGGATTTTTCCCAACGCTCGGGCGTGAGCGCCGTGCACATCCTCGCCCATTCCATGGGAAATCGGGGGCTGCTGCGCGCGATGGACGCGATCGCCAAGATCGCAGCCTCGGCTGCGCCGGTTCGTTTCGGTCAGATCATGCTGGCTGCACCGGACGTTGATGCGCAGCTATTCACGAATCTGGCAGCGGCCTACAGTCAGATATCCAAACGGTCGACACTCTACGTGACCACGAATGACAATGCGATCGGCCTTTCGCGCGAGCTTCATCGTTTTCACCGAGCCGGTCTCGCTCCTCCGGTTGCCGTCGTTCCTGGGATCGATACTATCGACGCCAGCCGGGTGAACCTTGGATTGATTGGCCACAGCTACGCCGCAGAGATGCGGGCCGTGCTCGCTGACATGCACCGGCTCATCCAGTCCGATACCGCACCGGACAAACGCTTCGGTCTGCGCAGGGCGCTCGGTGGCGCTGCGCCGTACTGGGAGTTCGTGCCCTAGCCGAATCGAACAAGATCGTTGCTGTCCGGCAGGACTCCCCTGATGCTCGTCTGTCCCAATAGTCGCCGGGAATTGCCTACCCGGCGGAAATGATCCGCCGAGCGCTGGCACCCGGTGCAGGGTCTGCAGGTCCAGCTGATCCTGATCCTTCTCGGACAGCGTTCGCAGGTTCGGACGGAGGGACGCTTCGGCTATGGCCTCAGCATCGTCGTAATCGTTCTTCTGTCCCTTGTTGAAGGGCTTCAAGTAAATTGCTGGGATGATCCGCGGCTCGAAACCCATGCCGCGCAGCGTCCGGCTGACAAAATGGGCGCTGAGACAAGCCTACATGCCGACGATGCAGCGGGGGAGAGTCTCAAAAGTGGCATTCAGTGCCAACCGCTTGATCTGCTTGCGCATGACCAACTGACCTGCCTGGTCGAACCCGACCAGATGAAACGTGTCCTCGCCGATGTCGATACCGACAACCGCGAGGTCTTTTAGGCTTCCTGTCTTCTTTGCACACATGGCTGCTTCTTCCTGATGAATCGGATGATCCCGGCTCAGGATAACCCGTAGGTGGGGGAAGCAGCCGACACATCCCATTACCGGTTGGTCGATCTTGACGGCGGCTGTCCTGCAACATCCGGCGAAGCGGCCGATCAGGTCTCGTGCAGAGATACCTTTGCCGTCACGGTGCGATGCTGCACAAATCGTCCGAAGGTTGAGCTTGCCCATTGGTCGTCCTATGTAGGCGACTGCCTCACACGACTGCTGCGACGCCGATCGTCGAAATGGACTCACCGAGAAGCGACCGTAGATCGGCGGCTAAGGCTCGATGGTCTGGACAATTTGACGCTATTGGGTGAATGTGCTGCAACCACAATCAGATCGGGGATCTCTATTTTATGCCTCGGTTCTCTCAATGCGCTTGAGGATGTAAATGAAAGCCTTCGATGTCCGTGCTTACTCGATCTCCGATTTCGCAGAGTGGTATGACGATGGTAAACTCGACTTGTCGCCCGATTTCCAGCGTCGATCGGTCTGGTCGTCGTCAGCGAAGGCTTTTCTGGCCGACACAATCATAAAAGGTAAGCCCTTTCCTAAAATCATCCTGATGCAGGAGTTTAAAAATGGCAAGACCATCAGAGTAGTTGTCGACGGTCAGCAGAGGTTACGGGCGATCTTTGATTTCATCAATGATGGAATCAAAATTTCCCGCGCTCACAATAAAGAACACGCGGGAAAAACATTCTCCCAACTTCCCGACGAAGTTCGTGATGACTTCCTTCAATATGAAGTCGGATGCGATGTTCTTAACTCCGCACCCTTGAATGACCTCCTTGACATTTTCGCGCGCATCAACCGCTACACGGTCAAACTGAATGCACAGGAGATGAGAAACGCGACATATAGCGGCTTCTTCAAGTCTGGAGCATATGAACTCGGATATAAATACCTCGACTACTGGCTGGGCGCCAAGATTTTGAGCAAGCCTTCAGTTAGTCGTATGTCGGAGGCTGAACTCGCTTCGGATATTTTGGGCTGCTTCTTGGTCCAAATGCAGTCGTCAAAGGCCGTCGAGAGCACCTACAAAAAGTTTGAAGACGAAGAAGGCGATCTGCCACTCGCCGTCGTGCGCTTTGAAAAGGCCGTCGAAACTTGCGCTGCCATATACAGCGAAGACGAGTTGATACCCACGGCATGGTCTAGCAAGCATATGTATTTCACATTGGTTACGACGATAGGTCACATTCAAGAGTCTATACTCGGACTCCCCGAGACGCATCTGGATGCGGGCGTACTGGAGCAGAAGGAAAAAATAAAGTCCGTACTGAATGGCATTAGTGCTGATTACCATTCCTACAGCCCGCAACCAAATCGCGCTGCCGCGCCGGAGCATCTCAAAGATTTTATTCGAGCGTCTACACTTGCGACGACAGACACCCAAGCCCGCATTGCAAGGGCAAAACATGTGCTATCGGTCCTAGAGGCGCATTTTGACGCTTGAGGCTGAACTGGATCGGTTTGATAGCGAGTTTGCTCTACTCGGGGCATTCATAGAGGATCTTGCACGCGTGGATTTGGGAGCGGCTACGCAAGAACAACTGTTTCTCTCTGAGGCGGTAATCTTCAAGTCTTATCGACTGTATGAACGGCTTTCGCGTCATACTTTCCTCTATTACTGTGTGGAGGCCGCCACCTTGTCGGGCGCAGCGGTCAACTCCAAGCTTAAATGTGCCGACAGCGCAACAGCCGAGTCCATATTGAAGGCGGGGAACAAGTTTCTTGACTGGGGCAACGTTGACAGCACGAGAAAGTTAGCCAATCTCGTGTTTGATGAAGGGTTCCCTGTGGTGGAACTTCTTTCTCCGGTTGCCTCAACGCTGACTGACTTGCAACGCTTTCGCAATTTCGTTGCCCACGATAGTGAAGAGGCTGCAAGTGCCTTCAGGAAATCTCGGACACAATATGTCCGCACCGGGACAGACGTGCCGGAAACGGTCGGGGAACTGGCGCTCTATCGCCGTACAGCCCGCCATGACCCCGTTCTAAAAATTCTTCATCAGAAAACGAGTAGCCTGAGTGTGATTCTTCGCGCCTTGTGAGTCCATCAAACCTCGTGCCATCCCCCCTGCATGAGCGGGGGCGGAAGCGCCAAGACTACAGCGGCATCTCAATCTGCTTTCCTTGCCAATTCAGGGAGGGAAGAACCGCAGATGGATGGATCTTCCTAGGCTGGTAAGTTGCCGCTGAGTGACGTGGGCAGGAGGATTTTGGAGGAAAAACGCGAATTGCCGCTTTCGCCGGTTGCCGCGGATGCAGAGCTGCAAATTCACAGTCCGCTCTCCGCCCCTTGCGACCTTCTGCACCCCAATTACGAATGACTTCCGAAGTCTTGCCGCTCACGCCCCCACCACCTTCAGCCTTGGCTTCAGCATTTCCCCGACTGCGTTCACCCCAGCGCGCAGCGGGGAGTCGACCAGGTGGGCGTAGCGCTGGGTGGTGCCGATCTGCGTGTGGCCGAGCAGCCGCCCGATCATTTCCAACGAGGCGCCCCCAGAGACCAGCAGGGAGGCGAAGGTGTGGCGCAGATCGTGGATGCGGACGTCCGGGATTTCGGCCTGCACCCGCATCCGTTCCCAGAACCGCTTGAGGTCAACCACGGGCTGGCCCGGCACATCGCCAGGGAAGAGGAACGGGCAGCCCTTCGGCACGGCATCCCCGCGCAGCCGGATCAGGGCGACGGCCTCGTGCGAGATCGGCACCCGGTGGACGCGGCGCTGTTTGGTGTAAGCGGCCTGCTTGGTCCAGATTGCCAGGTCGAGGTTAAATTGGTGGAAGGTCGCTGTGCGGGCCTCCCCGCAGCGGGCGCCGGTCAGCATGCACAGGCGGATGATCCCGGCGGCGCGCTGATCTGGATCGGCGCAAAGGGCGGCGGCGAGGCGCTGGATTTCCTCGAAGGAGAGGAACCGCTCGCGGGCGGTTTCTGGGCGCTTGCGGAAGCTGGTGGCGGGATTGTCGGTGCGCATTTTCCATGTGACGGCGAGGCTGAACATCTTGCGCAGCACCTCGCCGACACGGTTGGCCCGCACGGGCGTCGGCTTGAAGGTCTTCGGCGGCGGCTTTGGTTTGGACTGCTTTGATCTGATGGCGCGAGGCACCTTGATTTTCTGGACGGCTTTCTGCCAAACCCGCGGCCGTCCTGCAGCAACCTTGGTCAGAAACCGGTCGACATCGGTTGGCGTGATGTCGGTCACTTTGCGTGATCGCCAGTCGGGCAAGACCAGCGTTCTGAGCATGCTGGCCTGATCCTTGCTGCTGGAGGCGGACAGTTTCGGCAGATGTTCGTCGATGTACCGGTCGACCAGTTCATCAACCGTGGGCGCGTGCCGGGCATTGGTCCGCACATCCATCGGATCTTCACCGCGATCGACATCGCGCTTCAGGCGCTTGGCCTCCTCCCGGGCAGCCACAACCGACCAGGCGGGCCATGTTCCGATCGTCATGCGGCGCTGCCGCCCGGCCACGCAGTAGATCAGGACGAACCCCTTGCGGCCCGAGAGGAACACGCAAAGGCCGAAGCCCGCGCAGTCCTCGTCAAACACCACGTATTTACGCGTGCCGATTTCGGCAGCCTTTACAACACGTTCGGTCAGATGCGTTCCCATGTGGGCCCTCCAGTTCAGACCGACTGAGGATCGAGAATCAGCCAAGAGCAACCTGCTCTACGCAAGCTTCCGGCAAAGAGGCGCAAACCGGTCATTCATCCGCCCTTTTGACCACAGGTTTTGCGGTGTTCGCGCGGTGTTTGCGGTTTCGGACATGAACACCTCTGGCACCGCACCGCAGGAGGCCGCATTCGACCGCAAAAGACCCGGATCAACCGCACGTTTGTTTCCGCCGGTTTCCGCCTCTTCGCCGGTCCCTTGCCCGTGCTTCTCTGCCCTGACCGATTTCAGCGCTCCGATCGTGGGGCGCCGGTCATGGAGCGAAGATATGAAAAAGATCGACTTAAGCGCCTGCGAGGATGCCACGCCTGAGGTGGACACCGGCTTGCTGACCGGCTGGCTGAACCGAACCGACCTTGCGCGCGAACTGACCCTGTCGGTCGACACACTGCAGCGCTGGGAGACCCGCCGCATGGGCCCGCCCTGCGTCCGAGTGGGGCGCAAGGTGCTCTATCGGATGGAGGCTGTCAGGGACTGGCTGCGTGAGCAAGAGGCCCGCAAGCAGGGCACCAGCCGCGCTGTAGCAGCGCGGCGTTGAGGGAGCGATCATGGCACAGATCATCCCTATCGGCACCATCCCAGTCACAGCGCTGATCGCAGAGGCCCCGCGCGAATTGGACATGCGCAGGCAGGTCTATTGGGCAAGCGTCCGGGCGGGTCAGATGCGCCTGGCGGATGCCGATGCGGGCATCGCCCTGATGGCGTCTATTGCATGGCGCCCAACTATGACGGCCGCGCTATGAGCAAGCTGGCCACCGATTGGGCGATCCTGCAGCGCGGGCTGCATCCCGCAGCCAAGCTTGTGCTTTGGCATCTGAGCAACCGGCACACCCCCGGGTCCGGCTGCTTTCCGTCGCAAGACCAACTGACCGCCGATGCCGAAATCTCGCGTGCCTCGCTGAACATCCAGTTGCGCAGGTTGGAAGAGGCGGGTCTGATCCGCAGGCTTCGGCGGCCGGGGCGCGGCCCGACACCGTGGAAATCGACCCGCTACATTCTCGGTTTCGAAGCCGACTTTCCCCAAAAGCCATCTCCGGATTCCGGACGAAAAAGCGGGCAAAAGCCATCTCCGGATTTGGCGCAAACTCCCGGAAAGCCATGTCCAGATTTGCAACAAAAGCACGCAAAGCCATGTCCAGATTTGGAACAAAGCCATCTCCGGATTCTGGACACTAACTTAGTAAGAAAGAAAGAAACTACTACCGCGCGTAGCACGCACGCGGGCACGCATGACACGCACGCGAGGGAAGCCCCCGAAATGGCCTGTCTCGCAGCCTGTGGCGAGGGGCTATGCGTTGAAGCCCGTGCCGTGATCCAGGCGACCGCGCCGGTGATCGATGGCTGGATGGCAGCAGGCTACGATCTCGACGCCGACATTCTGCCGGTGCTGCAGGCACGGACGTTGCGCAAGCGCGACGATCCAATCCGGACATGGGCGTATTTCACTCCCGCCGTTGCCAAGCGCCACGCACAGCGGGTCGCGCTGACGGCGAAACCGAAAAGTGCTGGGGAAACGCAGACCGCGCCCACGCTCAGCGCCCAAGAAATTCTGCTGCAAACGGCCCAATGGCTCAACTCCGGTCGCTTCGTACCGCCCAGCGCCGTGAACAACACCACGCGGGACGCCCTGCTGCGGGCCGGGTTGGTGACCAAGGAAACGCTTCGCTCCCACCAGATTTATTGACCCGATTGGAAACCCTGATGCCCATCACACCCCGCGAAATCGAAGATCAGTTCGAGGATGCAGCCCTCACTCTGCGCCGCCTGCCCAACCCGCCCGGCTCGGGCGCTAAGGGCTACGGCCAGTCTTGGCCTGAATACGTCCACGATGCCAAGCAGGCTTATGGCTACGACGAGGTCAGGATGCGGCTCGTGCCCAGCGCCCGAGATATCCAGCGGATGGAGGACTGCATTGGCTGGCTGGCTTGGCTCGACACCGAGGATGCGCGGATCGTCTGGCTGCGGGCGGAGGGTGTCCGGTGGCGGCAGGTTTGCATCCGTGCCGGGGTGGTGCGATCGACCGCGTGGCGGCGCTGGGCGGCGTCCCTCCTGACAATCGACAAGCATCTGAATACAGTGGAGAAATCAGGGCGCAGGGCGGGCGCGCCGAAAAGGGCGGCGGATAAGAACGTGGTCAAACCGGACGAAAGCGGGTCGGGCACGTTGTTATGACGGGAAAACACGTCGAACTTCGGGCGCGACAGATGCAACACTTTCAGGGCATAAATTCCCTATGCTCGGAAGACTTGTGCGGATCGGTTGAACCGCTCTGGATCGCCCCCCGCGCCCC
>NZ_LSRP01000125.1 GCF_001885585.1 Pararhizobium antarcticum
AATGGAAGCCAACCTAACTGATCATGTTTGGGATATGGAAGAGATTATCGCGATCATGGACGAACGCGCGCCGAGGCCGGGTCGCCCGAAAACTTACAAAAAGAAGATTTCAGACTGATGCACTACCGACTGTCCAGAATGATGCCGAAAGGAGCACATTCTACAGCCAAGTGAAGAACCTTCTCAATGGTTTTACCAACGACAGCGTCGAAGCCATCCACCTCCAGAATGTGATCCAGGAGGCCAAAATAGTCTGCTTTCGTCGAGCCTATGACGATGAGAGGTCGCACAACGCAATCCTGTTTGTCTTGACACGGAAAACGAGCAGGGCAGTGCCAAGGATCGAAGAGACCTTGACCGGACCGCCGATCTGCCGCCGATCCAAATGGTACAGGACCTACTCTTTTGGGATCAAGCGATTGTGCCGCCTGGTGTGCCGCAATTTTGAGGTGATATCATCTGCACAGCCGAAAATGGCGCGCGCCGGATCAGAGCCCTTCAGTGGCTAGATGAGGTTCAGCCGGGCTGCTGTCGCAGCGGCCTGGATCAATGTGACGGCACCAAGTTTCTCACGGGCGTTGTCCAGATACGCGCGAACTGTGGTGTACCTGATCTCAAGAAGCTTGGCTGTTTCGTCCATCGATTTGCCTTCTGCTGCCCATCGAAGACAGGTCGCTTCCTGCGTCGTCAGCCTGATGCCGCCAAGCGCTCTGAATCGCGGATGTCGAAAGCTGAGATATGCGTGGGTCAGGGACGCGACAGCTATGGACGGGCCATGATCCAGTTTCTGGTTTTCAGTGACCATCGCCTGGCTGGAAGCGAAGGTCAGGAGCGACATATGGCCAAAGCCTGCAGGGACAGGGATGGTTACCCCTGAGCAAATACCCAAACCATTTGCTTCCCTGGAAAAGTCGCGTTTTTCCCCGTGCTTGAATTGGCGCTCGCCCATCGACCATGTGAAGGGAGCCTTCTTTCGCTTTGCGGCTTCAACAACCGGATCCACCTTCTGGTATGATTGCTTGAAATATCGGACTTGCCATTCCCGCGGATAGTTCGAAATGGCGACGGCGGCTTTGGATCGCACGTCGAGATAGGCATACATTTCAAATCCGAGATTATGTGCCAGGTTTTGAAGCGACCGTTTGAAATGCCGCTCCCGCTTCGCGAACCGGATTGCATCTATGTAGCGATAGAATTTATTCCATGGATCAACGGGCATTCGGGTCTCCTGCGCTGATTTACTGAGGAAGGTTTGCCGATCAGATCTCCGGCAGGCGCTCCGAGCTACTGAAATTGTGTGTCCGCAGGATTTGCTTGCTCAGCCAAGCAACATCGACAACGGGCGGTGAAGCGCAACGGCATTTATAACTTTGGTTGTGGGAGCGCCTTCCCAATCTCAATCGGTCCTCGCGGAATTGCCGGACTGGTGAAAGCGGTTTTGACGGACGCTGCTTTTCATGTCCTTTCGCCGAAACCAGATGGCACGGCCGCATCTCAGTGGCGGATTGCCAGCGGTAAAGACGATCTGTTCGTCGGCGCGCATGCGCAGCACTTCATGCGGCTGGATCAGCGCCCTGCTCGCCAGCAGTTTTGAGCGGGTTCGAGATGATCCTTTCGACTGGGAGCTTCGGCTGACCTGGTCGATCTCCACGGTCGTCATCCCGCAGCGGCGGGAAATGTAATCGGCCGTCTCGGGATCATTGATTGCCGAGAAGCTGATCCAGCTGACGCTTTCGAACCATTTGCTCGACGCATCGCGGCCGCCATAGGTTTCGCGCATCTGGCCGATAGACTGGAAGATCAACGTCAGCGTGATGCCATACTTGCGACCGGCATCCCGCGCGGTCTCGAGGATCCGCATGTAGCCGAGCCGCGCGACCTCATCGAGGAGGAATAAAGCCCGCCCGTTCATGACTCCATCCCGGTTGTAGATGGCGTTCAGGAACGAGCCGATGATGACGCGCGCCAAACCCGAATGGGTCTCCAGCGTCTTGAGATCGATGTTGATGAACACGTCGACCGTACCGCTAGCGATGTCCTCAGTCGAGAAACTCGATCCCGACACGAGTGCCGCGTAGTTTGGATACGACAACCAGTGCGTTTCCTTGATCGCGTTCGCATAAACGCCGCTGAAGGTTTCCGGCGTCATGTTGACGAAAGCCGCAACGTTTTCCTTCACGAAGTCCGACTTCGAATTGGCGTGGATCTTCTCCAACCGCTCGCGGAGCTTCGGCTCCGGCTCGGCAAGGTTCTGTCGAACCTGGCGCAGCGTCTGGTCTTTCGCTTCCGTATGTCCAGACAGGCAGACATCGGCGATCATTGCGGTGAGCAATTGCAGGCCCGATGCCCGAAAGAAGTCGTCGCGCACGCCGGTTGCCCGGCCGCTATCGCTCATGATCCAGGACGCGACGGCTGCGATATCTTCCTCCTTTGTGCCACCGTGCCCGCCAATCCAGTCGAGCACGTTCAGACCCGTTCCGGGAATTTTTGGATTGAGGATGTGGACATCGCGTCCGGCCTTGCCACGATGATCCGCAACCATGGGTGCGACCTCGTTCGACGGGTCGAGAACCACGAGTGATCCACCCCACCTGAGGGCAGTCGGGATTGTCACGGACGTCGTCTTGAAACCGCCGGAGCCGGCAAAGACGATCCCGTGCGATGAGCCGAACGATCCGTCGAAGCAAAGCAGCGGGGACTTGCCGCCCTGCCCCCAGGTCTCGGGCCTGTCGGCGCGAAACGAAACGGCCGCGGTGCTGTCCCGATCGACGCGATAGCACTCGCCGATGACGATGCCGCCTCCGTTGGAAAACAGCTTTGCCGCATCGGTCAATTTCATCCAGTCGGCTTCACCATGCATGGCGCGTTTGCCCCTGATGCGCTTCGGCTCGGATCGTGCGAAGGCGGCATTGCCGATGACACCGACGCGCATGGCGAAGAAGCCGGCGATCAGGGCCGCGGCAGCGCCGATCATCGTGGCCGGATCCAGATAGTCGGTCACGGATTTGCCTGATGGCAAGTTTCCGGCGAAAGCCGCAAGGCGCGATCCCTCACGCAGCGCGGCGATCATGATCACCGTCACGCAGCTGGCGACGACACTCCATCCGGCGAGACGAATGTGCATCGACCCGGCCGAGGCAAACAGAAACACGACGCCGAAAGCAGCGGCGGCGACATACGGCGCCGCGATGCCGGCACGGCCCAGGGTGAGCTTCGCTGCCTCAGTCTTGCCTAAGCCTGCAAGCCAGGTTTCCATTCCGGTCAGGCTCACGGTGATGACGAGCATCAACACCACAGGCATGATGACGAGTACAATCCTATTGACCGTCATTGCCGAAGGCCTCCGCGCCGATAGACGTAAGACGTACCCGCTCCGTGTCGTCAGACTTGAGGCGGCGGTCGAGATCGATGAGTGCGCCCAGCAACAGCGCGCGTTTCTCGTAGCGTAGTCCGGCTTTGACGATCAGACCTCCGAGCTCAATCTTGTCGCGCGTGTCCTTCTTGCGAGCGTCCGATGCAGCGTTCCGACCCATGCGCTCAAGCCTCGCTACCGCTGCCCTGAGCCGTGCCAGTCGAGACCGGCGCGGTTTCCAAGGCGGGGCTGGTGCTTGCACCTTCCCTCCCCTTCCCGGTCGATCCACTCTTGTCGGACCCTCGACCTCCCCGAAACCTTTTGGCCACGTCCTCGAACGCTGCCTGCAATTCCGTCTCGTCGATTTCGAAATCACCGAGACCTGTTTTAAGCGCAATACGGCCGATCCGCTCGGCTTCCCGTGTCTCCGCATGCTTCAGTTGATCCTGCAGCTTGGCGATTTCTTCGCGGATTTTTGAGGATGGTTTCTTCATTTCCGATTGTCTCCTTGCCGAGAAAGCTTGTCTTTCGAGGCAAGGATCTCAGAGCGAAGTGCGCAACGCACTACTGTGAATCCTACAATCGCCATGGGCGATGCTTTGGTGAATGATCCCAGCCGTTCGCAAGGACGGCTTCCAAGGGCGCAATTATACGTCGCTATTACGACGCCCTGCTTTCAGTGCCCCGGCGGGGCCGCCACTTGCAAACAAGCTGTTGATTTCATTCGCAACCGGAAAGAACTCCGAAGTGGCCGTCCCGCATTTCTCAGTCAGCATCGTTGCTCGCGGCTCCGGCCGCAGCGCTGTGCTGTCGGCGGCCTACCGGCACTGCGCCAAGATGGAGTTCGAGCGGGAAGCCCGGACGATCGACTACAGCAGGAAGCAGGGCCTCCTTCATGAAGAGTTCGTGATCCCGGCCGATGCGCCAGACTGGCTGCGTGAGATAGTCATTGAGCAGTCCGTCGCCGACGCCTCTGAGGCATTCTGGAACAAGGTCGAGGATTTCGAGAAACGGCCGGATGCGCAACTCGGCAAGGACGTCACCATTGCCCTGCCGCTCGAGCTCTCGTCCGCCCAGAACATAGCTCTGATGCGCGACTTTATCGCCGAGCACATTACCTCGAAAGGAATGGTGGCCGACTGGGTTTATCATGACGTTCCTGGCAATCCGCATGTCCATCTGATGACGACGCTGCGTCCGCTGACCGAGGATGGATTTGGGGCCAAGAAGGTGGCCGTCGTCGGACCTGACGGAAAGCCGCTGCGCAATGATGCCGGCAAAATCGTCTATGAGCTTTGGGCGGGCAGTGCGGACGCTTTCAACGCTTTTCGCGACGGCTGGTTTGCCATCCAGAACAAGCATCTTGCACTTGCCGGGCTTGATATCCGCATCGACGGGAGGTCCTTCGAAAAGCAGGGCATCGAGCTTGCGCCAACCATCCATGTCGGCGTCGGCGCAACGGCGATCGACCGGAAGAGCGAGCAAGCCGCCGATCCCTCGTCAATGCTCCCGCCCAAGCTTGAACGGATCGAACTGCAGGAGGAACGTCGGGCGGAGAATGCGCGGCGGATCCAGCGCAAGCCGTCGATTGTCCTTGACCTCATCACGCGGGAGAAGAGCGTCTTCGACAGCAGGGACGTCGCCAAGGTCCTGCATCGCTATATCGATGATGCGGGCCTGTTCCAGAGCCTGATGGCTCGGATCATGCAGGAGCCGGATGTCTTGCGGCTCGACAAGGATCGGCTCGATTTCACGACCGGCGTGCGGGCGCCTGCGAAGTTTACGACGCGTGAGATGATCCGGCTTGAGGCCAAGATGGCAAACCGCGCGATCTGGCTGGACGCTCGATCTTCGCACGGCGTGCGCGACGCCGTGCTTGAGACGACCTTTGCGCGTCACGTGCGCCTGTCGGACGAGCAAAAGGTTGCGATCCGTCATGTCGCGGGAGAAGCGCGGATCGCTGCCGTCATCGGTCGCGCCGGTGCTGGCAAGACGACCATGATGGCGGCGGCACGCGAAGCATGGGAAGCAGCCGGCTACCGCGTCGTTGGTGGCGCTCTGGCAGGTAAGGCGGCCGAGGGTCTGCAGAAAGAGGCGGGGATCGCCTCGCGCACTTTGTCGTCGTGGGAACTCCGTTGGGAACAGGGTCGAAACCAGCTGGACGACAAGACGATCTTCGTGCTGGACGAGGCCGGTATGGTGTCGTCGAAGCAGATGGCGCTTCTCGTGGAAGCGGTCACGGCGAGCGGCGCCAAGCTCGTTCTGGTTGGCGATCCCGAACAGCTTCAGCCGATCGAGGCAGGTGCTGCCTTCCGCGCGATCACTGAGCGTATCGGCTACGCGGAGCTTGAGACCATCTATCGCCAGAACGCGCAATGGATGCGCGATGCCTCGCTCGATCTTGCCCGCGGTAATATTGCCAAGGCAGTCGCTTCTTACGCTGCCAATGGCCGGATGATGGGATCGATCCTCAAAGACCAAGCGGTCGATAGTCTGATCTCCGACTGGAACCGGGACTACGATCCATCAAAGACGATGCTGATCCTGGCGCATCTTCGCCGCGACGTCCGGATGTTGAACACGCTTGCACGGGCCAAGCTGGTCGAGCGTGGAATGATCGAAAGCGGCCATGCCTTCAGGACCGAGGATGGCATTCGCTATTTTGCGGCTGGCGACCAGATCGTTTTCCTGAAAAACGAGGGATCGCTTGGCGTCAAGAACGGCATGCTGGCCAAGGTGGTCGAGGCCACGCTAGGGCGCATTGTCGCGGAGATCGGCGATGGCGCTGATCGCCATAGGCTCACGGTCGAACAGCGTTTCTACAACAACGTCGATCACGGCTACGCCACCACCATTCACAAGAGCCAGGGCGCCACCGTCGACCGGGTCAAAGTGCTGGCCTCGCTCTCGCTCGATCGGCACCTGACCTATGTGGCAATGACCCGTCACCGCGAAGATCTCGCCGTTTACTATGGCGCGCGGTCCTTCTCAAAAGCTGGTGGGCTGACCGAACTTCTGTCACGCAAGAATTCCAAGGAAACGACGCTCGACTACGAGAAAGGCGGTTTCTATCGCGCCGCTCTGCGGTTTGCCGACGCGCGCGGTCTCCATCTCGTCAACGTCGCCCGCACCATTGTTCGGGATCGTCTGGAGTGGACCGTCCGGCAGAAGCAAAAGCTGGTCGACCTCACGAACCGTCTCACCGCAATCGGCACGCGGCTCGGGATGAAGCACACCGCCAAGTCGGTGACCACCAACCCCACGATGGAGATGAAGCCAATGGTATCGGGCATCACCACATTCCAGAAATCGCTGGAGCAGAGCGTCGAGGATCGGCTTGTTGCAGATCCCGGTCTGAAGAAGCAATGGCAGGATGTCACAACCCGTTTCCATCTTGTCTATGCAGACCCGGAAGCGGCCTTCAAGGCGATCAATGTCGATGGCATGCTGAACGACAAATCCGCCGCGACTTCGACCCTGGTGAAGATTGCCGGTGAGCCGGAAAGCTTTGGTGCGCTCAAGGGCAAGACGGGTCTCCTTGCCGGGCGTGCCGAGAAGCAGGAACGGGATACAGCACTGGTCAATGCGCCTGCCCTTGCGCGCAACATCGAGCGTTACCTGCAAACGCGCACGGAAGCGGAACGCAGGCACGAGACCGAGGAACGCGCGGTCCGCCTCAAGGTCGCTGTCGACATTCCGGCGCTCTCTGGGTCGGCCAAACAGACCCTCGAAAAGGTCCGTGACGCGATCGATCGCAACGACCTTCCCGCAGGTCTCGAATTCGCGCTTGCCGACAAGATGGTGAAGGCAGAGTTGGAAGGGTTTGCCAAGGCCGTGAGCGACCGGTTCGGTGAAAGAACCTTCCTCGGTGTTGCCGCGAAGGAGCCGAATGGCGAGGCGTTCAAATCCATCACGGCGGGCATGTCGGCCAGCCAGAAATCTGAGGTGCAGTCGTCGTGGACTGCAATGCGAACCATTCAACAACTTGCAGCCCATGAGCGTGCGACGGAGAGTATCAGTCAGGGGCAAGTCCTGCGCCAGAGCCAAGCCAAAGGACTATCCCTGAAATGAGTGGCGCCGCACACGCCCAAACAGCAACTCGATCTGACCGGAAGACGGCGACCGCCATTGTCGTCAGTGCAGGGATTGGCGCGCTTTCTATTTTTGAGATTGGATGGATCGGTGGCTACAGGATCAACCTCACGCCGAGCGAGCCACTTGGTCTCTGGCGTATCGTCCCGCTCGATCGACCAGCCACGGTCGGCGATGTCGTGTTCATCTGCCCGCCGGAGACAGCGGCAATGCGTGAGGCCAGGTCTCGGGGATATCTGCGCAGCGGTCTTTGCCCGGCTGGCTATGCGCCTCTCATCAAAACGATCATTGGCGTCGCAGGACAGGACGTTGAGGTTGGCGTCGATGTCCGGATCGCCGGTCATTCCGTGCCACGGTCCAACATCTCGGTTGTCGATGGCGAGGGTCGCCCCTTGACCGGCTGGAGTGGCGGGGTCATCACTGTTGGATTTTTATTTATCCACTCCGACTTCATCGGTTCGTTCGACTCCCGATATTTCGGCCCTATTCCCGCATCCAGCATTCTCGGACTGGCCAGGGAGGTATGGACTTATGTTCCGTAAAATCGCTCGGCCCGCCGTGCTTATGGGCCTGTCAGCGGCGACCGGATGGATCGCTTGGAGCGGCGTCGCGTTGCTCCTGCCAGTCTCGCTCTCATTCCCGATTCTGTGGTCGATTGCTCAAAGCAGAAAGATCGCCGCATTGGTTTCGGCCGGATACTTCCTTGCAGCCTCAAGAGGACTGCCGCAGGGCGTCGCTGCCTTCTACCAGTCCGACCTCTGGCTTGGTCTGTTCCTTTGGCTCTGCGCATCTCTAGGCTTCGTTGTCGTCCATTCGATACTGTGGACTGCGAATGCGCGTGCGCGACCGTTCCGCTATCTTGCAGCTGTCATGCTCATGGCTGTGCCACCGTTCGGGATTACCGGCTGGGCGCATCCGCTCACGGCCGCGGGTGCCCTATTTCCCACATGGGGATGGTGGGGGATCGCGGCGATGACAGCCGGCCTGATGGGCCTCGTAACCCTGGTATGGCCGGCTGTCGCCATGGCGCTTGTGAGCGTCTGGCTGTGGTCCGCCGCGACCTGGACCGATCCAATTCTACCGGACCGATGGCGCGGTGTCGATCTTCACTTTGGTTCTTCGCTTGGGCGCGAGACCGGGTTCTACCGCCAGCGCGACCTGATCCAGATCGTGCGCGAGGCGGGCTCTGGATCAGGACGGGTTGTTGTCTTGCCGGAGAGCGCAGTCGGCAATTGGACACCAACCGTTGAGCGTCTGTGGATCCACGGTTTTGCAGACACGGCCGTCACCGTCGTCGCCGGCGCGACCGCGGTGACCGAAGAAGGGTACGACAATGTTCTGGTCGCGATTTCTGCCCAGGATGGCAAGGTCCTTTATCGACAGCGGATGCCGGTGCCAGGGTCGATGTGGCAGCCTTGGCGGTCGTGGCTTGGCCAGAGTGGCAGTGCGCGCGCCGATTTCTTCGCCAATCCGGTCGTAGAACTAAGTGGAATGCGGATTGCTCCTCTCATCTGCTACGAACAACTGATCGTCTGGCCGGTGCTGCAATCGATGCTGCACGATCCCGACGTCATTGTCGCTGTCGGTAATGGCTGGTGGACGGAAGGAACGTCCATTGTCGACATTCAGCTCGTCTGCCTCAAAGCCTGGGCACGGCTGTTTGCCAAACCCCTCGTCATATCCTTCAACACGTGAAGTTTGGAGTCATCATGCTGGACGCTGCCCTGATACAACAATGCGCCGACCCTTCGCTGAAGTCTGCGATCGTCGAGCAGTTCATCGAGGCGGCAGGTGCACCCGATCCCCTGACGGTCACCGTCAAATCCGGCAGTCGTGTGTTTCTGGTTCCGATGCCGAAAACCACCGACGAGGCGATGGTCATCATCCGCGAGAATGTCGGCCGAGCCGTGGTCCGCGTCGGCCTGACGCAGTTTCCGGCAGGCGTCGGCATCAAGGAGGCCTCGGAACTGACGGTCGATCTTGTCGATGCCTGCGCGAACCTGCGTATGGGAAGCCAGATGTTTGCCAAAATCCTCCGGATTGTCTCCAAGTGGTACGGAAATCCCAAGAGCGACGAGGTTTTTCCGCAGATATTCGAGGATGCCGTCTATGCCTGGAAAACCGGGGAGTTTGAAGGCGTGGAGGTGTTTCAGGCGGAAGATCCAGGTGGGTCGATTAACAACCAAAAAGAACCAGCCGATGTCAGTGAGGAGGGGGTTTTGAAACCGGAGACGCCACTCAATGCTGAGTCGGGCCCGCAGGATCAAAAGGACATCAATGCTTCCGGCATGCGGATCGACCTGTCCAGGATTCTTGGAAACTGACCCGTCAGATTCCGGAGGCGATAGTTGGTCGAGTTTTCGACGCCTGCCGACCATGGGCCTGTAGTAAGCACCTTACACGGGGTGAAAGCGCATCAGAAAACCCTTTGGCGCTTCTGAAGGTTGTGATAGGTTTTTTGCATGGAAAAGAGAACTGCTTCCGTTGCGACGAAAGGCGAGATTGGACGGCTCACTCGTGAACGCGCCGAGAAAATCAGTGCGGTCGAAGGGCTTTCACTATCCCCGCGTATGAAGCGCCTTTTCGAAATTTCCGCTGACAAGACGGCCGACGAGCGACGGGCATTGGTCCGCGAGCAATTCGCCAAAAAGTCCGCCTGATCCTTGGTATATACCGCCGAATCAGATCCCCTCTGCTATCCGGGAACGACAGTTCTCCGAAACCTTTTGGATCTTGAGGATCAGAGCGAAATTGACGAATACGAGGTCGCTATGTTCGTGATCCGATCAGAAGAGCCATGGCCCGAGGGCGAGCTCGACTATGCCCACTATCAGGCCCTTCACCGGCATCTGTTTCAAGATGTATATGCTTGGGCGGGAGAGGCCCGCACCGTCCGCATCGGCAAGGGCGGAAACTGGTTTTGCTATCCGGAATACATCAATCAGGAAATGGTTCGGATATTCGCAGAACTGGCATCGCAGAACTACCTGTCGGGGCTTGCTCTGGAAGTCTTTTCAGTCAAGGCCGCGCACGTCCTTGCGGAGATCAATGCTGTCCATCCTTTCCGCGAAGGAAATGGTCGTACTCAGCTTTCATTCCTCACGATTCTGGCTGAAAATTCGGGCTTGCCGTTCAACCCGGATGTGTTGGAACGCAACAGGGTAATCAGCGCTATGATCGATAGCTTCAGTGGTAACGAGGCCCCTCTGGCACAGCTCATTTTCGATATCGTCAATGCGAACACTTCATAGAGTTCCAAGGTCGGCGACGATCTGCGCCATCATAGCGAGGGCTGCCGCTTATCCGCTCAGGCCTAGCCCATCAAATGAAAGCAGCCGTGGCCGTCATCTGGAGTAACAAACGCGAAAGATATGTGGCGGCATTTGTCAATCGGAAATTTCACGAATCTGCACTGGAGGGCTTGTTGGCTTTTACCCACACCACGCTTGCCTTAAAGTGTCACCATGTCCGTCGGTCAGGAGACGTTTCTCAAATAGAGGACGAATGATGAGGCATCAATTTGCTTTTGTCAGAAGCTCGGCCGGCTCGACACCGAGGGCTTCCGAAATCTGTCCAAGAACGGTAACAGTAGCAGACTTATCGGCACGCTCGATAGCCCCTATATAACGGGCGCTCAGCCCCGCGAGGTCTGCCAGTTCTTCCTGAGTCAGGTTCTTCCCATGACGGATCCGACGCAGGTTGATCGCCATGGTCTCCTTGAGATCCATGACCCTAGCGGAGCCTGAATGGGAACCATAGTTCTAGGAACGATAGTTCCGATTCGGAGCGTTATGTTATATTCAGGCATATGATTCACATTGATGCTTTCAGCATAAGCTAGGGATGCGCGTCCGTTGGCGACGTCATGTGGTGATGCCTTAACCCGTATAGTGCGGGCCACGTGCATGCTCTGATGGTAATGGAGTGAGTGAATGGAAAACCAATGGAACATGTAGGCTTGGGTCAGAACACCTCAAACGAGGTGACACCCCGTTACAGTTCGATGCAAAAATCCGAACTGGAGGTTCTTGCCATTGGTGCGATCAACGAGCACCGCAACCTGCTTGCGGCAGACGACGCCGTCTACGAAGAGTGGACGCGTGCGAACGATGATCCGACGATAACGACCTCCGTGCTGCGCTCTCTTCAGGATGAGTACCTTGCGCGTCAAGAGAGGTCCGAGACACAGCAGAGGAAGCTCTCCGAGATTATAGATGCCCTGGGCTACGTCCCCGAAGTCCCGGTAGATTGAGAAACGGCAGCTTAGAATAGCCCACGCTCTTTCGCCATGACGACGAGCTGCGGTATGGTTCGGGCATCAAACTTCTGCCGCGCGCTATCGAGATAGTGTTGTACCGTCCTCGCATTAATGCCGGTAAGTACAGCTGTTTCATGCGTGGTCTTTCCTTTTGCAGTCCACATGACGCAGCGAGCTTCCCGTGGTGACAACATCCGGTTCGGCGTCATAACCATGGATGCGGCGGTAAGCTTCAAACGATAATGGACAGCCATGACGATCTGGAGCGCAGTTCTGGAGTCGAGCGCCGTTGGGATTCCCACCTTTGGATCAGGAGACGCAAAGGTCAGCATTGTGGTAGAGCCGAAACTGCCTTCAACCGGAATGGTGACGCCGGAACAAATGCCGTGATCAATCGCCTCATCGCGGAAACGACGAAGGTCTGACGATCCGCGGGCGGGCCAGTCGTCGGCCGTCCAGGAAAAAATATCGCGTCTGCGCTTTGCTTCCGTCACGACCGGGTCGATGAGAGAATAATGGCTTGCGAGATAGACGCCCTCCCAACGCTCCGGATAGCTGTTGAAGGTCCTGATAGCCAGCCCCTCGGTCTGGAGGTAGGCGAAGCGACTGTAACCATAGGCGTGCCCGAAATGTTTCAGGGCACCCTTGATCATGTGCTCGTTTTGTGCGGTGTCCAGCATGTCGATGAGCGAGCGAACGGTTCCGTCCATGGGCTGTTCTCCTATCTTTTGGCCGGTCTGCCCTGCATTGCCATCTCTGGTTTCCCTGAGGAGGTTTCGCGCTATGCCGCATCGGGGCTAGCAGGTAGATGGACATTGGATGACAAACGCAAAATTTGCTGTCTGCCTGTTTAGTTCCGGCAACCTTGGATACCCGCACACAGCGATGCAGTCCCTTGTACCGTGTAGTTCAGCACTACCTCGCTACGGCCACTTTCACGTCGCGTCAATTCAAAAGTGGTGACATTGAGGAAAGTATTTCAACTAAAAACGGCTATGGACACGTCATGATGCAACCAGGCGCACGACGATCAGAAAAGAGTTAAAGAGATTCGGCTATTTTCCCCGATAGGCGAATGGAAAGATAATGTCCTGATCCACAAGCACATTGAATTTGTAACCCGGCCGGATGTTGATCGTCGGCTGGACGTTCAGGCTCTTGGAAATCGTCTGCTCGGCGACCCGCCCAAAGCTCTCGGCAAAGTTCCTGCGTGCGGCGTCCGATGCCGTGTCCTGGGTTGCAAGCGTCGAGCTTTCCGGCATCGACATGTCGATGCCCGTGCCGATGAGCGCGACGAGTGCGGCCGAACCGAACGTGCGCCAGAGATGCCGATCCACCTTATCCTTGAAGCCGCCATAGCCCTCGGCGTCCGTGCCGGCCATACCGCCGATCTGGAGCGTCGAGCCATTTGGAAAAATCAGATCGGTCCAGACGACAAGGACGCGTTTCTGGCCGAAAGACACCTTGGAATCATATCTGCCGAACAGTTTGGCGCCTTGCGGCACAAGGAGGCGATAGCCGGTTGCACTGTCGTAGACGTTTTGGCTTATCTGCGCCGTGATCCTGCCGGGGAGGTCGGAGTTCAAACCGGATATCAGTGTCGCGGGAATGACGGAGCCGCGTTTCAGCTCAAACGGTGACATTTGCGGCACCACCTTGTTGGGCAAATATCCAAGGTCCTTGATATCCTGGTTGAAGAAGTCCTCTTTCGTCGACTGCCCGTTCGGATCGACGGTCTGGCCCATCACTCCGGATTTCATGGCAGCCGTATAAAGGTCGGAAGCGCTGTTCGTCGGGGGGGTTGCAGGCTGCTGGCCGTTGGCCGCACTTTCATTCGCGGATTTTTCAAGATCGGAAACATCGACTTTCAGGGGTGAGTCCAATGCCGTTGCGCGCGCCTGCAACCGGGCCATCCGTTGGCGTTGGGCTTCCCGGATGTACTGCTCGTCCTGCTCCCGCTTCAGCCGCGCTTTCCAGTCTCCTTCCGACTCGAGGCTCTGCCGACGGTCCTTCCTAATCTCCGGCTGGGGCTCGAACACCGGTTCGCTGATGCGCTCCTTTTCGACGACAATGGGCGTTGGCTGAAAGATCTCCTGTTTTTCCGGTTCGCCGATGATCCCGTCGAAAACACCCCGCTTCAACTGATCGCCAAACGTCGTCGCCGGTGAATTAGACGCGCTCTCCAGGTCGTTGCTCGGGCTGAAGGACAGGCCGCGCCACGAGAGACCGACCACCACGACGCCAAGGAACAGTAGGATCACGACGATTGTGACGATGATCGGAAGCCGGTTCAGCCGGCGCATACCCTGTTGATCATCAGCGTTGCCGGCGCTGCCGAGTTGTAAAGACTGAACCACGATCGCCTCCTATCAGTTTCGCTGCATGATCGAAAGTGGACTTGCGGGCGTCGCACCAGCAGCGGTCGGCGTGTAGGCGCGGCCAAGTGCGATCGATGGGGTGGTCAGGCGAGCCAGAATCTGTCCGTCGAAGTTATCGACCGACCAGGCGAGTTCGAGCGGCTTTTGATCCTTGGCGGCCTTTCCGTCGACGATCACGGTATAGCCCCAGCCCTTCAACGCGGCCTCAAGTGCGGCCGCGTATTCCGATGTGTCCTTTTCCATCTTGATCGTCGTCGGGCCGGCCGGCCCGATCTGCTCAGTGAGCCTGCTCGCCATATCACCGGCGATCGCCCCCGCGGTTTTCCGGTTGAACGCAACAGGATCAGAGTTTGTGGTGAGCGCTTCGTCAGGGGTTTGGCAGCTGGCAAGAGACAGTGCCGTGAGAAGGGGAATGAGGAACCTGCGCATCGGTTATCCTCCCCGCCGAATGGTGATTTTCTGCTTCCGCCAGCCCACGCCCGAAACAAGGATCGCCTTGTCGACCGCATAGTCGACGATCATCATGTCGTTCTTCATGCGATAGTTGACGATACGGTTCTGGCCACCGCTGACCACGAAAAGAACCGGTGCATCCTGTCCCGATATCGATTTTGGAAACTGAATGTAGGTCTTGTCACCGTCGGAATAGACGCGCTTCGGCTTCCAAGGCGCGCTGCCGCTGACCGAATAGGAAAAGTTGAGCTCGTCCGGCGCAGTGCCCGGGATGCCTCCCACCTCGATACGAGCGTTGATGTCGGCTAGTTTGGTGGAAACATCTTCCGGGTACTCGAAACCGACACGGGCCATGTACTGGCTCGGATGGGACTTGAGCTGGATATGATAGGTCCGCCTTGAGGTGGTCACGACCATCGAGGTGACGAGCCCGGCCTCCGATGGTTTGACGATCAGGTGGATGGCCTGGCCCCCTGTCGCGCCGGAGGTGGCAGGCTCGACCCTCCAGCGCACGGTGTCGCCTACGAGAACGTCTCGAACGATCTCTCCACCCTGCAGTTCGATGTCGCAGACCTGAAGGGGCGAGCAAACGACGGAGGGCTGGGTTTCTCCAAACAGGAAGATGACCTTGCCATCGGGACCGGTGGTGACCAAGCCGGGCGTGCCTCGCCATTTGCTGGAGATCTTCGTTCCCTTGACCTCGTTTGATGTCATGGACTGCGCATAGG
>NZ_LSRP01000126.1 GCF_001885585.1 Pararhizobium antarcticum
AAGACGAAGCAGGCGTTTGACTTCAATACCGCCATTGCCGCTGCCAGCAAGGGGCGGGCGCCGGGTGCGGGCAGCATTCTCGCCGGTGTTGGCGATTCGACAGCTTCGCCGATCACCGCAGGCGACACGGTTCGCGTCGAAATGAACGACCGCACCGGCCACAGCATTTTCGGCGCCATCGAGCAGACGGTGCAGGCCGGATAGAACGGCCTGCGGTTTTCCTTCGCGAACATCTGTGCCGGGCAATTCTTGAATTGTCTTTTTGCACTGCACACGTTAGGGAAACCGCGCTGGTCTTCGCGCGCCAATGCACGAAAGCCACCTTGATGCCCTGTGACCGCCGCTTCAGATGGCGGCGGGCGGTGCGGATTGGAGGGTCCGGATATGGAAACTGTCACCACCATTGCTGCGCTGCGCGCCCGTCTTGCCGGCCACCGACGCGCCGGTAAAACCATCGGGCTGGTGCCGACCATGGGCTATCTTCATGTCGGCCACATGCAACTCGTTGCCAAGGCACGCGCGGACAACGACATTGTCGTGGCGACCATTTTCGTCAATCCGCTGCAGTTCGGCGCAAACGAAGACCTGACGAAATATCCGCGTGATCTGCCGCGTGACCAGTCGATGCTGGAGACCAGTGGCGTCGATTTCCTGTTTGCGCCGGCCGTTACCGAAATGTATCCCCGCCCGATGGAAACGGTCGTCGATGTGCCAACGCTGGGTGCCGAGCTCGAGGGGTCTGTGCGCCCCGGCCATTTCGCCGGCGTCGCCACCGTCGTCACCAAGCTGTTCAACATCGTCCAGCCGGACAGCGCCTATTTCGGCGAGAAGGATTTCCAGCAGCTGCAGATCATTCGCCGCATGGTCGAGGATCTCGCTGCGCCGGTCTCGGTCATTGGCGTTGCAACGGTGCGGGAAAATGACGGGCTCGCCTGTTCGTCGCGCAATGTCTATCTGACGCCGGACGAACGGCGCGCTGCCGGCATCGTGCCGAAGGCGCTGGACGAGGCCGAACGGCTGATCGCCGGCGGACTGACGGATGTCGCGACGCTGGAGAAGGCGATTGTCGATTTCATCGCCGCCGAGCCGCTGGCGCGGCCGGAAGTGGTGGCGTTGCGTGATCCGGAAACGCTGCGTGTTTTGACGGAAATCGGCGAAAAGCCGGTTCTTCTGTTACTTTTTGTTCGCTTCGGGAGCACGAAGCTGCTCGATAACAGGGTTTTCAGCCCGAAAACTGCAAAATTTGCGAAGGTGGCGTGAGCATGAGTGTACAGGCAGTGAAGCGGCGCCTGAGCCCCGGCAATATTGAAGCGCTGAAGGGCGATCGCCCGATCGTCAGCCTGACGGCCTATACGACGCCGATCGCAAGGCTGCTCGATCCGCATGTCGATTTCATGCTGGTCGGCGATTCGCTCGGCATGGTGCTGTACGGGCTTGATTCGACTGTCGGCGTGACGCTCGACATGATGATCGCCCACGGCCAGGCGGTCATGCGCGGCTCGGAAAAAGCCTGCGTCGTCGTCGATCTGCCCTTCGGTTCCTATCAGGAATCCAAGGAACAGGCGTTCAACAGCGCCGCCCGCATCCTCAAGGAAACCGGCTGCAGCGCGGTCAAGCTCGAAGGCGGCGCCGAAATGGCCGAGACCGTCGATTTCCTGTCCCAGCGCGGCATTCCGGTGCTGGGCCATGTCGGGCTGATGCCGCAACTGGTCAATACGATTGGTGGCTACCGGTCGCTGGGGCGCAGCGAAAAGGAAGCCAACAAGATCAGGCGCGATGCCAAGGCTATCGATGACGCCGGCGCCTTTGCGATCGTCGTCGAGGGTACGATCGAGCCGCTGGCACGGGAAATTTCCCAGACCCTGCGGGCGCCGACGATCGGCATCGGGGCATCGCCGGCCTGCGACGGCCAGATCCTTGTCTCCGACGACATTCTCGGCCTGTTCAGCGATTTCCAGCCGCGGTTCGTCAAGCATTTCGCCAACCTCGCACCGCAGATTTCGGCGGCTTTCGAGGCCTATGCCAGCGAAGTCAAGGCGCGCACCTTTCCCGGTATCGAGCACACATTCCAGGTCAAGCCCAAGCCTTGAGCATCGATTGAGCCGCGATCCGGCGTTTGATCAGAAATTCGGATCGCTGCATCAATCTTATTGAATTGTTCGCGCGCAGTCCGCGTCCTATCTGTGCCAGCACAATTTGTACATCTCGGCAGATCGGTAGGCCGTCTGGCCCCGCTCCGGAAAGTTTCCTGATGACCAAAGACGATTTCTGGCAGGGCGTGCGTGGCGGTTTTCCCGTCATGGTATCCGCTTCGCCGTTCGGCGCGCTGTTCGGCGCACTTGCGGTCGACAATGGTTTTTCGGTCTTCGATGCTGTCTTCATGAGCATCACGCTTTATGCCGGGGCCAGCCAGATGGTCGGCATCGAACTGTTCGGCAACAAGGTCCAGCCCTGGCTGATCGTTCTGTCGATCTTTGCCGTCAACTTCCGGCATATCCTCTATTCAGCCTCGATCACCCGCCATGTCCGCCATTTCTCGCCGGTGCAGAAGATCGTCACCTTCTTCCTTTTGGTCGATCCGCAATATGCCGAGACGGAAAAGCGCGCAGAGCGGGGCGAACCGATCACCTTCTTCTGGTATCTCGGTTTTGCGATGATCATCTACGTGCCATGGCAGTTCATGACCTTTCTGGGCGCCTATTTCGGCCAGATGATCGGCGATCCGCGCGCCATCGGTCTCGACGTGCTCCTGCCGATCTATTTCATGTCGCTCGTCTTGGGTTTTCGCAAGCGGGACAACTGGCTGCCGGTTGTGGCGGTGAGTTCTGTGGCCTCGGTCGCCGCCATGCACATTGTCGGCTCGCCGTGGCATGTCAGCATCGGCGCACTGGCCGGCATCCTGCTCGCCGCCTGCCTGCCTTTGCCGCGACAGCCGGAAGCGCCCGTCACGCTTGAAAACGAGGTGTAGTGATGGACCAGAGCGAACACCTGCACCTGATCTACATCATTCTCGCGGCAGCCCTTGCGACGTTCCTGACGCGCATCGGCGGCTATGTGATGATGATGCAGATGACGCGCATCCCGCCGCGCATGGAAGCGGCGCTGAATGCTGTTCCGGCCGCCGTCCTGTCGACGCTGGTGGCGCCCGCCTTCGTCTACGGCGGCTGGGACGTGGCCGCCTCGATGCTGGTCGCATTTTTCGTCGGCCTGCGGTTTTCGTCGCTCTGGATGCTGCTGGCCGGATGGCTGGTGGTCATGGCCATCCGGCATTTCGCAGGTCTCTAACGCAGAAGCGGCTCGGTTGCCGCGATTAGCCATTTGCGGACCGCATCCCCCTCGATCAGCGGCATAAGCTTTTCCCGCGTTTCGGCGTGATAGGCATTCATCCAGTCCAGTTCCTCGCCGGTCAAAAGCGCAGTCAGGATCAGCCGGCGGTCGATCGGGCAAAATGTCAGCGTCGTGAAACCGAGCATCGGCAGGTCGCCGCCGTCGATCGGGGTCGCCTCGAAGACATGGACAAGGTTTTCAATGCGGATACCGAAGGCGCCCGGACGGTAATAGCCGGGCTCGTTCGACAGGCTCATGCCGGGCAGCAATTCCTGCATGGCGGCACGGGAAATCCGTTGTGGCCCCTCGTGCACCGAGAGGTATGAGCCGACGCCATGGCCCGTGCCATGGGCAAAATCGGCACCGGCCTTCCAGAGCGCAATGCGCGCCAGGGGATCGAGATCGACGCCGCGCGAGCCCTTCGGGAAGCGCGCCGTGCTGATGGCGATCATGCCTTTCAGGACCAGTGTGAAGAACCGCTTCTGGTTCTCGGGAACGTTGCCGATCGCCACCGTGCGGGTGATGTCCGTGGTGCCGTTGATGTATTGGCCACCGGAATCGATCAGGAACATCGTCCCGTCTTCAATCGCCTGGTCGCTGTCGGTGGTCACGCGGTAGTGCATGATCGCCGCATGGGCACCGGCGCCGGAGATCGTGTCGAAGGAAATATCCTTCAGCGGGTTCTGCAGGCGCTCGCCGACACGCAGCCGGCAGCTTTCAAGCTGCTCGACAGCGGCGATCTCGGTGACGGTGCCCGGTGTCGTTTCGTCGAGCCAGGCGAGGAACTCGACCATCGCCACACCGTCCTGCAGGTGGGCGCGTTCCGAACCTTCGAGTTCGGCCGGGTTCTTGCGGGCGCGGGGCAGGCGAGCCGGGTCGATCGCCTCGATCACGATGCCGCCACTGGCGCGGATGATCTGCGCCAGGGCGAAGGGCGCGTGATCGGGATCGATCATCAGCTTGGCGCCGCCCTGCGAAACGGCTGCGATGCGGTCCTCGAAGGATGCAGGCGCTGCCATGTCACAAAGCTGTGTGAGATAGGCTTCTTCTTCGATGCCGGTCTTGCGCTTGTCGAGGAAGAGTTCGGCGCGGCCGTCAGCATGAATAATGGCACGGGCAAGCGGGTGCGGCGTGTGCGGCACGTCGCTGCCGCGGATGTTGAACGTCCAGGCGATCGAGGAGGGGTCGGTCAGTACGACCGCCGCCGCACCTGTCGCTTCGAGATCGGTTGACATCCTTGCGATCTTGTCCCTGGCCAGAATACCGGCATGGTCGAGCGGCTGGATCTTGACGCGGCCCAGCGGCGCGGACGGGCGGTCCGCCCAGATCCGGTCGAGCGGGTTGTAATCGAGAAAGACCAGCGTGCCTGATACGCAGGCAAGTGCCTTTTCGAGTTTGCGCACCTCTGCGCCCGTGTGCAGCCAGGGATCGATGCCGAGCAGGAAGCCCTTGGGCGCATTGTTCTCGAGCCAGGTGGATGGCGGCGCGCCGATCAGGTCGCCGCCTTCAAACACCGTTCCATCCACCTGTTCGGCAAGCTGCGTCACATAGCGCCCGTCGACGAAGACGATCGCCTGCGTGCGCGTGACGAGCGCGATGCCGGCCGAACCGGTAAAGCCTGTCAGCCAGGACAGGCGTTCGGCGCTTGCCGGAACATATTCGCCCTGAAACTCGTCGGCGCGGGGCACCAGAAATCCATCGACGTCGAGGGTCTGCAGAGCGACGCGCAGAGCGTCCGTCCGTTCCCTGCCAAATTGCGGAGTGGAGGTGACGTCGAAGGACTGAAACATCGATTTTCCTGAAAGGCTGCGGTGGTTTCCGGAGAACGGATCGGCGCGAATCCGACCGGTCCTGAAGCCACTCTAGCGGAAAGCCAGCGTCAGGGGAAAGCCCGTCCATGGCAGGTCAGGTCCTGAGGGGGGTATTATGACGGGGCGTTTACGTGTTCTGACGTCCACCTCGGCGGTGGTTTTCAATTATCATACTTATGCGCGAGGTGCATGGCACCCATGCTGGAAAAGCGCTGTTCTATTTTCAGCCGGCGATTATAAAGCCGCTCAACGAACGCAGACTAAGGTCTGTTGTTCATGCGAATGCCTGACGGCACGCGCTGCATGGTCTGAACATGGTCGGTTTCCCTTCTCCTCCTCCCTCCGGGTGGCCGATTTCAGATCATGAAGAGTCCGCTTGAGCGCTCCTCCTCCTCAAGCTCGCGGACATGACCGGCTTGCCGGTCAGCGGGCGGTGCCTCTGGCATCGCCTTTGTTTCGAAAAGCCGTCTGTCGTGATCGACAGACGGCTTTTTCGCATTTCACCTTTTTACATTTCAGACCCATTCACATTTCAGAATTGGGTTTTGCCGATCATCACGGGCGGTCGAGATGGATCGTCACCCAGCCATTGCGCCAGATCGTGCGGACATGGCGCAGATGCGCGCCATTGTAGGCCGAGAGCACTTTCCAGCGCTGGGAGGCGAGGATGCCCGACAGGACGACGGAGCCGCCGGGGGCAAGATGGGAGGCCAGTTGCGGCGCCATCCGGATCAGCGGGCGGGCGAGGATATTGGCGATGATCAGGTCGAATGGGCCATGGGTTGCGAAGGCCGGTGAATGAAAGCCGGGCGCCGTGACCATCCTGACGCCCGTTGCAATACCGTTGCGGCGCACGTTTTCAGCCGCGACGCGGGTGGCGATCGGATCGATGTCGGTCGCCAGCACCGGCACCGCCTTCAGCTTGCGGGCGGCAATCGCCAGCACGCCGCTGCCGGTGCCGAGATCGAGCACATTCGTGACCTTGCGCGAGCGCATCACCGTTTCGATCACTTCGAGGCAGCCGGCCGTGGTTCCGTGATGGCCGGTCCCAAAGGCCTGCCCGGCGTCGATCTCGATGCTGACATCGCCCGGGCGGATCTTGTCCCGGTCGTGGGAACCGTGAACGACGAAACGCCCGGCATGGACGGGTGACAGGCCTTCCAGCGACTTCGCAATCCAGTCTTCGTCGGGAATGACTTCGCGCTCAATGATCTTGTCCGGAAAATGTGGCGCCAGCACCTGCGCGAAGCGGGCGTGCATCGCCTCTTCCTCTGCCCATTCGAGATAGAGCGAGGCTTCCCAGATGTCCTTCTTTTCGTCCATCTCCATCGTCGCGATTGCGTAGCCGTCTTCCTCGAAGGCGTCGCTCATCAGTTGAAGGATGATTTCGGACTGGACTTCCGTGGTGGTGACGAAGAGGCGGATATCGGCCAAGGTCTGGATCCTTTGAAAGGGCTTTGCGTCGCGCTATCACGAGCGACAGGCGCAGGTAAAGCGCCAAACGCTATTGCGCCGATAGCCCGGGACGCGCAGGCGCCCCGCAGGTGTGCGCAACAGGCTGCACTTTCCGTTAGCCCTTCAACAGATTTTCCAGTTTCTTGAGCGCGGTATCCGGGTTCTCGCCATAGGCGATCGTACCGGTGAAGCGTCCCGCTCCATCCAGAAGGAAGACGGATGCGGTGTGGTCCATCGTATAGTCGCCCTCCGGCTTGGCTTCGTCGAGCGGGACCTTCTTGGCGTAGACCCGGAACCCCTTGACCATCTCCATGACCTTGTCCGGGGATCCGGATATGCCGGTGATCCGCTTGGAAACGTTGGAGACATATTGGCCGAGAATGTCAGGTGTATCGCGCTCGGGATCGACCGAGATGAAGTAGGCCTGCAGTTTCGTGCCGTCCGGATCGACCTTTTCAAGCCAGCCGTTCAATTCGAAAAGCGTCGTCGGGCAGACTTCCGGGCAATGGGTGAAGCCGAAGAAAAGCGCCGTCGGCTTGCCGGTGAAGGCTGCCTGGGTAATTGGCTTGCCGTCCTGCGCAACCAGATCGAACGGGACGCCGAACGGGCCGGAAGCAGCGCTGTCCTTCGAAG
The DNA here is from genome assembly GCF_001885585.1 of Pararhizobium antarcticum. Taxonomy (GTDB): domain Bacteria; phylum Pseudomonadota; class Alphaproteobacteria; order Rhizobiales; family Rhizobiaceae; genus Pararhizobium; species Pararhizobium antarcticum. The sequence continues at coordinate 7,227 of NZ_LSRP01000126.1, forward strand.
CGGTCATCTCATAGGACAGCCAGCCGAGCACGGCGGCAACCACGAGCACGGCAGCCCAGAGTACGATGCGAACAGTTTTCATGATGATATCCGGTCCAGAGGCCAACGTTGCCTTCAGTTATCCGTTTGAGACGTGGGGTGCAAACCCCGTGACGTCACAGCGTCAAAATGTGGCACGTCACAATGTGGCATGTGTTGCGGGCACGTGTTGCCCTAGAGGCACCAGGCCATCCCGTTCTGGGCCATGGCAAGGAAGATGTCGGTCCCATGCTCCAGCCAGCCGCGGAACGCAAAGGCGGACAACAGCACGAAAGCCGCACAGCTCAAGGCGATGAGAAACATGGTTCGCAGTGTGGATGCTTCCTTTTCCATGCTTCCAGTCTAGCATGGATATGGACTTGGAGGGAAGCGCATGGCGCGGGCCGCATCGATTCTCACAGTCGTCAATTCTTTCCAGCGGGCTGTTATTTTAGCAAAAGTTTAATCTGTCTTTGTAATCGTATATGGGCGTCGGGGGGTGATTCGCCCTTCCGAATGACATGATGTCAGCCGGCTTTTCGATCCCGGATATCGCATTCATCCCCAAACTCAGCCCGTTCTTCTTTGGATGGCCTGTCAACAGGATCGGTATCTGATGACTTCGATGACAAGACTGGACAAGAAACTCACTGTCAATCAGCGCCTGACGACGCTCGGCATCGCTGCATTCTGCGGTTTCGGTTCCATGCTGGCCATTGGCTGGTACCAGAATTCCCATGTCGATATTGCGCTTGGCAAGGCTGTCGAGGCGCAGGCTGCGATCAAGAATGCGACCGAGTTGCGCACGGCAAATCTCGAACTGGTGCTTGTGGCGATGGACACGATCATCGATCGCGAAGAACGCGCCATCCAGCCGGAGCGCTTGCAGACAATCGAAAGCTCCCTGAAGACGATCAATGAAGGCAAGGCGGCGGCTTTCGCTCTGGCAGCGGCTGTTGGCAAGCCGGAGATGATGTCGACATTTGAGGCGGACCTTGCAGCGGTGGCGCAGGCGATCCAGGTTGACCTCAAGAAGATGGTGGAAGATGGAGCGCCGGCCGAAGCCTATGGCGCACTCGATGATGCCATCGACGGAGGCGGCGAGCGTCTGAATGACACGATGACCAAGCTGGGCGAAGAGGCTGGCGCGCTGCTCGCCACGCGCGTCGGCGAAGCCACAACCAGCTCGACGAATTCCATCCTGTTTCAGTTCGTTGTCGGCCTGTTTGCCATGTCGTCGCTCCTGGCCATGCTTTATTTTCACGGCAACGTCCTGCGTCGCGGCATTTTTGCCGTTCGTGACAGCATGAAGCGCATTCTGTCCGGCGATTATGGCACTGCCGTCGGGTCGTTGAACCGCAGCGACGAGATCGGCGAAATGGCCCGTTCCGTGGAAATGTTCCGCAGCGCCGCCGTTGAGAAACAGACGCTGGAGACGGATACGGCTGCAAGCCGCCGCGAGAACGAGGCAGAGCGTCAGGCCAATGACAATGCGCGCTCCGAGGAGGCGCAGCAGGTCAAGGCCGCTGTATACGAGCTTGGGCTTGGCCTTAACCGCCTTGCCGACGGCAATCTGATGGCAACGATCGAGACCACGTTCCGGGCAGACCTTGAATCCTTGCGTCTCGATTTCAATCAGACTGTCGCCCGCCTGCAGAGCGTGCTCGGAAATGTTCAGGACAATACTGTTTCCATCCAGTCGAACAGCCAGCAGATGCGCGGAGCGGCCGACGACCTTGCCAAGCGCACGGAACAACAGGCGGCTTCGCTCGAACAGACCTCTGCAGCGCTCGATGAGATTACCGCAACGGTTCGGACCGCCACGGTGCGCGCCGAGGAAGCCAGCAAGATGGTTGGCGAAACCCGCAACAATGCCGAGGAATCCGGCCGGATCGTCGGCGAGGCAATTTCCGCTATGTCCCGCATCGAGGACGCCTCGACCGAGATCGGCAAGATCATCAACGTGATCGATGAAATCGCCTTCCAGACCAACCTGCTGGCTCTAAATGCCGGCGTCGAGGCGGCGCGGGCCGGCGATGCGGGCAAGGGGTTTGCCGTCGTCGCACAGGAAGTCCGCGAACTGGCACAGCGTGCAGCGGGAGCCGCAAAGGATATCAAGTCGCTGGTCGGCCGCTCGAGCACGGAAGTCGTCACCGGCGTCCGGCTGGTGCGCGCAACCGGCGAGGCGCTGGGCTTGATCGAGAAGAGCGTCTTCAAGATCAACGAGCACATGGTCTCGATCGTCAACGCCGCACGCGAACAGTCGACCGGCCTCCAGGAAATCAACACCGCCGTCGGCCGGCTCGACCAGATGACCCAGCAGAATGCCGCCATGGTCGAGGAGACCAATGCCGTCAGCCATACGCTGGCCCAGGATGCCGAAAGTCTGACGGCGCTTGTCGGTCAGTTCCAGCTGCATGGCGGTCAGGCCCGCCAGGCGCGTCCACAACCGGTCCGTGCCGTATCGCCATCGGCAGCCGTTCGTCCAACACCATCGCCCGCGAAAGCCCTGATGGGCAAGCTCTCGAGCGCCTTTAACAGCAGCCATGCGGCGCCGGTGGCCAAGGCCTCCGGATCCGCCGAAAACTGGGAAGAATTCTGATCATGAACAACAATGCCATCAAGCAATCCGGTGCCTATCTGGAAATCGTCTCCTTCCATCTCGGCGATCAGGAATTCTGCATCGACATCATGGCGATCCGCGAAATCCGTGGCTGGGCCCCGGTCACGCCGATGCCGCATACGCCGCCTTACGTGCTCGGTCTGATCAACCTGCGTGGTGCGGTGATCCCGGTCATCGATATGGCCTGCCGTCTCGGCATGAAGATGACGGAGCCGTCCGAGCGCTCCGCGATCATCGTCACCGATATTGCCGGCAAGCTGGTCGGCCTTCTGGTCGAGCAGGTTTCGGACATGATGACGATCAAGAGCGAAGCCCTGCAGTCGGCGCCGGAAATCATTCCAGAAGCCCAGCGCGCCTTCTGCCGCGGCATCGTGGCCCTCGAGAAGAGCATGGTCTGCTTCCTGAACCTCGATACCGTGATCGCCGACGAGCTGGCTCAGGCCGCCTGATCCCTATTCCGGATGAATTTCGACACGGCCGCCGGGTGTTTCCGGCGGCCGTGTCGTTTTCTGTTTTCGACCTGCACTTTCATGCCTATGCTTGTCTCCGTCGATCCAGGATGTCCCTTACGACGCCCAACTGTGACCGGAGAACGCCGCCTTGAAATGCTTGCTGCTCGTCGATATCCAGGTCGGATTCTGCACGGGGGGAAATCTTGCCGTCCCCGGTGGGGAGGAGATAGTCCCCATTGCCAACCGGCTGATTGCATCAGGGGGCTATGACCTGATCGTTGCTTCGCAGGACTGGCATCCGCCGGATCATGGCAGCTTTGCGTCGCAGCATCCCGGTGCAAAGCCGTTCGAGATGGGCGTGCTCGGTGGCAAGCCGCAAATGCTCTGGCCGGATCATTGCGTTCAGGGGACACCGGATGCGGAGTTTCATGCCGATCTTGACGTCTCGGCGATCGATCATATCCAGCGCAAGGGGCTTAACCGCAACGTCGACAGCTACTCGGCTTTCCGCGACAACGACCAGTCCGCCCTGACCGGCCTCGATGCCTATCTCTCGGCAAAGGGTGTCACCCGGCTGGATATCTGTGGCCTGGCGACGGACTATTGCGTCATGGCCTCGGCGATCGATGCGCGTTCGATGCTGGGCGGCGTCACCATCCGCTTCATCGCCGACGCCAGCCGCGGCATCGACCCGGCCGGCGTCGCGGCGGCTTGCTCCGCCATGCATGCGGCCGGGATCGAGATCGTCAGCGCGGCAGACTGTATCGAGGGCTGAGTTCCGACCCAACTTGCCTTTGCGTCAGCCGGCCTACTTCGGTTGGCCGTTCTTCCAGGTGACGGGCTGGTTAAACAGCGGGATCGTCGAAATCGACATCTTCGCGGAGCCATCGGTCAGTTCACGCGAATGCGCGAGATAGATCAGCGTGTTGTTCGCCTTGTCGTAGATCCGGGTGACGACGAGCTTCTTCCAGATGAGCGACAGGCCCTCGCGAAACACTTCCTCTCCCTCTTCAGACAGGTCTATGTCGCCGATCGCGATCGGCCCCGTCTGGCGGCAGGCGATGGAGTTGTTGGAGGGGTCCTCGAACCAGTTGCCGTTCTTCAGGCGATCGATGACGCTGCGGTCGAAATAGGTGACATGGCAGGTGATCCCGGTGATCTCCGGGTCGTGCACGGCATCGATGGAAATGTCGTTGCCGAGCCAGTCGACACCGACCTCCCCGACCGTTTCGGCACGCGCGGGCAGGATGGCTGCGGCAAGGCCGATGAGGGTGCAGGTGGTCATCAAAAGGCGATGCAGCGACATAAGGAATTCTCCGGTGGACTATGCCAGCACAGATAGGCATCTCATGCGTTTATGCAAGGTTCTGAATATCTGCTGCGTCCAACATTGGCCGTTAACCCGCAGAAACCTGCGGCTGCAGCAGGCCATGGTTTTCGGCATCGAGACTGCGCATCTGTGCGGCGGCTGCGCTGAGGGCCCGCGTGCTGGTGAAGACATCGCCACTCTCCCTTTCCGCCATAACGTAACAATCCCGGCCAGCCGCCTTTGCGGCGTAGAGCGCCATATCGGCGCGGCTCATGGTGTCCGTGGCGCTTCGGTCCTGCTCGGCCATGGCGATACCGACGCTCACCGTCAACAGGATCTGCTCGCCCTGCGTCGTTTCGCACGGCGCCTTGCGCACCGTCGAACAGAGCGTTTCGGCAAAGTCCAGCGTCTCGGCATCGCTGATGCCGGGCAGGACAATGCCGAACTCCTCGCCACCCAGACGTCCCATATAGCCGCGGGTGCCCAGATGGGCGCCGACCACATCTGCGAAATGGGCCAGAGCCACATCACCGCCGGCATGGCCATAGCGGTCGTTGATCTGCTTGAACCGATCGAGATCAAGCAGCAGGAAGGCCAGCGGCCGCTTGAATTTCATCGTCACTTCCCGGGTCCGCTCCAACCGCGCCATGAAGGCGCGGCGCGACAAGGCACCGGTCAGATCGTCATGGGCGACCGTATGGCGCAGGGTGTCGATCATCCGGCCCTGCACCATCAGGATGATCGACAGGAAGAACAGCGGCAGGAACAGGGTTCTTCCGGCTGGCAGCGCGACGGTCCACAGGCGGGGATCGGCAAGCCCGGGGATGGGGTCGATCCCGGCGAGCAGGATGAAGACGCGCAGCCCATGGAACAGCGCAATCAGGCAGGCTGCCACCAGACAGACGATCATATAGGCCGAGATGCTCCGGTCCTTCGGCCAGTGGGCCAGGATGGTGGCCGCGATCAGCAGGAAGACCAGGGCGATGGTTGCCCCGCTGACAAGGCTGCGAGCGACCGGGGCATCGACCCCGTAGCTAAAGATGGCAAGTCCGAGTACGGGCAGCATTGTCGCCGCCAGAATGCTCCAGACACCCATTGCCGATTGTCCGAAGAACTGCCGCAAGCCGGAGAGCGTCGTCAGGCTTGCGGCAATCATCAGGCCGGTGCCGAAGATGCCGGAGAACCAGCGCGGCGCAAGATCATCGACCATGGCGACGCAAAGTGCCGCCGCGGCCAGCCCGCAGCCGGCCGAGAAGCGGGTGACACCCGTCACACCGGCGCTGCGGAGCGACAGAAGGACCGGAAACATGATTGCTATGGCCATGGCGGAAATGGCGAAAAGAAAGCTCATGGGCGCATTGTCCTGTCGTCTTCTGCCGTGCTTAAAAAATTTGGTCCGACATGCGGATAAGCTCAAATTGGTAGTGCGGGCCGCTTAATTTTTTCGGCCGGAATTTGGTGCAATTTTAACGAACAAAACCATTAGCCGTACATTTCCCCGGGTTTCAAAACCCGCCTGACATCCCATGCAAAGCGGGTAAACCGGGATGCCCGGATGGCGGGCGTTCTCCCGAGCCGCGCAGTTGACGGCAGTCGCAGTGGCATGTCCCTGACGTGGGCCTTGCGCATCTCCCGGTTGACCAGGTTCTGGTCATCAGACCTTAAATTTGCCTGAAATTTAAGGTCTGAGGCAAGGCGCGCCGCAGGCTCTTGCCCTCGCGCACTCCGGCAGGGTCTGTTTGCCCATGGTTGTTTCGCCGGGGGGGCGCCTTTTCTGATTCGCCCTGGCGAACCCAAAGGGCCCGATCGCGTCATTCGCGTTGCGCAGTCCTTGTTTCCCTTTGGTCCAACTCCTCGAAATCGCGGAGCCAGCGTAAAGGAATTGGTTACCATACTTTGTCATTCTTCTCAGCAACCGGCATGTCCGGGCAGGGGCGGACACTCCAACCCTGCCGACATCGACCCGGCTTCGTCGGCAGCGTGTTCTGTTGCCATGCGTTTGAGTAATGCGTTTCGGGTAACCAGTATCATGGCGTCTGCGGTTCAAAAGTTCAGTTCGATCGTCCCCCGGGACAAGGCCGCCCGCCGAACATCGGCGAGACGCTTTCTGTCAGGCGCGAGCGTCATCGGTTTTGCCGCTGCGGTCACCGTCTGGGTGGTCGCGACCGTTGCGGCCATGCATGCCGCGGGCCCGTCGCTGCCTTCGGACCGGCCAATGCGGCTTGAAGCTTCGCTCGGTCTCAACCCCATCATCCGCGCCGTGCCGCAGGAGCGCACCGTGCGGCTGGCGAAATTTTCGCGGCTCACCGTCCTGCCGCGGATCAACCTGATCGCCACGGCACAGGCCGGTCCGCACAAGGCCAGCGTTGCGGTGGCCATGGCCATGCCCGGCGCCGTCTTCGCCGAGAAGATGCAGGCGCTGGCAAAACTCATCCCGGCGCGTGACCGGGACCTCATCACCGGTTCGACGCCGATCACCGCCTCCGCTCTGGTCGAGCCGGTTTCGCTGCAGGACGACATGCTGCCAAAGCCGTTCAATCTGGTCATGTCCGACCAGGCCGTCGAACTGTCCGGCCTGCTGCCCGATATGGGACCACTGCCGCTGCGCCGTCCGGCCGGTTCGCTCGATGCCGCGCTCGGCAAGCCTGGCGCCAAGGACACGAAGCCGAAGGTCAGGGAACTGGCCTATGCCAAGCCCGGCCTGCCCGATATGGATGATGAGGACGACATCGTCCGCCCTGCCTTCCGCGGCAAGAAAGGCGTTGCCTATTATGACATCTCCGCCGGCGTCGTGCACATGCCGAACGGCGAGAGGCTCGAGGCCCATTCCGGCATCGGCAAGATGCGCGACAATCCCGACTTTGCGCATGTCAAGATGCGGGGACCGACGCCGCCCGGCACCTACAAGGTGACGATGCGCGAGGCGCTGTTCCACGGGGTCGAGGCGGTGCGCCTGACACCTACCGACGGTGTTGCGCCGCTCGGCCGGACGGGCCTGCTCGCCCACAGCTACCTGCTGCGCACACCCGGCGACAGCCATGGCTGCGTCGCCTTCGCCAACTATCCGAAATTTCTCAAGGCCTTCAAGCGCGGCGAAATCAGTCACATGGTCATCGTCAAGAGCATGAAGGGCGGGTTCTCGAAGCCGAACAAGACGCTCGCCTCCCTGTTTGGATCGTCCAAGGATCGATAGGCAGCCCGCCTTTCAAACGCATTCCAATCCGGGACATGGCACAGGCCGTCTCCCGGATTTTTTGTGTCTTGTGCGCGGGTTGAGGTCCCGATCCTCGGGTCAGGCACGAGGATGACGGAGGTCGTGGGTGGCGGGGAGAGGGTGCCGGGGGAATGG
>NZ_LSRP01000127.1 GCF_001885585.1 Pararhizobium antarcticum
CTCGAGAACATAAGTAAAATCTGAAATTACCCCTAAAAAATACCTATAGTTGTATTTATTATTTTACTCTACCTTCCGATGTCTCGGGCCGGTCCGGCACTGAGTTTGAAGCGCTGCCTTCGCAAAACGCAGCGAAACCACGGGAGATAGAAGCATGCCGATCGACACACTGGATGCTGCCGCCTGGAAACTGGTGAGCAATCTCGATGCAACCTGGAATGCCAATGGCGGCAAAAATTACGGATGGGGAACCGTCGCGACCGAACCCCAGACGCTGACGGCCAATGCGATACTCGCGGTCTACAAGCTGCAGCAGGGCGACCAGAGCCTGACCAAGGACTATTACCTCGTCACCGGCGATGTCTATCACGGCATCCAGGGCTCGCCCACAAGCCCCGCCAGCAACTGGGTCTCGGTCGGCTTCTACGCGAACTACATGAAGCTGCGCATCAGTTCCGGATCGCCGGAAACACGGGTGACCAGCTTTGGCCCGAACAGCACCATCGAGGATGTCACGATCAGCTTTTCCGTGGGCGGCGAACTCAGCGGAGAGGTGGAGGAGAAGGGGGGCAAAATCGGCGGCTCAATCAATGCCAGCGTCGGCATCAGCTTTACCGCCTCCGAAGTCTCGTTCGCCGCCCGCCCGGCAACCGGGTCGGTCGAATGGCACACCAGCCTGCCCCATGTCGGCTGGATCAGCCCTGCTAGCCCGGCCAATCCGGGCCGGACATCCTATGCCGGCTATATCTGGAACCCGGCGGTCATTTTCGAGGTGCCGCAGGGCAAGGTGCCGGCCCTCGGCGGACAGTTGGAAGTCGATTTCGAGTTCAACTGGACGCGCGGCATTCGCAAGCGCTCGTTCACCCCGATCCTTGACCTCGTCTACCAGCCGGTGGGCAGCGCTACCCCGGCGGTCGAGGGCACAAAGACGGTGCCGACCATTCTTGAAACCCTGCACAGCCTGGCCAAAGGACCGAAAACCACGGGCCAGACCGATACGTTCCTCGCCGCCCTGCTGCAGACCGGCCTTGCCAAGGCCTTCGGCGACAGCAATCTCGAACAGTTCGTCATCGCCCCCACCAACGCGACCATCGAGGCCTATTTTGAGGCGAACCCGGCCGTCGCTCTTGCCGCATCATCTCTCGCCAACCAGCGCTGGCTGGAAGACTGGATCGCCGAGCGCGTCATCAGCCTGCCGCCGAAATATGCCTGGCAGACGACGCTGTCCAAGATGAAACAGACAATGGCTTCGAACGGAGACTGGTACGATTGCGCCGACGGAACCCTGTTCGTTTCCGATTGCTACGAGCCGGATGTAAAACTCAAGGCCGGCCTGAACGATGTGATCTCGGGCGCAGCGGCCTGAGCGACGACAGCAAGGCTCCCGGCCTGTTCCGCCGGTCGGGAGCATAAGCCCTGAACCATCACGAACCAGGCCTGTCCAGATTGCCATCGTGCCAGAGGATATGCTGGGCGGTTTCCGGAAGGCTCTCGATCTGTTCGGCGATGAAATAGGGCGGAATGTCCAGCGCTCGAAGCGACGCGACGGTCGCCCTTGCCCACTTGAACTCCAGATCGTTCTTTCCATCGCGCAGGCGGTGCACGATGTCCGTTTCATGGAACGGGAATGCTTGCGGAATATCCATCCGGTAATAGAAGCCGATCTCGTGATAATCCCGTTGCTCGTAGCGAAAGAAATTCTCCACCGTCCAGAGCATGCGCCCAACGGTGACTTCGACGCCGAGCTCCTCGATCATTTCCCGCCGCAGCGTTTCGGCAGAGGTCTCGCCGATCTCGGCGCGGCCGCCGGGAAACGTCCAGAACGGCTCATGCGTCGCCCGGTGGACCAGGACATGCCCATTTCGAAAACCGAGCCCGGCGATGCGGAAATTAAACCGCCGCTCGCCTGCATCCACACGGATCATCCTGCGTTTCGCCATTGGACTAGCCGAGGTCTACAACGACGATCTCCGGCGGAGAGCCGAAGCGGATGGGGAGGATCGATGTGCCGAGACCACCGGAGACGATGATGTTGCGATCGTTTTCGACAATGTGTCCATAGGCATAGCGATTGCGATAGCGCGACGGAACGACCGGCGAGTAACCGAAGAGACGGATCTGGCCGCCATGCGTATGCCCCGAAAGCGTCAGTGCCACACGATCCGGCACCTGCGGGAAAATATCCGGCTCATGCGCCATCAGGACAACCGGCGCCTCATCGCCGATCTGTGCCAGGGTTCCCGGTAGATCGTCCAACCCTTCCCAGGGACCGATCTGGTCGGCAAGGCCGGCAAGCCAGAAGGCCTTTCCATCTTTTTCGAAACGCGCGGCACGATTGTCGTAAACCGGCACCCCGATCGATTCCAGCGCCCCATGCACAAGCGTCGGTCCCTTGCCGGCCGCCATCGCGCCGGGGTCGTCCAGCCAATCATGATTTCCGAGAACCGCGTGGACACCGAGCGGCGCCGACAGTCGGGACAGTTCACGCGCCCAGTCCTCAGGCTCGACATGCCCTGACCTGACGCGCATGCCGGACAGGAAATCGCCGAGCAGAAGCACCATGTCGCCGCCAAGGGCATTGGCCTGCTGGCAGATGTCGCCGATCCGCCTCGGCGGCATCCAGGGTGCGCAAGCATGAATATCAGCGAGAACCACCAGCCTCAGCTTGAGGCCGGACGGCCAGTTTGGCGGAACAAGGCTGTAACGTGTCACCCGTGGCCGCCTGCCAGGCTCGATGCCCACGGCATAGGCACCGGTTGCAGCACCACTCAGCACCAGCCCGGCGAATGTTCGAAAAAAACCGCGACGCGAAACCAATCAGTCTTCCTCCTGGAACAGGCGGAACTGGGTGGCTTCCAGATCCTTGGGTATCGTTAATCCAAGGTGTTTCCATGCGTTTGCGGTTAAAATACGCCCGCGCGGCGTGCGCTGGATAAAGCCCTGCTGGATCATGTAGGGTTCGATGATGTCCTCGATCGCATCGCGCGGTTCCGAAAGCCCGGCGGCAATGGTCTCGATGCCAACAGGACCGCCGCCGAAATTGAGCGCGATCATCGTCAGATAGCGCTTGTCGAGCTGATCGAGCCCCATATTGTCGACCAGCAACCGGGTCAGCGCCTCGTCGGCGATCTGCCGTGTCACGGCTTCGGCCTTTGCCACTTCGGCGAAATCCCGCACACGCCGCAGCAGGCGACCGGCGATGCGCGGCGTGCCGCGCGCCCGGCGAGCAATCTCGCGGGCGCCCTCATCGGTCATGCCGAGCCCCATAAGCCGCGCCCCGCGCCGCACGATCAGTTCCAGTTCCTCGACGGTATAGAAATTCAGCCGCACCGGGATCCCGAAGCGATCCCGCAGCGGCGTGGTCAGAAGTCCAAGCCGCGTGGTGGCCGCGACCAGCGTGAACTTCGACAGATCGATCTTGACCGAGCGCGCCGAAGGTCCCTCGCCGATGATCAGATCGAGCTGGAAATCCTCCATGGCCGGATAGAGGATTTCCTCCACGGCCGGGCTCAGCCGGTGGATTTCGTCGATGAACAGAACGTCGCGATCCTCGAGATTGGTCAGAAGCGCTGCCAGATCGCCGGCCTTGGCAATAACAGGACCGGAGGTCGAGCGGAAATTGACACCGAGTTCCTTGGCCATGATCTGCGCGAGCGTCGTCTTGCCGAGACCGGGCGGTCCGACAAAGAGAACATGGTCGAGCGCCTCGCCGCGGTTTTTCGCGGCCTCGATGAAGATCTTCAGGTTGGCGCGCGCCTCGGCCTGGCCGGTAAACTCGTCCAGCGTCTGCGGCCGCAGCGTCGTATCGAGGTCGTCGCCCTTTTTCTCAGGCGTGATCAGTCTTTGCTCTTCACTCATCGAAACTCAATCTCATGCTGCAATGGCAATGGCAACGGACTACTTGGACAGTTCCTTCAACCCCAGCCGGATCAGCTTGGCGCTATCGGCTCCCTCGCCGCCATTTTTCAGCGCAGCGGCCACCGCATTGGCGGCCTGATCGCGGGAGTAGCCGAGATTGGTGAGCGCCGAGACCGCATCGGTGACGGGTCCGGAGGCGAGCCCTTCGCCGAGTTCCTGTTTGAAGCCGATATTGCCCGCCGCTTCGCCGGCAAAGGCAGGTGCCTTGTTTTTCAGTTCCGTCATGATCCGGATCGCCACCTTCGGACCGACGCCGGGTGCTCGCGACACCGCCGTCTTGTCCTGCAGGGCGATTGCATTGGCGAGTTCGCCCGGGGTCAATATCGAGAGCACGGCCAGCGCCACCTTCGAGCCGACACCCTGGACGCTCTGCAGAAGCCGGAACCATTCACGCTCGAGCGCACTGAGGAAACCGAACAGCCGCAACTGGTCCTCGCGCACATAGGTCTCGATGAACAGCACGACGGCCTCGCCGGCAGAACCGATCCGCGACAGGGTGCGGGCCGAGCAATGCGCGACATAGCCGACGCCATGGACATCGACCACCACATGATCGTCGCCGATTTCATCGATCGTGCCCTTGAGTTTGCCGATCATGCGTCAAGTCCTTGTCAGCGGATGGGTTTCGGGGGTGATGAGATCAACGGTCGGGAAATAACTCCGGTAACCCGCAGGATCGCGCGTGACGAGCGGATAACCGCGGATCGCCGCATGAGCACCGATCAGGAAATCCGGCAACATGCGCTCGCGCCTTCCGCCCGCCGCTCGATAGCGGCGAAAGGCATAGGCTGCAGCAAAGGCCGCCGTCCAGGGCAGGCTTTCCCGTACGAATTCACTGCGTGGCAAAAGCGCTTCCACTTCGTCGAGATCGTCATATCGATAGGAAAATTCCGAATAGATAATTTGGTTGATGACCACATTTCCGCGCGTCATTGCCAGCAACAACTGGGTCCGCGACCATTCCATCCAGTCTTCGTCACGCACAGCGAGATCAACCAGCACATTCGTATCGATCAACGTGGTCATGAGCACCACACCTCGCTATCGGTCACGGGTGATGCGCATCAGGTCTTCGGCATCGACATTCTGGTCGCCGGTCCCGGAGAGACGGTCCAGCGTCGAAACAAAATGCCGCAGTCGCTGGCGGTCCGCATCCTGCGTACCGCCATTTTTCGGCATGATGGTTATGACCCCGGCCTCGACACCGAAGATCACTTCGCTGTTCGGCTCTATGCCGACCAGTTCGCGCAGGTCGCGGGGGATGGTGACTTGACCCTTGGATGTGACGCGCATGACCAACTCCATTCCTTGAGTAAGGATTATCCTTACTTATAGAACAGGTCAAGAACAAACTACCCAGCAAGCGCCGCCATGCGCAGGCGCGCGCCGCCGCGGTTGTGCGCGTGGCAGATGGCGATCGCCAGCGCGTCGGCGGCGTCATTGCCTTTGAATTCCGCCTTTGGCATCAGGATCTTGACCATCATGTGGATCTGTTGCTTCTCGCCATGACCGACGCCGATCACCGATTTCTTGACGGCGTTCGGCGCGTATTCGGCAACCGGCAAGCCGGCGCGCGCCGGCACCAGCATGGCAATGCCACGCGCCTGTCCGAGTTTGAGGGTGGCCACCGCATCCTTGTTGACAAAGGTCTGCTCGACCGCCGCCTCGTCCGGCTTGTGCAGATGGATGATCTCGGCCAGGCCGTCATGCAACTGGCACAGTCGCGAGGCCAGATCCATGTCGCCATCGGAGATCACCGTGCCCGACGCGACGAAGCGCAGCGAATTGCCGAGTGTGTCGATCACGCCCCATCCGGTGCGGCGAAGACCGGGATCGATACCGATGATGCGAATCGTGTTCTGCATGGGCGAAAGCTTAATACTCATGCCCGGACGCTGCCAGCGAAATGTGAACAAACCAACAACATCCAGCAGTCCATCACCAATCTCAACCGATTTTGCTGAGGGCCCGCACCTTTAATTGGCGCCATCAGCGCTTACATAGGATCAAGATACATCCGCAGTTGAAGGCTTTTCCCATGGTTCCCTTTTCGATTCTCGATCTCTCGCCGATCACGCAAGGAAGCACCGCAGGACAGGCGCTGGCCAATTCGCGACGCCTGGCGCAGGAAGCCGAAGCATCCGGCTATACACGGTTCTGGCTGGCCGAACATCACGGCATGAAGGGCATTGCCAGCGCGGCGACCGCAATCGTGATTTCCCATGTCGCCGCCGGCACGAAGACGATCCGGGTCGGGTCCGGCGGCATCATGCTGCCCAATCATTCGCCGCTGGTGATTGCCGAGCAATTCGGCACGCTGGCAGCCCTCTATCCGGACCACATCGACCTTGGCCTTGGCCGCGCGCCGGGGACAGACATGCGCACCGCTGCGGCCCTGCGCCGCAACATGGAAACCAGTGCCAACAACTTCCCCAACGACGTGGTCGAACTGCAAGCCCTGCTGGGACCGGCAGGTGCCGACCAGGCTCTGCTCGCCGTACCGGGTGCCGACAGCAACGTGCCGATCTGGCTGCTCGGATCCAGCCACTACAGCGCCCATCTCGCCGGCATGCTCGGCCTGCCGTTTGCCTTCGCGTCGCATTTCGCACCCGACATGCTGTTGTCGGCGCTGGAAATCTACCGCGAACGTTTCACGCCCTCGCAATATCTGGAAAAGCCCTATGCCATGGTCGGCATCATGGGGGTCGCAGCCGACACCGACGCGCAAGCGGAACACCTGTTCACCTCGATGCAGCAGTCCTTCGTGGCGCTCCGGCGCAATGCGCGCGGCCAGTTTCCGCCGCCGGTCGACAGCATGGATGGGCTCTGGAGCGATCAGGAGCAGATTTTCGTCGACCACGCGATGACCTACGCGGTTGTCGGCGGACCGCACACGATCAGCACCAAGATCGCGCGTTTCCTCGATGAGACCGCTGCTGACGAACTCATCGTCTCCATGCCGATCTTCGACATGGATGCGCGTCTGAAATCGGTCCGGCTGTTTGCGAATGCACAGCAGTCTCTGGCCAAGGCGGCATGACAAAGCCCGCATGAAAAAGCCCCGGATCGCTCCGGGGCTAAAAAACGCGGACAGGACGGTGCCTTGCCTCAGACCTTGAAGTCGAAATGCTTGCGCACCGTCTCGAGGATTTCCCAGGTGCCCTTGAAATCGGCCTCGACGACAAACGCGTCGCCGGCTTCGACTGTCACAGGCGTTCCGCCATCCGGCGTGATGATGATCCTGCCAGCGATCATGTGCACGAACTCATAAGCCGTATAGGTCGCGTGATAGGTGCCGGGCGTCGCTTCCCAATAACCTGAAACCATAGAACCGTCCGAGGATGTGTGCAGCGCCCAGGTCTTCATTGTCGGCGCACCGGCCACGACAACCCAGCCGTCCAGCGTTGCGGGATCGCCATCGGCCGGAGCCGGTTTTGCAAGTTTCGTCACGGTCTGCATGGTCGCTATCCCCTTGTGAAAACATCAGCCTACCGCGTGCCCCTGCCGCCCGACCCGCCGAATCCGACAGGTCGTGGCGTAACCAGGGACGGATCAGGCCGAAAGCTTGGCCATGATTTCGTCGGAGACTTCGAAGTTCGAATAGACGGCCTGGACGTCGTCGTCGTCTTCCAGGACGTCGATCAGTTTCATGACCGAAACCGCCTTTTCTTCATCGACGGGCACCGTGTTCTGCGGCTTCCAGACGATCTTGACGGTCTCGGCCTCGCCGAGCGCGGTCTCCAGCGCCTTCGAGACCTCGTTCAGAGCCTCGAAGCCGCAGAGGATCGTGTGACCGTCCTCATCGGTGGTGACGTCATCGGCACCGGCTTCGATCGCGGCTTCCATGACCTTGTCCGCGTCGCCGACAGCCAGCTTGTAGGTGATTTCCCCGACATGATCGAAGGAAAAGGAAACCGAGCCGGTTTCGCCCAGAGCGCCGCCGGCCTTGGTGAAGGTCGAACGGACATTCGAGGCGGTGCGGTTGCGATTGTCGGTCAGCGCCTCGACGATCACTGCCGTGCCGCCCGGGCCATAACCCTCATAGCGGATCTGCTCGTAATTCTCACCTTCACTGCCGGCCGCCTTCTTGATGGCCCGGTCGATGTTGTCCTTCGGCATCGACTGCGCCTTGGCATTCTGGATCGCCAGACGCAGGCTTGCGTTCATCGACGGGTCCGGCAGACCAGCCTTTGCCGCGACGGTGATTTCGCGCGCCAGCTTGGAGAACATTTTCGAGCGCACGGAATCCTGGCGACCCTTGCGGTGCATGATGTTTTTGAACTGTGAATGGCCGGCCATGGCGCCCTCCGAAAATTCGTCTTCTTTTTGAGATGGCGCCTTATAGTTTTATTGCCGCCATCCGTCCAGCAGGGCGGCATGCTTTTCAGTTGGCCTCGATCCGACGCCGGCTGAGAAAGAACGTGTGCCCGTCGCCCCGGTCGCAGGTCAGACCCGTCCGGGTGGACGTACAACTGAACGGCCCCTGCCGCCATGTCTCGCCATAGTCGAGGACAGGCGCGACCGAACAGCAGCTCGGATCCCCCACATTCTTATCCAGGGTCGCCGGGCCATCGGCGGACAGCGTCGCGCGCACATAGCGCGGCTCAACCCTGTCACAGGCGAGTTCCGGCCCGCCATCTTGCGGACGATAGACGGAGGTTCCGCCTTCCGGCGTGTAGATGCAGCCGATATTGCCGGAGGGCAACACGAACCCCTCCTGCCGCCCATTGTCGATCGCGCGGGTTTTCGTCTTGGCTTCCGGCTGCACCGCCTCGATAGAGGGCGTCGCCCCATCACTATCTGCAGAGGGCAGGCGTGGCGCCGGTGCATTGCTGCCCGCAAAAGCACCCGTCGCCATGGCAAGGCCTGCGAGAGAAGACAGCAGATAAA
This sequence comes from Pararhizobium antarcticum, assembly GCF_001885585.1. Lineage (GTDB taxonomy): Bacteria > Pseudomonadota > Alphaproteobacteria > Rhizobiales > Rhizobiaceae > Pararhizobium > Pararhizobium antarcticum. Next base: position 8,809 of record NZ_LSRP01000127.1, read on the forward strand.
GCTTCATTCGAGAAACGCCCGCTTGTTACACGCCCTTCAGGATATAAATCAGCGGCTTCCTTGGCAAGGACCGCAGCGACACGATAACGTTCGTGCCGCTGGCAAAACTGCGATCGAAACTGCCGTCGAACATCTGCAGGAAACTTTCGATCGGCGGGCCACGGCGGTGCATGGGCAGGATCAGCGCCGAGCGCAGCCGTGTCACGACCCGGCTCATGCTTTCAGCACCCATCGTCAATCCGCCATCCACCGGCACCATCAGGACGTCCAGGCGACCAATCTCGGCATAGTGGCTGTCGGTGAGTTCGTGGTGCAGGTGTCCGAGATGGCCGATGCACAGGCCGGCAACCTCGAAGATGAAGATCGAGTTGCCGTTCGGCTCCATCGCGCCATAGCCGGAGCGAATATCCGTCGTCACATTGCGGATATAGGCATCCCCAACGACGAGGTCATGATCGGCTGGGTTCGCATCATCGCTCCAGCCTTGCAGCACATGTTTGATCGCGGGATCGGGAGAGAGCGTGTAGTGGCTGGAATGCGCCTTGTTCATCGTGACGACGGTCGGCGGGGTCGCAGCCCCATACCAGCCGTTAAAATCCGTGGCGATGGAAATACCGCCGGGCGTCTCGATCAGGAATGTCGAATGTCCGGCATAGGTGATCGTCACCTCTTCCGCCGCCGCCTGCACGGGAAACACAACATCCGGTTTGAAGCTGGCGAAGGTGACATCAGGCACCGCCTGCGCAATGGCCTGGCATTGGCTAACGGGGGGCCTTGCCTCCTGCGCCCGTCCGGGCGTCGCCGCAGGCATGTAAACGGACAGGACGGTTGCAAGCATGTAGGCGAAAGAACGCGGCATCATGCACCTCACAGGGGGTTTTGCATGTGCGAAGGATAGGCCACCCGCCTTCCCCGTCCAGCCTCAATACGCCAGCCACGCTCACAATTGCGTTATTGCGGAACCCTATGGCTTGGCTTTTTTCAGGATTTCGTTGATGCGGCCCTGCCAACCTTTCCCCGTCGCTTTGAATTTGGCGATGACGTCGGGATCCAGCCGCAGCGACGATATTGGATCGCCGCTTGTGCTCATCATGGCGATTTTCATGTTTTATGTATTACATTTAATCGAACAGTATCCCGTTGGAATGAACCCGGAGCGGACCTATCGCCAGAATTCCGGAATGGCTTCCGCCAGCCGCGGCCCCATCCTGAGCGGGGCGATTTTTTCGGCCAGGCCGGTGCGGTCGGAAATCTCGACGCCGACGCCGCAGATCGTGGCCGGTCCGGAGGCGGCCTCGAAGCGGCCCTTGGGCATCTTGGAGATGAACCGGTTGAGCGGCTCTTCCTTTTCCATGCCGAGCGACGAATCATAGTCGCCGCACATGCCGGCATCCGACATATAGGCCGTTCCGCCATTCAGGATCTGCGCATCGGCTGTCGGAACATGGGTGTGCGTGCCGACGACAAAGCTGGCACGGCCGTCGACGAAATGGCCAAAGCACTGTTTTTCGCTGGTCGCCTCCGCATGGAAGTCGAAGACGATCGCATCGGCCTGTTCCTTCAGCGGGCAGGCGGCGAGGATCGCCTCGGCGGCCTTGAAGGGATCGTCCAGTTCCGGATGCATGAAGACGCGGCCCATGACATTGGCGACCAGCACGCGCGCGCCATTGCGGGCAAAATAGAGGTTGGATCCGCGGCCGGGCGTTCCCGCCGGATAGTTGGCCGGGCGCAGGAACTGGTCGTGCCGCTCGCAGAAGGAAACGGCTTCCTTCTGGTCCCAGACATGGTTTCCGGTGGTCACGACATCGGCACCGGCATTGATGGTCTCGAGAAAGATGTCCTCGGTGATGCCGAAGCCACCGGCGGCATTTTCACCGTTGACGATGACGAAATCCAGCTTCAGGTCGCTGACCAGGCCCGGCAACCGATTCCAGACCGCCGTCCGGCCGGTCTTGCCCACCATATCGCCGAGAAACAAAAGCCGCATAGTCTATCCTGCTCCAAAAACCTTGAGGCCGCTTTCCGTCAGGATTGCCTCAAGCGCCACGTCATGCGGCTCCGCCGGCACTGATGCCACTTCCTGGCAGTCGAATGCAATCCCGATCAGCCGTGGCACAAGCCCTTTCTGGCGCAACCGGGCGATCGCGCGGTCATAATGCCCGGCGCCATAGCCGATCCGGTTGCCGCGAGCGTCGAACGCAGAAAGAGGCACCAGCAGGATATCAGGATCGAGCACGGTGGCTTCGGGCCCAGGCCCCGTGGTTCCGAAACCGGTCTTGACCACGGGGGCGCCTGTGACGAGTTCGCGAAAGACGATCGTCTCCCGATCCAGCACCACCGGCAGACACAACCGCGCGCCCCGGCCTTTCAGCCTCGCCATCAGCGGCCGGATGTCGGCTTCCGAGCGGATTGGCCAGAATCCGGATATCACCTGCCCGGGTTCGAACGGGATGGCGTCACCCGCATGATCCAGCATCATCAGGCTCGCCTCGATGCGAGCCTCCGGCAACATCCCATCCCGCAGCGCCAGCCGCTCACTGCGGATCTCTGATTTGGCTTCCTTCGGGCTCGTCATGGCATTTCCTTATTCTGCATCCGCATTTATCGTAGAGCCTTCAACAGGCCGCTTGAAAGCCGCTACCGTCGCATTCGATCCTTTCTACGACAAAACGCCCACCCGTGTCGCAAAGGCACAACGTTAGCGGACTGTTCATCATGCAGGCGGGTTTCGCTTTCTCACGACGCTTGCTGCGTGCCAAAGACGCGAGGGATTTCAATGATTGAAAGAATGCGCTGACCGTTCCCTGTCGGCAAGCGCTGCAGACAGAATACGGAGCCCGTCATGTCCATGAAGGACCAGATGCTTCACGAACTCGACCCCCTTGAACTGCGCTGCCTGTCGCTGGCGGCCCGGGGGCGGACCCGCGAAGACATCACCCGCGAAACTGATATTCCCCACGATCGCATTGATGCAGCGTTTGAACAGGCGATGGAAAAGCTACAGGCAGACAATGTCGCCGAGGCGATCTTCCGGGCGGCACGGATGGACCTGATTTCGTGAGCTTGGCTTGCGTTTAAAGCATCCAGAAGAAATGTCGGGCACGTTTCACGTCGCGCAGCCGTTCCTGACTTTCGCCAAACGCGGCCTGCCCTGCACCGATGTCATCCAGCAGGTGGTCGTCGCCGCGACGGCCTATTTCCGCGAAAAGGCATCGCAAACGCCGCGCCCGTCTCCAGGCTGCGAAAGCCTCCAGCACCACACGGCTCGGTAAACGCCTTCGCTCTGCAGGATCGTCGGTCATCTCTCGCACTCCTTGAGGAATGCGCCGACTATTCGTCATTGCTTGACATGACACAAACGAATTGAAATCATGTCTCACATCAGAAAAATTCATGGCGAGTCCCATGCGAAATCCCCTCGATAGCGACCTCCTCCGAACCTTCGTTGCGGTGGCGGAAAGCGGAAATTTCACGAAAGCCGGGGAAGCCGTCGGCCGCACCCAGTCAGCCGTCAGCATGCAGATGAAAAAGCTTGAAGACGTGCTTGGCGAAGCGTTGTTCGAGCGCGGCTCCCGCGGCGTCACATTCACGGATACAGGCAAGCGGCTGCTCGACAATGCCCGCAGGATCGTTACGCTCCTGGATGACACGGCCGCCGCCATGCGTGCGCCGGTCCTGGATGGTGTCGTGCGGATCGGCATTTCCGAGGAATATGTGAACTCTGCCCTGCCGAAAGCGCTCGGCACCTTCGCCGCCGTGCATCCGGGCGTCGAGGTGACCGTCCATCAGGGCGTTTCGATTGCCAACGTCATGGCGCTGGAAGCGGGCGAAATCGATATCGCCGTCGTCTTCGAACCGGGTGGCCGCTCGAGAAGCGAAGTCCTGATGATCGACCCGACGGTCTGGGTCACCTCGGAGCAGCATGGCATGCACGAGCGCCGCCCCCTGCCGATTGCGCGCTATACGGATATCAAGGGCGGCTGGTGCGATTCTCTGGCGGAGGAGAATTTGCGAAAGAGCGCCATTCCAAGCCGTGTTTCCTACATCAGCACCAACAGCAGCGGGCTCGCGGCAGCCGTCACATCCGGACTTGCTGTGGCGGCCTTGTCGCGAAGCAGCATCCCGCCGGGATGCCGCGAACTCACATCGGACGACGGCTTCGACATCATCGACTATTCGAACGTCGTCCTGCGTCAGCGCTCACGCCATCCCGACCGGATCGTCGGCTCCATGTCGGATGCCATACGCGACGCCTTCCGGAGGAAAGACCCGCCAGCTTGAAAGCGGAGGCCCGGCCGCAAGGCACACATCGTAAAAAAGGGAAAAAGTGCGATCCACACAACCGATGGATTTTTACGATCCTGGGTGCCTACAAACGTAGGTGGGCGCCATATGTCCAAGCCCACGGGCCTTATATTGGATAGGAACGAAGTTCTATCTAATTGAATTCAAAGAAAATACACTACATTTCTTTAAAAGTTGATCGCCTAATATCTCGCTGATTTAGCTGACTCACGACTCATCTAGAGATGGTGCAGTGTTGCAAGCGGTGTTAAATTTTTCAACCGCCTGATCCCGAAAATTATCGCCCGTGGAACAGAAATTGTTGCCTATCCGTTTGAAGCTCGTTCTATCATCCCCCGGCAAGCGCCACGACCAAAAGAACAAACCCGACGCCAATAAACGGCAGTTCAAGCCGTTGTCGCGGGTGGGAACGTTCGGGTGACGTAGCCGGAAACCAACTTAGTCGTTCCTGTCGCCCTATCAGCAGGATGGAGCAGCTTTACCTTCCCCCGACCTATACCAAAAGCGGGTGCCGATGAGACCAAAAACATCCGTCGTGAGAAAGACGGACGCTCTCGTTTGGACAAGTGCGCCAACAAGGTTCGAATCGCTGATTCACCCCGTGGTACCAACGAAGCGTAGGTGTCCGTCCCACGGGATTGCCCGAACTACCCGTGGATCGATTTTAGGCCTCCGTGGGATCTACCCAAGTGCAACTAATGGTGTTAATTAAGCATCTATTGATCGAAGGAAGTCGTTTTGCCATGCAATTGAGTTTTGCCGAAAAAAAAGCTGAAGAAGCTACCAAATTGCCTGCTTTCCCAGTTAATTTTCATAAAGTTCGGTCTCATGTCGAGACAGTACTCACCGAGTGGAAAACGAGCGGCTTCTTTCAAGAGTATACGGATCACAGCTTTATCCACGTAAGGGATATGCTGCAAACCGTGGAGTGGTTAATTCCACCCGAAACGCAGTCTGAAATGACTTCGGCTGACTGGTTCATGTTAGTTCTCGCCATCTATTTTCACGATATGGGACTGATAATTACTCGTGCCGAGTTTGAAGGGCGTTATAAGGATCCGGACTTCAAAACTTTTTTGGACAATCCCATTCTTGCCGCTGAGAAGCATGCACAATTCCTAGCAAAGTTAGCTTCACTACCTGCGGATGTCGCCGAGCGGCTACGCTACGAAGAATATGTTCGCTTTAGCCATGGGAAACGGGTCAGAGCATGGCTGGAAGGCGGGTCCGCGTTTGAGGATACATTATCGCCAATGCGGGATATCCTGGAGGAACTGGTGAGACCGCTGGATCCCACCATCCGTCGCGATTTAGCTCTTCTGTGTGAAAGCCATACCCTTAACGGAATCGAGAATACTACTATTTACAAGACCTCGCAGCCTTAGAGTCCGTCCGAACACTTTCTCATTTTGAACATAGCCTTCGCAGCATGAGGCGGATGGAGGCTAATTTGAGGAAGGCAAGCGCATTTCTTGACAGGTTTTCGAGGTCCTTGGCCAGTCTACG
>NZ_LSRP01000128.1 GCF_001885585.1 Pararhizobium antarcticum
AGCGAGACAGTGCGGGCATTGCAAGGGGCCGGAAGCCCTGAAGACACCGAGGCCACGCAGCTGCGGAGCCCCATACTCAAAATCCAATCCGGCTCCGCATCTGCGTGCGCCCTCCGACTGAACGTTTCAACCGCGCCGTAACCGGCGTGGACGTGAACGCGTGTTCTTTGAACATGGATGGATGAGGCTCGGTGAAGTGGGGCCTCCTCTGAGGGATTTCCATCCGCCACGAATTTCCAGAAGAGCGTTGTTTTGCGGTGCGCTTTCCTCAAACGCCGTCTTCCTCGCCCTTGTGGCGGGGAACCAGCCACCGCGCGTCAGCGCGGTGAGAGACCTAATTGCGTGAGGCTGGTTTTCTCACGCGACGGACGTCGCGTGGCTGGATTCCTGTGACAAGCACAGGAATGACGGTGGAGAGGACCCCTTATCAGAGCCAGAGATAAAGCGCTGCCGCCTTACCCCTTGATGTACCAGCCCCATGGCTCGTCGCTGTTGAAGCGCGTGATCTGCTTGGTTTCGAGGTAGTTTGCGAGGCCCCAGCGGCCGAGTTCGCGGCCGATCCCGGACTGTTTGTAGCCGCCCCAGGGCGCCTCGGTGAAGGTCGGCTGCGAGCAGTTGACCCAGACGATGCCGGCGCGGAAGGCACGGGCGACACGCTCGGCGCGGTCGAGATCGGCCGACATCACGGCAGCGGCGAGACCGAAACGGCTGTCATTGGCCATGCGGATCGCGTCGGCTTCGTCCTTGAACGGCTTGACGCAGACGACGGGGCCGAAGATTTCCTCCGTCCAGACAAAACTGTCCTCGGCCATGTCGGTCAGAACCGTCGGCTGCAGGAAATAGCCGCGCTCGAAGCCGGGTGCGCGACCACCACCGAAAGCAACCGTCGCGCCTTCTTGCTTGCCGCGCTCGATGGCGGCGAGGATCTTGTCGTACTGGCCCTTGGAGACGATCGGCCCGAGCAGGGTTCCGTCGTCAAGACCGTTGCCGATGGTGATCTTCGCGGCCTCTTCGCAGAGCCGGGCCAGCACGGCGTCATAGGCGCTGTCTTCGATCAGCACGCGCGAGGTGGCGGAGCAGACCTGGCCCTGGTTCCAGAAAATGCCGAACAGGATCCATTCGACGGCCTTTTCAATGTCGCTGTCGGCAAAGATCACGAAGGGCGATTTGCCGCCGAGTTCGAGGCTGACATTCTTGATGTCCTGGGCGCCTGCAATCATCACCTTGCGGCCGGTTGCGACCGATCCTGTAAAGGCGAGCTTGTCGACCAGCGGATGTTCGGTGAGCGGCTGGCCGGCGTCGGGGCCGGTGCCTGTGACGATGTTGAGTACGCCGGCCGGAAGCCCGGCCTCTGCTGCGATGACGCCGAGTTCCAGCGCCGACAGCGGCGTCAGTTCCGAGGGTTTCAAGACGATGGTGCAACCGGCAGCAAGCGCGGGCGCCACCTTCCACGAGACCATCAGCAGCGGATAGTTCCAGGGCGTGATGGCGCCAACGACGCCGAGCGGTTCGCGCACCACTTTTGCGGAAAAGCGCGGTTCGCCGAGCGGAATGGTCTCCTCCGGATTGTTTTCCAGATCCTCGGCAAGGCCGGCGTAGAACTGGAAGCAGCCGGCGACGTCGTCGATATCCCAGAGCGCTTCCGGCAGCGGCTTGCCATTGTCGGCAACTTCGAGCCTTGCCAGAAACTCCCGCTTCTCGGTAATCAGGCCCGCGATGGCGCGCAGGATTTTTGCCCGCTCGGTGCCGGGCATTTTTGGCCAGGGGCCATGGTCGAAGGCTTTTCGCGCGGCCTTGACCGCACGGTCTATATCCTCCGCCGTTCCGGCCGGCGCCTTGTGGATCAGCCGTTCGGTAGCGGGGTCGATCACGTCGAGCGTGCCGCCCTTCGCCGGGGAAACCCAGGCGCCGTCGATGTAAAGCTTGTCCTGCATGCGCCGTTCCTTTCAGAGGAGATCGACAATGGCCTTTGCCGCGACGGCGACGCCATGGGATTGTTTCATGAGTTTCGCATTGTCTCTTAGCCTTTGCCGCATCACGGCATCATCAAGCAGGCTGGCGACAGCGGTTTTCAGGACCGCGTCGGTCCATTCGTACCGGTCGATGCGCTGGCCAACGCCGACATCCTGCGCCCGGCGGGCATTGTCGTGGCCGTCCCAGCAATAGGGCATGATCAGCGAGGGCACGCCGTAATAGAGCGCTTCGCAGAAGCTGTTGTTGCCGCCGTGGTGAATGAACAGGCTGGCCTGTTCGACGACCGAGGGCTGCGGAAACCAGCTTTCGAGAAAGACATTGTCGGGAACCCGGGCATAGTCGTCGCGCCACGGGCCCACATTGACGATGAAGCGGTAGGGCATGTCCTCGAAAACCCCGATCATCCGCTTGATCATCGAAACATCCATGGCGCCGAGACTGCCGAAACTGACCAGGATCAGCGCGGCATCGCGGTGCGTGGCGAAGGCCGGCAGCGGATAGGGCGCTTCCTGGCGAACGCAGCCGTTGAGATAGACATGTGTTGCCGGATCAAGCGGCTTTTCCCGCTCGAAGCGCACGGCATCGGGCGAGAGAAGCAGGTTGAGGAAGGGCGAGCTTTCGAGGAATTCGCCTGATGGCCGTGCCTTAAGGCCGCACTCGGCGAGAAAGGCATTCATCCGCCGATGGGCTGGCGCGACCGCCTTTTGATATTTCTCCGCAAACAGCATCCAGTCCGGCCCCGGCTCTCCGCGGCAGCCCGAGAGATAGGGCGGCACAGCCGCATCAGGCAACTCGGTCTCGGCGCAGGAGATAATCCGCACCCAGGGCACGCCGGCATTGGCGATGGCTGGAAACATCACGACATTGTCGAGCACGATCGCCGCCGGTTTCAATTGCGCCAGCAATTGCCGAAGCGGTTCTTCCGCCGCAATGGCGGTATCGACGATCGCATCCCAGGTCGGGCCGATATAACTCTTGATCTGTTCAAGCGGCGTCTGGCGGAAGGCATCCTGGTGCCGGTTGATGAAGTCGGTCCAGTCGGTCTGGCCCTCGCTTCCCAAAGTTGGCAGCGGGTATTCGGGAAAGCCGTATTCGGCAAAGACGCCGCGAAAACCGGGATGGCAGATGAACACCGGCCGGGCGCCCAGGCTGCGCAATTGCTGCGCGATGCCGACGCAGTTGAGCGCTGCGCCATAGCTGGCTTCCGGAAACAACGCGATCACCTTGGGCTGTGTCATGCAATATCCAATAGAGTTAGCCCACGACCCGGAAGACCGGCGGAACGCCGCGGCCGGCGAGACGCGGCCGCTGGGAATGGGAAAGCTGGATATGCACGCGCATCAGGTCGCTCGCAAGGTCCATCTGGCCGCGTTCGATCTGCTCGAGGATCTGCATGTGTTCGGTGTTGGATTGCATCAGGCGGAAGGCGTTGACATGCACCGGCGGCTGGCTCGATCGCCGGCGGCGATGATGGCTGACCAGAGCCTCCGACATGAAGGGATTGCCACAGGACCGGGCGATCAGCATATGAAAATCGAAATCGGTGCGCTCGAACAGTTTCTGGTCGAAGCCGGTTTCGGTCATGCCGCGCAGAATGTCCATCGAGTGCCGGAGCGAGGTGATCGCCGAGGCATCGCGGCGGAAGCCGGGCAGGGTCAGGGCCAGGGGCTCGCAGGCCAGCCGGTATTCGATGCTTTTCGCCACGGCATCGCCGCTGATGGCGAATTGCTTGATCAGCCATTGCTGTCCCGGCGCGCGTTCGGCGAGATTGTCTTCCGAAAGTTTTATCAGGGCGTTCTGTACCGCGCTGCGGGAGGCGTCATAGCGGCGCTGCAAACTGGCAACGGTCTGCGAATCCCCGATGCGGCCGGCCGAGAGGTCGCGCAGGATGGCGTTGTAGAGTTCTGTTTCCTCGGCCGGCTGCTGCTCATCCTCGAGCCCCGGAAAAGAGGCGGGGTCGATCGCCAGCAGATAGCCCCCTTCCGGCTCGGCGGTGACGATCAGGCGGTCGGCCAGAATCTGCAGCGCCTTGCGAATAGGGGTCCTGGAGACATTGCAGCGCGAGGCGAGAGCCTGTTCCGGCAGGTGCTCTCCGCGCGACATGCCCTTCTCGGTGACAACGTCCAGTATTTTCTGCGCCAGTTCGACATGGCGATGCTTTATTTTTTTTGTATCGGCATCCATCGCAAGTCCGGTTCAAGGAGAGTTCCAATGCCTGCATGCTGCCCGTTCCGGCGCCGCCGTGCAAGATGGATGGCAAAAAAATCCGTTGAACGGCGAATCTCACTTGACGTATTTTTTTTATAAATAATACTGCCTGCCAACAGCGAGCCAAGGACCGGACAGCCGGCGTGCCGCTTGGGAACAGATGTTGAGCGCCCGGGATCATCACGCTTGATGTGATGTCCGGGACTATGGATTTGCGCAGCGATGATTTCAGGTCACCTGATCCTCGACTGTGCCAGCAAACGGGAGAATGCCGTGAAACTTTCTGGTGAAATGCGCGCATCCAAGAAGATCGCCGGCCTGGTCGGTGCCGCCATGCTGCTACAGGCCGGTACGGCCCTGTCCGCCGATCTGGTGATTTCGAACTGGGCCGGTTACATGGCGCCCGATATCGCCGAGACTTTCAAGGCGGCGACGGGGCTGACCATCGAAGTGGTCAACCATGCCACCAACGAAGAAATCATGGGCAAGCTGATGGCAAGCCAGGGCAAGGGCTTCGACGTCGTTTTCGTCTCCTCGCCGTTTGCCCATATTCTGAATGGCCAGGGGCTGGTCGAGCCGCTGAGCGATGCGACGGTTCCCAATCTTGCCAATCTCTACCCGGAAGCGCGCAAGCTCGCCTATGATCCGGGCAATACCTATGCGGTTCCCTATGCCTGGGGCACGACCGGGCTTTGCTACCGGTCCGACCTCGTCAAGGGCACGCCGGACAGCTGGGCGAGCCTGCTTGCGCCGACCGATGATCTGAAGGGCAAGGTGACGATGCTGGCAACGGATCGCTGGCTGATGGGTGCCGGCCTTCTTTACAAGGGTTTTTCCGTCAACGAAAAGGATCCGGCCAAGATCGAGGAAGCCAAGACGGCTCTGATCGCGGCGAAGAAGACGCTGCTCGCCTATGACGACACGACCTTCTATTCCAAGCTCGTCTCCGCAGAGGCCTCGCTGGTGCAGGCCTGGGACGGCTGGTGCAATTACGGCATTGCCGAAAACGACAAGATCAAGTTCGTCGTGCCGAAGGAAGGCTCGGATCTCTGGATCGACACCATGGTCATCATGAAGAATTCGGAGAAGAAGGAGGCGGCGCTCAAGTTCGTCAATTACATCCTCGAAGCCAAGAACCACGCCTGGGCTGCATCGAACATCTTCTACAAGGTGCCGAACAAGCCGGCCATGGAAAGCCTCGATCCGGCGCTGATCGCGCAATATCCGAACATGGGCATGACGCCGGCTGAACTCGTTGGATACGAGGAGCTGCAGGATCTCGGCGAGGCGCAGCGCGACTATTCCAAGGCCGTGAGCGAGATCAAGGCCGCAAATTGAGTTGATGCTCTCTTCTCCCCAGCGGGGAGAAGTGCCGAGCGGATGCGAGGCGATGAGGGGACGTCACCGCGTACCACAAGCCTGCCGCCCCCTCATCCGGCCCTACGGGCCACCTTCTCCCCGTTGGGGAGAAGAGGTTTTGAAACTCCGGAGTTCCTTTCTTGTCCTCGCAGACGGCACGTTCCAATCTCATGGCATTGCCCGCTATCGCCTGGCTCGGTCTGTTCATGATCGTGCCGTGCCTGATCGTCTTTGCCTATGCGTTCCTGACGCGGGGGCTATACGGTGGCGTCGAATACACGCTGACATCGGAAAACTTCGCCAGGGTCTTTGACCCGCTCTATGCGAAGATCTTCCTGACCTCGGTGCGGATCGCCGGCCTTGCGACGCTGTTCGCGATCCTGATTGCCTATCCCGCAGCCTACGCCATCTGCCTTGCGCCGAAACGGATGCAGCCGATCCTGCTGTTCTTCGCGGTCCTGCCATTCTGGAGCAACTACCTGATCCGCACCTATGCCTGGATCGTCCTGCTCAACCGCGAAGGCCTGATCAACAATCTTTTGCGCTGGCTGGGCTACGATGGCGAGCCGCTGTCGCTGCTTTACAGCGAAGGGGCCGTCATCGTCGGGCTCGTCTACAACTACCTGCCCTTTGTTATTCTCGCGATCTATTCCAGCCTGTCGCGTCTCAATGGCGACCTGATCGAGGCTTCGCGCGATCTGGGTGCCGGACGGGTCCGCACCTTCTTGCGGGTGACGCTTCCTTTGACCATGCCGGGCGTTGCCGCCGGGGGCGTTTTCATCTTCGTGCTGTCGATCGGCAATTTCGTGACGCCGGCGCTTCTGGGCGGCGGACGTTTCCAGATGATCGGCAATCTTGTCTACGACCAGTTCCTGACGGCCAATGACTGGCCATTCGGTGCCGCCCTCGGCATGGTCCTCATTGCTGTGATGATCGGGCTTCTGCTGCTGCAGGCTCGCGCCTCGGCGCGCTTCAGCGGTGAAACGGCGGAGGCGAAACATGGCTGACGCGCTGCGCATCAAGCTGACGGGACGCGGCATCCTCGTTCTCGTCTTCGGCTTTCTCTATCTGCCGATCGCTGTTCTGGTTCTGCTGTCGTTCAACGAAAGCGGCCTGCCGACGAGCTGGTCCGGCTTTTCGCTGCGCTGGTACGTGTCTCTGGCCGGCAATTCCGACATTCTGCATGCGGCCTGGAACACGCTGGTCGTCGCCGTTGTCGCGACGCTGATCGCCACTGTCCTCGGCACCATGCTGGCAATCGGCATGGAAACGCGCAAGCGCCGTTCGACGCCGCTCGAAGCGCTGGCCTTTTCGCCGATGGTCATTCCGGACATTGTCCTCGCGGTGGCCCTGCTGACGCTGTTTTCACGGCTCAACGTCACCATGGGCCTGCACACGATCATCATCAGCCACGTCATCTTCGACCTCGCCTTCGTCTGCTCGGTCGTTCGCGCCCGCTTGAAGAATTTCGATTTTTCGATCGTCGAGGCCTCGCGCGATCTCGGGGCATCAAGCTTTACGACCTTCTGGCGCGTGACGTTTCCGGTGCTTTTGCCGGCAATCGTTGCCGGCGCGCTTCTCGCCTTCACCCTGTCGGTGGATGAATTCATCATCGCCTTCTTCACCGCCGGCGCCGGGCGCGCCTCGATCACGCTGCCGATGCAGATCTATTCGATGATCCGCTTTGGCGTCACGCCGGAAATCAACGCGCTGGCCACGCTCGTCATGGGCGTCAGCGCAACGGTGCTTCTCATTTCGCAATGGCTTAACAAAGAGCAGATGACCCGATGACCGAACCGCTTTCCATACCTGTTCTGTCGGTCGACAGGGTCGTCAAGCATTTCGGCAAGACGATTGCCGTTGACGGCATCTCTCTGGATATCCGGGAAAACGAGTTTTTCGCGCTGCTCGGACCTTCCGGCTGCGGCAAGACGACCCTGCTGCGGATGATTGCCGGTTTCGAAGTGCCCGATAGCGGTAGCATCCATCTTGGCGATCGCGATATCACCCGCGAGGCACCGGACAAGCGTCCGCTCAATCTGATGTTCCAGTCCTACGCGCTGTTTCCGCACATGACCGTGTGGCAGAACCTTGCCTATGGCCTCGAGATGGAGCGGCTGCCGAGGGGCGAAATCGCAAGCCGTGTAGACGACATGCTCAAGACCACCGATCTGGTGGCGCTTTCCGCCCGCAAGCCTGCCGAATTGTCGGGCGGCCAGAAGCAGCGTGTTGCCCTTGCCCGGGCGCTGATCAAGCGGCCGAAGGTGCTCCTGCTCGATGAGCCGCTCGGCGCGCTCGACAAGAAGCTGCGTGAAAAGATGCAGCTGGAACTGAAACGCCTGCAGCACGAAGTCGGCATCACCTTTATCATCGTCACCCATGACCAGGAGGAAGCGCTGGTCATGGCCGACCGGATCGCGGTGCTGCGCGACGGCCATATCCTGCAATGCGGCACGCCGCAGGACATTTATGAGCGCCCTGCCAACCGCTTCGTCGCCGGTTTCATCGGCATGATGAATTTCATCGAGGGCGAGATCGGCTCCGACGCCCTGTTCCGCGCCGCCGGGCAAGCACTGGTCTGCGACATGCATGGTCTGAAGCGCAGCGCGCCGGCTGTGCTTGCGGTGCGGCCGGAACATATCCTGCTCAGGCCCGAGGGCAGCGGTGTTGCGGGAACCGTCGTCGATGTCGCTTATCACGGGCTGGATCGCCAGCTTTACGTCAAGACAGCGCTTTCGCAAGCGCCGCTTCAGGTTCGCGTGGCGGCGGCGGGACCTGAAGAGGCTGCTGCGCGAACCGGGGCGAGCGTGTCGCTTGGTTTCGACGCGGCGGCGTGTCGTCTGTTTCAGGAATAGAAGAAAGAGGGAACTCCATGTCCAAGACCATTGCATTCTTCCCGGAAGCCGCCTTTGGCCCGGCGCTGAATTCCGTCGGCATTGCCCAGGCCGTCGAAGCCCTCGGGCACAAGGCTGTCTTCCTGTCCGATCCCGGCTTTGTCGATGTCTACAAGGGCTATGGCTTCGAGGCCCACCCGGTCAACCTGTCGGCGCCGATGCCGCCGGAGCAGATGGCGAAGTTCTGGGAGGACTTCATCAACGGCCATATCCCGAACTTTCGCAAAAGCCCCTATGACCAGATCGACAATTATGTCCGCGACTGCTGGGAAGCGATCGTCGACAGCGCCAAATGGGCACAGAAAGACTTGCCCGGTGTTCTCGCGAGGATCAAGCCAGACCTGATCTGCGTCGACAACGTCATCCTGTTTCCGGCAATAAAGCAGTTCGGCAAACCCTGGGTGCGGATCATCTCCTGCTCCGAAAACGAGATCGAGGACGAGAAGATCCCGCCGCATCTCTCCGGCTGCCGCCATGACGATCTGGCAGGCCATGCCGCCTATCGCGACAAGTTCAATGCGGTGATCAAGCCGATCCATGACGACTTCAACGCGTTTCTCGCCTCGACCGGGGAGGAAACCTATCCGATCGGTCAGTTCTTCGAAGCCTCGCCGTTCATGAACCTGCTGTTGTACCCGGAGGCGGTTAAGTTCGATCGTAAACATCCGCTCGATCCGTCACAGTTCCAGTATCTCGAAGGCTGTGTACGCCAGGAAAAGCCCTACGAAGTCCCCGTCTTTGCCGAGAACAATGATAAGCCTCTTCTCTATATATCGTTTGGCAGTCTTGGCGCCGGCGATACCGATCTGTTGAAACGGCTGATCGTGACGATCGGCAAGCTTCCCTATCGGGCGCTTGTCAATGTCGGCGACTACAAGGAACAGTATAGTGACCTTCCCGGCAATATCATTGTCGAAAGCTGGTTTCCGCAGCCATCGGTCATTCCGCAAATCGATGCGGCCATCCATCATGGCGGCAACAACTCGTTCACCGAGTGCCTCTATTTCGGCAAGCCGGCAATCATCATGCCCTATGTCTGGGACGGTCACGACAACGCGACGCGGGTCGACGAGACCGGCCATGGCTTCAAGATGCCGCGTTATGACTGGACGGATGCGGAGCTGGCAGCCAGGCTCGAGGCCTGCGTCAACGATCCCGCGATGAAGGCCAAACTGGCTGAGACCAGCGCCCATATGCAGTCCCGGAACGGTCCGCAGAAGGCGGCCGTGATCCTCGATCAACTGGTGAACACGGGCAAGTTCGATGGTTGAGGCATCCTCCGCGCCGCATATTCACGACGCCTCGACCTATGATGATCTCGTCGACTGGGGCATGCAGCCCGACAGCGTCGAGGGCCAGTCGAAATCGACCGGACGGCTTGTCCACAAGGGGCCGAACAACCAGCCGGAATCCGGCATCTGGGTGTGCACGCCCGGCCGCTGGCGCTTGTCGATCCCGCGTGATGAATTCTGCCATTTCGTCGCCGGGAAGGCGGTGTACCGCTCGGATGCCGGCGAGGAGATCGCGGTCGAGGCGGGAACGGTGGTGATGTTTCCCGGCGGCTGGAGCGGGGAATGCCATGTGATCGAGACGATGCGCAACATCTACATGCTGGTCTGAGCGAAAGAACTTGAAACAACTGCAGCAGGCCGCCGTCCGTTCTTGAGAAAGCGGCGCGGTCTGACGAAGAAACGAAAGGAAGCACCGATGACCGCCACGCCCCTGATGCGCAAGCCGCTCGACGAAACCGACCTCAAGGACTGGGGCACCATCCCGACGATGATCGAGGGAGAATCGAAGGTTTCGGGCAAACTGATCCACAAGGGACCCGACGGCCAGTCGGAATGCGGCTTGTGGATCTGCACGCCCGGCAAATGGAACTGCCATGTGACGCGCGACGAATTCTGCCACTTCCTCGAGGGGCGCAGCACGTATGTGCATGAAAGCGGCGAGGTGATCGAGATCACTCCCGATACGGCCGCCTTTTTTCCGCAGGACTGGAAGGGTGTCTGCACCGTGCATGAGACGATCAAGAAGGTCTACATGATCCGGTGAGATGAGGGCGCCCTCATCCGTCCTTCGGGCACCTTCCCCCCACAGGGGAGAAGGGATAGCCGCGAATTCTGTTCCTCCTCTCCCCATCGGGGAGAGGGCAGGGTGAGGGGGGACTGCACCTCTCGGAATAAAGCGACAAGGAAAACACCATGTTCAATCCCGCCGAGCCCGTCTTCTACAGGCATCCGGTCTATATCCCGGCAAAAGGCGCGCGCTATCAGGTGATCAATCCGGCAACGCTAGCGCCCGAGGGCACGATCGCGGAGGCGACCCTTGCCGAGCTGGATCTTGTGCTGGGCGCTGCCCGGATTGCGCAATCGGACTGGAAGAAGCGCGATGCCAAGAGCCGGGCGACGATCCTGCACCGGATCGCCAACCGCATCGAGGCGACCGACATGCGGGTCTGTGCCGAGCTGATGTCGCGCGAGATGGGCAAGCCCTATCCGGAGGCGATCGGCGAGGTCGCCAATTGCGCCGGTGCCTTCCGCTATTTCGCCGAAATGGCCCGCGACGAGGCGGGCAAGGTGGCGGGAACCACGCAGGTCGGTTCGTTCCAGTACGCCCGTTACGAAGCGCTCGGGACCAGCGTGCACATCATGCCGTTCAATTTTCCGATCCTTCTGATGTGCTGGACGGTGGCGGCGTCGCTGGCGGCGGGCAATGCCTGCATCATCAAGCCGGCGCTTGCGACAACGCTCTCCACGCTGGACTTCATGCAGGTTTTCGAGGCCCTGCCGGAGGGGCTGATCGCCTGCGTGCCTGGAGGCGCCGACGTCGCGCAATATCTGATCGCCTCGCCGCTGACGCACGCCGTTGCCTTTACCGGCTCGGTTGCTGCAGGCCGGGCCGTGGCGTCCGCTGCCGCCGGACAGATGAAACCGGCGGTCATCGAGGCGGGCGGCAGCGATCCGATGATCATCACCGCCCATGCGCCGCTCGATGTTGCGGCCGCCGGGGCGGTGACCGCCGCCTTTCATTTGTCGGGGCAGGTCTGCACCTCTGCCGAGCGGTTTTTCGTGGTCGACAGCGTCCATGACGCCTTCATCGACAAATTCGCGACCGAGGCCCGGCGTTTGCGGATCGGGAACGGCCTGAGCCGCGCGGAGATCGGACCGCTGGTCAGCGAAGCGGCGCGGGACAAGGTCATCCTGCTGGTCGAGGATGCCAGGGCCAAGGGCGCCACTGTCGTGCTCGGCGGGAAAATTCCGGACAGCGAGCCGGTCGGCTGGTTCTATGAACCGACGATCCTGACGGGCTGCACGCCTGATATGGCGATCATGCAGGAAGAATGCTTCGGGCCGGTGGCGGCCGTTGCCCGTGTCGCCGATTTTGACGAGGCGATCGAGCGTGCCAATGACAGTCCCTTCGGACTTGGCGCGTCGGTCTTCACCAACAGTCTGGAAGAAGCGATGGAGGCGGCCGAACGGCTCGAAGCCGGCATGGTCTGGGTCAACAATCCGATGATCGACAATGATGCGCTGCCGTTCGGCGGCTGGAAGGCGTCGGGAATGGGCCGCGAACTCGGTCGCCAGGGGCTCGATGCCTTCCGTCGCTCCAAAATGGTGATCATCGATCACAAGCCGGTCATCCACGAGTGGTGGTATCCCTATCCCGACAGCTGGTTCTACGAGGAGGGCGGGCGCAAGCACGTCTGATCCCCCGAATATCCTTGGTTCTTGAAGAAAGACAAAGCCTATGAAGATCTCCATTCTTGGTGGCGCCGGCCTGATGGGCGCCGGCATCGTCCGCGATCTCGTCTCCGACCGCACCATTGTCGACATCACCTCGATCCGCATCTGCGACACCTCGCGGACGCGCATGGACAGCCTGGTTGCCGATCTCGGCGACACAAGGCTGGAGCTGTTCGATCTCGACGTCACCGATCCGGCCCGGTTGAGCGCGGCGATCAGCGGTTTCGATCTCTGCATCAACTGTGTGCCGACCCTGCTCGGTTTCCAGATGCAGATCTTCGAGGCGTCGCTAGCGGCCAAGGTCGCCTATATGGATCTGGGCGGGCTCGGCACGTTTACGGTCAAGCAGATTGCTGAGCATGAGCGCTTCAAGGCGGCGGGCGTTACGGCGGTTGTCGGCGTCGGTGCCGATCCGGGCATGTCGAACGTCATCTGCCGTGCGGTGGCCGACGAACTCGATACGATCGAGACGATCAACCTCTATTGGGCGGCTGAACTGACGGGGGACGAGAACCCGATCCTCATGCCGCCGTACAGCGTCTCGACGGTGCTGGCCGAATATGCCCATCCGAGCACCCAGTTCCTGGATGGAAAACATGTCGAATGCGCGCCGATGACGGGCAGGGAGGTGATTGACCTGCCGGAGCCGTGGGGACGGTGCGAATTCATGTATTCGCCGCATTCCGAGCAGCTGACCGTGCCGCTGGCCGACGGCATCCGCGACAAGGGCATTCGCGAGTTCACCTGGAAACTGCACCTGCCGCACCGCGAGCATGAGGCCTGGGTCGGGCTGGTGAAGGCCGGGTTCGGTGATTTCAACGATCCGGTCGAGGTCGGGGGCGTCTGCGTCAAGTCGCTGGACGTTCTGAATGCGGTGATCCAGCGCAACATTGCCCGCAATCCGCACCGCATCCCGCAGCAGGAGAGTTCGGAGATCCATTTTGCCATTGGTCGCGGCATCAAGGACGGCAAGCCGGTCGAGGTCCGCTACGAGGTGGTCGTCACGCCGGACGCAATGTATGCGCCCTACGTCGATGCCGGGACATCGATGAGTGCGTCGATCGCTGCCCAGCTGGTTCTGAAGAACCCGAAACGGCCGGGCGTCTGGGCACCGGAGGAGTACTTCACGGCCGCGGATTTCTTCCCCGAACTGGAGAAGCGCAAGTTCCAGGTGCGCCACAGCATGAAGGCGCTTTAGGGGCCTTATGGCTCCAAACCCGCTCCTTAGTATTTTTGACCATTTGGACAAGATTTGTGTGTTTGGTTTTGTGTTTGCGGGGCGGATTTTGGGTGTGTTTTGGGGATTTTTGAAATTAGTGTTTAGAAACAGTATGTTGTTAGAAATCTGATTTTTTTGA
>NZ_LSRP01000129.1 GCF_001885585.1 Pararhizobium antarcticum
TCACAGGACGACAAAGTGTCACGTCGATCCACATCTTATCCACAACCACCCCCACATAAAGGGTTCGGTACAAGCGCTTGAATCAAATGTTGATTCGGTTTGTTTCCCCGATCTATTCCGGAGACCGTCGAATTGGGCGCAATCATGAAATTGAATCATTGCGAATGTGGATAAACCGGGGGCTGATTTTAATCCTTGATAGTCACCGACTCTAAGAAATAGAACCCTTTTAGATAAGTTTAGTATTTTAGAGGGAGTGCGTGACAAGTGACCGCGAATAGCCGTAAGGTTCTGCAGGTTCTGGATGGCCAGACACTGACACCACCGCCGATTTGGCTGATGCGGCAGGCAGGCCGATACCTACCCGAATACCGGCAAACCAGGGCAGCAGCGGGTAGTTTCCTAGATCTCTGTTACACACCGGAAATGGCTGTCGAGGTGACGCTTCAACCGATCCGCAGATATGGCTTTGATGCAGCCATCCTGTTTTCGGATATTCTCGTGATACCCGATGCGCTGGATCGCAACGTCCGCTTCGAGGAAGGGCGAGGACCGTTGATGGATCCGATTGATCCTGCCGGTATTCTTGCGCTGAAACCGGATCAGGTTATCGAACATCTGAAGCCGGTCTTTGAAACCGTTTCGCGTCTTCGCAGGGATTTGCCCGATGAAACGACGCTGCTGGGATTTTGCGGGGCGCCCTGGACGGTGGCGACCTACATGATTGCCGGCCACGGCACACCGGACCAGGCCCCTGCCCGGCTGTTTGCCTATCGCCATCCGGAGGCCTTCGATCATCTTCTGGCGCTGCTTGCGGAAGTATCGGCGGATTATCTCGTGGCGCAGATCGATGCCGGTGCCGATGCCGTGCAGATCTTCGATTCCTGGGCCGGCGTGCTCGGTGAAGTCGAATTCCAGCGCTATGCCGTCAAACCGGTGCGCCGAATGATCGACAGTGTTCGGGCTCGTCGTCCGCAGGCGAAGATCATTGCCTTTGCCAAGGGCGCCGGCATTCAGCTTAAGCATTACCGGCAGCAGACCGATGCGGACGCGATCGGGCTTGATTGGTCGGTGCCGCTTGCCTTTGCGGCCGAGCTGCAGAAGGACGGTCCTGTTCAGGGCAATCTCGATCCGATGCGGGTTGTTGCCGGTGGTGCTGCGCTCGATGACGGCATAGATGCGATCCTGCAGGTTCTCGGCAATGGTCCGCTGATCTTCAACCTCGGGCATGGCATCACGCCGCAGGCGGATCCCGCAACGGTTTCCCGGCTCGTGGAACGGGTCAGGCGCACTGCCGCATGACGGAGCGGCAGATCGACCAGCGTCTGGGAAAAAAAGCGCGCCTGCGGGCCTTTGTGGCGATCGCGATGTTCATTGCGATCCTCGCGGGCCTGGTGTTCGGACAGCCCGATAATCTCTATCTCTGGATCAAGGCGCTGCACATCATCGCTGTGATGTCGTGGATGGCCGGACTGCTCTACATGCCGAGGCTGTTTATCTATCACACCGATGCCGTCGTCGGATCGGACCAGTCCGAGACCTTCAAGGTCATGGAACAGCGTCTGTTGAAGGTGATCATGAACCCGGCAATGATGATTTCCTGGGGTCTCGGGCTCTATCTTGCCTGGAGCGTTTACGGTTTCCAGGGGGGATGGCTGCATGCCAAATTGCTGTTCGTCGTTCTGCTGACAGGCGTTCATGTGCACTTCAGCCGCGCGGTCCGGGCTTTCGCGACGGACGGCGTGCGGCGAACGGCCCGTTATTGGCGGCTGATGAACGAGGCTCCGACAGTGTTGATGATCCTGATCGTCATCATGGCGGTGGTCAAACCGTTCTGAAAAAACGTAGGAATACGATTTTTTGGCTAATTTGGCTGAGCCCCTTGCGGCGTTTCACGTGAATCGCTATTTTCGATTCATCTCATCTTTCGTGGCATGTGTAAAAGTTACGAGCTTGCTCCATCCCCCCGCAGCTCCCTTTCAAAAAACACGCCGACCTTCCATTCGATAAATTCCAAGTGTGGTACCCTTCATGGCTGAAATGAAGCTGCAAGAACTGAAAAACAAGACGGCTACCGATCTTCTGGCGTTTGCCGAATCGGTGGAGGTCGAAAACGCCAGCGTCATGCGCAAGCAGGAACTGATGTTCGCGATCCTCAAGATGCTCGCCAGCCAGGATGTTGAAATCATCGGCGAAGGCGTCGTCGAGGTGCTCCAGGACGGTTTCGGTTTCCTGCGGTCGGCCAATGCCAACTATCTGCCTGGCCCCGATGACATCTACATCTCGCCATCGCAGATCCGCCGCTTCTCCTTGAAGACAGGCGATACGGTCGAAGGCCCGATCCGCGGACCGAAGGAAGGCGAACGCTATTTTGCGCTGCTCAAGGTCAATACGATCAATTTCGAAGATCCCGAGAATATCCGCCACAAGGTGCATTTCGACAATCTGACGCCGCTCTATCCGAACGAGCGTTTCAAGATGGAACTCGAAGTTCCCACGTCCAAGGATCTGTCTGCCCGCGTCATCGACCTTATCGCGCCGCTCGGCAAGGGCCAGCGTGGCCTGATCGTGGCACCGCCGCGCACCGGTAAGACGGTTCTCCTGCAGAATATCGCGCATTCGATCACCGCCAATCATCCGGAATGTTACCTGATCGTTCTTTTGATCGATGAACGGCCGGAAGAAGTGACGGACATGCAGCGCTCCGTGAAGGGCGAAGTTGTCTCCTCGACCTTCGACGAGCCGGCAACCCGCCACGTGCAGGTCGCGGAAATGGTCATCGAGAAGGCGAAGCGGCTTGTCGAACACGGTCGCGACGTCGTCATCCTGCTCGATTCGATTACCCGCCTTGGTCGCGCCTACAACACGGTCGTGCCGTCGTCGGGCAAGGTCCTGACGGGTGGTGTCGACGCTAACGCGCTGCAGCGCCCGAAGCGGTTCTTCGGTGCGGCCCGCAATATCGAGGAAGGCGGCTCTCTGACGATTATCGCGACGGCATTGATCGATACCGGCAGCCGCATGGACGAAGTTATATTTGAAGAGTTCAAGGGTACCGGTAACTCGGAAATCGTGCTGGATCGCAAGGTCGCCGACAAGCGCATCTTCCCGTCGATGGATATCCTGAAATCCGGTACCCGCAAGGAAGACCTGCTGGTACCGCGCCAGGATCTGCAGAAGATCTTTGTCCTTCGCCGTATTCTGGCCCCGATGGGGACCACCGATGCGATCGAATTCCTGATCGACAAGCTGAAGCAGACCAAGACAAATGGCGATTTCTTCGATTCGATGAACACCTGATCTGCGGTGCACCTATTTTTGAAAACCCGGGTTCAGGCCCGGGTTTTTGCGTTTCACAGTTCGCTGCCCGGGCGCAGGACGAACCTTGAAACATAGCAGCGGTCGATTCGGAACCGGAATATACGCAATCGATTCGGATCCGTATCTTTTTGCATGCATCGGCGTGAATAGTCGGATTGGTCGAAGAAAGACGAATATGCATCATGGCAAATGACACGATCTATGCCCTGTCCTCCGGCACTTTGCCTTCCGGTGTTGCTATTATCCGGATCAGCGGTGCATTGACGCGCAATGCGCTGTTGCAGATGACGGGACCACTCGGCAAGCCGCGTACTGCCCAGCTACGATTGATTCGAAACCGGAACGGTGATGTCCTTGATAACGCTCTGGTGCTTTACTTTGCTGGCCCGGCCTCTTTCACCGGCGAGGATTGCGGGGAGTTGCAGGTTCATGGCGGACGCGCAGTCGTCCAGGCAGTTCTGGAAACACTGTCGCGCATGGATGGATTGCGCCATGCCGAAGCTGGCGAGTTTTCCCGGCGCGCATTCCACAATGGCAAGCTCGATCTCGTGGAGATCGAAGGCCTTGCCGATCTCATATCAGCCGAAACGGAGATGCAGCGGCGCCTCGCCATCGAACACGCGCAAGGCGGTTTGTCTGCGTTGTACCAAGCCTGGGCACGTCGCCTGACGCATGCGCGTGCAATGATCGAGGCAGAGCTCGATTTCGCTGACGAGGACGATGTGCCCGGCTCGGTCGCAGCAACCATATGGACGGATATGGCTGCTTTAAGCGGAGAGATAGCAAACCATGTCGCCGGCGCAGCTGTGGCGGAAATCATTCGGGACGGTTTGAAAGTGGTCATTGCCGGCCCACCCAACGCCGGAAAATCCAGTCTCCTCAACTATCTCGCCGGTCGAGACATCGCCATTGTCACGGATATTGCAGGGACAACCAGGGACGTTCTGTCCGTCGATCTTTCCTTAGCCGGATTCTCGGTGTGTCTTTACGACACGGCGGGATTGCGCGACACGCAGGAGCCCATCGAACGCGAGGGTATCCGCCGCGCGCTTGCCACTCTGGAGGAAGCGGACGTGGTTCTTTTCCTGTCAGATACGCAAGATGGCTTTGGGACGATCCTCAGCGAGCGGGAAAACCGTCGTGTCGTTCGCGTTGCGACGAAGATTGATCAGCCTGGGCAAGTATGGGATAAGGCGCAGTATGACGTGGCGGTGTCCACACAAAACGGTGAGGGCATTGATCGCCTGCTGGCGATAATCTCATCGCATCTGCCTGATTTATCCGGAAAGATGGCTTTCTCGATTCCATTGCGTAGCCGACATGTTGACTGTCTGCGCCAAGCCAACGATGCGATCAGGTCAAGCTTGGCTTTGTCAGAAACGGGGTTGGATATTCAGGCGGAATATCTCAGGCTCGCCGGAGATGCCCTCGGGAGGATCACGGGCCGCGTTGATGTCGAAAACCTCCTGGATGTTATCTTCTCGGAATTTTGCATTGGTAAATAGCAACCGACGGTTTGAAGTCACAACAATATCGAGTCTTGCAAAGTGTTTCACGTGAAACGACTTGACTCAAACTTAAACAGCTGAATCGAGCCGTAACCATGGAGACGGCAGACATGACTTTGAAATACGATGTCGTTATCATTGGTGGCGGACATGCAGGCTGCGAAGCGGCAAGCGCTTCTGCCCGATCGGGTGCCCGCACGGCGCTGGTGACGCACAAACGCGAGACAATCGGCGTAATGTCCTGCAACCCTGCGATTGGCGGACTCGGTAAAGGCCATCTCGTTCGCGAAATCGATGCAATGGACGGTTTGATGGGCCGCGTTGCAGATGCCGGAGGCATTCAGTTTCGCCTGCTCAATCGACGTAAAGGCCCGGCCGTTCGCGGTCCCCGCACCCAGGCGGATCGACGGCTCTACCGGGAAGCGATGCAGCAGGAGATTGCATCGATCGATAATCTGGATGTCATTGAAGGCGATGCTTTTGATCTGTTGACAGGGGATGGACGTGTTTCAGCGGTCGTCCTTAAGGACGGTCGGCAGATTTCCTGTGGGTCTGTCGTTCTGACAACGGGAACGTTCCTCCGCGGCCTCATCCATATCGGGCAGAAAAAGATTGCCGCAGGTCGTGTCGGCGAGGATCCCTCCCTCGGCCTCTCTGCGACGCTGGAGCGTGCCGGCCTGCGTCTTGGGCGGTTGAAAACCGGTACACCGGCGCGCCTCGATAGCCGCACTATTAATTGGGCCTCCGTCGGGCGGCAGGGCGCGGACGAGAATCCTGTGCCATTTTCCTTTATGACGGATCGTATTTCCAATCGGCAGATCGAATGTGGTGTGACGCGGACAACAGCGGCCACACACAAGATCATATCGGATAATCTTGGCAAGTCAGCTATGTATTCGGGGCAGATCGAAGGTGTCGGTCCGCGCTATTGCCCCTCCATTGAAGACAAGATCGTCAAATTCGGCGAGCGCGACGGCCATCAGATCTTTCTGGAACCTGAAGGTCTGGATGACGACACAGTCTACCCGAATGGTATATCCACATCCCTGCCCGAAGATGTGCAACAGGAATTCATCCGGACTATTCCCGGACTTGAGCATGTGACAATCCTTCAACCAGGATATGCGATTGAATATGACCATGTTGATCCGAGGGAACTATCGTCGACGCTCCAGGTGCTGAAGATCCCAGGACTTTTTCTGGCTGGCCAGATTAATGGTACAACAGGATATGAAGAAGCCGGTGCGCAAGGACTTGTCGCGGGTCTGAATGCGGCTTTGTTGGTTGGCGGCGGCAAGCCTTTTGCCTTCAGCCGAACCAATTCATATATCGGTGTTATGATCGATGATCTGACGTCCAGAGGAGTGACAGAGCCATACCGCATGTTTACATCCCGCGCAGAATATCGTTTGTCGCTACGTGCTGACAATGCGGATGCTCGCTTGACACCCGATGCGCTGCGTCTGGGCGTGGTTTCCGCAGGCCGTGCGCACCGCTTTGAAGTGTGGTCGGCCGAGTTTGCGCAAAACAAACAGAAACTCATGGATCTCCTGATCACACCAAATGAAGCCAGCAGACATGGCTTGCATCTCAATCATGATGGGCAGCGTCGCTCTGCCTTTGAGTTGCTATCCTACGCTGATCACTCACTTGGATCCTTGTCGCATGTCTGGCCCGAGCTGGCGGAGATTGCACCCAAGATGGCTGAGGCACTGGAAATCGATGCCACCTATGCGGTCTACATGGACAGACAGGCGCACGACATTGCGAACATTCAACGTGAAGAGGCGGCGGAAATCCCGGATGGCTTCGATTTTTCACTTTTGTCGGGTCTTTCCAATGAGTTGATGATAAAACTCAAAGCTGCGTCACCGCGGAATCTCGCTCAAGTGTTAAAGGTTGATAGCATGACCCCAGCCGCAGCATCGCTTATCCTCGCGCATCTTCGGCGTCTGGATCGGAACTCTGCCTTGCAACAGAAGAATATTGTTCAATGAATACGAGTCTTCCGCAGAGCCTAAACGGATTGCGTGTTTCACGTGAAACAGCGGAGCGCCTGGATCACTTTTCGCGGCTTTTCCAGAAGTGGGCGAAGTCGATCAATCTCGTAGCGCCGTCGACCAAGGAGAATCTGTGGCAGCGCCACATCGCGGACAGCATGCAAATCTTTCAAATCCATCCGGCTCCGAAACAATGGATCGATCTTGGCAGTGGCGGAGGGTTTCCAGGAATCATCACTGCTATCTGCCTGGCTGAGCTGGCTGATGGTTGGGTCCATTTGGTCGAAAGCAACAACAAGAAGGCCGCCTTTTTACGCGTTGCTCTTGCCGAGACTGGTGCGCGCGGTTCGGTACATCCCATTCGAATCGAAGATGCACCGGCGGCGATCCCGCGTTGCGATGCGATTTCCGCCCGCGCGCTGGCGGATTTGACGCAATTGCTGGATTATTGCGCAGACTGGATGATACCAGCACCGGCGGTGACAGCCTATTTCCACAAAGGTCGGGATTACCAGAGCGAAATTGACAAAGCCGTTGGCTGCTTTGACTTCGATCTGGTAAAACATACCAGCGTCATCGAACCGGATTCCGTGGTCCTCGAAATCGCAAATCTTTCGCGGAAAATTCAGTGAACGGCGGATCAGTGCATGATAGGCGAAAAAAACCGTATTATTACGATCGCGAACCAGAAGGGTGGCGTTGGCAAAACAACGACAGCCATTAATCTGGCGACAGCGCTGGCCGCTATTGGCGAAAAGGTGCTGATTGTCGATCTCGATCCGCAGGGAAACGCCAGCACCGGCCTCGGCATTCAGCGACGCGACCGCAAGCTTTCCTCCTACGAACTGATGATTGGGTCTCACCCTATCGAAGAAATTGTGCTCGATACGGTTGTGCCCAACCTGTCGATTATTCCATCTACGATGGATCTGCTCGGTGTAGAGATGGAAATATCGCAGGAAAGCAACCGCGTCTACCGCTTGAAGCGCGCATTGGAGGCACCCGCGGCATTGCGGTATTCCTATGTGCTGGTTGATTGCCCTCCGTCCTTCAATCTGTTGACGATGAACGCCATGGCGGCGGCTCATTCTGTCCTGGTGCCGCTGCAATGCGAATTCTTTGCACTGGAGGGGCTTAGCCAGTTGCTGGAGACTGTCGACCAGGTGCGTCGGTCGGTGAATCCCCTGCTCGATATTCAGGGTATCGTTTTGACGATGTTCGATTCCCGCAACAATCTTGCGCAACAGGTTGTCAATGACGTGCGGCTGCATCTGGGCGAGAAGGTATATCACACGCTGATTCCACGAAATGTCCGTGTTTCCGAAGCGCCATCCTATGGCAAGCCGGCGATCCTCTATGATTTGAAATGCGCTGGCAGCCAGGCCTATCTTCAGCTGGCCTCGGAAGTCATCCAGCGGGAGCGTCAGCGCAAGGCCGCCTAATTGATTCGTGACCGAAACGATAAGTGTGAGTGAGATTATGAACGACGACAATTCAAGACGGCGCCTCGGTCGCGGGCTCGCGGCGCTGATTGGCGAAATGGATCAGCCTGTTGCAGCCGGCGCGCCGCCGCAGACGGTCAATGCCGATCGCAAAATCCCGATTGAATTTGTCTCGCGCAATCCGCGCAATCCACGCCGCACCTTCGATGAAGGTGAGTTGCAGGATCTCGCTAGCTCCATTCGCCAGCACGGCATTGTTCAGCCGGTCGTGGTGCGGACCATCGCGGATGAGCGCTACGAAATCATCGCCGGCGAGCGTCGCTGGCGGGCGGCTCAGCTTGCGGGCTTTACAGATATCCCGGTCATTGTCCGCGATGTCGATGACCGCACCGCCTTGGAAATCGCGATCGTTGAAAACGTCCAGCGCTCGGATCTCAACCCTCTGGAAGAGGCGATGGGTTATGATCAGCTGATCGCCGAGCATGGCTATACGCAAAACGATCTTGGCGAGATCATCGGCAAGAGCCGCAGTCACGTCGCAAACAGCCTGAGGCTTTTGAAGCTGCCGGAGCCGGTGCGCGACATGCTGTCCTCGGGGACGCTTTCGGCGGGCCATGCGCGAGCGTTGATCCCGACATCGGATCCTGTCGGCCTTGCCCGCTCCATCATCGCCAAGGGCCTCTCGGTCCGTGATACAGAACGGCTGGCGCAGAACGACATCCGTGCTCAGAACGATCCGAACTATGGCCAGGCCGCGAAACCGCAGGAAAAGGACGCCGATACGCTGGCCCTGGAACGCACTCTTTCCGATAGCCTCGGACTGGACGTGACGGTTAATCACAAGGTGTCAGGCGGACAGCTCAGAATTGCCTATAAAACGCTTGATCAGCTCGAGGAAATCTGCCGACTGCTCGAGCGTCGGTAATCTTCCTAATAAATAATAATATCAAAGTCTTAGTTAATCTATCGCCGGGCTGATTGCAATGTAATTGCCAACAAAGCCTGCATCGCGGCGCTTTCTTCCAGGCTCTGGCGGCTGCGGCTCTGGAAGATGGTCGCCTGCAGACGACCAAGCTCCCGCTGGATCGCCGGTCCTGACCAAGTTTTCAGCGCTGATTCAACGATGGGCTTGCGGCGGAAATGCAGGTGACGGCCGAGTGTGGCGGTCACCTGAGCCGGCTGTAGCCGTTTTGCGTCCATCTCCGCACGCATCAGATCGAGAAGCTGGAACTGCTTCAGGCAGCCCTGCAGCACCAGGAAGATCGGTGTCTTCGACGTGACAATCTTCTGGATGGCATGAACCAGCCCATCGGCATCGCCCTTCAGAACGGCGTCTATCGCATCATCCACGGAGATAGCGCTGGCGTCGCCGACGATATCCTGGACGTGTTCCTCTTCAATCGTGCCCATGCCGCGGCAGTAAAGTGCCAGCTTGCGGATCTCGTTGCGCGATGCGATTCGGTCGCCGCCAAGCGCCTCCTGCAGGCGTTCGCGCGCGGCCGGCGTGATCTTCAGGTTCACTTGGGCCAGTTCCTGGTCGATGAGTGCGCTTACCGCGCGGGCGTCATCCGCATAGCAGGCAACCGAAATCACGGCGCGGGACGACTCGCCGATCTTCCTCAGGCCTGTCCCCTTCTTCAGGTCTCCGGCCTCGATAATCACATAGCTGCCAGTCGGGGGTTCCTGTGCCAGCAGCTGGAAGCCATCGACCAGCGCCTTTTCGCTGCCGGCGCTCCTGATCCAGACCAATTTTTCGCCGCCAAACAGGCCAAAGGCGTTGACCTCATCCAGCAGACGCCCGGGGCTCTGCTGCAGATCGGACCCATCGAGCTTGATCAGTGAAAAGGGGTCATCCAGGGCCACGCCGGTCTTGGCCGCAATCATGCTGGCGCGTTCTGACACCAGTCCGCGATCGGGCCCGTAGATCAAATAGAGACGGCTGTCCTTGATCGATCTCTGGAGGAACGAATCAAATTCGTGCGATTTGACTTCGGTCATCCGTACCTATCCGCTCAGCGACCAAGAGCGGAAGCGACATCGGCCCGGATGAGTTCTGCCAGTTCCCGCGCGGCGCGGTTTTCACCATCGCGAATGGCGCGCAGCTTGGCGAATTCCTGGACCGGGAAGTCGACCAGTGCCACGGCCGAGCGCCGTCCGGACTTGACGGTTGCGCCTGTATCAGCACGTGACAGGTTGAAGTCCGCCAGCACAAGAATGCGTCCGGCACCGGCGGTGTCCGATGCCTGGTCGTAGAGGACGCCCCTGACCTGCGTCGTGACGTTCAGGGCCATTCTGTATTCCGGGTTTGCCGGTTCGCCGGCGCCGCCGGAAGTGAGGAATATCAGGCTGTTGCGCACTTCCTGCTCGACGCGATCGTCAGCATCGGAAATCTCGATCGAGGCGAGCTTTTCGGCCGTTTGCGTGCTGGTGGCGTAAAGCGGCTTGACCTGGCAGCCAGACACTGCGCCCACACCGAGTGCGAGCGCGCAGATGGCAAGCAGATGAAGGCTTCCTGCGGACGTATCAAACAACGACATTGACGATCCTCTGCGGCACGACGATGATTTTCTTCGGGCTTTGTCCATTCAGCGCAGCCTTGACAGCATCGATGGCAAGCACGGCATTTTCAATTGCAGTCTGATCCGCATCACGCGCGATTGTCAAATCTGCGCGTTTCTTTCCGTTGATCTGGATCGGCAGGGTCATCTCGTTTTCAGCAACCAGCACCGCGTCGAAGATCGGCCAGTCTCTCTGCGCAATCAGGCCCGTTCCGCCGATCTCAACCCAGCACTGTTCCGCAAGGTGCGGCATCATCGGCGCCATCAGGCTGATCAGGATTGATGTCGCGTCCTTGGCGGCAGCAACGGTTGCCAGATCGGCCTTGCCCTCGGCCACCTGCGTCAAAGGCGCGGCCAGCGCATTCACCAGTTCGTAAAGCCGCGCCACCGCCTTGTTGAAAGCAAGCTTTTCATAATCGGCCTGAACGGCTTTCAGCGTCTTGTGGGCGAGTTGCGAGACTGCAAGGGCCTCACCATGCTTTGCCGGCGAAGCATCGGTTTCCCTCAGGAAGGACGCAGCCTCGGAGATCAGGCGCCAGACGCGCTGAACAAACCGATGCGACCCCTCGACGCCCGCCTCGGACCAGATTACGTCGCGTTCAGGGGGGGAATCCGAAAGCACGAAAAAGCGTGCCGTATCGGCGCCATAGGAGGCGATGATATCATCGGGGTCGACGACGTTTTTCTTCGACTTCGACATTTTCTCGATTGAACCAATGGCGATCGGCTCGCCGGTTTCGATCAGTGTCGCCTGTCGCTTGCCATCGTTTTCGAGGATGTTGATTTCGGCCGGCGTGACCCACTCCCGCTGCGCACCCTCGCCGCGGCTATAGGTCTCGTGAACGACCATGCCTTGCGTGAAGAGGCCCTTGAAGGGTTCGTCCAGCGCGATATGACCAACGGCCTTCATGGCGCGGGTGAAGAAGCGGGAATAGAGCAAGTGCAGGATCGCATGTTCGATACCGCCAATATACTGATCGACCGGCAGCCAATGGCTGGCAATCTTGGGATCGGTCGGGTTGTCCTCCCAGGGGGCGGTAAAGCGTGCGAAATACCAGGACGAGTCGACGAACGTATCCATCGTATCCGTCTCGCGCCGCGCATCCTTACCGCAATTCGGGCAGGAAACATGCCGCCAGGTTGCGTGGCGGTCGAGCGGATTGCCCGGCTTGTCGAAGGTCACGTCATCGGGCAGCTTGACCGGCAGATCAGCCTTTGGCACCGGCACGACGCCGCAGTCGTCGCAATGGATGACCGGGATCGGGCAGCCCCAGTAGCGCTGCCGCGAGATGCCCCAGTCACGCAGCCGGAAATTCACCTTGCGCTCCGCCTGCGGTGCGCCGGCAATCATCGTCTGTTCCAGCCTTTCGGCGACGCGCTCGAAGGCGTCCTCAATCGTCAGGCCGTCGAGGAAGCGCGAATTGATCAACACGCCGTCGCCGACATAGGCTTCGTCGCCAACCGTGAAGGTCGCAGCATCCCCGTCTTTCGGCATAACCACGGGCACGACAGGCAGATCGTATTTGCGGGCGAAATCCAGATCGCGCTGGTCGCCGGACGGGCAGCCGAAGATGGCGCCTGTGCCGTAGTCCATCAAAACGAAATTGGCGACGTAAACCGGCAGTTCCCAGGACGGATCCAGTGGATGCCGAACGCGGATCCCTGTGTCGATACCCTTTTTCTCCGCCGTTTCGAGAGCGGCAAGCGACGTACCGGCACGGCGGCATTCGTCGCAGAACGTGTCGATTTCGGAACTGCTTGCGGCTGCCTGCCGTGCCAGCGGATGATCGGCGGCGATCGCGATGAAGGAGGCGCCAAACAGCGTGTCTGCCCGTGTCGTGTAGACCGCGACTTCGCTCTCATCGCCGGCACCGGTATCAGGTACGATCTCCCAACGGATCGAAAGACCTTCGGAACGACCGATCCAGTTCTTCTGCATCAACCGGACTTTTTCTGGCCATTGATCCAGTGTGTCGAGGGAATCGAGCAGGTCCTGGCTGAAATCGGTGATCCGGAAGAACCACTGCGTCAGTTCGCGCTGTTCCACCAGGGCGCCGGAGCGCCAGCCGCGGCCGTCGATCACCTGTTCGTTGGCCAGCACGGTGTTGTCGACCGGATCCCAATTGACCTTGGATTGCTTGCGGTAGACGAGTCCTTTGTCCAGGAAGTCCAGGAACAGATGCTGCTGGCGCTGGTAGTATTCGACGTCGCAGGTGGCGAATTCGCGCGACCAGTCGAGGGACAGGCCCATTACCTTCAGCTGCGCCTTCATCGAGGCGATGTTCTGGTAGGTCCAGGTGGCGGGGTGGACGCCGCGTTCCATGGCGGCGTTTTCAGCCGGCATGCCAAAGGCGTCCCAGCCCATCGGGTGCAGGACGTTGTAGCCGCGGGCCCGCTTGTAGCGCGCCACGACGTCGCCCATCGCATAATTGCGCACATGGCCCATGTGGATGCGACCGGACGGATAGGGGAACATTTCCAGCACGTAGTATTTTTCGCGCGGGTCTTCGTTGTCGGTCTCGAAAACCTTCTGGTCGTCCCATGCCTGCTGCCAGCGCGGCTCGGCATCACGCGGATTGTAACGTTCGGTAGCCATATGTTCGGTATTCCGGAAAATTGTGCGGGAAAACATTCCCGACTGTTCGGGCCATGATATTAGGGTGACCTTCACCACGAAACAGCTCTAACGTCAAGTTTTTGAGGGATTTTACGGCGAAACTTTAAGCATCGCAGATGATCCGCAACACGTTCCGCTTGGCAGCCATGGCAATATCCAATACTCGGTCTGGAGCAGATGGCGTTTACAAAGAACCGGGAGTGCAGGCATGGATATTGAAGCGCGTTTAAGCGATGTCATGAGCCGGATTCAAAAGAGTGAACTGACGGCTGGCCGTCCCGCAGATGCGGCCCAGCTCGTTGTCGTTTCAAAAACCTTCGATGCCGACGCCATACGTCCCGTCATCGCCGCCGGACAGCGCGTCTTTGGCGAAAATCGCGTGCAGGAAGCCCAGTCGAAATGGCCGCTGCTCAAGCAGGAAACGCCCGGTATCGAACTTCATCTGATCGGGCCGCTGCAATCCAACAAGTCCGCCGACGCCGTTGCGCTCTTTGATGTGATTGAAACGATCGACCGGGAAAAGATCGCGCGCACGGTTTCGGAAGAGATCCGACGGCAGAACAGGGCCGTGCGGGTCTATGTCCAGGTCAATACAGGACTGGAGCCGCAGAAGGCCGGTATCGCGCCAGACGACACGGTCGCGTTCGTCACCCTGTGCCGCGACGAGATCGGTCTTTCCGTGGAGGGACTGATGTGTATCCCGCCGGCCGACGAGAACCCCGGTCCGCATTTTGCGCTTCTGGCAAGGCTTGCGGAAAGCTGCAACCTCAGCCGGCTCTCGATGGGCATGTCTGGCGATTTCGAGGTCGCGATTGAGTTCGGCGCAACCAGCGTCCGGGTTGGATCGGCGATTTTTGGCACGCGCTAGCCGCGCGTTCGAGCGCGGTTCTCTGAATTAGCGCGCCAGGCACGCTTTAGGGAGACAATCTGCGGCAGGATCGCAGGTTGAGACCGGCTTCGACCAAGGGATAATCCAGTCCATTGGTCGGGCTTCTCGATCCATCGTCCATCTTCTATTGTCCCATTCAGGAGGCCGGCTTTCGCCGGTGGGTATTGATGGGAGGTGACGGCAATGGCGAGCAGCTATGCGGCTGTCTATGAAGCGTGGAAACAGGATCCGCAGGCGTTCTGGGCGGAGGCCGCGACGGCGGTCGACTGGTTCACGCCTGCCGACACGACCTTTGACGCAGCCGAAGGCGTCTATGGCCGCTGGTTTGTCGGCGCGCAAACCAATACCTGCTACAACTGCATCGATCGGCATGTCCTGGCCGGGCGGGGCGATCAGGTGGCCCTGATCTATGACAGCCCCGTCACCGGCACCGTTGAGCACTGGACCTATGCACAAATGCTGGCCGAGGTGCAGGCGCTGGCCAGCGTCTATCTCGAACTCGGCGTGACCAGGGGTGACAGGGTCATCATTTATATGCCGATGGTGCCGCAGGCTATTGCCGCCATGCTGGCCGCATCGCGCATTGGTGCCGTGCACTCCGTCGTTTTCGGTGGTTTTGCCGCAAATGAACTCGCAACAAGGATCGACGATTGCACGCCTCGCCTGATCGTTTCCGCCAGTTGCGGCATCGAGACGGCGCGGATCGTCGCCTATAAGCCCCTGCTCGATGCGGCGATCGACATGGCCCATCACAAGCCGGACCATTGCCTGGTATTCCAGCGCCCGCAATGTCGGGCCGATCTTCAGGCCGGCCGCGATATGGACTATCGTGATGAAGTCGAGCGCGCGATGGTCGCCGACGTCGGCACGCCGTGTGTTCCCATGGAGGCGACCGATCCGCTCTACATTCTCTACACATCAGGGACGACGGGCCAGCCCAAGGGCGTTGTTCGCGATACCGGCGGCCATATGGTGGCCTTGCTGTGGTCGATGCAGCATTTCTACGGGTTGAAGCCCGGAGACGTCTTCTGGACGGCCTCTGATATCGGCTGGGTGGTTGGCCACTCCTATATCGTCTACGGACCGCTGCTCAACGGCAACACGACTGTGCTCTATGAAGGCAAGCCCATCGGAACACCGGATGCCGGCGCTTTCTGGCGGGTGATCGCGCAGCATGGCGTCACGGCCTTGTTTACGGCGCCAACCGCGTTTCGCGCCATCCGCAAGGAAGATCCGCAGGCGGGCCTGATCGAGGACCATGATCTCTCGTCTCTCCGGGTGCTGTTTCTGGCCGGCGAGCGCGCCGATCCGGATACGCTTGACTGGGCCGAGACTGTGCTGAAGGTCCCGGTGATCGATCACTGGTGGCAGACGGAAACGGGTTGGCCGATTGCCGGAAATCCGCGCGGCCTCGGCCTGCTGGCCGTCAAGCATGGCT
Organism: Pararhizobium antarcticum; assembly: GCF_001885585.1. Classification (GTDB taxonomy): domain Bacteria; phylum Pseudomonadota; class Alphaproteobacteria; order Rhizobiales; family Rhizobiaceae; genus Pararhizobium; species Pararhizobium antarcticum. The sequence continues at coordinate 15,771 of NZ_LSRP01000129.1, forward strand.
CTGCAACGGTGCCCTTGCCCGGCTATGATGTCCGGATTCTCGATGATGGAGGCCATCCTGTCACAGCGGGCACGCTGGGCAATGTGGTGATCGGTCTGCCATTGCCGCCCGGTTGCCTGCCGACATTCTGGAATGCCGACAACAGGTTCCGCAGCGGGTGCCTCGAGGAGTTTCCGGATCACTACAAGACGGCGGATGCAGGCTATATCGACGATGATGGTTATATCTTCATCATGGCCCGCACGGATGATATCATCAATGTCGCCGGGCACAGGCTGTCAACGGGGTCGATGGAGGAAATCTGTGCCAGCCATCCGGATGTCGCCGAATGTGCGGTTATCGGCATAAAGGATGCGATCAAGGGCCAGGTGCCGGCTGGCTTCCTTGTTCTCAATGCCAATGTTTCCCGTGAAACAGCCGATATCGAGCGCGAGGTGGTGGCACTCGTGCGCAACAGGATCGGCCCGGTGGCCGCTTTCAAGACCGTCATGTGCATCAAGCGCCTGCCGAAGACCCGCTCGGGCAAGATCCTGCGCGGCACGATGCAGAAGATTGCCGATGGGCTCGACTGGAAAATGCCAGCGACCATCGACGATCCGCTCATTCTCGACGAGATCGGTGCTGTTCTGCACGATCGGGGATTTGCGCGCCGGACACCTGGAAACTGACCGGCCGGTGTTTCTTTCTATCGGACCGAGCAAATAAAAAAAGCCCGGGTCAGCGCAATGGCTGGCCCGGGCCTTGGTCTGGCTTGAGAAAGCCGATCAGTAGGTATCGTCTTCGTCGTCCTTGCGGTCGGACTTGAGCGACTTGAGCTTGGCGAAAACCGCGTCTGCGTCGATTTCCTTTTCTTCCTCGCGCTCATAGTTGAAAGGCAACTTTTCGGTTTCCTGCGAGGCGGCCAAGGTCGCGCCGAGTTCGGCGGCGGTCGGCAGCGGCCGTCCCTTGGCAGCGCGTTCGACTTCAAGGTCGAGATCGATCTGCGTGCAGAGGCCGAGCGTCACAGGGTCCATCGGCGTCAGGTTGGTCGAGTTCCAGTGCGTGCGCTCGCGGATCTGCTCGATCGTCGACTTGGTCGTGCCGACGAGACGCGAGATCTGGGCGTCCTTGAGTTCCGAATGGTTGCGCACCAGCCAGAGAATGGCGTTCGGGCGATCCTGGCGCTTGGAGACCGGCGTGTAGCGCGGGCCCTTGCGCTTGCTGTCAGGAACGCGAACTTTCGGCTCCGACAGTTTCAGCTTGTGGTTCGGGTTGCCTTCGGCGCGGGCGATTTCGTCGCGCGACAACTGGCCGGTGCCGATCGGGTCGAGACCCTTGATGCCCTGGGACGCCTCGCCGTCGGCAATCGCCTTCACTTCCAGCGGGTGCAGCTTGCAGAACGTGGCGATCTGTTCGAACGACAGCGCGGTGTTGTCAACAAGCCAGACGGCCGTCGCTTTGGGCATAAGCAGTTGTTGAGCCATGCATATAGTCCTTCTGTCCGTCCGCGCCGGTGTCGCGGGCCGTGGGGTGTAACCACTCAATTTCCGGGAAATTAGCGCCTCTATACCTGCGTCGTCGCAGAATTGCAATTCATCTCCCACAAATGACCTTTTGTCTAATGGACGCCATGTCTTGACCTGATATGAATGGCCCCCAAGAGGGGCAAGGCACGGGGAGTTGTGCTGTCCCGCCAGTCTGCGCAGGAGGAGATCGTCATGTCTGCCAAAACCTATCCCGTTCTCAAGGATGCCAAGAAGCGTGCCCTGATCGACACCGCCACCTACCAGAAATGGTACAAGCAGAGCGTCGCCGATCCGGAAGCGTTCTGGGGCGAACATGGCAAGCGCATCGACTGGTTCACCCCCTATACCAAGGTCAAGAACACCTCCTTTGAGGGCAAGGTTTCAATCAAGTGGTTCGAGGATGGTGTCACCAATGTCTCCACCAATTGTATCGACCGACATCTGGAAAAGCGCGGCGATCAGGTGGCGATCATCTGGGAAGGCGATAATCCCTATGATGACAAGAAGATCACCTATCGCGAGCTTTACGAGCATGTATGCCGCCTCGCCAATGTGCTGAAGGCAAACGGCGTCAAAAAGGGCGATCGTGTCACCATCTACATGCCGATGATCCCGGAGGCAGCCTATGCCATGCTCGCCTGCGCCCGCATCGGCGCGGTACATTCGATCGTCTTCGGCGGCTTTTCACCCGATGCGCTGGCTGGGCGCATCGTCGATTGTTCGTCTACTTTCGTCATTACTGCCGATGAGGGCCTGCGCGGCGGCAAGCCGATCCCGTTGAAAGCCAATACGGACCGGGCGATCGAGATCGCCAAGCGCGGCGGTGTCGATGTCAAATCGGTGCTGGTCGTCAGGCGCACCGGGGGCAAGGTCAACTGGTTTGCCGAGCGCGACATCTGGTATCATCAGGCCGTCACCGGCGTTAAAGCCGATTGTCCGGCAGCAAAGATGAAAGCCGAAGATCCGCTGTTCATCCTCTACACGTCAGGCTCGACCGGCAAGCCGAAGGGCGTGCTGCACACAACGGGCGGCTACTTGGTCTATGCCTCGATGACCCATCAATATGTCTTCGACTATCATGATGGCGATATTTACTGGTGCACAGCCGATGTCGGCTGGGTCACGGGCCATTCCTACATCGTCTACGGTCCGCTCGCCAATGGCGCGACGACGCTGATGTTCGAGGGCGTTCCGACCTATCCGGATGCCGGACGGCTCTGGGATGTGGTCGACAAGCATCAGGTCAACATCTTCTATACGGCGCCGACGGCCATCCGCGCGCTTATGGGCCAGGGTGACCAGTTTGTCACCCGGGCATCGCGCAAGTCGCTGCGCACGCTCGGCTCGGTCGGCGAGCCGATCAATCCGGAAGCCTGGGAATGGTATTATCATATCGTCGGCGAGGATCGCTGCCCGGTGGTCGACACCTGGTGGCAGACCGAGACCGGCGGTATCCTGATCAGCCCACTGCCGGGCGCAACGGCGCTGAAGCCCGGCTCCGCCACACTGCCTTTCTTCGGTGTCCAGCCACAGCTTGTCGACAATGAGGGCAATGTTCTCGAGGGGGCTGCAGACGGCAATCTTTGCATTACCGACAGCTGGCCGGGGCAGATGCGCACGGTCTATGGCGATCACGAGCGTTTCATCCAGACCTATTTCGCCACCTATAAGGGCAAGTATTTCACCGGTGACGGCTGCCGTCGTGACAAGGATGGCTATTACTGGATCACGGGTCGCGTTGACGACGTGCTGAATGTTTCCGGTCATCGCATGGGTACTGCCGAGGTGGAATCCGCACTGGTCAGCCATGACAGTGTCGCCGAGGCGGCGGTCGTCGGTTATCCGCACGACATCAAGGGTCAGGGCATCTATTGCTACGTCACGCTGATGGCGGGTGAAACCGGCTCCGACGAGCTGCGCAAGGAGCTCGTCACCCATGTCCGCAAGGAAATCGGCGCGATCGCCGCTCCGGACAAAATCCAGTTTTCGCCCGGCCTGCCAAAAACCCGCTCCGGCAAGATCATGCGTCGCATCCTGCGCAAGATCGCCGAAGATGATTTCGGCGCCCTTGGCGATACGTCGACACTCGCCGACCCTGCTGTCGTCGATGACCTGATCGCCAACCGGCAGAACAAAAAGGGCTGATTCGTCAGCTACCAAAGCGTGTCTAAAGGCGCAGTCGCTCCGGTGACTGGAAAAGGAATGTGGCCCGGCTGATGCCGGGTCATCGCCCTCTCCGCGACCTGGGCTGCTGCTTCATTGACGTCAGCCAGCCGGTGTAGGCGGTTTGAAAAAGCGATTTACCAGAACGAACAGACCGCCGTCCGTTTCTTGCCACCCTTGTATTCGCTGACATACCCGGCCGACAGCAGCTCCTGAGCCGGATTCCGTCCGTCAATCAGCGCGATATCAGCCAGCACCCGTCCGAAATACTTGTCGCCGGCAATATGCAGGAGCTTTATCTCGGATTGTCCGCCCAGCATCGCCACAAGCGCAGCCTTGGCCTGCTCGCCGGCCGCCCGTGTCGAGGCGCAATCGGATTTCGTTTCGGGCGCATCGATGCCCCGCAGTCGCACGTAGACTTCCATCGTCTGCTGCGGCCAGGGTTTTGCCGCCACCAGCAGGGTGTCGCCGTCGATGATCTTGATAATGCTGGCCCGCACCGGTCCGTCGATCATAGCCCCTCTGTCGAAAGCGATGGCGGGTCTGATCGTCCCAGCCGTAAGGAGCGGCAGCAGCAGAGCAAACAAAAGGGGGCGGGACAGCGATTCCATGAAAGGAATATATTCCGACATTCTGCGAAAGACAACAGGAATTTTTTCTTAGAAGTCGATGGCGCGGCCGTTGATTTCCCAATCACCGAAGCGAGATGGATCAGCGCCGCCGCGACCGCCATGCTCAACGGGCGGTTCGGCATCCTTTCTGGCCTGGCGGCGCACTTCCGCCTCTTTCAAGGCCCGCTGGGCCGCTGGGGAAAGAACCTTTTCAGGTGCTGGCACCTGATTGTCATTGTCGTTTTGCATGGAAGCGCTCAAATTCGAGACGGGGTTTCCGGGAAATATTGAAGAATGGGTCAGCTCTCCCCATCATATAGGAAACTTCCGTGCAAACGGAAGAATGATTCACGTGAAACCAGAGGCCGTTTCAGGGAGACCTTTATGAATCTTGTTCGCACCGCCATGCTGCTGGCTTTCATGACAGCATTGTTCATGGCCGTCGGTTTCCTCATCGGCGGCAGGGCCGGAATGATGATCGCGCTTCTGGTTGCAGCGGGCATGAATTTCTTTTCCTACTGGAATTCCGACAAAATGGTTCTGCGCATGTACAATGCGCAGGAGGTCGATGCGCGCTCTGCGCCTGAATACTATGGCATTGTTCAGGATCTGGCGAAAAATGCCGGCCTGCCCATGCCGCGCGTCTTTGTCATCGACAGCCCGCAGCCCAATGCCTTTGCCACCGGACGAAATCCTGAAAATGCCGCGGTCGCTGCTTCCACGGGCCTTCTGCATGCTTTGTCGTATGATGAGGTCGCCGGCGTCATGGCGCACGAGCTTGCCCATGTGCAGAACCGCGATACCCTGACCATGACGCTGACGGCAACGCTCGCTGGTGCCATCTCAATGCTGGGCAACTTTGCCTTCTTCTTCGGCGGCAACCGGGAAAACAACAATCCGCTTGGTGTCATTGGCACGCTGGCGGCGATGATCGTCGCACCGCTTGCTGCCATGATCGTCCAGATGGCGATCAGCCGGACGCGGGAATATTCGGCCGATCGCCGTGGCGCCGAAATCTGCGGCAAACCGCTGGCTCTGGCCTCGGCGTTGCAGAAGATTGCCGGCGCATCGCACCAAATCCCCAACAACCAGGCTGAGCGAAATCCGGCGACCGCGCATATGTTCATCATCAATCCGCTATCCGGCGAACGCATGGACAATCTGTTTTCCACCCATCCAGCCACGGAAAATCGCATCGCCGCCCTGCAGGAACTGGCCCGCGAGATGCAGTCGGTCTCGACGCCGCCCGTCAGGGCTGATAATCCCGTGCGCAAATCGCGCTCCGTTCCATCAACCGGCTGGGGTCGCGGTGGTTCCGAACCACCGAAAGGTCCCTGGTCTTGACGTCCGACGAAAACAGAAACGATTCTTCTCCGAAACGAAATCGCAAACCCGTGCGCTCAAGCGGTTCGCCAGAGAGCGGCGGTTTTGAACGCAGCGACAAGCCGGGCCTGAAGGCCCGGCAGGCTGCCGCAAAAATGCTCGCCGCCGTGGTTGACCGCAAGACCTCGCTGGACGGCATGCTGGATGCGGAAAATGGCAATCCGGTCTATCGCGAGCTTAACGATGCCGACCGCGGCCTTGTTCGCGCCATCCTCAATTCGGCGCTCCGCCAGTTGCCGCGCATTGAGGCGATGATCGGCTCGCTGCTGCAGACACCGCTGCCGGAAGGCGCGCGTGCGCTCGATCATGTGCTGGTCGTGGCCGCTGCACAGATCCTCTATCTCGATATTCCCGATCATTCCGCTGTCGATCTTGCGGTCGAGCAGGCCCAGACCGATCCACGCAACCGACGCTTCGCCAGCCTCGTCAATGCCGTGCTACGCCGCCTGTCGCGCGAGAAGGATGCGCTGCTTGCGGGCATCGGCCAGAGCCTTCCCGCTATTCCCTCCTGGTTTTACCAGCGTCTCGTGCAGTCCTACGGGGCAGATCACGCCCATCGGATCGCTGAAGCATTGCTGACGCCAGCTGCGATCGACCTGACGGTGAAATCCGATCCTGAAGGCTGGGCGCGTCGTTTGAATGGTCGCCTGCTGCCCACGGGCTCGGTGCGCCTTGCCAGTTTCTCGGGCGGCGTCCCCTCGCTAGACGGTTTTGCGGAGGGCGAATGGTGGGTGCAGGACGCGGCGGCCGCCCTGCCGGCCCAGCTTTTTGGCAGGCTCGAAGGACAGCGGGTCGTCGATCTCTGCGCCGCACCCGGCGGCAAGACAGCCCAGCTTATTCTAGCGGGTGCCGACGTCACGGCGCTCGATCAGTCCTCCAGCCGCCTGAAGCGTCTGAAGGGCAACCTTGCCCGTCTCGGTCTCGATGCGGTGACGCAGGAAATCAACATGGCGGATTTCCAGGCGGAGACGCTCTTCGACGCCGCCTTGCTGGACGCGCCCTGTTCTTCGACCGGAACGATTCGCCGCCATCCGGATGTGCTCTGGACCAAGGGCCCGGCAGATATCGAGAAGCTGGCCTTGCTTCAGGAGAAACTGCTGCGCCACGCACTGACCTTGGTCAAACCGGACGGTCTTGTCGTCTTCTCGAACTGTTCGCTGGATCCCCGCGAAGGCGAGGACGTCACCGCGCGTGTTCTGGCCGATGGCGGCTGTGAACGCGTCGCTGTCGATCCGGCACAGTGGCCGGGCCTGGAAGATGCCATCAACCCGCTTGGCGAATTCCGCACGACGCCTGCGATGATCCCGGTATCCGAGGGCTTCTCAGGGGGGCTGGACGGCTTTTATGCGGTGGTTCTGCGCCGCAAGGCCTGAATTCCGCATCTCCAAAATTACGGTGGGGTGTTTCCCGACAAGGGCGCGTGTCAATTGACGCGCGTCGCGCCTTTGGCCTATCAATATGGGTGTAACCCATAAAAGTTTAATGACTTTTCTGGCACCATCGTGTTTCAAGCGGCTTTCAACGGCGGTCATGCGGGAATTTTTGGTCCGCGAGTCCGAAAGGGCCGTTCCAGGAGTGGGGGATACACGGGCGTCAATGCAGATTTCCGACAGGCAAAGGCTTCTCTATCTGTATATGCGTGAGGGCTGGCGCCGATTCTCGCATCGCCTTGCCTTGGGCCGGAATTCCGCCTTCCGTTTTGCCGGCACCACGCCCGACCGGCTGATCGTTGCACCCACAGATCTGCGGGCGATAGACCCCTTTGTCGCGCAGGAAATCGTCGATGGCCGCTTTCCCCTGGCCGGCCGCGTACTTGATACGGATGGTGAATCGCCGTTCGAACTCGATCTTCCGTCGCGTGAATTCGGTGTCCGCCTGCATTCCTTCAGCTGGCTGCGCCATATGCGTTCGATCAATGAAGACGAGGCCTTTACCCGGATTCGCCAGCTCTTCAACGAATGGATCGGCAGCCATGGCCGTGTTATCGGCGGCCTGTCGTGGGAAGCCGATATCATCGCCCAGCGGCTGATTGCGTGGATGTCCCATTCGCCGATCGTGCTGCGCAATGCCGAACATGCATTCTATCGACGATTCCTGAAAAGCCTCGCCTTCCAGGTCCGCTATCTCAAGCATGTGGCCGACACCACCCATGATGGTGAAGCACGCCTGCGCGTCCGCATCGCGCTCGCCATCGCCTCGGTCTCGATGCCAGCCTCGCCCTCTTCCATCCGCAAGGCAGCACGCAATCTCGACGCGGAGCTGGATCGGCAGATCCTGCCCGACGGCGGTCATTGCTCGAGAAATCCGAGGCTTGGACTGGAGCTTTTGCTGGATTTGCTGCCGCTGCGCCAGACCTATGTCAATCTCGGGCATGATCTGCCCGCCCGGCTGATCCCCTGTATCGACCGGATGTACCCCGCGCTGCGTTTCTTTCGTCATCAGGGCGGCGAACTCGCCCTGTTCAACGGCGCCACTTCGACGCTTGCCAATGAGTTGATGTCGGTTCTGCGGTATGACGAGACAGCCGGTGCGCCGTTCAAGGCGCTGCCGCATCTCGGTTACCAGCGTCTGGCGGCCGGTACCGCCATCGTCATCATCGATACCGGTACGCCGCTGTCCGTCGCTCTGTCGCGCAATTCCCATGCCGGCTGTCTGTCCTTCGAAATGTCCTCTGGACGCTATCGTTTCATCATCAATTCCGGATCGCCCAAGTTTGCCGGCGAACGGTTCCGCCAGATGGCGCGCATGACGGCGGCGCATTCGACCGTGACCATCAACGATCGTTCGTCCTGTCGTTTGTCGCAGTCGCGTTTCCTCGGGCCGATCGTTACGGGGGGTGCATCGAAAGTCACGCTGCGTCGCACGGAGGATGCTGGTCATCTTGAGGCAGTGATCGCCAGTCATGACGGATATGTCGAGGCATTCGGCCTGGTGCATGAGCGCGATATCGGCATCAATGCCAAGGGCACAATCGTGCGGGGGCGCGACCGTCTGTTCCAGCCCGATGGGCAGGAGCCGCAGCCCAGCAACACGGCGGTTGCTGTTGCGCGGTTTCACATTCATCCTGCCATCACCATCCGCAAGAACAATGCCCAGGAGGTCTACCTGACGGCGCCGGATGGGGAGACCTGGCTGTTTTCCTGCCGTGATGTCGCGGTCGAGGTCGAAGAGGACGTGTTTTTCGCCGATCCCTCCGGCGTGCGCAAATCCTCGCAGCTCACCATCACCTTTGCGGCGGCAACACATCCGGAAATCCAGTGGATTATGTCGCACGAAAGCTGACATCGGCCCTTTGGCGCTTTCGCCGGTTTCTTCCGGGGTAAAGCTGTGCTAACGGCAGCCTCAAATAGGCCGGGTCTCCCCCATTGACCGGCGCTGCCCAAGGAGCTTGGCAAGATGGCTGTTTCCTCCAAGAAAATTCCCGCGCCGGATCAGGTGACGATCGCAACAGCGCTTCTGTCCGTGTCCGACAAGACCGGCATTGTCGATCTCGCCCGCGCGCTCCATGAAAAGGGCGTGCGCCTGGTGTCGACCGGCGGCACGCACAAGACGCTGTCGGAAGCCGGTCTTCCCGTCCGTGACGTATCGGAACTGACAGGCTTCCCCGAGGTGATGGATGGCCGCGTCAAGACCCTTCACCCCGGCGTGCATGGCGGCCTGCTCGCCATCCGCGACGATGCGGATCATCTTGCGGCGATGCGGGACCATGGTATTACCGGCATCGATCTGGCCGTCATCAATCTCTATCCGTTCGAGGACGTTCGCGCCAAGGGTGGCGACTATCCGACGACGGTTGAGAATATCGACATCGGCGGCCCTGCGATGATCCGCGCATCGGCCAAGAACCATGCCTATGTGACGATCGTTACCGATCCGTCCGATTACGCGCCCTTGCTGAATGAAATGGAAAAGGGCGCCACAACGCTGACTTTCCGCCAGACGATGGCAGCAAAGGCCTATGCCCGAACGGCCGCCTATGACACGGCGATTGCAGGATGGTTTGCAGAGGTGCTGGATACGCCGATGCCGCGCCACCGTACGATCGGCGGCGTTCTCAAGGAAGAAATGCGTTATGGCGAGAACCCGCACCAGAAGGCGGCCTTCTATGTCACCGGCGAAAACCGCCCCGGCGTCGCGACGGCGACCTTGCTGCAGGGCAAGCAGCTTTCCTACAACAATATCAATGATACGGACGCGGCTTTCGAGCTGGTTGCGGAGTTCCTTCCGGAAAACGCCCCGGCCTGCGCCATCATCAAGCATGCCAATCCCTGCGGTGTTGCGACTGGATCGACGTTGCTCGAAGCCTATAATCGTGCGCTCGCCTGCGATTCCACCTCTGCCTTTGGTGGCATCATTGCGCTGAACCGCACGCTGGATGCGGCAACAGCTACGGAGATCGTCAAGCTGTTCACCGAGGTGATCATCGCGCCGGATGTCGATGAAGCTGCAAAAGCGATCATTGCGAAAAAACCGAACCTACGCCTGCTCGTGACTGGCGCCCTGCCCGATCCGCGCGTGCCGGGATTGACGGCAAAGACCGTGTCCGGCGGCCTGCTCGTGCAAACCCGCGACAACGGCATGGTCGAGGATCTCGAGCTGAAGGTGGTGACAAAGCGCACACCGACCGCTCAGGAACTGGAAGACATGAAGTTTGCCTTCAAGGTGGCAAAGCACGTCAAGTCCAACGCTGTGGTCTATGCCAAGGATGGACAGACCGTGGGCATCGGTGCCGGCCAGATGAGCCGGGTTGATTCAGCCCGTATTGCCGGGCTGAAGGCAGAGGAAGCCGCGCGGGCACTCGGCCTTCCGGCGCCGCTGACGCAAGGGTCGGCAGTTGCTTCGGAAGCTTTCCTGCCGTTCGCGGATGGTCTTCTGTCGATGATTGCCGCCGGCGCCACCTCGGTCATCCAGCCAGGCGGCTCGATGCGTGATGAGGAGGTCATCAAGGCGGCTGATGACGCTGGTATCGCCATGGTCTTCACTGGCATGCGCCATTTCAAGCATTGATCGGATAGAGGGCCGCGTCTGCCGCGGCCCTTCTGCCACCACAACCTCGCTCCGGGATTGCCGAATGGGGGTGCTGGGTACGGACCGCGTCTAGGTCGGCCGATTTGCCGGATAAGGGGTCTTGAGCAGGATCAGCAGCCCGACACCCAAAAAGGCGATGAGCGCCATCATGCCGATGCGCGCCGATCCGGTGGCAAGCGTGATGGTCGCCACCGATGCGGGGGCAAGGAACGAGGTTGCCCGGCCGGACAGGGCATAGAGCCCGAAATAGCGCCCGGCCTCATCCGGACTGACGCTGCGCGCCATGTAAGATCGGGAAGAGGCCTGCACCGGTCCGAAAGCGAGACCGACCAGAAGACCGAAAATGATGTAGGCTTTTTCCGCCGCCGTGCCGAACAAGCCGCCGGAATCAGCGGTCGACAAGGGTAAAAGGCCAAACAGCGTAAAGCCTGGGCCGGTGGAAACGATACCAACCGTCGCCACGACAAGGCAGACGAGGCTCATGACCACGATCCGCTTGGAGCCGAGTTTCGCATCAAGCCGGCTGGCATAGAGGCAGCCACCGATGGCGACAATGTTGAGGATGATGCCGTAGACGCCAAGCTCGACCGTTTGCCAGGCGAACATGCCGGCTGCAAATGTTCCGCCAAGGGCCAGCAGCCCGTTGACGCCATCCTGGAAGATCATGCGCGCCACCAGGAAGCGCAGGATGCCGCCGCGGTGGCGCAGGGTGCCTAGTGTCTCCTTCAGCTCTCTCAGCCCTGCCCGCACAGCCTTTCCCGCCGGCAAGGTTCCCCTTGTCGCATCGGGCGTGAAAAAGAACATGGGCAGGATGAAGAGAAAATACCAGGCCGCCGAAATCGGGCCGGTCACCCGGGCGTCGGCCCCGGTTGCAGGGTCGAGCCCGAACAGTGGCGGAATGCCGAGGATTGTTTTGCCGGATTCCGGGTTTGCTGCCAGCAGGGCGACGACGATGATCAGGACAATCATGCCACCGAGATAGCCGAGGCCCCAGGCGATGTTCGAAATTCGACCAATCTCTTTTTCTGCGACCAGACGCGGCATCATTGAATCGTTGAAAACGATCGAAAATTCTGCAGCGACAGAGGCCAGAATGATGAAGACCAGCGGGTAGAGCATCGACGAGCCGGGCACCGCAAACCAGAGCCCGGCCAGCGAGGCGATCTTGATCACCGCGAAGAACGCGATCCAGGGCTTGCGCGGACCGGTGGCATCGGCAATCGAACCGAGAACCGGCGACATGATGGCGATGATGATGCCGGAGATTGTCAGCGTATAGCCCCACATCGCCTGGCCATAGGCCGGATCATCCGTGAGCCGGGAAACGAAATAGGGCCCGAAGATGAAGGTGACGATCACCGTAAAAAACGGCTGGGCCGCCCAATCGAACAGCATCCAGCCACCCAAGCCGGCTTTTGAGACCTTTGGCCGTGGGCTGGCGTGTTCCGTCGTCATGCTCTGCAAAAGCCTCTCCCTCGTCCGACGCATCGTCCTGCGACGTTTCAACCCGGCTCATGAACAGGGAGAAATTCCGTTCGTACAGGCGCAACCTCGCCGGAGCGCACCGCGATGCGTCCCGACAGCGAAGGACTGTGTCATCTCGTCCTGTTCTGTGCAAGATCGCTGAGGAGGCCTGCGGCGACGGTGATCTTGGCCAGCGTCGTTTCCCCGGTTTCAACGAGCTGGTTCAGTTGCTCGCTGATCCGCGAGATCCGGTCCCGATCGCTGTCGTGCCATGCCTGTATCGGGTTCTTCTCGCTCTTTTTGTCGGCAAGCGCCGCAATGGTGATATCGCGCCTGGCATTGGCGATGTCGCCGATGCTGCGCGACAGCGCCATGGCCTCATATTGCTCGGTGGCCGACACGCGGTCTGCTGCAGCAAGCAAGCGCGCGATGCGCAGGCTTTGCGTCACGCCGAAATAGCTGAGCGCGGTTCGGGCGAGCGTTACCCCTGTCTCCGCAGAAATCTGCATGATTTCCGGCACCAGGGTCATCATGAACAGATCTGCGATCTCGTCGGCCAAGGCTTGCGGCACACCGCGTTCGACAAACGCGGCGGACTTCTGCCGGGCTTCGGTGGCGGCATCCTCGGGAATCGAGGCGTGCATGCCGGGCCGCAATTTTTGCAGCGCCTGCCGCAGCTTGTCGACAGCAGCCTCGAGCGGGCCCGAGATCGCGCGGGTGCGCAGGGCGCGTTCCGTGACGATCGCGAAAATCCGCCCCGCTTCCTGATAGAGTGCGTTCTGCACCGTGCCGCTGACCACGGTATCGAGGGCATCGATTTCGGCATAGATCCGCGGCAGGTCGTAGCCGTCGCGGGCGAGGATCGACGCCTTGACGACGTCGGCTGGCATGAAGCCCGTCTGGTCCATCAACGTGCTGACAAAAGCCGGACCGCCGCGGTTGATGGTGTCGTTGGTCAGGACGGTGGCGATGATTTCCCGGTGCAACCGGTGGCCCTCAATGTCCTGTTCATGCGCCTTGTGCATCTTGACGGGGAAATAATTGCGCAGTGTCGTCAGGAAATAGGGGTCGTCGGGCAGATCGCTCTGCACGAGTTCCTCGAACAGGACCAGCTTGGAATAGGACAGAAGCACGCCGATTTCCGGGCGGGTCAGGGCGCGCCCGGACTGGTAGCGTTCGCTCATCACCTGATCGTTGGGCAATGTTTCGACCTTGCGGTTGAGCTGTCCGTCTGCCTCCAGCCGTGTCATCAGCCGCGCCAGCGGTGTGCGGTTGGCCGGGCCCTGCATTTCGGTGAGCGAGATCGCCAGCGATTGTTCATAATTGTTGCGCAGCACGAGGCCGGCGACTTCGTCGGTCATCGAGGCAAGCAGCGTGTTGCGTTTGGCGCGCGTCAGGCGGCTGTCGCGCATGGCCGAGGCGAGCGCGATCTTGATATTGACCTCGACGTCGGAAGAATTGACACCAGCCGAATTGTCGATGGCGTCGGAATTGCAGCGTCCGCCCTTCAGCGCAAAGGCAATGCGGCCCTTCTGCGTGACGCCGAGATTGGCGCCCTCGCCAATGACCCTGGCGCCAACGTCATCCGCAGCGATGCGGATCGGATCATTGGCGCGGTCACCGACTTCGGCATCGCTTTCGCTGGCGGCGCGGATGTAGGTTCCGATACCGCCAAACCAGAGCAGGTCAACCGGGTGTTTGAGGATTGCCGTCATGATCTCGAACGGTGTCGCCTGGCTCTTGTCGATGCCGATCGCCGCCATTGCCTCCGGCGTCAGCTTGACCGATTTTTCGGAGCGCGGAATGATCATCCCGCCCTTGGAAATCGTCGCCCGGTCATAGTCCTGCCAGGAGGAGCGCGGCAGAGCGAACATGCGCTTACGCTCGGCAAAGGATCGTTCGATATCCGGATCAGGATCGATGAATATGTCGCGGTGATCAAAGGCGGCGATCAGGCGGATTTTTTCTGACAACAGCATGCCATTGCCGAAGACGTCGCCCGACATGTCGCCGACACCGGCAACGGTGAAGGGCGTTGTCTGGATGTCGATGTCCATCTCGCGGAAATGTCGCTTGACGGTTTCCCAGGCGCCGCGCGCGGTGATGCCCATCTTCTTGTGGTCATAGCCGACCGAGCCGCCGGATGCGAAGGCGTCGTCGAGCCAGAAGCCGGCGTCCTGCGCCAGGCCGTTGGCCGTGTCTGAGAAGGTCGCCGTGCCCTTGTCGGCGGCGACGACGAAATAGGGATCATCGCCATCGAGCCGCAGCGTGTTTTCAGGCGGCACCACGTCCGCACCGACAATATTGTCGGTGATCGACAAAAGTGTGCGGATATAGGTCTTGTAGGCCTCGGTACCGGCCTTGAAGATTTCGTCGCGCGTGCCGCCGAGCGGCAGTTGCTTCGGATAGAAGCCACCCTTTGCGCCGACAGGCACGATGACTGCGTTCTTGACCTGCTGCGCCTTGACCAGGCCCAGCACCTCGGTGCGGTAGTCCTGAGCCCTGTCCGACCAGCGCAGGCCGCCACGCGCCACCTTGCCGAAGCGCAGGTGCACGCCCTCGACCTCGGTGCCGTAGACGAAGATCTCGCGGAAAGGTCTGGGTTCCGGCAAGCCTTCCAGCTGCTTCGGGTCGAGCTTGACGGCAATCAGCGCCGGCGGGTTGCCCTCGGCGGTGCGCTGGAAATAATTGGTCCGCAGCGTCGATTGCACGGCATTGACGTAGCGGCGCAGGATCTGGTCCTCGTCGAGGCTCGGCACATTGGCGAGTGCATCCTCGATGCCGCCGAGCAGCGCCTGCAGGCGTTTCGCCCGCGGCTTTTCCTCTAACGCCGGATCCATGCGCGTCACGAACAGCCTGACGATCTCGGCTGCAATCTCAGGATATTTGTTCAGTGTATCGGCGATATAGCCTTGCGAATAGGTAATGCCGGCCTGGCGCAGATAGCGCGCATAGGCGCGCAGAACCGTCACCTCGCGGGCGTTCAGGCCGGTAAGCAGGATAAGCCGGTTGAAAGCGTCGTCCTCGATCGTTCCGTTCCAGGCGGCGAGAAAAGCCTCCTCGATCAACGGTCCGGCCTTGGCAAGATCAAACACCTTGCCGTCTCGGTGGATCAGTTCCATATCGTGCAGGACGACAAGCCGTTGATCGCTCGAAGGCGTCTTCACGCTGATGTCATGGGTCTGCTCGCTGATCACCCGGAAGCCGAGGTTTTCAAGAAGCGGCACGCGACGCGACAGCGAGACCGGCTCGCCGGCATGGAAAATCTTCAGTTCCAGCGCGTCCGCCAGCTTGCTGCGCTTCTGGTAGAAGGAAATCCGGATCGGGTCTTCGGCAACGCAGGCGGCAATTGCCGGCAGGTCTCTATAGGCTTCGGCCGGGGTGAATGCCGCCTGGTAGGCCTCGCCAACGCTGATCGCGACATCGTCATGAGCCGACAAAAGCCTGAAGCGATCACTCCACCGGGTGACAATGTCGCGCACAGCCTCTTCCAGCCGCGCCTGGGCAATGCGTGGTGTCTTGCCGTTGGAACGACCGATGATGAAGTGTACGCGGGTGAGGCCGCCTTCCGGAAAAGCCGGGTAATAGGCTGAGACGCGGCCGTCATACACGGTCTTCAGATAGGTACCGATCTTTTCGCGAATATCGGAATCATACTGTTCACGCGGCACATAGACAATGACGGAGACGAAACGGTCGAAATGGTCGATGCGCGGCAGCACCCGGATGCGCGGCCGGTCGCCCAGTTCGTTGATCTGCTCGCAGAAGCTGGCGAGAAGGCTGACGTCGATCTGGAAGAGATCGTCCCGCGGATAGGATTCCAGCGTGTTCATCAGCATCTTGCCGGAATGGCTCTGCGGATCGTAGCCGAACCGATCGACGATCTTTTCCACCTTGAAGCGCAGCAGCGGAATTTCTGATGCAGGGCGGGTATAGGCAGTCGATGTGAACAGCCCGACGATCCGCAACTCGCCGGTCACGTTTCCGGCCGCATCGAAGCGCTTGACGCCGATGTAATCCATGTAGGCGCGGCGATGGATGATGGATTTCACGTTCGCCTTGGTGACGATCAGGAAATCCGGCCCGTTCAGGAAGGCAAGGATTTCCGGCGTGGTCATCACGGCGTCCTTGCCCTGCCGCAGAACGCGCATGTCGGGATTGGACAGGATGCCGAGCCCTCGCCCGTCGCCCCGCTCTACCGTGGCATTCTCGCCTTTGCCGGAATAGGTGTATTCGCGCATGCCGAGAAAGGTGAAATTGTTGGCGCGCAGCCAGCGCAGGAAGGCCAGCGCCTCGTCCCGATCGTTCTTCTTGCGCGCGGAGCCTTGGCTTTCCAGTTCGTGCATCGCATGGTCGAGCAGAACCGTCATCTGGTTCCAGTCGCCGACGGCCTGATGCACTTGTTCCAGCACGGTGGCAACGCGTTCCGTCAGCGATTGTGCATCGCTCTCGGAAAGCTTGGACAGATGGATCTGGATATGGCTGAACCGGTCTGCCGGATCGCTCTTCTCCTCGGGATCGAAAAGCCTTGCCGGCTTTCCATCCTCGACGACGACGATCGGGTGGATGGCCAGATGAATGTCCCTGTGGGTGCTCGTTACTTCACCCATCACCGAATCATACAGAAACGGCATGTTGCGGTCGGTGATGGACAGTACGGAGACGTCATCGCCGGCCGGTGCGACGCCTTCGATGGTTTTGACGCTGATCACGGGGCGATCGTCGCGGGGCTGCGCAAGCGTGTTCTGCGCATGAGCGGCCGTCAGAGCCAGCATTTCGGGGGTATAGGCGTCGAGGTCATCGCTGCTTGCCCTTCCGAACAGGATTTCGGGGGAAACGATTTCCAGGCCCAAGGATTTCGCTGCCTCATTCACCGCTTCGAAATGCTTGTCCCGTTTCGGGTTGTGTTTGGTGCCCACGACAGTGTCTCCCCCTAATCACGATCGCCGGAATCTATCAGAAGAATGGTGCATGGCGATGGATTTCTGTTCCGTTTGGTTCGAAAATCGCCGCAGATTTCATTACATTTTGAAAAAGACAAACAGATTTCTCCGGTTTTGGACGGGAAAGGTCAATTCGACTGATATTGTACCTGTTCCCGTCAGCGTTGCTTTCGCAGACACAGTTGACAGGGGTACGACGGTCGGCGATCAGGGAGCGTGCAACGATTGGAAAGTGCCCATGTCCGAGACTGCAGCCGGCGCCGTCATCGTCATTTCCAGCCATGTCGTGCGGGGAACAATTGGAAATCGCGCCGCGGTCTTTGCACTGGAAAGCCTCGGCTATCCGGTCTGGGCGCTGCCGACGGTCATTCTTCCCTGGCATCCGGGGCATGGTCCTTCGACGCGCGTCACCATCGGCGCGGATGATTTTTCCCGTATGATCGATGATCTCATCGCCTCGCCCTGGATCGGCGAGGTCAAGGCGGTGCTGTCAGGCTATCTCGGTGCCCCGCATCAGGTGGAGGGTGTCGCTCGTCTGGTTGAGGCGCTAAAGCAGCGCAATTCCGGGTTTTTCTATGCCTGCGATCCGGTGATCGGCGATGAGGGCGGTCTTTACGTGCCTGAGGCGACCGCTGTCGGCATCCGCGATCGTCTCCTGCCGCTTGCCAGCCTGGCAACGCCCAACCGTTTCGAGCTTGCCTGGCTGTGTGGCGGTGCGCCGCTGGAAACCAATACGGCGGTTCTGGAAGCGGCGCTGTCGCTCGGTCCGCCGCGCATGCTGGTCACCTCTGCGGTGGCCATGATGGCGGGCGGGACCGGCAATCTCTATCTGACCGGAAACCATGCTCTTCTGGCAGAGCACAGGCTGATCGAAAATCCACCGAAAGGAACCGGCGATCTGCTCGCCGCCGTTTTCCTTGCCCGGATTCTCGAAGGCCTTAGCGAGGAGCGGGCCCTGCAGATGGCCACGGCCAGCGTCTTCGAGGTGATCGCCCGCACGGCGCGCCGCGGTGCCGATGAGTTGACGCTCGAGCAGGATGTTTCCAGCCTGTCGACGCCGATGGCGATGGTGCAGATGCGACGCCTGATGCATCCCGGGCAGGTCCGGCGCCGATAGGCGTCAACGGAACAATTCCCGAATTTGGAATCGATGGGAAGCGCCACCATGCAGCATCATTGTGGTGCTGCGGCGCCCGTGGCGCCAGGTTTGCGGCGAATCGCGACAGCCGTCAGCTTTGCTCTGAAGGCGATGCGGCAGGCTTTGAATTTGAATGCACTGCACTGTAAAAGGCGATAGACAGGAGCGGGTGCGCAGGTCGCCCATCCTCAACATGCGGGGTAATCGAGGAATATGAGTTTTCCGGATCATTTGCTCAACGGCTATCGTAATTTCATGACGGGCCGTTTCAACGAGCAGCAGCAGCGCTACAAGGTTCTGGCGGAATCGGGACAGAAGCCCAAAACGCTGATCATTGCCTGTTGTGACTCGCGCGCCGCCCCGGAAACGGTTTTTGACAGTGGTCCCGGCGAGCTTTTTGTCGTCCGCAACGTTGCCAATATGGTCCCGCCCTATGAGCCGGACGGACAGTATCATTCGACGTCCGCCGCCCTCGAATTTGCCGTCCAGTCCCTGCGCGTCAGCGATATCGTGGTTATGGGCCATGGTCGCTGTGGTGGCATCAAGGCTGCCCTCGATCTCGATTCGGAACCGCTGTCTCCGGGTGACTTCATCGGCAAATGGATGAACCTGCTCAAGCCCGCCGCCGAGCAGATCCAGAGCAACAATATCCTCACCCCTGCCGAACGCCAGCGCGCCCTGGAGCGCGTTTCGATCCGAAATTCGATCGCCAATCTCAGGACATTTCCCTGCGTCAGCATTCTTGAAGGTCGCAGCAAGATCCGGCTGCATGGCGCCTGGTTCGATATTTCCACCGGGGAACTCTGGGTGATGGATCCAGCCACCGGCGATTTCCTGCGACCGGGTCTATGACAAGGGCGGCGTAAACACTGCCCGATCCTATGCGTTTTCGCGTGGCAGCATCGGGTCGGTTACATCTGGCGCAGTTGCCAGCGAAGCCTGGCTGTCTGCCGAAACCACCGATGTTGGCAAGGGCGTTCCGCGCTTGCGTTCGCGTGCCAGCGTCAAGAGCCCGGAGAGAACGATGAGCGCGATGCCCGCTGCCATGGGCAGGTCGATCGTGTCGTCGAAAAAGAGATAACCGAACAGGATCGCCCAGATCATCTGGCTGTATTGCGGCGGTGCGACGAGATTGGCCGGCACCATCCGCGCGGCATTCATCAGAAGCACGTTGCCGAGCGCGCCGAGCAGGCCGTAACTTGCCAGGAACAGCCATTCCATCGGCGTTGGCGGCGTGAAACTGGACAGCATCAGCGCACCACTGACGATCAGGGTTCCGAGCAGGACCGATCCGTAGAGTGACAGGCGTTTCTCCCCCGGACCCATGGCACGCACGATGACGATCGCGATTGCGCCGGCGACGCCACCCACGGCGGCGGCCAGATGGCCGACTGAAAGCTCCCGGAAGCCGGGCCGCAAGACCACGAGAACGCCGATAAAGCCGAGGATGACGGCGGCCCAGCGCTGCCAGCGTACGTCTTCCTTGAGGAAGACGACCGAAAGAATGGTCACAAAGGAAGGCAACAGGAAAAGAAGCGAAAAGGCTTCCGCCATCGGCAATTTGGTAAAGGCGACGATGGAGGCGATGGACCCGATCGCGCCGGCGGCAAAGCGCAGCAGCCAGAGGCCGCGGTTGGATGTCCGCACGAGGTCCGTCCAGCGATCGTCTGCGGATTTCAGGAACGGCACGGCCGCAAAACCGAGCACGGCGCCGATAAAGGCGACCTCATAGGCCGGTAGCGCATCGTTCAAGGCCTTGATCGATGCGTCGCTGAAGGCATAGACGGCATAGGCGAGAAACGCGACAGCGATTCCGTTGGCCGAAGACGACATGCGGGTCATGCGAATAAGCCCTTGTCGGCTCAGCCGCCGTCGATTTCGGCGCCGATGATGGCGATCGCCTGCTGGTAGACGCTGGCTGCGTTCCAACCCTGGATCGCACCGAAATTGGCCTGTCCGGGCTGATAGCCGCCGCCGGCACTCCAGCCGTGACCGCGCAGGAAGTTGGCCGTCGAGGTCAGTGCATCCGCCTTCGAGCGAACCATGTCGACGTGGCCATTGCCGTCGCCATCGACACCGTATTTCAGGACGTTGGCCGGCAGGAACTGCGTCTGGCCGATTTCGCCATGGGCCGCACCGCGTGCCGTCGGGCTGAGATCGCCGCGCTGCACGAGTTTGAGCGCTGCATAAAGTTGTTCGGTGAAGAAGCCCGAGCGGCGGCAGTCATAGGCCAGCGTCGCAACAGCCGACAGCGTGTGTTCCTTGCCGAGGAAGCCGCCAAAGCCGGTTTCCATGCCCCAGATCGCCAGAAGCGGACCCGGCGGCACACCGTAGCGGCTTTCGATCGACTTCAGCAGCCCCGCGTTCTGCGCCTTCATCTTCTTGCCGCGCGAAATGATCGCCGCCCCGCCCCGCTTCTGCATGAACTGGTTCAGCGAGAGCTTGAAGCTCTTCTGGCCGCGGTCCGCCCGAATGGTGGCCTTGGCATAGGAAACATTCGCGAAGGCCTTGTCGAGCACAGAAGGATTGATGCCGTTGCCGGCGGCCTCCTGCTTGAAGTCCTGCACCCAGGCATCGAAGCCGCTTGCAGTGTTGCCGCATTGTGCAGCCGTCGCCAGAGAAGGCATGGCGATCGACGCCAGTAGAGCCGTGAAACCTGCCAGTGCGCACTTTGCCTTGTGCATGAAAAACCTCGTGATCGCCAGAATCTGAAAGAGTATTGCAGGATGCCAGTCTTTTCAGTGCCTGTCACGATGCGCCCGGTATCACGCGCATTCACATGTTTCACGTGAATCCTCGCCTAAAATACCGTTTCTCGTGTCGTTCGCCCTGAAATCAAGCAAGCCCCGCAGTTCGTGTGTAACGAAGCATGCGGGGCTTTTATTGGTTAAAACTTTATAATTCCTGATCAGGCCGCCTTTTTCTTTGCGGTGATCAGGCCGCGATTGACGAGAAGCTCGGCAATCTGGATGGCGTTCAGGGCTGCACCCTTGCGCAGGTTGTCGGAAACCACCCAGATATTCAGGCCGTTCTCGACGGTCGCGTCCTCGCGGATGCGGGAAATGTAGGTCGCATCTTCGCCGGCGCATTCGTAAGGCGTCATGTAGCCGCCGTTTTCATGCTTGTCGACGACGAGGCAGCCCGGGGCTTCGCGCAGGATGTCGCGGGCCTGATCGGCGGTAATTTCGTTTTCGAATTCGATATTGACCGATTCCGAATGGCCGATGAAAACCGGTACGCGCACGGCCGTGCAGGTCACCTTGATCTTCGGGTCTAGCATCTTCTTGGTTTCGGCCAGAACCTTCCATTCTTCCTTCGTATAGCCATCTTCCATGAAGCTATCGATATGCGGAATGACGTTGAAGGCGATGCGCTTGGTGAACTTCTTGCTCTCCATGGGATCGGCGACGAAAACGGCGCGCGTCTGGTTGAAGAGTTCGTCCATGCCGTCCTTGCCGGCGCCGGACACCGACTGGTAGGTCGAGACGACGACGCGCTTGATCTTGGCGAAATCATGCAGCGGCTTCAGCGCCACGACGAGCTGCGCCGTCGAGCAATTGGGATTAGCAATGATGTTGCGGCGGGTGAACATGGCGATCGCGTCGGGGTTCACTTCCGGAACGATCAGCGGCACGTCCTGATCGTAGCGCCAGGCCGAGGAGTTGTCGATGACGACGCAGCCCTGCGCGGCGATCTTCGGTGACCACTTTAACGATACGGCGCCGCCGGCCGACATCAGGCAGATATCCGTGTCGGAGAAGTCGTAGTTTTCGAGGTTCTTCACCTTCAGCGTCTTGTCGCCGAAGGAAACTTCTGTGCCCTGGCTGCGGGCCGAGGCCAGCGCCACGACTTCATCGACCGGAAAGCCGCGTTCCTCGAGGATGTTCAGCATTTCGCGTCCGACATTCCCGGTCGCGCCTGCAACGGCAATCTTGAAACCCATTGTCTTGCTCTCTTTCTTCATCTCTCCGCGGGGCTGGGGAGAAACCCGCCGGCCAACGGCGCGGGCTTCATGTCCCCGGCCAGACCGGGGAGAGAGCGGCGGACCAGAGACGTCAGACGGTTTTCGTCGTCGTTTTGGCCGTTGTTTTGGAAAAATTCGGGAAATAGCGACCCTGCCCGGCAACAAATGCCGGGGCGATCAGCGCAGCGATGGCAAAACCAAAACGGTGCATTGCGTGTCCCTTTTCCGCTGCTGCTCATACCCTTTTCTGGCGCAGAGTCAAGGCGGGAAGGATCGAACCACCCGTCTTCGCCGACCCGGATGTCCCGGCCGTCAAGTCCTGCAGCCAAAGTCCGCCTGCCAAAGGACTGGCCATCCTTGCAGCAGGAACACCGGCTCCGGAGCGCGCCGCATCAGGGCAAAGGCGCTGGCATGCGACTTTTGTCTTACGACCAATCGTGGGCTTGGCACGTCGCGCACGTAAACTAGTCTGGCCCGTCTAGATGGAGGAAAATGTGCCTTGGGGGAGCGGTTCTACCGTCAATGGCACTATGGGGCCGATTGCAAGGTCGGCGAACAAGGAGGAGGCA
Organism: Pararhizobium antarcticum; assembly: GCF_001885585.1. Classification (GTDB taxonomy): domain Bacteria; phylum Pseudomonadota; class Alphaproteobacteria; order Rhizobiales; family Rhizobiaceae; genus Pararhizobium; species Pararhizobium antarcticum. The sequence goes on from NZ_LSRP01000129.1 coordinate 38,539, forward strand.
TTAAATGGCAATGGCACAAACGAACGCGGGGGATCGCTCGCGCCCCATGACGGGAGAGGAGCGGAAGGTCATCATGGCCTCTTCCGCCGGCACGATTTTCGAATGGTACGACTTCTATCTCTACGGTTCGCTCGCCGCGATTATTGGCGCACAGTTCTTCACCGCCTTCCCGGAAGCCACCCGCAACGTCTTTGCGCTTCTGGCTTTCGCTGCCGGCTTCATCGTGCGTCCTTTTGGCGCTCTGGTCTTTGGTGCGCTCGGTGACATCGTCGGCCGCAAATATACCTTCCTGATGACCATTCTGATCATGGGTCTGTCGACCTTCCTGGTCGGCCTGCTCCCGTCCTACAACAGCTGGGGCGCTGCTGCGCCGATCATCCTGATCATCCTGCGCATGTTGCAGGGGCTGGCACTCGGTGGCGAATATGGTGGTGCTGCGGTCTATGTGGCCGAACACGCCCCCGCCAACCAGCGTGGCTACTTTACCGCCTTCATCCAGACCACGGCGACCCTAGGTCTGCTGCTCTCGCTCATCGTGATCCTCTCGGTACAGGGTTACATCAACGGCAACTGGGCGCCGACAGCGGTTCTCGATGCGGCCGGCGCGGTTGTGATGAACCCCGACGGCACGGAAAAGATGATCAAGGCCTTCGATCTGTGGGGCTGGCGCATTCCCTTCCTTGCTTCGATCGGCCTGTTGCTCATCTCGCTGTATATCCGCCTGCAGATGAACGAATCCCCGGCCTTCAAGAAAATGAAGGAAGAGGGCGCTGCGTCCAAGGCGCCATTGCGTGAGGCTTTCGGAACCTGGAGGAACGGCAAGGTCGCCCTGATCGCCCTGTTCGGCCTCGTCGCCGGTCAGGCTGTCGTCTGGTATTCGGGCCAGTTCTACGCCCTGTTCTTCATGCAGAATGTGATCAAGATCGACAGCTTCACCGCCAATGTTCTCGTGGCGTGGTCGCTGATCCTCGGCACCGGCGGCTTCCTGTTCTTCGGCGCGCTTTCGGACCGTATCGGCCGCAAGCCGATCATTCTCGCAGGATGCCTGATCGCAGCCCTCACCTACAACTTCGTCTTCCCGCTTTTGACCCAGACGGCGAACCCAGCCCTCTACGCGGCGCACCAGACCCCAGTCACGGTCACCGCCTCGCCAGAAGACTGCTCGTTCCAGTTCAATCCGACAGGAACGGCCAAGTTCACCTCGTCCTGCGATATCGCGAAAGCGACCCTCGCTCGCACGTCGGTGAATTACACGACCGTTGAAGATCCTGCGGCAACCGTTGCCCAGGTCAAGGTCGGCGATACGGTCATCACCGCCTATGACGCCGCTGTACTGACCGGCGACGATCTGAAGACAAGCACGGCTGCCTTCACCAAAGGCGTCAATGATGCACTGACGGCCGCGGGTTATCCGCTGTCGGCCGAGGCGAACACAACCGTGGCCCGTGCCCAGAACTTCTTTGATATCTTCACCGGCCAGAAGATCACGATCGTTCTGATCCTGACCTATCTGATCCTGCTTGTGACGATGGTCTATGGACCGATCGCTGCCATGCTGGTCGAAATGTTCCCGACCCGCATCCGCTACTCCGGCCTGTCTCTGCCCTATCACATCGGCAATGGCTGGTTCGGTGGCCTGATGCCGGCAACAGCCTTCGCCATCTCGGCGCAGACCGGCAACGTCTATGGCGGCCTCTGGTACCCGATCATCATTGCGGGTGCGACCGTCGTCATCGGCATTCTCTTCGTGCCGGGCAACACGCACAAGAAAGATATCTTCGCGGACGACTAGACATCGTTGTACAGGCTGGCCTTCGGGCCAGCCTGTTGATTATAGGCTTTACGACCGACAGCAGTTTTCAGGGACACGACGCCGTGGTTATCGCCGCAGCGTCGTGTTTTTGCGTGTCGTATCCATGGTGCGCAAACGAGGAATCGTGTTTTTCAGCGCATCCCTGTTCGGAAGAGGACATGATGTCGTCCTGCGATGCAGGGTCGAGCCTTCACAGCAGTCGACGTCTGTCGCCTGCAGCAGATCGTGCCGTCAAAGAGGCCGAGGCTTTATTGACGGGCTTTTGTCCAAACGACCCAACCCGAAACAAAACATCCGAGAATAATGGCATTCGCGACGACGCCGTAGGCCATCGCGGTCAGCCGGGCTGCATTGTCCGTGACGTCGGCGGATCCCGTTGTCATCGGCAACAGGATTGCCACGAAGACAACGCCAAGACCGAGTGGCATCGCCAGGCCGGTCGCTGCGCGCGTCCGCAAGGCAGTCAGGAACAGGAACAGAATCAATCCTATGCGGAACGGATCTGTCAGCTGAGAGACGAGTGTTTCCAACATTTTAGATCCTCTGTTTGCAGCAGCAAGCATGGTTCCACAAAGTCTCGGCATGGGCAAGCATACGAAAGGATCATGAATCGCCTTGTGCGTTGCGTTCAGCGCTGGAATCAGGCCGTGGCCAGCCTTTTTCATCGCGCTGGAAAAGCCAGTTGCGCGCGGCAAAGAGAAAGGCGGTCATGATCGCGGTCCACAGGCCCAAGAGCAGTCCCGCCGCCACGTCGCTTGGATAATGTGCTCCGACGACGACCCTTGTCACACCGATCGTCAGCGCGCCCAGCAGAAAGAGGATGCGCAGACGCGGCACCAGCATGGAGAAGGCACCGAAAAAGGAGCCCACGGCCGCCGCATGGCCGGACGGAAAGCTCTGATACACCCACTCATGGCCTGCGAGCCACGACAGACTATGCGCACCATAGTCCGCAAATAGCTCCGGCCTTGCCCGTCCGATGATCAGCTTGGCGAGATGCACCAGCGCACTGGCGCTGCCGATCGTCACCAGGAAATACAGCGCCAGCCGAAATGCTCTTTTCGACCTGGACGAAAAGCTATTGCTGCTGGCAACTCGGCCCGTGATGTAGGCGATGATGACGACCGAGCCGGCCCCGTAGATCATCCAGGCAAACGTGCCGAAATCGGTGATTCTGTTGTTGAAGGCGACGATCGCCGGCGGTAGGGCCTGCGCTCGCTGCGAGATCGTTCCGTCAAAGGGAAGCAGCGCTACGACCAGGACGGCAATGGCCAAAAGCAGCCAGGCGGATGAGGACAGCGGTCTGTTCATGAATGTACTTTCTTGGCATGGGCGTGTTTCGTTCTTGCTCAGCGCCTACCTGCCCCGTCATGTCAACCCTCGCCGGCAACCCGGCGTGCGCATGTCCGTGGGCGAACAACCCTTTCGCGCGACGGACGCCGCATGACTGGTTCCTGTGGTGCGCACCGGCATGACCGAACGTGGGTGGTCATCCTGCTCAAAGTGTGGGCCTGCCGCCGCCGTTCAAGCCCGCCGAACAAAAACGGCACCCGAATCGCCCGATCCGGATGCCGTATTCGATTGTCTTTGTGCCCAGCGAACCGTCAGGCCGAAAGCGCCTTGAATTCCGCGAGGATCGTATCGCCCATCTCGACGGTGCCGACCTGTCGTGCTCCATCAGCCATGATGTCGCCAGTGCGCACGCCCTTGTCGAGCACGTTGGCGATCGCTTTTTCCAGTGTGTCGGCTTCCTTCACGAGGTTGAAGGAGTAGCGCAGGCACATGGCAAAGGAAGCGATCATGGCAATCGGGTTGGCGATGCCCTTGCCGGCAATATCCGGGGCAGAGCCGTGCACGGGCTCGTAAAGCGCCTTGCGTTTGCCGGTCTTGGCATCCGGGCTGCCGAGCGAGGCAGACGGCAGCATGCCGAGCGAGCCGGTGAGCATGGCGGCAACGTCCGAGAGCATGTCGCCGAACAGGTTGTCGGTGACGATCACGTCGAACTGCTTTGGCGCGCGGACCAGCTGCATGCCGCCGGCGTCGGCCAGCATATGGTCGAGCGCGACATCGGAATATTTCGCCTTGTGCGTTGCCGTCACCACCTGGTTCCACAAAACGCCGGATTTCATGACGTTGCGTTTCTCCATCGAGCAGACACGGTTTCCGCGGGTGCGCGCCAGTTCGAAGGCGACGCCAGCGATGCGCTCGATCTCGTAGGTGTCATAGACCTGCGTGTCGATGCCCCGCTTCTGGCCATTGCCGAGGTCGATGATTTCCTTCGGCTCGCCGAAATAGACGCCGCCGGTGAGCTCGCGCACGATCAGGATGTCGAGGCCCTCGACCAGTTCCGGCTTCAGCGAAGAGGCGTCAGAGAGCGCCGGATAGCAGATCGCCGGGCGAAGGTTGGCAAACAGTTCCATGTCCTTGCGCAGGCGCAGCAAGCCGGCTTCCGGGCGCACCTCATAGGGGACGTCATCCCATTTCGGGCCGCCAACGGCACCGAACAGCACGGCATCGGCCGCCATCGCCTTTGCCATGTCCGCATCGGAAATCGCCGCGCCATGGGCGTCATAGGCGCATCCGCCGACCAGACCTTCGTCGGTGGTGAAGCCGCCCGCCATTTCGGCGTTCATATAGGTGATGATTTTGCGGACTTCCGCCATGGCTTCCGGGCCGATGCCGTCGCCGGGTAGAAGGAAAAGATTGCGCACTGTCATGGGGCATTCCTTTAAGGTCGAAGCGTGTGCTTTGCAGATGTTGGCGCGTTCTTAGCGCAACTTCCACGCAAATAAAATCGCCTTCCAGCAAGATTCGTTCGCCGTTTTCCGTGACAGGCGACGCCCGGTTTTATTGCCGGTCGTCGCCCTTGCGGTGGTGAATGTCCTATCGGGGCTCGGCCAGCAGGCCTTTGATCAGGGAAAATGCGGCGCCCAGGAGAACGATTGCAAAGGGCAGTCCGGTCGACACCGCCATGGCCTGCAGCGCAACCAGACCGCCGCCGAGCAGCAGGGCAATAGCCACGAGGCCTTCGAACGTTGCCCAGAAAATCCGCTGCGGCACCGGCGCATTGACCTTGCCGCCGGCCGAGATCGTATCGATCACAAGGGAGCCGGAATCCGAAGAGGTGACAAAGAATACAATCACCAGGACAATCCCGATGAAAGAGGTGATCGATGTCAGGGGCAGAAGGGCCAGCATTTCGAACAGTTGCAACTCCAGCTTTGCATCCTGAACAGAGGTGATGCCCTGATTGATGATCTGGCCGATGGCGGTGCCGCCGAGTGCCGTCATCCAGAGGGTGGAGACGATCGAGGGAATGATCAGGACTGCCAGCAGAAACGTCCGGACCGAACGGCCACGGCTGACGCGGGCGATGAACATGCCGACAAAGGGAGACCAGCTGATCCACCAGGCCCAGTAGAAGGCCGTCCATCCTTGCACAAAATTGGTGTCGGAGCGCCCGAAGGGATTGGAGAGGGCCGGCAGATGTTCGACATAGGCTGCGAGATTGAGGAAAAAGCCGCTGACGATCTGCCATGTCGGTCCAACGGCAATGATGAAGATCAGCAGAAGGCCGGCGAGCCCCATATTGATCTCGGAGAGAATCCGCACCCCTTTGTCCATGCCCATGATCACCGAGGCCGTGGCGATGGCCGTGATGCCGATGACAAGCAGAATGGTCGTCGTATCGGTCGAAGGAATGCCGAACAGGAAGTTGAGGCCGCCGGCCGCCTGTTGGGCGCCGATGCCCAGGGAGGTGGAGAGGCCGAAGATCGTGGCGAAAACAGCGAGAATATCGATGACGTGACCTGGCCAACCCCAGACTTTCTCTCCAAAGATCGGGTAGAAGATCGACCGGAATGTCAGCGGCAGCCCCTTATTGTAGGAAAACAACGCCAATGAAAGCGCGACAATCGCGTAAATCGCCCAGGGATGCAGTCCCCAATGGAAGATCGTGGCGCCCATGGCGAGACGACGGGAGGCCTCCGGATCACCCACGGCGCCGTCGAGAGGCGCCCAGTCCGTGCGCACGCCATTTTCAAAAACAGGCCCCTCCAGGGCTGCCGTGAAATGGCCTATGGGCTCGGACACGCCGTAGAACATCAGGCCGATGCCCATGCCTGCGGCAAACAACATCGCAAACCAGGACAGGGTGGAATAATCAGGCGTGGCGTCCGGACCGCCGAGGCGGATGCGGCCGAGCGGCGTAAGGATCAGGCCCACACAGACGAGCACGAGCACATTGCCCGTGAGCAGGAAGAGCCAATCCAGATTTGCGGTCAGGAACGCCCTGAGCCCGGTGAAGGCAGGCTCAAGGGTCGACTGGAAAGCGAGTGTGAGAACCGTAAAGGCGAGAATGCCCAAAGCCGAAACGCTGAAGACCACATTGTGAATATCCAGCTCGAAAACGAACCGCCTGCGATAGCTGATATTGTCCTGGCCCAGCTGGTAGGTCGTTTCGATGATTTCGGTCTGGCCTTCCGGGCTGGGAAGGCCCTCCTCGCCTGGCGCGAGATTGGGGTCGGTCACGATGTCGGGCAAATCTTGATATCCTCTCTTCCTGGAACGTGCGGCGTTTTCGGGATCCGGGAGAGCCGAAGGAGCCAGACGACGGAACAGTCTTTGACGAAGGGGCGCTGTCCGCGCGCAGCGAGATGTCGAGGGAGGATCCCCCTTTCAGCTTTTCGAGGCCGTGTCCTGCTGGTCCCATGGGATCTTTGCAGACGATTGCACGGCTATCGAACGAAATAGGGCGGAAATGTGTTGTTTCAACCCGCTCTCGGCAAGGCAAGCCCGGCTGTAAACGCAAAACAGGCTGACCTTTGCACAAAGGTCAGCCTGTTGTTGTGTCGAAAAAGGATTGCTCAGGCCCAGGGATGCGAAACGGCATTGGCCTTTTCGAAGCTGTCGATGGCGGCGGCTTTTTCCAGCGTCAGGCCGATATCGTCGAGGCCGTTCAGCATGCAGTGGCGGCGGAAGGCGTCAAGTTCGAAGCTGATCGTGCCGCCGTCCGGTCCGGTGATCTCGCAGGTTTCGAGATCGACGGTCAGGACCGCGTTGGAACCGCGGCTGGCATCGTCCATCAGCTTTTCGAGGTCTTCTGGAGAGACGACGACCGGCAGGATGCCGTTCTTGAAACAGTTGTTGTAGAAGATGTCGGCAAAAGAGGTCGAGATAACGCAGCGAATGCCGAAGTCCAGCAGCGCCCAGGGCGCATGTTCGCGGGAGGATCCGCAGCCGAAATTATCGCCCGCCACGAGGATCCTGGCATTCTGGTAGGCCGGCTTGTTCAGGACAAACTCTTCGTTGATCGAGCCATCTTCATGGTAGCGCGCTTCGGCGAAGAGACCGGTCCCGAGGCCGGTGCGCTTGATCGTCTTCAGGTAATCCTTCGGAATGATCATGTCCGTATCGATGTTGACGACGGGGAGCGGCGCGGCGACGCCGGTGAGCTTGACGAACTTGTCCATGACTGAAAACCTTCGATTTCAACGGAACCACGGAGGGAACCACGGGATTTGCGCCCAGCGTTTAGAGCAATTTCACGTGAAAATGAAGGGAAATCTACATCGACCAGCCGTGGCGCCGATCACTGGTCGATGATCGTGCCGCGGCCATCGTTCCAGATGCGCGGTTCGCGTGCCGGGCGTCGGGTATCGCGGTTTGCTCTGGCGCGCACCGGCTTTGGCAAGAACCGGGCAGACACAGCCGAAGCGATCAAGAGCACAGAGACGATGCCAGCCAGCGCCAGTCCGAGCGAGGCCGTGAACACAAAGGCCATCAGCGTGAAAGCGATGCCGACGGCCGTCAGGAAGAAAGTGCGAATGCTTTGCATGAGCGTCATAACCTTTCGTTACCCAGGATGTGGTCTCGCCGTCGTCCGTTTGCAAGAGGTGGCTTGTTTCGGGAGGACGCGTCACTGGGATGCGTCACCTGGAATGCCGCAGTCTGCCTTGCGAAAAAGGCGAAAGCCGGGCAAGACTGCGCCCATGACAAGTCCTTCCGATCGCCACCCCGTCCGTCTCCGCCGTTCGGTTCTCTGTGTTCCCGCCGACAATGCCAGGGCGCTTGCCAAGGTGGCCGTTCTCGACTGCGACGCTGTCATCTACGATCTCGAGGACGCCGTCGCCCCGGATGGCAAGACGCAGGCCCGCGAGGCGCTGATCGCGCATCTGGCGCATCAGCGCCGGCCAAACCTCGAAGTCATTATCCGCATCAACAGCCTGTTCTCAGGCTTTGGCGAAAAGGATCTGGCAGCGCTTGCGTCCGCGCCGATTGACGCGCTGCTGCTGCCGAAGGTCGAGAGCCCGCAGGACATCCAGACGGTCGTCGATGCCCTGTCCGACAGCGATGCACCGGAGAACCTGCGTCTCTGGGCGATGATCGAAACCCCGCGCGGTGTTTTGAATGCAGCCGCCATCGCCGAGACCGGCCGCACCCGTGGCGGACGGCTCGATTGTTTCGTGCCGGGCGTAAACGACCTGCGCAAGGAAACCGGCCTGCCCGACCTGCCGGGCCGGGCCTATCTCGTGCCCTGGCTGATGCAGGTCCTGCTTGCCGCGCGCGGCAGCGGGCTCGACATCATCGATGCGGTGTTCAACGATTTTCGCGATGCGGAGGGTTTTGCCGGCGAATGTGCCCAGGGCCGTGCCATGGGCTTTGATGGCAAGATGCTGATCCACCCCGCCCAGATCGGCCCGGCCAATGACCGCTTCGGCGTGGATGCGTTGGCGCTGGCCGAGGCGCGCTCGATCATTGATGCCTTTGCGCTTGCGGACAATGCCGGTAAAGCGGTGATCAATCTTGAGGGCCGCATGGTCGAGCGCCTGCATCTTGACCAGGCGCTGCGGCTGGCCGCCAAGGCAACAGCCATTCAACATAAAGGGATACGCGCTTGAAACTCTACCGTTTGCTGACCGCGCAGGACGATTCTGCCTTCTGCCACAAGGTCACCGCCGCGCTTAACAAGGGCTGGGACCTCTATGGCTCGCCGACCTATGCCTGGAACCAGGAAACCCGGCAGATGATGTGCGGCCAGGCCGTGGTCAAGGATGTCGAAGGCAAGGACTATACGCCGGATACAAAGCTGTCCGAGCACTAAACTGTAGGGCGGGTCGGGTTCCCTACCCGCCAACATGGTCGACGCTGGCCTCGATCCGCTCCATATCGTCGTCTGAAAGACCGAAATGATGGCCGATTTCGTGGATCAGAACATGGGTGATGATGTCGCCCAGGGTCTCCTCGTTCTCCGCCCAGTAATCGATGATCGACCGGCGGTAGAGCGTGATCCGGTTCGGCATCTCGCCGGTTTCCATAGTGAAGCGCTCGGTTACGCCACGGCCCTCGAAAAGCCCGAGCAGGTCGAACGGCGTTTCCAGCGCCATGTCATCGAACACATCCTCGCTCGGAAAATCCGCGATCTCGATGCTGAGGTCGCTGGCCAGTGCACGAAACTCTTCCGGTAGGTGGCTGTAGGCCTCCAGCGTCAGGGATTCAAACGTGCTGATGGTTGGCGCGTGGCGTTCCCGCCAGTCATCGGTCTGGTCAATCCTGGCCATGCGTACTCCCTAACTGACCTCCATATAACGATTTCATCCGCATATTTCGAGTGATGAATTCCGGCCCGTCCCGGTCAAGGAATAAATTCTTAAAAATTGCCGTTGACTCTTTTTTGAAGCTCTGGAATCTATAAGAACATAACAGGAACAATTTTTCGAGGAGCTGACCGTCATGGCCACAAAAGCTATGCCGCGGGCGGGACTTTCTGCGCTTCGCGAAACCATCGCCCGGATCGAGAACCAGAAGCTTCCAGGGCGTGCCCGCGCTGCCCGCAGTGTCGATGATGCCGGATTCCGGCAGAGGGAGGGTGCGGGAGAAAGCATCGGCAAGGTCATGGGTAGAAAGGTTCTGCTGACCGGCATCGATGCGCTGGACCGCATTCTCGATGGCGGTTTTCCATTGGAAGGTCTGACGGAAATCCGCGCCGCGCAGACCCGTGATGCGGGTGCCGCGACCGGCTTTGCTCTGTCCATTGCCGCTCTTTGCCAAGGTGCGACTTTGCCCGACAGCCGGTTGCCCGTTCTCTGGATCGGCCAGGCGATGGGGGCGACGGAAGCGGGCCTGCCCTATGCCGTCGGCCTTCAGGCGCACGGCCTGGATATGCGCCGGTTCCTGCTCGGCCGGCCTCGCACCGTTCAGGATGCGCTTTGGATCGTCGAAGCCGCCCTGACCGCGCCGGTCTTCGCCGCCGTCATTCTGGAGGTGCGCGGCAACCCGGCTTCTCTCGGCCTCAGCGAAAGCCGGCGGCTGCACGTGCGGGCCCGCGCGGGCGGAACACCGCTGCTCCTGCTGCGTCAGTCCGGCGCGGAAGAGGCAAGCAGTGCACTTTTCCGGCTGCGGGTGGAGCCTGGCCCGGGTCGTGGACATCCGTTGCCGGATGGCGGGCTGCTGCCCGGCAGCATCGGAAATCCCGTTTTTCACGTCATTGCCGAAAAAAGCCGGATGCTTTCGCATGCTGGCACAGTCCTGGAATGGAGTCCCCATGACCGCCGCTTTTTCTCCTTCGGCCCGGATGCAGCCGCTGTTCAGCCAGACCCAGCGCATCCTGTCGCTCACCTTCCCGCATCTGCCGGCCGACCGGGTGGCCCGCCTGCGCTGGGGCATGTCGTGGCTTTCAAAAGGGCGTCCTGATCATCCGCCGGTTGTTTTCGCCGGCCCTGTGAAAAACGCCATGCGGATCGTGGCGCTCGACCAGGTGGCGGAGCGCTCCGGGCTCAGTCTTGGCCAGGGCATAACCGAAGCCCGCGCCATCCGGCCAGTGATCGATGTGATCCCGGCTGATCCGGCGGCGGATCGGGCCTTTCTCGAGGGGTTGGCCGATTGGTGCGACCGCTATACGCCGCTGGTGGCGATGGATGGCGATCGCGGGCTCTTTCTCGATATCACCGGCTGCACCCATCTGCATGGCGGTGAAAAGGCGCTTCTCGACGATCTGCTGCTTCGTCTTTTCCATCTGGGTGTCGAGGCGCGGGCGGCGATTTCGAACACGCCCGGCCTCTCCTGGGCGATGGCGCATTTCGGCGCTACGGGGATGCTTGCCGCCGCCGAGGATGCCCAAGATATCCTGTCGCCGATGCCGCTTGCCGCGCTCCGGCTTGCGCGAGATACCGTCGGGACACTGGCGCGCGTCGGGTTGACGAAGGTCGGCGATATTCTCCACCTGCCGCGGGCCCCCCTCGTCCGCCGTTTCGGTCCGCATTTGCTGCTGCGTCTCGACCAGGCCCTCGGGCTCGAGGATGAGCCGCTGTCCCCACGCCTCGCCGTCGCCAGCCTGTCGATGGAGCGGCGGCTCCTGACCCCTGTCGAGGGAGAGGACGATATTCTCGGCCTTGCGTTGCAACTCGCCAAGGGTCTTGTGCCGGGCCTGGAAGAACGGGGCGAAGGCGGCCGCCTGTTCGAGCTTCTTCTGTTTCGGGTCGACGGCAAGGTTTTCCGCATCCAGGCCCGCACAGCCGCCGCCCTGCGCGACCCGGCACGGGTGGCGGGGCTCTACCGTGAGCGGCTCCAGGCCGTGCATGACGATCTTGATGCCGGCTATGGTTTCGAGATCGTGCGTCTTTCGGTGCTCAAGGCCGAGCCGTTCGACCAGGCCCAGCAGGATTTTTCCGGAACGGCCGACCAGAACCTGTCGCTGGCTGCTTTTGCCGACAAGGTGGTGGCCCGTCTCGGTCCCGACAGCCTGTCTGTGCCCGTTCTCATGGAGAGCCATCTGCCGGAGCGCGCCGCGGCCTTCCAGCCACTGTCGGACATGGCCGCTCTTTCGGCACCCGCCCGGGCTGTATCGTCCACCGGCTATTATCGCACAGCCCGGCCGCTGCGGTTGTTTCAGTATCCTGAGCCGGTGCAGGCGTTTGTCGCGGGTGTTCCCGAGGGGGCTCCGGAGAGTTTCGAATGGCGCCGCACGCTGCATCGCGTCGAGCGCGCCGAAGGACCCGAGCGGATCGCTGCGGAATGGTGGGTCGATGGCGAGACGGCGCCGACCCGCGATTATTTCCGGATCGAGGATCAGAACGGCCACCGGTTCTGGCTTTATCGCAACGGTCTTTACGGCCATGGGACTACCCCGCCCCGCTGGTTCATGCACGGGGTGTTTGCCTGATGCAGCAACCGGTCTTCTTCGAGTTCGGCGCGCGGACCAATTATTCGTTTCTCGAAGGGGCAGCCCCGGCGGAGGAAATGGTGGTCTATGCCCGCAGGATAGGCCTGGCCGGCCTTGGCATCGCCGATCGCAACACGGTTGCGGGCGTCGTCAGGGCCCATGCCAAGGCCAGGTTCGAAAAGACCGTCTTCCAGCCCGGCGCGCGACTGGCCTTTACCGACGGGACGCCGGACATTCTCGCCTATCCGCAGAACCGACGCGGCTGGGGCCATCTCTGCCGGCTGCTCAGCGCCGGCAACCTGCGCTCGAAGAAGGGGATGTGCACGCTGTTCCTGAGCGACCTTCTGGCGTGGCAGGAAGACATGCAGCTGGTCGTCATGCCATCACCGGGGCCTGTGGATTGGGAGGGTCTCGCGGGCCTTCTGCGTGCCCTGAAGACTACCGCCGGGTCCCGCCTCTATCTCGGGATGGTGCCCCGCTATGATGGTTGCGACCGGCATCATTTCGCAACGCTCGCCCAGCTAGGCAGCAGTCTGGGTGTCCGGTTGCTGGCGACCAATGATGCGCTCTATCACGATCCGAAATATCGTCCCCTTGCCGATGTGGTCACGGCGATCCGTGCGCATGTGACGATTGAAGAGGCCGGTTTCCGCCTGCAGGCCAATGCCGAGCGACACCTGAAATCGCCGCAGGAAATGGCCCGGATCTTTCGCGACTATCCCGATGCCGTTGGCAATGGCGCCCGCTTCTTCCGGGGCCTGCGCTTCAGTCTCGATGAACTGAGGCATCAATATCCGGACGAAGCGGAAAACGGCGAGAGCCCGGCGGACATGCTGAAAAGACTGGTGCATGAAGGGGCGGCAAAACGCTATCCGCAGGGCACGCCGCTGAAGATCCAGAAGCAGCTTGCCTATGAGCTGGAGCTCATTCATCTGAAGACCTACGAGCCCTACTTCCTGACCGTTCACAAGCTGGTGAACTTTGCCCGAAGCCGGAATATTCTTTGCCAGGGGCGGGGCTCGGCTGCCAATTCCTCGGTTTGCTTCTGCCTCGGCATCACGGAAGTCGATCCGCAGCATTTCAAGCTGTTGTTTGACCGTTTCCTATCGCGCGACCGCGACGAACCGCCGGATATCGATGTCGATTTCGAACATGAGCGCCGCCAGGAGGTCATCGAATACATCTATGAAACCTATACGAAGGAGCATGCCGGCATTGCCGCCGCCGTGATCAGCTATCGCGCCCGCTCGGCCGGTCGCGAGGTTGCCAAGGTGTTCGGCCTGTCGGAGGATGTGCAGTCCGGCCTTTCGAGTTCGATCTGGGGCTGGTGGACGACATCCTTTTCCGAAGAGCAGGCAAAGGCCGCCGGCCTCGACATGGCCGATCCGGTGACGCAGCGCGTGCTCACCTATGCCGGGCTTTTGATGGGCGCGCCACGGCATCTGTCCCAGCATGTCGGGGGATTCGTCATCACCCGCGATCGGCTCGACGAGGTCGTTCCGATCATGAACACGGCCAAGGAGGACCGCTACATGATCGAATGGGACAAGGACGATCTGGACACGCTCAACATATTGAAGATCGATGTCTTGGCGCTCGGCATGCTGACCTGTCTCTCCCGGGCGCTGCGCTTGCTGGAAAGCCACTACCGGAAGCCAAAAGAACTGGCCGGGATCTACGAGGACCAGACGCCGGAGGTCTATGACATGATCTGTCGGGCCGACACGCTCGGCGTCTTCCAGATCGAGAGCCGCGCCCAGATGAGCATGCTGCCGCGCCTGCGGCCGCGGATTTTCTACGATCTGGTGATCGAGGTGGCGATCGTCCGCCCCGGACCGATCCAGGGTGACATGGTGCATCCCTATCTGAAACGGCGTCAGAATCCGGATGCCGTGGAATATCCGAGCGAGGAGCTGAAGGATGTCCTGGAGCGGACCCTTGGTGTGCCGCTCTTCCAGGAACAGGCCATGCAGATCGCGATCACGGCAGCCGGTTTTTCGCCGGCCGAAGCCGACCGGCTGCGCCGTGCCATGGCGACTTTTCGTCGGACCGGCGAGGTCAGCAATTTCAAGGAACGCATGATCGAGGGCATGGTCAACAATCCGCGGCATCGGTACGAGCGGGACTTCGCCGAGCGCTGTTTCAGCCAGATCGAGGGGTTTGGCGAATATGGCTTTCCGGAAAGCCATGCGGCTTCCTTCGCCTCGCTCGTCTATGCGTCCTGCTGGTTCAAGACCTATTATCCCGATGTCTTTTGTGTCGCGATGCTGAATTCCCAGCCGATGGGCTTCTATCCGCCGGCGCAACTGGTGCGCGACGCACGCGAGCATGGCGTTTGTGTCCTGCCGGTCGACATCAACCATTCCACATGGGATGCCGCGCTTGAAGACGGCGGTTACGATCGTGACCGGATAGAGCCACGCCACCGGGAGATGCGCGATGTGATCCTGTCGGAAAAATCGGTCCGGCTCGGTTTCAATCTGGTCAAGGGCCTCAACGCGGGCGACATGGAAAAGCTCGTCCGGCTCCGCGGCCAAGGGTATGATTCCATACGGGATCTGTGGCTGCGCTCGGACCTGTCGCGCGCAACGATCGAACGGCTGGCCGATGCCGACGCCTTCCGTTCCATCGGGCTCGACCGCCGGGCGGCGCTTTGGGCAGTCAGGGCGCTGGATGCACGCAGTGCGGCCGAACACCTGCCGCTGTTCGAGCAGGCCGGTCATGCAGACCTTCAGATGGAACCGGACGTCGCTTTGCCGGCCATGCTGCCGGGCGAGCAGGTGATCCACGATTACCGTGCGCTGTCGCTGTCGCTGAAAGCGCACCCGGTCTCTTTTTTGCGCGAGACTTTCGCTAGACAGGGCATCGTCACCAACCGGCACCTCGACACCATCCGCAGCGGGCGCATGGTCACGGTCGCCGGCCTGGTCCTGGTGCGCCAGCGTCCAGGCACGGCCAAGGGGGTGATCTTCATGACTCTGGAAGACGAGACAGGCATCGCCAACGCCATTGTCTGGCAGAAGATCTTCGAACAATACCGGGCTGTCGTCATGGGAGCGCGACTGGTGAAGATCCGCGGGCGAGTGCAAAGCGAAAGCGGTGTCATCCACGTCGTCGCAAGCCATATGGAGGATATGACGCCGGCGCTTGGCCTGCTGCGACAGGAGATGCGCGGCTTCGCGGCCAATCCGCGCGCCGACGAAGTGCTGCGTCCGACCATCGATCACCGGCAGAAAAACGCGGCAAAGGCGAAGGCAGGACAGCCTGAAATTGCCCGAAGTCTTTTTGCGGAAGCCGAGGACGCCGCAAGTGTCATGCCCAAGGGGCGGAACTTTCATTGACCGAGTTCCCCAGACCGGCACCCGGACGATGGTCCGGCCTTGCTGCGCCGGGATCCTCCGCTCATGCGCTCCGATTGTGTCGGTCTGCGGCGAGTTTCCGTAATATATGTTGCGACAAAAAAGCCACCCGTCGAAAAAGACATCGAACAGCCTGGGCATAGCGAGGGCAATTAAAGTTATGAAAAGACGATGTTTTTCATCAAGTTTAGAATCGTTCCAGATTGTGAGTTGAAATTCTCACGCCAATTTTTTCTTGACAGTAAATGTCCGCTTTGGCTTTATGAACCAATTCAATGCTTTGCATATGACAGGCAAGACAAGATGCTGGTTTGTAGCTGCAATTTTATCAGTGAGAAAGACATCGAGGACACCATCACCGGTCTGCTCGATGAGGACTGTTGGCAGCTGATCGTACCGGCCAAGGTCTATCACGCGATGGAAAAGCGCGGCCGGTGCTGCGGCTGTTTCCCCAATGTCATCGACATAATCATTCGCACCACAGAACGTTATCATGCCTGTCACCCCTCGACGGATGGTGATATTTTTGATTTCATGAACCGCCTCAAACACTTCCATGAAGAAAACAGGAGAGCGGATCTTGAAAGGCGACACAAAAGTCATCGAGCAGCTTAACGAAGCGCTCTATCTCGAACTCGGTGCGGTCAACCAGTACTGGCTGCACTATCGCCTTCTTGACGATTGGGGTTATTCGCTTCTCGCCAAGAAGGAACGAGCCGAATCGATCGAGGAAATGCAGCACGCCGATAAGATCATCGAGCGTATCATTTTCCTTGAAGGCCACCCCAATCTGCAGACGGTCGGCGCCTTGCGCATCGGCCAGAATGTCAAGGAAGTCCTGGAAGCCGATCTCGCGGGCGAATATGATGCCCGCGCCGCTTACAAGAATTCCCGCGACATCTGTCATAGCGCCGGTGATTACGTCACCATGAAGCTGTTCGAACAGTTGCTCATGGATGAGGAAGGTCACATCGACTTCCTCGAGACGCAGCTCGAACTGCTAAACACGATCGGTGCCGAAAAATACGGCCAGCTCAACGCCGCCCCGGCGAACGCTGCCGAAAGCGACTGATTCAACATTTGATTTCGCAACGAAAAACCGCCGGTTCCCGGCGGTTTTTTATGCTGAACGTTGCCGTCGCCTGCGGCGGAATTCCAGCACTGGCGGTCGCTGCCAACGCGCCGGCAAAAGACATGACCCCAGCTGTATCGCCCTCCTCCAGACATCGGACTCTGTTTCTCTTAGAGGATATCGGGCCATGTGGGGGGCTTGCCTCCCCTGATCACCTGTCGCCGGAACGAAGATGGATCCCGCACGTTCCTGAGGGTCATCAAAAAAGGAGATTTTCATGGAAACGCTGGCCGAACTGTTCGAGCACACGCTCAAGGACGTCTATTACGCCGAAAATGCCATTGCCAAGGCCTTGCCGAAGGTTTCGAAGGCGGTGAAAAACGCCGAGCTGAAAAAAGCGGTCGATCACCACCTTGAGGAAACCAAGGGCCAGATCAAGACGCTCGATAAGGTTTTCAAGACACTCGGCATCAAGCCGGAAGCTGTCAAATGCGATGCAACGGACGGCCTGATCAAGGAAACCGAGGGACTGATGGAAGACGGCAAGGGTGTGGCCCTGGACGCCGGTCTGCTTGCGGCCTGCCAGGCGGTCGAACACTACGAGATTGCTCGCTACGGTTCGCTGCGCGAATGGGCAAAGGTTCTCGGCAATGACGAAGCGCATGTTCTGCTGAGCGAGATCCTGGATCAGGAAAAAGCCGCCAACAGCAAGTTGACCAACATCGCTGTGACGACGATCAACAAGTAGAATTGCATCCCGATACGGCGGACTTCCAGTGGAGGATCCGCCGGCTCAGGGACGCTTTCGCGGCGAACACTGTGTCCGTTCGCCGCGATATGTTCTGAACCGCAACGGCTTTTGCGATCCCCGCACCCGTCATCCGGCCAGATTGGCGAATGCGGCGACAACCTCTTCGTAGACCTTGCGCTTGAAGGGCACGATCAGGCTAGGCAATTCATGCATCGGCTTCCAGGCCCACGCGTCAAACTCCGGCTCATGACCGCCAGGGGGTGGGTTGATGGCGATCTCGCTGTCGTCGCCTTCGAAGCGGAAGGCGTACCAGCGCTGCGTCTGCCCGCGATACTTGCCCTTCAGCCCGATGCCGATCAGGCGGGCCGGCAGGTCGTAGTTGATCCATCCGGGCGCATCGGCAAGCAGGGAGACCGTCTTCATGCCGGTTTCCTCGTAGAGTTCGCGATAGGCAGCCTTGAGCGGGTCCTCACCCTTGTCGATGCCGCCCTGCGGCATCTGCCAGAGCTGTACCGAGCCGTCATATTCGGAATTGCCGATGGGAATGCGGCGCCCTGCCCAGACAAGACCCTCGCGGTTCAGCACCATGACGCCGACGCAGGGGCGGTATGGCAGATCCTCTGCCCGCATCGGTTTTGCCGTTTCCTTGCTCATGCAAATAGTCCCTGTTGTGTGCCGCGCCGGGCAGGTACCGCCCCATCGGGCTGGACGGCCGCTTCCGGTTATTGTTGTTGTGGATCCTTGACGAGTGCGGAGACGCCAACGAATTCAATGCCGCGCGTTCCGGCCTCGTCCATCCATTGCGCCACCGCAGCGACACTTTCATCGAAAGCGGAGGCGACGCCGATGGCGCTGCCGTTCCTGCGGGCAATGCGCTCGAGTTCGTCGAGCTTGCGCAGAATGGCGATGCGCTCCAACTGGCCATCGACCACCAGGTCGGCAAAGCCGTGGGGCACGCCGATCGTATCCGCCAGCGTGCCTGTCAGGGATTGCGCCGATGTACCGTCATCGAGGAAAAGCAGTCCGCGCTTGGCAAGATCGCGCATGACAGGTTCCAGCGCATCGGCGTTGGACAGGAACTGTCCACCCAGGAAATTCATGATGCCGGTATAATTGGTGATCTGTGCCAGGGCGAAATGCAGTGCGTCCAGGTTCTGGGTCGCGCTCGGCCCGGTGCGCAACGTGTGGGGACCCGGATTGTTATCCGGGTAATCGAATGGCTCCATTGGGACCTGAAGCAGGATTTCATGGCCGCTGCGCCGGGCTTCCTGCATCCAGCGTTGCAGACTGTTGCCGGTGGCGGCGAAACCGAGCGTCACTTCCCCGGGAAGGTCGCGAATGGCCTTTTGCGTGCCGGTCTGGCTCAACCCAAGGCCGCCGACGACAAGCGCGATGCGAATGCCGCGCGCACCGGACCAAGGCCGCGCATATTGATCCATGGGGCGTTCCCCATTGGCGCCGATGATGGGAATGCGACCTTCGGGCGTATCTTCCAGGAGCGCGTCGTTCGGTTGCGCTGCCACGCGCGGATCCTGGCCCTTCTGTTGCCCCACCTCGATCAGTGCCGGGCCGTTGCCGCTGCGTTGTCCGGGGCTGAACTTGGTAATGATCGAGCCATCGTCAGTGAGTGTTTTTTCGACATTAGCCCCGGACAGGCCGCCGCTTGTCGGCAAGGGCCTTGGTTTGCTGCCTGCATCTTCCGGTTTCTGGCCGCTGGCCGTGCCATCGGGCATTTCGGCTGGCTCCGCCTGCGCAATGTCTGTCGGTTCGGTGCGCCTGAGGCCGGTCGGAGACAGGGCTGCCCATCCGGAAATCCCGGCAAGAGCAAGGATGCCGAGACCAAGACAGACGCGCGCAGCCGAAAGCATCGGCTTCTTGCCGCCCTGCGGCTTCGTCCTGCGGTCTTGTCCAAGGGGGGCGTTGAGATCTGTTCCCAAGAATGGCCTCTGTCGATCGGAGGTGGTGCCGTGCCGCGCATGATCGAGCGCCTGTGCGGAGAAACAATTCCGCCGCCGAACGAAGGTCCAGCGGCGGATGGGTCGAAATCGAATGCCGGTTGCCCGGCATCGGTGGTCGTTACGGCTGCAGTTCAGCCTTCTGCGGATTGGCCGGGAAGGCCGGGTCGCTCTTCTTGCCGCGCAACAGGTCGAGCGCATAGTTGAGCTGCAGGTCGTCCTTGGCTTCCGGCGGTACATAGGCGATGGAGCCGGAGCCTTCCTCGTTTTCGCTCTGGCCCTTGATGTGGCCACGCAGGCTGGATTCGCTGGTTGTTTCGACCTTGCCGAGCAGTTCCGGCGGCAGCGGCTGTTCCACCTTGATGTCAGGCGTGATGCCAGTGCCCTGGATCGACTTGCCCGACGGCGTGTAATAGAGCGCCGTCGTCAGGCGAAGCGCGCCGGCTTCGCCAAGCGGGATGATCGTCTGCACGGAGCCCTTGCCGAAGGATCGGGTGCCGAGAACCGTTGCCCGCTTCAAGTCCTGAAGGGCGCCGGCGACAATTTCCGATGCCGATGCCGAGCCGCCATTGACCATGACGATGACCGGCTTGCCGTCGACCAGATCACCCGGTGTCGCGTTGAAGCGACGGGTTTCATCGGCGTTGCGGCCCCGGGTCGACACGACTTCGCCACGATCGAGGAAGGCGTCGGAGACGTTGATCGCCTGATCGAGCAGTCCGCCCGGGTTGAGGCGCAGGTCGAGCACGTAGCCCTTGAGCTTGTCGGCCGGAACCTGGGCCTTGATCTTCTCGATACCGGCCTTGAGGTCGTCATAGGTCTTTTCGGTGAAGGAAATCACGCGCAGGTAGCCGACATCGCCCTCGACCCGGAATTTCACGGCGCGAACCGCGATAATGTCGCGCACGATCGTCAGTTCGATGGGCTTTTCGGCGCCCTTGCGCAGAATGGTCAGCTTGATGGCAGCACCCACGGCACCGCGCATCTTGTCGACCGCCTCCTCGAGCTTCAGGCCGCGCACGTCCTGGCCATCGATCTTGGAAATGAAGTCGCCGGCCAGCACACCGGCCTTCGCGGCAGGCGTATCGTCGATCGGGCTGGTGACCTTGACCAGTTCGTCTTCCATCGTCACTTCGATACCGAGACCGCCGAATTCGCCGCGCGTCTGGGTGCGCATGTCTTCCGCATCGGTCGCGTTCATGTAGCTCGAATGCGGATCGAGTGACGTCAGCATGCCGTTGATGGCGTTCTCGATCAGCTTGTCGTCCTGTGGCGGCGTCACGTATTGGGCGCGTACACGCTCGAAGACGTCGCCGAAGATCGACAGTTCGCGATAGGTTGAGGGATTGGCGGCGATCGCCGGTACGGTCGCGGAATAAACCACGCCCATGGCGGTCGCACCCATCAGTGCCCCGACCAGAACAAGTGAAGCCCTACGAATCATTGCGTGCCTTTCCGGTGTCTGCTGCGGTCCACCATGGTCGGGAATCAACCGGTTTTCCGTCTTTTCTGAATTCAATGTAAAGTGTTGGTCGGTCTGTTTCCAGCGCCAATGCTGTGGCACTCGCCACTCTTTTCGCGCCCATCGTCGCCAGCGGTTCACCAGCCACGACGAACTGGCCCTGCTGGACCGTGACCCCCTCCATACCCGCAAGCACGATGTGATAGCCATCGCCGGGATTGAGGATGATCATCTGCCCATAGCTGCGGAATGTGCCTGCAAAGACGATCCAGCCATCGGACGGTGCCGTCACCAGCGCATTCGCATTCGTTTCCAGCATCATGCCCTGCAAGGCGTGCCCGGTGCCGTCGGCATCACCGAACTGGCGAAGCACGGAGCCTGCCACTGGAAAGGCCAGCGTTTTCTGCAATTCAGAGAACGCATATGCCGGTGCAATGCGGTTTTTGTCGGGCACGGAATTGCGGGCAAGCGCGCGCGCCTCTTCGCGCTGCGACTCGGTCATCCTCAGCCGCGCCTCCTCTTCAGCGCGGGCGATCGCGGCTGCGTCGCGGACCGAGGCGATTTCGCTTTCGAGCGAGCCGATCAGACCTTCGAGACTGACCGCCTGACTTGCCAGTTCCTCCGCCTTGCGGCGTTCCGAGGCGAGTTCGCCGGCGCTCTGCTGCTTGAGCTTCTGTTTTTCCGCAATCAGCAGCGTCATGCGCTGCTCCTCTTCCAGGCTTGCGGTCATTGCACCGCTGAGTTCGTCCCTCTTGGCGGTGATGTCGCGGCGTACACCGGCCAATGCCTTCAGGTCGGCTGCTAGATTCTCGGTTTCCTGGCGGATGCCGGGCACGACGGCGCCCAGAAGAATGGCGCTGCGCACGGAGGAGAGTGCGTCTTCCGGGGTCACAAGCAAAGCGGGCGGGGGATTGCGACCCATGCGCTGGAGCGCGGCCAGAACCTCGGCCAGAACGCCGCGGCGGCTGCGGAGCGAAGTGTGAACCGCATCTTCCTTGCCGCGCAGGGTCGACAACTGGTTTTCGCCATCGACGATCTGCTGTTCGAGCGCCGTGCGCCTGCCGGCCGATTCGACGATGGCAGCGCGCAGCGTCTCGCTGGTTTTTTCGAGGTCGGCGATACCCGCCTCAAGCTGCGCTGCCTTTTCCTGGGACAGGGTGATCGATTTCGAGAGCGATTCCAGTTCGCTACGGGTGCTGTTTCGCTTCAGGGCGAGAGCTGCTGCAGGATCCGCCGGTGTTTGTACGGTTGCGTCGGCAGGTTGTGCGGTCCGCTCGATGATCGGCGCCTGTGCCAGAACATCGCCAGCCAGAAAAGATACCACGACCAGAAGAGAAGGAGTCACTAAAAAAGAAGGCGCTACCAGAAGAGACCTTGCCCACAGACGAGACGTTGCACACAGGCCGGCGCGCAGAAGCCGCGGGCTATGGCCAGCCTGCCTGTCTGCCGCGATGCCTTCGCTTGCCCCGTGTGTCATTCCGCCGATCCGCTGCCGCCTTGTCCTCAGCCAACCCTACGCTGATTTGGCCCTTGTCACCAATCACCATTCTCAAGGATTGCGGCAGGTCCGTGGCGGGACGGCGCACAATTCGGTGATTGGGCGTGATGCTGCCAGGCATGGCCAGATTGGCGACGATCTCGCTCAGGCAGAGGCGCGCAGGGCGATGTTCGGATGATTGATGTCGGGCCGCATGATGCGGGTCAGTTGCTCCAGTGCCAGGGCTGCAAAACCTTGCAGCAGGTCCTTCTCGTTTTCCGAGAACGCGGCACGCGGGACCGGGTCGATAATGCAGAGCGTGCCGAGCACGCCCCCCGTGTCCGGATCGCAAAGAGGCGCACCGGCATAGAAGCGGATGTGAGGCATGCCCGTGACCAGGGCATTGCCGGTAAACCGGACGTCCCTCACGGCATCCAGCACAACAAGGGGCTCGGCACCGTCAAGGGCGTAGGCACAGAAGGACAAATCGCGGCTGGTCGAATCCGTTGCAAGGCCGGTCCTGCCGACGAAAAACTGATCCGTCGCATCGACCAGCGATACGAGTGCTGTTTTGGTTCCGAAGGCCTTGGCCGCCATCTGGGTGATCCGGTCGAGTGCGGCCCGGTCCTCGCTCGAGATTGCCGCCAGGGCGGCCTTGACGCGGTCCGCGCGCGACTTTTCGTTTAATGGAAGCGGCGCTGGAATGCCTCTCTGCAGAACTCCGCCGTCGATAACCCGATTTCGGCCGCTCCGCTTGGCCCCGTAAAGAGCGGAATCGGCGAGTGCCACAAGCGCGGACGGTTCGATCGGCGCGCCGTCCAGACCCGGCCGGCCGGTCGCGGTGCCAAGGCTAGCGGTCACGAAACCGCTGTCGCTGCGGGCATGGGTGATCGCCAGACTTTCGATCGCGAAGCGTACCGATTCGGCAATCATGGCGGCTCCGGCTTCATCTGTTTCCGGCAGGATCAGGCCGATTTCCTCGCCGCCATAGCGGGCCGCGATATCGGCCGGGCGTTTGAGATGTGCCTGGATGGCCTGGGCGATCAGGCGCAGACAATCGTCGCCAGCCTGATGGCCGTAAAGGTCGTTGAAGGATTTGAAGCGGTCGACATCGATCATCACCACCGAGAGCGGTGCATTGCGGCGCTTGGCGCGCGAAAATTCGACGTCCAGAACGGTATCGAAGCGACGGCGGTTGAAAAGCCCGGTGAGGCCATCGACATGCGCCAGTGTGCGGTAACGGCTCTCGCTGCGCTTGCGCCGACGCAGTTCGATGCCGAGCAGAATGGACAGGAGAATCACGCAGCCCGCGAGCGCCGCAAAGAAGATCGACGTGGTGATGGCGAGCTGTCTCCAGCCCCCGTATATATCGTCCGTGGAAAGCCCGACTGCAATCACCAGGGGCAGGTCGCCCACCTTGGCGCTGCTGAACAGGCGCTCAAGCTTGTCGATGGGCGATGGCCCGGAAAATGGCGCCGTGGCGGTCGCCATTTGCCAGAAGATTGGCGAGGTGATGTAATTTTTCCCGATTGCTCCCTCTTCGGAAGGCGCACGCAGAAGCAGTGTGCCTTCGGTGCCGTACAGGCTGATCGATCCATTTTTGCCAAGATCAAGAGATTTGAACAGCGGGGAGAAGGTTGAAAGGCGTAGCGAAAACGCGATCACGCCGGAAAATTCGCCGTTCCTGTCGGTCATGCGCCGGCTCATCATGACCACCATCTCGCCAAGTGGGGAGCGTGTCATGGTCTTTGCCGTGAACAACCTATCGTCCGAAGTGCGTTCATGGGTGAAGAAAAACGGCTGGTTGGCGAGGTTGCCCTGGATACCGGTGCTCGTCTCCGAGCGCAGGATCACGACACCCTTCCTGTCGAGGATGTAGATTTCGCCGAGACCCGACGCCGTGGACGTATCGCCGAGAAAGGCGCGGCGCCTTTGCGGATTGAATCTGAAATCAGCGTTTGCGGGAACAAGCTCGCGTACGGCCATCAGCATCCGGTCGGCGCCCCGAAACGTCTGCAATACGTCACGCTCCACGGAGGTCGTAACGTTGAGGGCGGAAATTTCCGCCTGTTTCCAGTCCCGATATCTCTGGTCGAGAAGCAGAAAGCTGAACAGTGCGGTGAAACCGGCAAGGATCGCCGCCATCAGCACGACCCAACCGGAACGGATGATATGCCGCCGGGACGATCGGGTTGTCAGGGCATGCAAGAGGCCGTTCAAGATATTGTCATCCTTCAGCGACGCCTGTCGGCACCGGGCGCTTTTGCCGGCCGCACGGTCCTTGTTCTCCGTGGGACAGTCGTGCCGACGGAACAGGCGTTCATGCCCGTGAGAATAGTCATGCGACGATTAACGGTAGATTAGAGATAGCCCCCGAAATCCTGCGCTCAGGCGCGATGATAGGGATGGCCTGACAGTATGGTTACGGCCCGGTAAAGCTGTTCTGCTATCAGAATGCGGACGAGCTGGTGCGGCCAGGTCATCTTGCCCAGGCAAATCACGGCGTCGGCCTTGCCGCGAAACTGCGGGTCGAGACCATCGGCACCGCCGATGACCAGCGTCAGGTCGCGCTTGCCATTGTCGCGGAAGGTTCCGATCAGTGCGGCGAAGCCTTCTGAATCCATCGCCTTGCCGCGCTCGTCAAGCAGGATCAGTATGCCGGCATCCGGCAGGGCTTTCTCGAGCTGCGCGGCCTCTTCGCGTTTTCTCGTATCCGCGCTTGATGCTCGGCTTTCCGCAAGCTCGAGCACGCGGGACATTTCGAGCCCGATCGCGGGACCCGCCTTGGCGAAACGGTCCAGATAACGCGCCGCAAGTTCCTTTTCCGGGCCCGCCTTGAGGCGCCCGACAGCAAAAAGGCCAACCCGCATGCGCCTAACCGATCCTTTGCAAAAACCTGCTCTCCGGCGGGCGAATGTCGCCGCTCGCAGGTCCACAGTTGTCATTACGCCCGGGACGTCCTGTCATCGCCGGGTGCCTTGCATCCATCCTGAACGGGAAGACGTTCCCCGCCGTTCGTGGAGGGTGCTTCAGTGCAGCGTGCCATCTTCCATGTCCGGAGCGGCCCACATCTTTTCGATGTTGTAGAACTCGCGGATTTCGGGGCGGAACACATGAACGATGATGTCACCACCGTCGATCAGGACCCAGTCTCCGGTTTCCAGGCCTTCGACACGGGCATTGCCATGTCCTCCGTCCTTGAGATCCGTCATCAGGTGATCGGCGATTGCCATGACGTGTCTGCTCGATCGCCCGGAGACAACGATCATATAGTCTCCCAGCGCCGATTTTCCGGCAATGTCGATGGTGACGATTTCTTCAGCCTTTGAGTCCTCGAGGCTTTCGAGGACCAGTTTGAGCGCCCCATCGGCTGCGTCGTCGCGGCGGTCCGGGCTCTTCGGGAAGGTGCGTGCTGCAGTTCCCTTTGCGTGTACTGTTGTCAGGGTTTTTCCTTTCCAAATGACAGAACAGGCACGAGGCGATTCGACTTTTTCGGATCGACCCGCCCCCTGAATGTAGTCATCAAACCCCTAAGGTTTCAAGACGCGAGAAATAAATGACAGTTATTCGGATCTGGCGCGCAGTGCGGTCGAACTGAGGGTGGAGCGCGGTCCGTGAATGAAGGTCCAGGCGGGTGCCTTGCGCAGCGCCAGCGTTGCGGCATCGTCTTCGTCGATCCGTGCATAGTCGAAGGTTTTCGCCATTTTCGAGGAGAGATAGGCAAGCGTCGCGCCCGGCCGGTCGATGACGGCGATCGGGAAGGTGCGGGCGATCGTCTGCCAGTTCTGCCAGCGGTGGAAATCCTTGAGGTTGTCGGCGCCCATGATCCAGACGAAATGGATGTCGCGGTTCCGTTCGCGGATCTTTTCCAGCGTCCGCGCCGTGTAGCTCTGCCCGAGCGTGCGCTCGAAGGCGGTGACCTTGATGCGCGGATTGCGGGCGATCTTCTCGCTGAGCGCGATGCGTTCGGCCAGCGGCGCGAGGTCGCGGCGGCTCTTGAGCGGATTGCCTGGTGTTACCATCCACCAGAGCTGGTCGAGCGCCAGGCGCCTGAGCGCGATTTCGGCCACCAGCCCGTGGCCGCCATGCGGCGGATTGAAAGAGCCCCCGAACAGTCCGACGGTCATTCCGCTTTCGACATGCGGCATCCGAAGATAGGGCTGCTTCACGTCATCGGTTGACACTCAGGGCCGGACCTGACCGGTGCCGCGCACCCTGTATTTGAAGGAAGTCAGTTGTTCGACGCCAACAGGACCGCGAGCGTGCATTTTGCCCGTGGCGATGCCGATCTCGCCGCCCATGCCGAATTCCCCGCCATCGGCGAATTGTGTCGAGGCATTGTGCAGAAGGATGGCGGAATCAATTTCCGCGAAGAAGCGCTCGGCGACCGTGGCATCCTGCGCAATTACAGCTTCGGTATGTCCAGATGACCACTGGCCGATATGATCGATCGCACCTTTAATGCCATCGACGAGTTTGACCGACATGATGGCATCCAGATATTCTGTTGCCCAGTCTTCCTCCGTCGCGGGAATAAGCCCTTGCACCATGGCGCGAATATCATCGCTGGCGCGCACTTCGCATCCGGCGTCCTGCAGCGCACGGATGAGCGGAACCACGAGGCGGTCCTTGCCGGCACGGTCGATCAACAGGGTTTCCGCGGAGCCACAGACACCCGTGCGGCGCATCTTGGCATTGACGAGAATGGCCTTGGCCATGTCGAGATAGGCGGAGGCATCGACATAGACATGGCAGAGGCCTTCGAGATGCGCGAAGACCGGCACCCGAGCTTCATTCTGGACGCGGGCGACGAGGCTTTTTCCGCCGCGCGGCACGATGACGTCGATGGCGCCGTTGAGGCCCGACAGCATGGCCCCGACGGCCACGCGGTCCGCGACCGGAACCATCTGTATCGCATGCTCTGGAAGTCCTGCATCCTTCAGGCCCTGCACTAGGCACGCATGGATCGCCTGCGATGAATGCAGGCTGTCGGAGCCGCCGCGCAGGATCACGGCATTGCCGGCTTTCAGGCAGAGCGCACCGGCATCGGCCGTGACGTTTGGCCGGCTTTCATAGATGACGCCGATAACGCCGAGCGGCGTGCGCACCCGCTCGATATGCAGGCCGTTCGGCCGGTCCCATTCGGCGATGATGTCACCGACCGGATCGCGCAGGTCTGCGATCGCGCGGATGCCGTTTGCCATGTCGACAATGCGGTCGTCGGTCAGCGTCAACCGGTCGAGAAACGAGGCGGCAACGCCGGATTCACGAGCGTTTTCAAGATCCACGACATTGGCGGCGAGGATATCGTCCTTCGCGGCCAGGATATGATCGGCCATGCTGATCAGCGCCGCATGCTTGCGCTCGGCCGACGCCGTGGCCAATGGCCGGCTGGCAGCTTTCGCCTGGCGGCCGATCGCCGCCATGATATCGAGGACCTCGTGTTTGTCCTTCACCGCCTCAAGCATTGGCAGCATCCTTTTCCACGTCTGCGTCACGGCGCACGCCGCTGGCCGTCATGACCATATCGTCCCGGTGCACCATCGCCGCGCGCCCGGCGTAACCGAGGATCGTGGCGATCTCTGCGGATTTCCGGCCTGTGATCTGGCGGGCCTCATCGGCATCGTAGCCGGCGAGCCCGCGGCCGATTTCGCGTCCCTCGGTGCCGATGATGGCGATCGTGTCGCCCCGGCTGAAACTGCCGGTGACCTGGCGCACGCCGGCCGGAAGCAGGCTCTTGCCGGATCGAAGAGCGGTTTCGGCGCCGGCGTCGATGGCCAGGCTGCCAGCGGGAAGAAGCTGTCCGGCAATCCAGGTCTTGCGCGCCGTGACCGGCGAGCCGGACGGGGCAAACCAGGAAGAACGCGCGCCGTTTTCGATGGCCGACAACGGATGGTCGGGCTTTCCGGACGCGATGATCATGGCGCAGCCGGCACCGGTGGCAATCTTGCCGGCATCGATCTTGGTGCGCATGCCGCCGCGCGACAGTTCGGAGGCCGCACCGCCGGCCATCGCCTCGATCGCCGGGGTGATGTCCGCGATCGTGTCGAGAAACCGCGCGTCCGGATCGAGATGTGGCGGAGCCGTATAAAGACCGTCGATGTCGGACAGAAGGACAAGCAGGTCGGCGCCCGTCATGGTGGCGACGCGCGCGGCGAGCCGGTCATTGTCACCATAGCGGATTTCCGTGGTCGCGACCGTGTCGTTTTCATTGATGATCGGCACGGCACCCAGCTTGAGCAACTGGTTGATGGTCGCCCGCGCATTGAGATAGCGGCGCCGCTCTTCGGTGTCGCCCAACGTCAAAAGGATCTGGCCGGCGACGATCGCATGGGTCGACAGGCTTTCGGACCAGGCGCGCGCCAGTGCGATCTGTCCGATCGCCGCCGCCGCCTGGCTTTCCTCGAGTTTCAGCGCCCCGGACGGCAGGTCGAGGACCGAGCGCCCGAGCGCGATGGCGCCGGAGGAAACCACAAGCACGTCCACGCCCTTGGCTCGCAGGGCGGCGAGATCGGCGCACAAGGCGTCGAGCCATGCGGCCTTCAGCCCGGTCCCGCGATCGACAAGCAGGGCCGAGCCGATCTTGATCACAATCCGGCGGTACTTCTCCAGCGGTTTGCGCGTCTTCGTCATCTCACACGTCGTCTTCCACGGCATTGTCGGCTGTCTGTGCCCTGACGATGATGTCGCGCAGGGCGCGCAGTGCATCGGTCATGCCGACGCCGACAATGGCAGAGAGCTGCATCGGTGTCTGGCCGCAGGCCTTGGCGAGTGCCTTGGTCTTCTTCTTCAGTTCCGTTGGATCGAGAATGTCGATCTGCGACAGCGCAACGATCTCCGGCTTGCCTGTCAAGTCGCCGCCATAGGCTTCGAGTTCGTGTTTGACCGTCTTGTAGGCCTTGGCCACGTCCTCTTCCTGCGCAGAAACGAGATGCAGCAGCACGCGGGTGCGCTCGACATGGCCGAGAAAACGGTCGCCCAGCCCGATGCCGTCATGGGCCCCTTCGATCAGGCCCGGAATATCGGCCAGAATGAATTCGCGGCCGTCGATCGTGGCTACGCCAAGGTTCGGGTGCAGCGTCGTGAACGGATAGTTGGCGATCTTCGGGCGTGCGCGGGTCACCGTCGCGAGGAAGGTCGACTTGCCGGCATTCGGAAGGCCAACGAGACCGGCATCGGCGATCAGCTTCAGCCGCAGCCAGATGGTCTTTTCTTCGCCTTCAAGGCCCGGATTGGCCCAGTTTGGCGCCTGGTTGGTCGCTGACTTGAAGTGAGTGTTGCCGAAGCCGCCATTGCCGCCGGCGGCCAGCCGGAAGCGCTGGCCCTCGGAGATCATGTCGATGATCAGTGTTTCGGAGTCTTCCTCGAAGACCTGGGTGCCGACGGGCACTTTCAGCGTCACGTCGGCGCCGCCGGCGCCGGTCCGGTTGCGGCCCATGCCATGGATGCCGGTGCCGGCCTTGAAATGCTGCTGGAAGCGGAAATCGATCAAGGTGTTGAGACCGTTGACGGCCTCGATCCAGACGTCGCCGCCGCGTCCGCCATCGCCACCATCGGGACCGCCGAATTCGATGAATTTCTCGCGCCGGAACGACACGGCGCCGGCACCGCCATCGCCCGAGCGGATATAGACTTTTGTTTCGTCGAGAAATTTCATCTTGGGTCACCTGCTGGGCCAACTTGCCCGTCATAATCGCCGCCATCGATATAGGCGGTTATTCCGGAGGTCAAAGAATATCGTGAAGTTTTTGCGCGGCAACGTCGAGTATGCCGTTGGTAGAGGCTGATATCTGGCCCTGCGGGGACATTCTGCTGCGGCAGACCCGCATAATGCTTCAATTGCAACGGTGCAGGCAACAGGCAGCCTTCTGGTCGCCGCAGTTCAGACCGGCCGGTCAAGCCGGGCCAGACCCGCAGGCCAGAACCGCAGAGAGGTTCCCTGTGCGTATCCGACAGCGTCAGGGCTTGTTCGGCTTGGGCATTGGATGCCTAAAAATCAATCAAGACGTGCATCATTGGCCATGAATTGAGCGATGGACAGGCCTTGGTCTTTGAAAAGACTGGGTAGTCTGGACTGGCACGGGTCTTGCTGTTCTCTCTTGTATGCAAGACAGCCCGACACAGACCACGTTGCAATCCACCATCGAGGAGGCCATCGTTTCCGGTATCCTCAGCGCACGCATCCGTCCGGGCACGCGGCTGAGCGAAAACCAACTGGCCGGGCTTTTTGACGTATCGCGGACACGCGTGCGCGAAGCGATGATGCGG
This sequence comes from Pararhizobium antarcticum, assembly GCF_001885585.1. Taxonomy (GTDB): domain Bacteria; phylum Pseudomonadota; class Alphaproteobacteria; order Rhizobiales; family Rhizobiaceae; genus Pararhizobium; species Pararhizobium antarcticum. The sequence continues at coordinate 68,855 of NZ_LSRP01000129.1, forward strand.
CTCGAAAGCCGCTGCATCGTCCATGTCAGCCCGCGGCGGGGCTGGTTCGTCGTCGAGCCTTCCGCGGAGGAGGCGATGATGGTCTATGGCGCGCGGCGCGCTATTGAATCCGGCCTCCTGCGGGGCATGCGCGTCCTGAGCGACGCGGGCCGGGCCGCAATTCGCGATCATCTTGCCGAAGAAAAGGCGGAGATGACCGCCGGAAACCGGCAGCGCCTGACCTGCCTGATGGGCGATTTTCACATCCGAATCGCCGAACTTGCCGAAAATCCCGTCCTTACGGAAATCCTGCGCGACCTCACCGCACGCACCATTCTCATATCGATGCTCTATCAGTCGGATTTCCACGCCTTGCAGTCGCATCTCGGCCACTGTCGCATCGCTGAGGCGATGGAGGACGGGAATTTCGAGCGGGCTGCGGAACTGTCGATCGAACATCTCGACGAGGTGGAGATGGGGCTGGACCTGACCCGACGCCCGGATCCGCTGTCGGAGCTTCGCAACTCCCTTTCACTTCCTCCCAAGGCGTTTCCGTCCCCTTCCGGCGGAACCCTCATCCAGACCGACCCAATATACAAACCCTTCAAAACAAAAGGAAAATGACCTAATGTTTGCCAAAAATCTCTTGATCGCCGCCGCAATTCTTGCCGGTACGCTCGGACTTTCCACCGCGTCGCATGCCGATACGCTCGGTGATATCGCCGCCCGCGGCACGATCCGCGTGGCCGTGCCACAGGATTTCCCGCCATTCGGCAGCGTCGGCACTGATATGACGCCGATGGGCTACGACATCGATATGGCCAATCTGATTGCCGAAAAGCTCGGCGTGAAGGCGGAACTGGTGCCTGTTACCAGCGCCAACCGCATTCCCTATCTCCAGACCAACAAGGTCGATCTGGTCATTTCCAGCCTGGGCAAAAACGCCGAGCGGGAAGCGGTGATCGACTTTACCGCTGCATACGCCCCGTTCTTCAACGGTGTTTTTGCACCGTCCGAGGTTGCCGTCACCAAAGTCGAGGACCTGTCCGGCAAGGTGGTCGGCGTGACGCGCGGTGCGGTCGAGGATCTGGAACTGACCAAGATCGCGCCTGCCGATCTGACCATCAAGCGCTACGAGGACAACAACGGCACGATCTCGGCCTTCCTGTCCGGGCAGGTCGAACTTGTCGCCACCGGCAATGTCGTTGCGGCCGCCATCCTTGCCAAGAACCCGCCCAAGCGCCCGGAACTGAAGTTCCTGATCAAGAACTCGCCCTGCTATATCGGCCTCAACAAGAACGATCCTGCGTTGCTGGAAAAGGTCAATGCGATCATCGCGACGGCCAAGACCGACGGCACGATGAATGCGATTGCCCAGAAATGGCTGGGGTCCGACATTCCCGCCGATCTCTGATCGGATATCTGCCGCGACCTGCCACCCCGCCCCGTCTGCGGGGTGGCCCGTCATCGCATCCAGCAGGGGGAAACCGCGTTGAACTACCAATTCGAATTCAACTGGCTGGCCCAGTATTATCCGGAGATCGTCAAGGGCATCGGCATCACGCTGCAATTGATCAGCATCGGCGCTGTGCTCGGCATAGCGCTCGGAATTGCCTGTGCCTGGGCGCGCGCGCTCGGTCCGGCCTGGCTGAAGCCGGTCGTTGCGACCTATGTCGAACTGATCCGCAACACGCCTTTCCTGATCCAGCTGTTCTTTATTTTTTTCGGTCTGCCGTCGCTGGGCGTGCAACTGGGCGAATTGCAGGCGGCGAATATCGCCATGGTGGTCAATCTTGGCGCCTATAGCTGCGAGATCATCCGGGCCGGCATCCAGTCGACGCAGAAGGGCCAGTTCGAGGCGGGCGCCAGCCTGGCCATGACTCCCTTCGAGACCTTTCGCCATGTGGTGCTGGTGCCTTCGCTGCAGCGGATCTGGCCGGCGCTGTCGTCACAGGTGGTTATCGTCATGCTGGGCTCCTCCGTCGTTTCGCAGATCGCCGCCGAGGACCTGACATTTGCGGCCAATTTCATTCAGTCGCGAACCTTCCGCGCCTTCGAAGCCTATATGGTCTCGACGCTGATTTATCTCGTTCTGGCCGTCCTTTTGCGGCAGATCCTTGCTGTCATCGGCGGCTTCATCTTCCCCAGGAGGGCCGTGCGATGACCGAATTCACGCTGTGGGATATTCTCAGAAACCTGCTGCTTGCCACACGCTGGACCATTGTGTTGTCGCTGGTGTCCTTCGTCGGCGGCGGTCTTGTGGGTCTGCTGCTTCTGTTCCTGCGCATTAGCGCACACAAGGCCGTGCGGATTTTTGCACGCTGCTACATCGAACTCTTCCAGGGTACGCCACTTTTGATGCAGTTGTTCATCGCCTTTTTCGGCCTTGGCCTCCTCGGGGTCGATGTTCCAGCCTGGCTGGCTGCGGGACTGGCCCTCATTCTGTGGACGGCTGCGTTCCTCGCGGAAATCTGGCGCGGCTGCGTCGAGGCCATCGCCAAGGGCCAGTGGGAAGCATCCGCCAGCCTTGGCATGGGACGGCTGCAGCAGATGCGCTACGTCATCCTTCCGCAGGCCATGAAGATCGCCGTGCCGCCGACGGTCGGTTTTTCGGTGCAGGTCGTCAAGGGCACCGCCCTGACATCGATCATCGGTTTCGTGGAACTTTCGAAGGCTGGCACTGTCGTCACCAATGCAACGTTCCAGCCCTTCACGGTCTATGGCCTCGTCGCTCTCATCTATTTCGCACTTTGCTGGCCGCTGTCCAGGAGCAGCCAGATGCTGGAAAGGAAGCTTAATGTCGCTCATCGAAATCACTGAGGTGCGCAAGAGCTTCGGTTCAACCGAAGTTCTCAAAGGCATCAATCTCGACGTCCAGCCCGGCGAAGTGATTGCCATTATCGGCAAGAGTGGATCCGGGAAATCGACTTTGCTGCGCTGCATAAACGGTCTTGAGATGATCAGCGGTGGCTCGATTTCGGTCGCCGGAGCGCAGTTGCTCGACGACCAGCTGCATCTGAAGACGCTGCGGCTGAAAGTCGGTATGATCTTCCAGCAGTTCAACCTGTTTCCGCACCTCACCGTGGGCGGCAACGTCATCCTGTCGCAGACTGTCGTGAAAAAGACAGCAAAGCCGGCGGCGGAAGCCATGGCCCGCAGAATGCTCGATCGCGTAGGCCTGGGCCACAAGTTCGATGCCTATCCGGATGAACTGTCCGGCGGCCAGCAGCAGCGCGTGGCGATCGCCCGGGCGCTGGCGATGGAGCCGATCGCATTGCTATGCGACGAGATCACCTCGGCGCTCGATCCCGAACTCGTCGCGGAGGTGCTGGCCGTCGTCCGTGAACTGGCGGCGGAAGGCATGACCCTGCTGATGGTCACCCATGAAATGAAGTTCGCCCGCGACGTCTGCTCGCGCGTGGTCTTCATGCACCAGGGCCGCGTGCATGAAATCGGCCCGCCGGATGCGGTTTTTTCAAACCCGCAGACGCCTGAGCTGAAGCAGTTCCTTGGCGTTCACTAGGTGTCGAGCTGAAACAACCGGCCGCGTTTGGCGGCCGGTTCTCCTGGATTACGGCTTGCGCAGATCGGCGGCGGTCAGTTGCGTTTCGATGTGACTGACCATGCCTGCTCGCGCCAACGCGTAGACCTGCGCGCAGCCGGTGATGGCAAATCCGAGCTTCTGCTGCAGCCGGAGCGATCCCGCATTGTCGGCAAACACCCCGGAATGCAACACCGTTTCCGGCATGCGCATGAAAAAGCGCGCGATGGCGGCATGAACCGCCTCGCTTGCATAGCCCTTGCCCCAGTAGTAGCGGTTCAGCCAATAGCCGAGATTCCACTGGCCATGCCGCAGTTCAAGACCGACACAGCCGATATGGACGTCGTCACCGGTGGTGATGGCAAGCGTCCAGTCAGGCAGCACGCCGGCTGTCTGGCGCACCAGCCAGTCGCGGGCATCCTGCGAGTGATAGGGCACCGGTACCCGCGCCAGCATGCGCGAGACCTGGTAATCACCGAGCGACTGGGCGATAGCATCGGCATCCGTCAGCCGGTGCGGTCGCAGGATCAGCCGCGCCGTGTCGATGATCGGGCAGGGACCGGGGTCCGGCCGCGCCGCCGTCTGCTGCGGGCGGGGGAAGGTTAGCGTGGTCATCGTTGACCTCCCCAGCTGCGAAGCGACATCCAGGTCTTGCGGTCCAGCCTGTACCATTCGACGGCAATCGACCCGCCGAGCGCCATGCTGTCGACCATGCCCGAACCCTGGAACTGAAAGCCGCACTTCTGGATGACCCGCCGCGAGGCGAGATTCATCACCCGGCAGCGCGCATCAATCTGGTCGATACCGCGCGTGCGGAAGGCCATGTCGGTCAGCGCCTGCGCCGCCTCCGTGGCATAGCCGCTGTTCCAGTGCGGCTCGCCCAGCCAGTAGCCGAGTTCGGCTGTCCTGCCATCGGCATGCGGCTCGACACCGCAGCAACCGAGAAAGGCGCCATTATCCGCTTTGGTAATCGCATAGACGCACTTGCCAATCGCGCCCGTTTTCGCACGACGTACGAAATCCGCGGCATCGGCCACCGTATAGGGATGCGGCATGCGCGAAACCATGGTGGCGATATTGGCGTTGTTGGCAAGATGGGCAAGGGCGTCGATATCGTCTTCATGCGGCGCGCGCAAAACGAGCCTGGGCGATAACAATATCGGGCAATCGGTCCTTGACCGTTCCGGCCTCAGCCGTTCCTCTTGCGAGGCTATGGGAGACCGTGATTGGTCTTCCCTCAACAATTCGGTTTGCATGGTCCGTCCTCCAAGACGTGAAAAAGGGGAGATTGGGCATTGCCCCATCTCCCCTTTTGATCTTGGCCTGAACGGTCAGCGTCAGCCGGGTCGATGAGACGCCGGCTGTTTTAGAGCGCTACCGGCTTATTCCGCTGCTTCGGCTTTCGGCATTACAGACACGTACACGCGGCCATTGGCCTTGGTACGGTAGTTCACATTGCCGGCCGTAAGTGCAAAAATGGTGTGGTCCTTGCCGAGGCCGACATTGGCGCCCGGATGCCACTGGGTTCCGCGCTGGCGCAGGATAATGTTGCCCGGAATGACGACTTCGCCACCGAACTTCTTCACGCCGAGGCGCTTGGACTGCGAATCGCGACCGTTGCGCGAGGAACCGCCAGCTTTTTTGTGTGCCATGGATGGTCTCCTTTAAACCTTAGATCCGTTGTCTCAGTTTGCAGCTTCAGCGGCAGCGTCGTCGGACTTCTTGGAAGCCTTCTTCGCCTTCGCGCCGGCAACACCCGCGATATCCAGGATACGGACGGTGGTGTTGTGCTGGCGGTGGCCGCGGGTGCGCTTGGAGTTCTGGCGGCGACGCTTCTTGAAGGCGATAACCTTCTTGGCGCGGCCGTGTTCCACAACTTCGGCGCTGACAACGGCACCTTCGACAAACGGAGCACCGATGGCTGCATCGGCGCCGACGCCGACCATCAGGATCTCGGTGAATTCGATCTTGTCGCCGACGGCACCTTCCAATTTTTCAATCTTCAGAACGTCGTTGGCGGCCACGCGGTACTGCTTACCGCCGGTCTTGATGACTGCGAACATTTTTTATCCTTTCATGTTCGTTCCGGCTCTTCGCTTGAAGGCGAGGCCGTCTTTTTCTTCAGTCGGACATGACAAGGCGTGAGCCTTGCCGGTGAACGGGCACAATAGGCACCCTTCGCGGTCTGGACATGCCACACCACTTCAAGTGGCGCGATTACGGGAAGTCGGTCAAACTGTCAAGATCAAAGCCCGGGGATTGCTGCATATTCCTGTCACATGCCCCTTGTCATCGCGCAAATCTGCCGCTATGAACCGCCTCGCGCCAATGGCGCCGACCTGATTGACCGGAGAGGTGGCAGAGTGGTCGAACGCACCGCACTCGAAATGCGGCATACCTGCAAGGGTATCGTGGGTTCAAATCCCACCCTCTCCGCCATTACGGACTTGGCTTGCCTGTCCCTTTCCATTTCTTGTTTTAATTGATCTCACTGCAGTAACAGGCACTATGCAGGCCAAATGCCCGTGCGTTTCGCTGGATTATTTGCCTTTCCTATCGAGTGCAGTTTGTGGCCTCGTCTCCTCGAAAACACAGCGTTGAGGGGGTTGCCAGAGCCTCGAAAGGTTCTGGCAGGATTCGCGGATCGACCTATGCTGCAACACGCGACGGAACGTCGCCCGCCCTGCGGCCGACTTTGAAACGGCCGATCAGTTGCTCGAGCAACTTTGCCTCGCCGGCGACCGAGCCGATGGCAACCGTTGATTCTTCCACCATGGCGGCGTTCTGCTGCGTGTTGCGATCGATATCGGATATTGCTGCCCCGATACCGTTGAGTTCGGTGGACTGCTGGCGCGATCGCACAACGATTTCCGCCACATGGGCACTGATCGCGGCCACCTCCAACGCAATGCCATTCAGGGCTTTGCCGGTCTTGTCGACGAGTGTGACGCCGTGTTTTACGTGGTCGGCCGACACGCTTACCAGGGCCTTGATTTCCTTGGCTGCTGCTGCGGAACGTTGGGCGAGCTCACGAACCTCCTGGGCGACGACCGCAAAACCCTTCCCGGCATCACCGGCGCGGGCAGCTTCGACACCCGCGTTGAGTGCAAGAAGGTTGGTCTGAAAGGCAATTTCATCGATGACCCCGATGATCTGGCCGATCTCGCGCGACGAATTCTCAATCATCAGCATTGCCTCGACGGCATTGGCAACCACAGCGCTCGAACCCTCGGCGCCGGATTTTGCTGTCGCAACCATACCGCCAACCCTTTCGGCAAGCTGGCTCGTTCCCCGAACGGTCTCCAGCACATTCGAAAGCAAGGAGGCCGTTTCCGAAATGGAGACAGCCTGTGTTTCCGTGCGTCGGGACAGGTCCGTATTGGCTTGATTGATCTGCACCGAACCGTTGCGGACCGAGTTCGCGACATCGCCGACCTGCTTGAGCACGCCGTCGAGCTGCTCGACCGATTCGTTAAATGCATGACGCAGATCATTGAGGTCACCATCAAGCGCATCAGAGATGCGCACGGTCACGTCTCCACCCGACAGCTTTGACAGAGCCGACCGAAGACAAGTGACGGCAAAGGTGACCGAGGCGTGGGCCTTGGCGTTCAATTGCTCACGCGCTTCCCGCTCCTGTGTCGCAGCGGCGTCAGCCAGACGCGCCTTTTCCGTCATCGCCACCGCTGCGCTGCTCGCATTGTGCGCCTGTTCCACGGAGCTGTCGGACCGGCGGAATGCGGAAACCATTGCCGAGGTCAGGGCGATGAGCGAGCCGGCCTGGGCCACGAGCACGACCGCGTGCAGAATGACCCGGTTAAAAGACGATTCGCCGGGAAAGACCGCAAACGGAATGAGGGCATAGAAAAGAAGATGATGGACCGCGACGAGGCCTGCATAGGCAACGATGGCGCGCCAATCGACCCAGGCGGCACAGATCGCCAAGGAGGCGAAGAAATACATATGGATATCAATCTGCAGCGGCGAGCCCTCGAACGCATAAACGAGAAAACCGACGCTTGCGGCCATGGCCATGGAGGTGATCACTCGGGTCGCAGGACCGGAGCTATCCCGCCACCAAGTCGCGGTTGCCATGATCGTAATGATGGCGGCGGCTATCAGGGACGGCAAATCGATGGCCTCCGCCCTTAAAAGATTTCTCGCAACCAGCAGAGCGAAATTGAGCCAGAGCAGGCTGATAATGCCCACTGCAGTCCGCGTGCGGAGTTTTTCCAAAGCATCCATTTTAGGCTCCTGCCTGGCAACCGGCCGCCAGAATGTGATTGAGAACAAGGATTGCACCCGCACCGCGCAGGCGACCCGGGAAATCCGCCTCTTTAGAGTAGGCGACGGCGACCCAGGGTGAGGCGCCCGCAAGAACGAACGTTCCATCGGCGTTGCCGATAACGTCCATCATGTGGTCGGGCGGAAGGCGCGGGTCCGTAACGACCAGAACGAACGGCCCACGAGGCAGACAAAGCGCGCCAAGGAACAGCCCGGAAAAAACGAGAAGATGAAGGAGTATCACTCGGCGACCCGAATTTGCGGTTTTGGGCAGTGGCGTCATTGCGAGCACATCGAAGGTTCATAGAGGCGTCTGTTTCATCGTCGCGGCCCCCTGCAACGCGACGAACAAACCTGAACACAATATTAGGGCTATATGGTTGAGGATATCTTAAACGAACACTTCCTTCGCTGCCCTTTGGGCAGATATTGCCGAGGCATGCCGACATGGGCCTGTTGTGGCTGTTGCCTGTCCCACTGTCGGTATAAGACGGATCATCATGGATAGGGCGGTGGGTGTTTGATGGCGCGGGTGGTGATTGTCGGAGGGGGACCTTCAGGATTGATGGCGGCGGAGGTTCTGGCGTCGGCGGGGCATGCCGTGACGGTCTATGAGGCCATGCCGACGGTCGGACGCAAGTTCCTGCTGGCGGGAAAGTCCGGTCTCAACATCACCCATTCCGAGGATCACACGCGTTTTCTGTCGCGGTTCCAGCCTTCCGGCGACCGGCTTTGGCCGGCGGTCGAGGCATTTCCGGCGGCAGCGGTGCGGGCCTTTGCGCTGGCGCTCGGCACCGAGACATTCATCGGTTCCTCAGGCCGTGTCTTTCCGACGGTCATGAAGGCATCACCGCTGTTGCGGGCCTGGTTGCGGCGTCTGGAAGGGCAGGGCGTCGAAATCCTCACCCGGCATCGCTGGACAGGGTTCGTCGACGGTGGGCTGCGCTTCGACACACCGCAGGGCACAAAGGTGGTCGAGGCTGATGCGTCGCTGTTGGCGCTGGGCGGTGCAAGCTGGCCGCGTCTGGGCTCCGATGCCGCCTGGGTGCCGTGGCTGCGCGAACGCGGCGTTGATGTCGCCGATCTGCGCCCGGCCAATTGCGGTTTCGATGTTGCCTGGAGCGACCTCTTCCGGGAGCGGTTTTCCGGCGTGCCCGTCAAGTCCGTCACCGCTGCGACGGACGCAGGGCCTATTCATGGAGACTTCGTGGTGACGCAGAACGGCATAGAGGGCAGCCTCGTCTACGCCCATGCCGCAAGTCTACGGGATCGTCTTGAAACAGAGGGCGTTGCCTCCTTGTTGCTTGATCTGATGCCGGGCCGGACTTTGGCGCGGCTTACACAGGACCTGTCGAAACAGGGTGGCAAGGCAAGCCTTGCCACCCGGTTGCGCAAGGGGGCGGGCATTGATGGCGTCAAGGCCGCTTTGCTGCGGGAGTTCTCAAGCGAGACAGAGCGTCGCGACCCGCAAAAGCTATCCCGGATGATCAAGGCTTTTGCCCTGCCCGTCGTCCGTCCACGCCCCATTGCCGAGGCCATTTCGTCGGCCGGCGGCATAGGCTGGGGCGCGATCGACGATGGCTACATGCTGCGCGCCCTGCCGGGCGTGTTTGTCGCCGGCGAGATGATCGACTGGGAGGCGCCGACCGGCGGTTATCTGCTGACGGCCTGTTTTGCCACCGGCCGCGCTTCGGCAGACGGCATCGCCCGTTGGCTGGCGCGCTGATACAGTCTTCCTCAGCCGCCCAGTTGATCGACGGCGGCGATGATGCCGCGCAGTTCGGCCAGACCCTTCAGACGGCCGATGCAGGAATAGCCGGGATTGACCTTCTTGTTCTGGTCGTCGATCAGGAGATGGCCGTGGTCGGGGCGCATCGGGATGACGCAGTCCTCCCGCCCTTCTACCTGCCTGCGCTTCTCCTCGGCCCGCAGCACTGAAATCAGCGAGACCATGTTGACGTCGCCGGCCAGATGTTCGGATTCGATGAAGGATCCGTCCGGTTCCTTCGAGACATTGCGCAGATGGGCAAAATGGATGCGGTCGGCAAAACGGCTGGCCATGGCGACGACGTCATTGTCCGGGCGGGATCCATAGGAACCGGCACAGAGCGTGATGCCGTTGGCGGGATGATCGACGGCATCGAGGATCGCCTGAACGTCATCGGGCGTCGAGACAACGCGCGGCAGGCCAAACAGCGGGAAGGGCGGATCGTCCGGGTGGATGGCGAGCCGGACGCCGTTTTCCGCAGCGACAGGGACGACCTCCTGCAGGAATTCGACGAGATTGGCACGCATGTCCGCGTCGGAAATCGCGTCGAAGGCGGCGATATGACCGCGGATCGTTTCGCGCGTGTGGCTGTCCTCGCCGCCGGGCAGGCCGGCAATGATGTTCTTTTCGAGCGTCAGGATCTCGTCTTCGCTCTTCTCGGCAAGACGCATCCGGGCAGCCTCGACGATTGCGGCATCATAGCTGTCCTCGGCCGCGCGCCGCTTCAGCACGAAAACGTCATAGGCAATGAAGTCGATCATGTCGAAGCGCAGTGCATAGCCGCCGACGGCGGTCGGATACATCAGGTTGGTCCGCGTCCAGTCGACCACCGGCATGAAATTGTAGCAGACGACAGGCACGCCACCGCGGCCGAGATTGGCAAGGCTGGTCTTCCAGGCATCAAGCGTGCGACGCCAGTTTGCATCGCGCAGCTTCAGCGCAGAGCCGACCGGGATGGATTCGCAGACGGACCATTGCATGCCGGCCTTGCGGACCAGCGCCATGCGCTCGGCGATATCGTCCGGCGTCCAGGCGCGGCCGTCATAGATGTGATGCAGGGCCGTGACGACACCGTGTGCGCCTGCCTGCCGCGCATCGGAAAGCGTTACCGGATCGTCCGGACCGAACCATCGCCAGCTCTCAAGCATTTGTCGTCTCTCCTTCGTTAATGTTGGACAATAGAATGAAGAATCCTGCCGAAATCAAGAGTTATGGATTGATTGGTCGATTATGTTGGGCATATAAAACGGTATCAGGGCAAAACAGACAGGCAGGACATGCAAGGCGGCGGACGCGCATCGGCGGTGGACGGGATGGTCCAGCATATACGCGGCCTGATCCGGGAGCGCGGGCTGACTGTCGGCGACGTGCTTCCGAGCGAAGGCGAGCTTGCCGTCATGTTCGATGCGAGCCGCAACACCGTAAGGGAGGCCTTCCGCACCTTGAAGGCCTATGGTGTGGCCGAATCACGCCAGAAGGTGGGTGCGGTGCTGACCGATCAGCATCAGGTGGCGATGCGCGATCTGTTTTCCTTCGCGATGGACATATCCGTCGATGCGTTTCGCGATATCCAGGGTTATCGACGGCTGACCGAGATGAACCTGTTCGATCTCCTGGCAGGCCGGATCGGCGAGGACACACTTGCCGAGATGGATGCCGTCAACGCCCGCATTGGCCGCGCCACAACACCTGAAGACGCCTCGGATCTGGATTTCCAATTTCATCGGCTGATGGTCGAGGCGGCGGGCAATCGCACATTGTCGGAGACCTACGGCATGCTGAAACCGGTGATCCGGCGGCTGATGCTGGCCGGAAAATCGCATCGGCTGGCGCTTGAAGGGGTTGTCGCCGAACATGCCGAGATCGTCCAGGCGCTGCGCAAAACCGATCGGATCGCCTTCGTCTACCATATGAACCGGCATCTCGATGCCGGCCTAGAATTCATTCCGCCGCCCGGACGGCCAGACGCCGGACACGGTGCTGGCCTGCAGGAGGATGCTCGATGAGCGAATTTGACGGCAAGGTCGCCCTTGTCACGGGAACCACAGGTATTGGTCGGGCGGTGGCCCTGCACCTTGCCCGCCAGGGCGCCTCTGTCACAGTGCTCGGGATCGACACGGTCGCCAATGCCGCCCTTCGGGATATCGCTGTCGCCGAGGGGCTGTCTCTTGTTGTGCTGGAGACCGACGTCTCCATGCCCAGCGCTGTCGGCGAGGCGATGGCGACGGCGGCCGCGCGTTTCGGCGGGCTCGATATCATCGTCAATTCGGCTGCCGTGCATCCCTATGGGACAGCCGAAACGACATCCTTCGAAGCCTTCATGCGCTGCATGGCCGTCAATGTCGGATCGATCCACCTGACGGCCGAATTCGGCGTGCCGCAGATGCGCAAGCGTGGCGGCGGCGTCATCATCAATCTGTCAAGCGTGCAGGGTCACGCCTGCCAGAGCGGTGTCTCGGCCTATGTCGCCTCGAAAGGGGCCATCCATGCGTTGACACGGGCGATGGCGCTGGATTTTGCAGCGGATCGCATCCGGGTGGTTTCGATCAGCCCGGGTTCGGTGCGCACGCCGATCCTTGAACTTGCTGCCCGCACCTTCGAGGGGCCGGATGCGGACATCGATGCGGTGTTCCAGCGGTTCGGCGCGGCCCATCCGCTCGGGCGCGTCGGCGAACCGGAGGAAGTGGCAGCGCTGGCGGCCTTTCTCGCCTCCGAGAAGGCGGGATTTATCACGGGCTCGGATCACCGCATCGACGGCGGTCTGACGGCCGGTATCGGCGTCCGATAGGAGGGAACAATGTCCACGATGAAACGCAGCCAGATCAATACCATCATTCGCCAGAGCGAAGCCTTCATGCGCGATTTCGGCTATATCCTGCCGCCGTTCGCGGGCTGGTCGCCTGAAGAGATGGTGGCGCGCAAGGCGGAGATTGCCGGCATCACTGGAGCCGGCCTCGGCTGGGATATCACCGATTTCGGACTGGGGGATTTTGCGAGCAAAGGGCTGTTTTTGTTCACGACGCGCAACGGCCGGGTCGGCGACCTGAAACGCGGGCGCGGCATGCTCTACGCCGAAAAGGCGATGATTTCGCGCAAGGATCAGGTCACGCCGATGCATCGCCATGACCTCAAGGCGGAAGACATCATCAATCGTGGCGGCGGTACGCTGGTGATCGAGCTGTTCGGGGATACGGACGGACACTGCGATCGCGAGAAGGGTGTCACCGTTGCCACGGACGGCGTCGTCCAGACATTCGAACCCGGTCACCGGTTGCGGCTGGCGCCCGGCGAAAGCGTCACGCTGATGCCAGGCGACTGGCATGCCTTCTGGGCGGAGGAGGCGGACGTCTTCGTGGCCGAGGTCTCGACCGTCAACGACGACGCCATCGACAATATCTTCGAAGACCCGCTGGTCTCGCGTTTCTCCGGGATCGAAGAGGACGAGCACCCCGTCCATCTCCTGGTTTCGGACTATGGGACCTGGCTGCGATAGCCGGCTCAAGTCTGCAGACGCATCAGTTGGGGTGGGCTGACGACTTGACCTGGACGGTGAAGCTTGCCACGCCGCTGACGACGATCTCGGCATTGTGCGGCATGGAAACAGGTCCGCAAAGGCTGCCCGTGGTGATGATCTGGCCAGCGGCGATCGGTTGCGTCAGCGTATTGGCAAAGGCCAGCATGGCTGCCACAGGGTCGATGAAGGGATGTTTGCCGGGACCGGCAAACAAAATCTCGCCATCGGCGGTGACGGTCAGCGGGTAGCTCAATTCGGGCGCGATCAGGGCCGGGTCCAGCGTCTCGCCCAGCACATAGCCGGCATTGCCAAGGCGGTCGGCCAGAAAGACCTGGGCCTGAGACTTGCTGCCATGATCCAGGCGATGGGCGAGGAATTCGATGCCGGCGCGAATCTCTGAGACATGCTCGAGCACGCTGGCACGGGTATACCCGTCCGGGCCGCGCGGCGTCAGCGGCGTTTTGAGGATGAAGCAGATCTCGACTTCGACGGCATCGACGACCGGCCGTTCGAACACAGCGGTGCCCTCTGCTGACGCCGTCACGATATGCGCCATCGGTGCCGCGATCGACGTGCCGTCCGGACGGATCGCAACCTTGTAGCCACCGGCCATCCAGTCGTTCAGCGCCAATGTTTCATGCTGGGTTTCAACGGCCTCAGCATCGCTGCCAGGAGCGGCAAGGGACGCGGATGTCAGGCGGTGGCCGGCAGCGTCGGCTTCGGACAGCAGGCGGGCGAGTTCGGTCTTGTCGAAGGCGGCGGACATGTTTGTCTCCAAAGCGATGATGCGGGCTCTCTTTCCAGCATACTCCAGCGAAAAGGAAAACCCCGGAGTTTGAGCTCCGGGGTTTTGACACGCGCAACGGGGAGAGGCGTTACGCGGCCTGGACCTTGCGGGCGACACGGGCCCATTCCGGGATCCATTCGCCATGGGCGGCCAGCAGATCGTCGGTCAGCGACCAGATCTGGTCGAGATCGAGTTCGGCTGCCGTATGCGGGTCCATCATCGCGGCATGGTAGAGATGCTCGCGGTTTTCCGTCATCAACGCGGCAACGGTCAGTTCCTGGACGTTGATATTGGTGCGGATCAGCGCTGTCAGCTGCGGCGGCAGCGCACCGATATAGGTGGGCTGGATGCCGTTCTCATCGACGAGGCAGGGCACTTCGGCGGCGCAATTGTCGGGCAGCGAGGTGATGCAGCCATTGTTGCGCAGGTTGCCGTAGATGACAGAAGGCTCGCCGGTCCAGACCGAATTCATGATCGAGGAGGCGTATTCCTTCGATTGTGCGACCTCGATCTTGTCGGCCGAGCGGAAGGCTGCGGCCTGTCCCTTCCACTGCTCGACCTGCTCGATGCAGCGCTTTGGATATTCGTCGAGCGGGATGCCGAATTTCTCGATCAGGTCCTCGCGGCCTTCCTTGATGAAATAGGGCGTGTATTCCGCGAAGTGTTCCGAGCTCTCCGTCACGAAATAGCCGAGCCGGGTCAGCATCTCGTAGCGCACCTTGTTGGGGCAGCGCGGGTTCCAGCCGGGCTTGGGCGCCCGGCCTTCGCGGTATCCGCGGACCAGATCCGGATAGAGATCGCGGTAGGAGCCATCGGCCTGGCGATGCTCGAACTTGAGGAAGAAGGCCATGTGGTTGATGCCGGCGGAGCGGTAGCGGATTTCCTCGTAGGGAATGTCCAGATCTTCGGCGAGTTCCATCGCCGTGCCTTGCACGGAATGGCAGAGACCGACCTGCTTGATGGCAGGATATTTCTCGGCAATCGCCCAGGTGTTGATCGCCATCGGGTTGACATACTGCATCATGATCGCGTCGGGGCAGACCTGCATCATGTCTTCGCAGATCGACCAGAGATGCGGCACGGTGCGCAGGCCCCGCATGATGCCGCCGACGCCGAGCGTATCGGCGATGGTCTGGCGCAGGCCATATTTCTTCGGCACTTCGAAGTCCGTGACCGTGCAGGGTTCGAAGCCGCCGATCTGGAAGGCGACGACGACAAAATTGGCGCCGTCGAGGGCCTTGCGCCGGTTGGAATGCAGCTCGATGGTTGCCTTGACGCCCAGGGTGGAGATCAGTTTGCGGACGACGACCTCGCTTTCTTCCAGCCGTTGCGGATTGATGTCCATCAGCGCGATTTTGGCACCTGACAGTGCTGGACGCTGCAATACGTCGCCGATGATGTTTTTCATGAACACGGTCGAGCCGGCGCCGATGAAGGTGATCTTGGGTTGTCTCGTCATGGGAAAAGCCTCTTTCTAACGGTTAGGCGGCTACATCGAAGGCGGCGCGGACGAGCCGTTCGGTGTAGGCGGTCTTGGGATGGGTGAGAACGTCTTCGACCGGGCCCTCTTCAACGATCTTACCATGCTGCATCACCGCCACCCGGTGGCAGAGGGCGCGCACGACTTTCAGATCGTGGGAGATGAAGAGATAGCTCAGTCCTTTTTCGTCCTGCAGCTTGCGCAGCAGTTCGATGATCTGGGCCTGCACCGAGAGATCGAGCGCCGAGGTGGGCTCGTCGAGCAGAATGAATTCCGGCTCCAGCGCCACGGCCCGGGCAATGGCGATGCGCTGGCGCTGGCCACCGGAAAATTCGTGCGGGAAGCGCGACAGGATGTTGCTGGGCATGCCGGCGCTGCTGAGCGCTTCCCTGACGCGCTCCAGCCGTTCGTTTCGGGTGGCGCCGAGCCGGTTGACGATGAGGCCTTCCTCGATGATCTGGCCAACCGACATGCGCGGGTTGAGCGAGGAGAACGGATCCTGGAAGACCACCTGCATGCGCGCGCGCAACGGGCGCATCTCTTCGCGGGTCTTATGCTCGATCGACTGGCCATCAAACAGGATCTCGCCCCCATCCACCCGCAGGAGCTTGACCAGAGCCTGGCCGAACGTGGTCTTTCCTGAGCCGGATTCGCCGACGAGACCCAGCGTCTCATGCCGGTGAAGCTTGATGCTCAGGCTGTCGACAGCCACCAGCTCCTTCAGTTGCGGCTTGAAGAAGCCGCCGGCCTTCAGCATGAAGGAAACCCGCACGTCGCGCCCTTCGAGAATGGCTCCGGAGTCGACCGGCATCGGGTTCGCCCTGCCCGTCGGCTCGGAGTTGAGCAGGTGGCGCGTATAGGGGTGTTGCGGGTTCTGGAACAGGGCGGACGTGGTGTTGTGCTCCTTCACCTCGCCGTTCTGCATGACATAGACATAGTCTGAAAACTGCCGCACGACGGTGAGGTCATGGGTGATCAGGATCACGGCCATGCCGAGCTTTTTCTGCAGGTCGCGGATGAGGTTGAGGATTTGCGCCTGGACCGTGACGTCGAGTGCCGTCGTCGGCTCGTCGGCGATCAGCACATCGGGGCTGTTGGCGAGCGCCATGGCGATCATGATGCGCTGCCGCTGGCCGCCCGACAACTGGTGCGGATACTGGTTGAGGCGGTTCTCCGGATCGGGGATCTGTACCTGACGCAAAAGCTCCAGTGTGCGTTCCATTGCCTGTTTGCGGCTCATCTTCTGATGCACGCGGATTGCCTCGATGATCTGGGCGCCGATCGTATAGACCGGATTGAGCGAGCTCATCGGCTCCTGAAAGATCATCGAGATGCGGTTGCCGCGCAGGGCCCGACGCTGCCGATCGGAAAATTTCAGCACGTTCTGGCCGTCATAGGCGATGCTCGACCCTTCGGAAACCGAGGCACGCTTGGTCAGGAGGCCCATGACGGTGCGGGCGGTCACCGACTTTCCAGAGCCGGATTCGCCGACTACCGCGATCGTCTCTCCGCGATAGAGCTGGAAGGATACGTCCTTGACGGCATCGACCAGGCCGTTTTCGACCTTGAATTTCACCGCCACGTGACGGGCGTCGATGATCGGCTGTCCGGTGGCTGCGGCGTGGTCATGCCTTTGTTCGGGTGCCAGGGATGTGATGTCCACGAGTGCCATGGTCGTCTCCTCAGTATGGGTCGACGGCGTCGCGCAGACCGTCGCCCAGTGCATTGAATGCAAAGACGGTGATCAGTACGAAGGCCACGGGTGATAGGATCCAGGGATAGGAACCGATAACGGAATAGGTCGAGGTGTCCTGCAGCATCAGACCCCAGGACATCAGTGGCGGCTTGACCGCAAAACCGAGGAAGCCGAGGAAGGATTCGAGCAGCACCACGCTTGGAATGGCCAGCGTCAC
The DNA here is from genome assembly GCF_001885585.1 of Pararhizobium antarcticum. Lineage (GTDB taxonomy): Bacteria > Pseudomonadota > Alphaproteobacteria > Rhizobiales > Rhizobiaceae > Pararhizobium > Pararhizobium antarcticum. Next base: position 86,121 of record NZ_LSRP01000129.1, read on the forward strand.
CGAGACGATCACGTAGCTCATCACATTCGGTAAGATATGCTGGAAGATGATGCGCCGGTCGGTGGCGCCGATCGCCATCGCCGCCCGGACATAGTCGATCCGGGCGAGCGCCAGCGTCTTGCCACGCACCTCACGCGACATCTGCGCCCAGCCGAGTGCCGACATGACGAAGATGACGAAGGCGAGGAAGACATTGGTCGGTGCCGTCACCGGGATCAGCGAGGTCAGGGCCAGATAGAGCGGCAGTTGCGGGAAGGCGAGAACCAGATCGACGAAGCGCTGCATCCAGGTATCGAAGCGCCCCCCGAAATAGCCCGAGACCATGCCGACGGTGGTGCCGACGACCGTGACGATGAAGACCACGGTCAGCGCGATCATCAAGGAGACGCGCGCGCCGTGGAAGATGCGCGACAGCACGTCCCGGCCGAACTTGTCGGTGCCGAGGAAATTGACTGGCGTGCCGTTCGTTGCGCCGAAGAAATGCCGCTCTGTCGGGATCAGGCCGAAAAGCCGATAGCTGAAGCCTCTGACAAAGAAGCCGAGATCGAGCGGGTTGGCGTAGTCGGGGCCGACGAGCGGCTGGAAGGTGACCGGATCGAGTTCGGTGCTTTCGCCGATCGTATAGGTGCGCGGCCAGACGATGCTGCCCTCCTGGTCGGTGATGCTGATGGTCTGCGGCGGAGCAAAGGCGACGCCGGTCAGCTTCGGATCGACAGGCGAAAAGAACTCGGCGAAGACCGTTACCAGCATCAGCATGCAGACGAGAACAAGACCTGCCATGCCTGTCCCGGAGCGCTTCAGGCGACGCCAGACCAGCGCCGAATAGGTTTCGTTGCCATGGTTTGCCGGAGCTGTCTGGATGATTGCTGCTGTTTGAACGTGGGTTGTCATGCGTGTGCTCCCCCGCCCAGGCGGACACGCGGATCCAGCAGCGCCAGAAGCACGTCGGCGATGATGTTGCCGACGATCAGCGTTGCTGACAGGACCAGCATGAAGGTTGCGGTGACGTAGACGTCGCCGACCCACATCGAGCCGACGATGGCCGGGCCGACGGTCGGCAGCGCGAAGATGATCGCGGTCTCGATCTCGCCCGTCAGCATGTAGGGCAGCACTACGCCCTGGTACATGACCAGCGGATGCAGCGCATTGGGCACCGCGTGGTGCATGATGACCTTGCGTTCGGAGAGGCCCTTGGCGCGTGCCGTCTCGACATATTGTGCGTTCAGCGTATCGAGCAGATTGCCGCGCATGACCCGCATATTGTAGGCGAGGCCGCCGAACGTGGCGATGGCGATGACCGGCCAGACATGCTTCAAAAGATCGACGAACTTGTCCCAGGACCAGGGTGCGCCGCCATATTTCGCGGAGTGGAAGCTGTTGATCTCGGTGACGTTGAAGTGGAAGACGAGAATATAGACGATGATCAGCGCCATCAGGAAGCGCGGCACCGTCATGCCGAGGAAGGAGATGCCCGACAGCAGCGTATCCACCCAGGTATATTGCCGCGTGGCGGCGAGAATGCCGAAGGTGATGCCGATGATGGAGGCGAGGATGTGGCAGACGAGCGCCAGCGCCAGCGTGCGCGGCAAGCGTTCACCGACGACCTCGGAAACTGGTTTGTTGTAGAAAAGGCTGTGGCCGAAATCGCCGCGCGTCACGATCCCGGTGACCCAGTTGACGTATTGAACGACCATCGGCTTATCGAGGCCGTTGGCAATCTTGTAGGCCTGCGCCTGAGCGTCGGCTTCCTCGAACGACGCGCCGCCCTGATTGATGGCTTGCGAACGGATATAGTCGCTGTAGTCGCCCGGTGGCGCCTGGATGATCACGAAGGTCACGATGCTCAGTACGAAGAGCACGGGGATGGCAGATGCGATGCGCACAAGCAGAAATCGGAACATGGCTGTTTGGTTCTCTTGTGTGTATGGGGGTCCCCCGGCCACGGTGGTCTGCGGCCGGGGAGTGTCTGGGAGAGATCAGTTGATCGGGCCGGCTTCGCCCGGCTTGCCTGGAAGTTGCTGCGGGAAGAGTTCGTAGTCGCCCTGCTTGTCAGCGCTGACGAAAACGCGTTCGCGCAGGATCGTATCTTCGGCCCAGTTGAACATATAGATCGGCGCGCCCGGCGGGATGTTGGAGAAGCGCTTGTTGATGATGAGCGCACCCGGATATTCGGTCAGGCCAACCGTGTTGACGTTCTCGGTGGAGATCTTCTGATACGTCTTCATGAGGTCCGACCGCTCGTCATTGTCGTTTGAAGCAATGAAGCTGTTGACGGTCGCGACCATGTCCTTCTCGAACGGCAGGAGATCCATCGTTCCATCCGGTCCGGCACGGTGGTGCCAGCTTGTGCGCGGTCCCGTCGGGGCCAGTTGCGGCGTATTCTGAACCACCGACGAAAGCTCCGAACCGTTGCGCAGCAGCGTCCAGTCAAACCGGCCGGAATTGCGAGCATCGTCACGTTTCACGCCATCCAGCGAGTTCAGCGTGATCTTCAGGCCGAGCTGCTCCATCTGCCCGATGACACCCTCCGCAAGGTTGCGGTCGGTGGCATAGTCGGATGTCGACAGAAGCACAATCTGTACGTCGCCTCCGCCCAACGTACCGGCCGGGAAGTTCACGAAGCCGTTTCCATCGGTATCCTTCAGCCCCACTTTTTCGAGAAGCGCCTTGGCTCCTTCCAGATCGAAGGGATAATACACCGTCGACTGGCGGTCGTAAAAGCTGGTGCCGGAGGATATGCCGCCCGGATAGATTGTCGTGAACGGTCCCTTGACGAGGGAATCGCCGATCTTCTTCCGGTCCAGCGCCATGGTTACGGCCTTGCGGAAATCGAGGTTGCGGTTGAGTTCGCGCACGGCCTTGCCGCGTTCGTCAGGTTCGCCCCAGCCATTGACCGAGAAGTTCATGTGCAGGTTGTAGCCGATCAGGCGGGCGCCGAAGGCAAGCCGGGCAGGGGCGGTTTCCTGGGCTGCACGCTTCAGGCTCTCCACGAAGTTTTCCGGCTGTTCGAGGTTCGAGAAGTCACCCGAACCGGCGATGGCCTGAACGTCACGGTCTCCCCAGGTCGAGAGCTTGTAGTGCATCTCGTTGAGATAGGGCAGTTGCTGGCCGTTCTCGTCGACCTTCCAGTAGTAGGGATTGCGACGCATCACGATGATATCGTCGGGCCGATAGGCAACGGGGACCCAGCCACCCATGACCGGGATGTTCATGTACTGGGCCGGAAAGCCGTTCTTGTACTGGTCGTAGGTGAATTCCTTGTTGTATTTCGGGTGCTTGGTTTTCAGGATATGCGCCGGGCCCGGGCAGAAGGTACCATAGGCCATGGCAAACAGATGCTGCCTCGGAAAGGCTTCCTTGAACGTCCATTCGACGGTGTTGGCGTCGATGGCCGTCAGCGTCGTGCCTTCGCCGAACGTCTCTGGCGTCGCGCCATTCAAAGGCGAGACATTCATATCGAGGACGTTGTCGTTCCAGTAGAACATCACGTCCTCAGAGGAGAAGGGAACGCCATCCGACCATTTGGCGCCTTCGACCAGGTGCATGGTCAGCTTATGGCCGTCTTCGGACCAGTCCCAGCTCTTTGCCAGGTTTGGCAACGGCTCCATGTCGCTGGCCTCGACCTGGTAAAGCGGTGCCGTGCGCGTCAGGCATTCGGACAGGCCGATGTCGATGCCGCCCCAGCCTTGCGTCTGGCCGGCCGAGTAGTTCCAGCCCTCCGGGCGTCCGCCGATGACGTGGCGCAGCGTGTCGCCGTAGACGCCGATGCCATCGGGCATGTTGCCCGTCTTGAAGACCATCGGTTCCTTTGGCAGGCGTTGTTCAACCGGCGGCAGCTTGCCGGTCTTGACGAATTTTTCGGTGACCCAGTCCGGCTCGCTGTATGTCGGCAGCGCCTTGAATTCGACGATCGAATCGCGCGGCACGTAGGTGATCTTGCCCTGGGCCGGGAAAGGTGCCTGTTCAGGAACGACGGTCGGCTCCGAAGCCCAGGCCTGCAAGGCAAAGGCGGATACGCCGAGCATCAGCACGGCGCCCCGTTTCATATGGCGAATGGTGTTCATCGTTTCTCTCTCCCTCATGCTTCATGCCGGACCGAGATGGGACGGCTTGCTCCTCAGCATTTTCGTGTCATTCCAGGCGGTCCTATTGGAACGCAGCAGGCCCGCCTCCCGGAACCTGCCGCCGCCCGCCGATCTCCATCGTTCGAACGAAGAATCAGCTTGCGGCCTTCATCCTGATCGCTTCCTTCTCGGCGCGCAGTTCGTCGATCGAGCGAACCTCGCGGCGGGCAACGCCGTTCCAATCGCGGGTCTTGACGGTGCCCTTGCTCAGGCGGTCCCTCGCGGCAGGCACGGCATGGGCATATTGCGGCAGCCATTCCGCCTGGGCGACGACCATTTCGTCGACCATTTGCCAGACCTCTTCCGGCGTGCAGATGGCGCCGACCAGCGGATCGTGCAGGACGGCCAGCTTCAGGAGATCGATGTCGCCTGTGATGGCAGCATGGACCGACATGCGCTGGACATTGATCGAGGACATGCAGGTCGCGGCGCAGGCTTCCGGCAGGGTGATGCCGGCGACCATGTTGATGCCGAAGCGATCGACGAAGCCGGGCGATTCGATGATCGCATCGGATGGCAGGTTGGTAATGACGCCGTTGTTCCTGACGTTGAAGTGGCCGCGATAGACCCGACCGGTTTCCAGGGCTTCCAGAATGTGGCTGGCATGTTCGTTGGAGCGCTTGGCCGGATCGATCGGCCTGTCGGCATCCTTCAGGAATTGCGGGTATTCGGTCTCGAACCAGTTGCGGGTCTCGGTCGAATGGCGCAGGTAGCCGCCGGTTTCGCCGTGGATCCAGTCGGACATGTCGATCCAGCGGGTAATTTCCTCCGGCCGTTTGCGGTACCAGGGCAGGTATTCCGACAGGTGGCCGTTGCTCTCGGTGGAATACACGCCGAACCGCTTGAGCACGTCGATGCGCAGCTTTTCCTGCTGCGAGAAGACGGGGTGCGCCTCAAAGGCCGCGACCAGTTCATCCTTGCCGATTTTGCGACCCTTGATGCGCAGATCGACGAACCAGGTCTGGTGGTTGATGCCGGAGCAGACGTAATCGAGTTCGCCGTCCTCGGCGCCCAGGATTTCGGCAATCTGTTCGGCGCCATGCTGGACGCCGTGGCAAAGACCGATCGTATCGACCTTGCCATATTCGATCGCCGCCCAGGTGTTCATGGCCATCGGGTTGGCATAGTTGAGGAATTTCGCGCCGGGCTCGGCCAGTTCGCGGATATCCTTGCAGAAATCGAGAATCACCGGGATGTTGCGTTGACCATAGAGGATGCCGCCGGCGCAGATCGTATCGCCGACACACTGATCGACGCCATATTTCAGCGGGATGCGGATGTCGTCGGCATAGGCGGCAAGGCCACCGACGCGGACGCAGGAGATGATGTAGCGGGCGCCGGAGATCGCCGCGCGACGGTCGGTCGATGCGGTGACCTTTGCCGGAAGCTTGTTGGCTTCGACGATCTTGTCGAGGATCGACTTGATCATGCCGAGATTGTGCTCGTTCATATCGGTAAGCGCAAATTCGACGTCACGGAACTCCGGCACGCAGAGAATGTCGGTGAAGAGTTTCTTGGTGAAGCCGACGCTGCCGGCGCCGATAATGGCTATCTTGAAGCTGCTCATGCTGTCCTCGTCGCTGGTCATTGTGCCGGGAGAAACAGGCAGGGTAAAATCAGGTCATGGACCGTCGAGCGCTGTTGCGCCGACCTCCTTCCCGCTCTCCCTGCCGATGCCGCCTCAACCCGGTCATCTTGCTTTGTTGTGTTGCATTATGCGTATAATGCCTGAGCTCGCCAGAGAGGTATTATGCTATCATGGGTAATTCTATGCTCAACGCGTTGATTGAAGAGGGGCCGAGGATGCGCACGGTTTCGCTGCCGCGCGGTCGCCACAGCCTGCATACGATGCCAACCAGCACGGGATACGAAATCCGCACCGATGCCAGCTATGACTGGGATGGACGCCGCCGTGGTCAGACCCCGTTCACGGTCTTGCAGCATACGCTGGCGGGCGCCGGAAACCTTCGCTACGAGAGCCGGAACTACCGGGTCCGCGAGGGCGAAACCCTGCTGGTGCTCGTGCCGCACAACCATCGCTACTGGCTTGAAAGGGACGGGCGCTGGGAGTTTTTCTGGATTTCGATGAATGGCGAGGAGGCCCTGAGGATCCACAAGGCGATCCTCGCGGCGACCGGTCCGGTGCTGAAGCTGAAGCCGGAGACGGTCGAGCATCTGGCTGATTGCGCGCGCAGACTCATTCTCGGTGGCGCCGATGCGCCGGGCAGTGCATCGGCCATTGCCTATGAGGCCGCCATGGCACTCTATGATGACGTCTTCGGTTCGCACCCGGTGTTCAGCCAGGAATACCGGACGATGCAGCATGTCATCGATCACATCCTTGCCAATCTCAACAAGCCGCTACCCGTCGAGGAGATCGCGCAGATCTCGGGGTTGAGCCGGGCGCATTTCTCCCGCGTTTTTGCCGCCAGCGAGGGCATGCCACCGGCGGAATTCGTTCTTCGCAAGCGCCTGCAACGGGCTACCAAGCTGTTGACCAAGACCGCGCATCTGTCGGTCAAGGAAGTCTCCAGCATGTGCGGTTTCGAGGATCCGAACTATTTTGCCAAGGTGTTTCGCCGCTTCTTCGGCGCCAGTCCGACCGAGTTTCGGACCACCGGCATGTATTCCAGCATCCAGCCCGCAAACAGAGGTGGGCCGGAAATGTCGGACGCAGGGCCTCAGGACAACTCATAGTGTCGCCGCCTTCGGGCCCATCGTCGCGTTGGTCAACAAAAACGCCCCGCCTATGCGAGGCGGGGCGAGGCTGATAACAGGGATGCCGGTCCGCAGGCAGCCACCCTGAAAAGAGCGGACCGCCGACATCGCTGCATTACCGCTTGCTTCAGTGCGGCAGGGCAATCTGCGTGTGAACGCCGAGATCGGGTTCCTTGCCGGTGAGGTTGGCCTTGGCGATTTCCCAGCCGAAGCGCAGCGTGCTGTTCGAGGACGCCCAGATGGCTGCGTCGTCCAGTTTCATCTGCAACATGGTCAGCAACGGATCATCCTTGCCGTTCTCGAACCAGGCGCCGACAACGGGCGACCAGAACTTGTCGATATGCTCGCGCGACTTGTTCTCGCTGATCACGCCGACAAGGCTGGTGTGATAGTCATGATCCTTGCTGATGAGGCAGAAACGGGCGCGGGCGCTGGTCCCAACCGCCTTGACCAGATCGCTATCCGAGCGGGTATAGAACCACAGTGAATTGCTTTCCTTTTCCAGCTGCGGAGCCATCGGCTGCATATGCTGCAAGTCACCTTCAACGCCGAGCATACCGGCGCGGGTGTCGTCTACGATATCCCAAAGCTGCTGCAGGGGATCGTTTTTCGTCTTTGACAGATCGACCATCAAGGGGTCCTTCCACTTTCGCGTTTCAGCAGATCAGGCGGCGCGGCGTTCGTGCCGGCCTTCCTCGATCTCCTCGACGATCTTTTCCACGAATGGCTGGAGATCATCCGGGTCGCGTGACGTGATGATGCCCTTGTCGGTTACCACCGCCTCGTCGACCCAATTGCCGCCGGCATTCATCACGTCGGTCTTGATCGAGGCATAGGACGTCATCTTGCGACCGCGCACCGCATCGGCCTCGATCAGAAGCCAGGGTGCATGGCAGATGGCAGCGACGGTCTTGCCGGATTCGACGAAGGCCCGGACCACACGCATAGCGTCCTCGTTGTGACGCAGGATGTCCGGATTGATCTGGCCGCCCGGCAGGACCAGGCCGTCGAAATCCTCGACATTGACGTCGCCGGCCAAGAGATCGACATCGACGCTGTCGCCCCAATCCTTGTCGTCCCAGCTCTTGATGCTGCCAGCCCCGATCGAGGCAATCTTGACGTCGGCGCCACGCTTCTTGAGTTCATCCAGCGGCACGCGCAACTCGGAACGCTCGTAGCCGTCGGTGGCAAGGATGAGGATTTTCGATTGCTGAATGGAAGGCATGATGCCTACTCCTTCTCGTTCTTCAATGGGTGGGTTCGCCCTGTTAACGGACTGAAGCGGGCAATCGTTCCGTCGACAGCCGGATTTCCGAATTGACCTGCGTACAAAAAGAACATATCATGAACAATCATGAAGAAGTCCTTGAATGAACGCCTTGCCATCCTTTCGGATGCGGCGAAATACGATGCGTCCTGCGCCTCCAGCGGCACGACAAAACGGGATTCGTCGCGGTCTGGCGGGCTGGGCTCGACGGAGGGCATGGGGATCTGCCACGCCTATGCGCCGGATGGTCGTTGCATTTCCCTCCTGAAGATCCTGATGACGAACTTCTGCATCTATGACTGCGCCTATTGCATCAACCGCTCGTCCAGCAATGTCGAACGCGCCCGGTTTTCTGTCGAGGAAGTCGTCTGGCTGACACTGGAATTCTACCGCCGCAACTATATCGAGGGGTTGTTCCTGTCTTCAGGCATCATCCGGTCGTCCGATCACACCATGGAGGAAATGGTGCGCATCGCTCGCGAATTGCGTACCACGCATAATTTCCGCGGCTATATCCACCTGAAATCGATCCCCGAAGCCTCGCCGCTCCTGATCGAGGAAGCGGGGCTCTATGCCGATCGCCTGTCGATCAATGTCGAGCTTCCGACCGATGCCGGCATTGCCCGGCTGGCGCCGGAAAAGCGCCCGTCGGGCATCCGCAAATCGATGGGCGACCTGCGGCTGAAGATCGAGGCTGCCAACGATCCGACCTTGCAGACCAAACGCCGCAAGCGCTTCGTGCCCGGGGGCCAGAGCACGCAGATGATCGTCGGCGCCGATGACGCCAATGACAGCACGATCCTGGGCACCAGTGCGCGGCTCTATGGCAGCTATGCCCTGCGGCGGGTCTATTATTCCGCTTTCAGCCCGATCCCGGATGCATCGAAGAACCTGCCGCTGATCAAGCCGCCACTGATGCGCGAACACCGGCTCTATCAGGCCGACTGGCTTTATCGCTTCTACGGGTTCGACATCAAGGAAATCACCGAAAGCCAGCCGGGCGGCATGCTCGATCTGGCGCTTGATCCGAAGCTCGCCTGGGCCCTGGCAAACCGCGCCCGGTTTCCGGTCGATGTCAATGCGGCGGAACGCGAAATGCTGCTCCGCGTGCCGGGGCTCGGCACAAAGGCGGTCAACGGCATCGTTTCGGCGCGTCGCTTTCGGCGGTTGCGGCTGGAGGATCTCGCCCGCCTGAAGGTCTCGCTGAAAAAGGTCCGGTCTTTTGTGGTCGCCGAAGGATGGTCGCCGCATCGGCTGATCGACCGGACCGATCTGCGCGCCATGTTCGAGCCGCAACCGCAGCAGATGGCACTGTTCTGATGCAGCGGGTCGTGCTGAAGGGTCGGGGAGATTTCGAGGCCTGGCGGCAACCGGCCCGTGCGCTGTTGCAGGCGCGTGTCGCGCCGCGGGATGTCGAATGGATCGAGGAAGGTCGGGCCGATGGTGATCTTTTCGCTGCCCTGCCGCCCTATCCTTCTGCGCCCTCCCAGTTGCTTTCCGGTCGCCTGTCGCTGCCTCCCGGTGACAGCAGGGCCGTCACGGTGCCCCGCGCCTTTGTGCTTCTGGCCGAATCCGTTGTCTGCCATGGCGATCCGGCCCGCTTCGGGCTGCTGTACAGCCTGCTCTGGCGGCTGCAGGAGGAGCGCTCGCTGCTCGCCATTCTGTCGGATGCCGATGTTGCGCAGGCCTATGCGCTGGAAAAATCGGTGCGCCGCGACAGCCACAAGATGAAGGCCTTCGTGCGCTTCAAGGAAATGGAAACGGCAGACGGGCCTGCCCCGCGTCGCCGGTTTCTGGCCTGGTTCGAGCCGGAGCACCATATCATTGCGCGCACGGCGCCGTTCTTCCAGCGCCGTTTTACCGATATGGACTGGATTATCGCTACGCCAAAGGGGTCGTCTGCCTGGGATGGTGAGCGACTGACACTCTGCGAAGACCCGGCGGAAAATCCGATGCTCGATGATGTGACGGATGCGCTCTGGCTGACCTATTTTGCCAATATCTTCAATCCTGCGCGGTTGAAGGTAAAAGCAATGCAGGCGGAAATGCCGAAGAAATACTGGAAGAACCTGCCGGAAGCCGCGCTCATTCCCGGCCTGATCGCCGGTGCCGAAGCTTCGGTCGCGGCGATGGCGGCGCGCGCAGCTAGCCAGCCGCCGCTGTTTCACGAGCGCCTGCAGATGGCGGCCGCAAACGCCGTCACCGATGTGCCGATTGTCGCCACCGGCACACTGGATGCCGCCCGCGCGGAGGCGCGCGGCTGCACCCGGTGCGCTTTGCACTGCCGGGCGACGCAGACTGTCTTCGGAGAAGGGCCTGACAATGCAGAGGTGATGTTTGTCGGCGAACAACCGGGGGATCAGGAGGATCTGGCAGGGCGTCCATTTGTCGGCCCCGCCGGCAAGGTGTTCGACGGCATGCTGGGAGAGGCTGGGCTCGACCGCAGCGCCGCCTATGTCACCAATGCCGTCAAGCACTTCAAATACGAGCCGCGCGGCAAGCGGCGCATTCATCAGAAGCCTGATATGGGCGAGGTCCAGCACTGCAAATGGTGGCTGAAGCTCGAGCTGGATCTTGTCCGCCCGAAGCTGGTTGTCGCCCTCGGTGCCACGGCCCTTGCCGCCTTGACGGATCCGAGACAGCGGTTTTCGGATCTGCGCGGGACCGTTCTGCCGCTTGGCGTCGATCAGAAACTTCTGGTCACTGTGCATCCCTCCTATCTGCTGCGCCTTCCGGACGAGGCGCGCAGAAAGGCCGAGACGGCGCGCTTCCGCGACGATCTCGGAACCGTGGCAAGGCTGCTGTCAGCCGCGGCTCAGACGACAACCAACCCGGTAGGCAACCGGTTCATTGGCGTCTGACCAGTCGCGGTGATCAGATACTGGTTCTCGATGATCATGCCGCCGACACCATCGACATACCAGGGCGTCTCGAACGCCAGAACCATGCCGGGTTCGATTGCGATTTCGGCCTTGGCTGAGATGAAGGGCCATTCCTCGCTGCCGAGGCTTGCGCCCAGCCCATGGCCGAAATGGCCACGTGTATAGTCGGGAAAGCCGGCGCGGCCGATGGCGTCACTTGCGGCGCGATGCACGTCTCTCAACTGCTTGCCCGGGCGCAGCAGGGCCAGGCCGGCCTCGAAGCCCTGCCGGAGCGCATCGAACAGCCGCGCCTGCAGCCGGGAAGGCTCGCCCACAATGAAGGTGCGGCCGGTGTCGGATGTATAGCCGGCGATCAAACATCCGACATCGACCTTGATCAGTGCGCCGGGCGCAACCACGCCGCCTTTCGTCCAAGGATTTTCGCCTACGGATATGTATTCCCATGTTCCGGTCAGCGTTTCGACGCCGCGTCGTGCGACATCGGCCACGACGCCGGCTTTCCACGCTGCCGCGAGATCGTCGCGGCTCCGGCCGACCACGATTGCATCGTGCAGGGCCTCTATCCCGGCTTCGGCGAGTTCGACCGCAGTCTGCAGAAAGCCGATTTCCTGCGGCGACTTTATCATCTTCAGCCGCTGAACGAGATTGGACGCGTCGACAAGCTCGGCCTCCGGCAGGGCGGCCGCCAGCAACTGGAAATCGGTGACGGAGAGGCTGTCCAGTTCGACACCGATGCGACCCCCTGCCAGCCTCCGGGCAGAAAGCAGATCGGCAGCGAGGCGAAAACCGGTCGTTGCGTCGAAGGTTTCCGGTCTTGCAAATCCGCGTGTGCGCCCCTGTTTTTCCCAGGCCGTGCGCATCAGCTCTTCATCCGTCAATCCGGCTCCGGTCAATCCGCTTATAGAGCCGGTCTCGACCCAGATCGGGTGCACGCGGATATCGGAGATCGTGCTTGAGGCGCGAAATGCGGCTTCAAACAGATCCGTGACCACCGCCGCGCATTCAAGAGTTTCGTCGGCGGGGACGATGGCGGCCACCGCACCCGACCTTCGCCACATCGTCGCAACGCCGGCCGTCGCCCCAGTCGCATAGGAAAAACTCTCCGGCGTCAGCAAGAGCAGCGCATCGAGCCGGGCTGCCTGCATCAGCCGCATGGCGCGTTGCCTGTTGATATGGGCCATGATGTCTATCCTTTGACGGTGTGGTGCCGGGATATTCCGCCATCAGTCGGTTTTGGCAAGTCCGCTGCGGCACATTCCGGCCGCGCATGATGCTGTGACGCAATAACGTTTGAACCGTGGCCCGTCCGTTGTCATAACGGAGGCCGGATCGCAGGGGAGAGAGCCATGGCCGCGAAAAACGAATTTCTGTGGGACGATGCGTTCCTGCTCGAGGATCAGCTCACCGACGACGAGCGCATGATCCGCGACACGGCCCGCGCCTATGCGCAGGACAGACTGCAGCCGCGCGTCATCGAAGCCTACCGCACAGAGCAGACCGATCCATCGATCTTTCGGGAAATGGGCGAGCTTGGCCTTCTCGGCGTGACCGTGCCGGAAACCTATGGCGGCGTCGGCGCCTCCTATGTCGCCTACGGTCTGGTGGCACGCGAAGTCGAGCGGGTCGACAGCGGCTATCGCTCGATGATGAGCGTGCAATCCTCGCTCGTCATCCACCCCATCCTCTCCTATGGCTCCGAGGCACAGAAACAGAAATACCTGCCGAAACTGGTGAATGGCGAATGGATCGGCTGCTTTGGCCTGACCGAGCCGGATGCGGGTTCCGATCCCGGCGGCATGAAGACCCGTGCGGTAAAGACCGATGATGGCTATCGGCTGAGCGGCTCGAAGATGTGGATCTCCAACGCACCGATTGCCGATGTCTTCGTCGTCTGGGCGAAATCCGAAGCGCATGACAATGCGATCCGCGGTTTTGTCCTCGAAAAGGGAATGAAAGGCCTGTCGGCCCCCAAGATTGGTGGCAAGCTGTCGCTGCGCGCCTCGATCACTGGCGAGATCGTGCTCGACAATGTCGAGGTCGGGGAGGATGCGCTTCTGCCTGGTGTCGAGGGGCTGAAGGGGCCTTTCGGCTGCCTCAACCGCGCCCGGTACGGCATTTCCTGGGGCGTGCTGGGCTCGGCGGAATTCTGCTGGCATGCCGCTCGGCAATACGGTCTCGACCGCAAGCAGTTCGGTCGGCCTTTGGCGCAGACGCAGCTTTTCCAGAAGAAGCTTGCCGATATGCAGACCGAGATAACCCTCGGGCTGCAGGCGTCGCTGCGTGTCGGCCGGCTGATGGACGAGGGACGGATGGCGCCGGAAATGATCTCCATGGTCAAGCGCAACAATTGTGGCAAGGCGCTGGATATCGCCCGCGCCGCCCGCGACATGCATGGCGGCAACGGCATTTCCGAGGATTACCAGGTCATGCGCCATATGATGAACCTTGAAACGGTCAACACCTATGAAGGCACGCACGACGTTCACGCCCTGATCCTCGGCCGCGCCCAGACCGGGCTGCAGGCCTTCTTCTGAGCCCGGCGATGGACGCGCCCCTGAAAGGTCTCAAGGTTCTCGAGCTTGCCCGGATCCTGGCCGGTCCGTGGATCGGGCAGACGCTTGCCGATCTCGGGGCCGACGTCATCAAGGTCGAGAGCCCGGCCGGCGACGACACGCGCATCTGGGGACCACCCTTTATCGAGGGCGCGGATGGCGTACAGCTGGATGCCGCCTATTTCCACGCCTGCAATCGCGGCAAGCGTTCGGTGGTGCTTGATTTCACCACGCCGGATGGACAGGAAGCGGTGCGGCGGCTGGCGGCGCAGTCCGATGTGCTGCTCGAAAACTTCAAGGTCGGCGGGCTTGAGAAATATGGCCTCGATTATCAGAGCCTGCGCAAGGTCAATCCGCGTCTCGTCTATTGCTCGGTCACCGGCTTTGGCCAGGACGGACCCTATGCGCATCGCGCCGGCTATGACTACATCGTCCAGGGCATGAGCGGCATCATGGAGCTGACGGGCGACCCGGCCGGCGAGCCGCAGAAGATTGGCGTTGCCTTCGCCGATATCTTCACCGGGCTCTACGGGGTCATCGCGATTCAGGCGGCGCTAGCGCAACGCGAGCGGACAGGCACTGGCCAGCACGTCGACATGGCGCTGCTCGACTGTATGACCGGGGTCTTGGCCAACCAGGCGCTGAATTTTCTCGTCTCCGGCACAGCGCCGACGCGCATGGGCAATGCCCATCCGAACATTGCGCCCTATCAGGTCTTCCCGGCCTCCGACGGACATCTGATCGTCGCCGTCGGCAATGACCGGCAGTTCGGCAAATTCTGCGTGCTTCTCGGCCGGGACGATCTGGCAATCGATCCCCGCTACCTGACGAATGCGAACCGCGTCGCCAACCGCGACAGCCTGACGTCGGTGTTGAATGCAGAGACGGAAAAACACACCCGCGATGCCCTGCTCGCCTTGCTCGAGGTTTCCGGTGTGCCGGGTGGCCCTATCAATACGGTTGGCGACGTTTTCGACGACCCGCAGATCATCCATCGCGGCATGCGCATCGAGGTTCCCCACACCGGCGCTGCCGCAGGAACCGTTCCGGGTGTGCGAACGCCGCTTAAGTTTTCGGGTGCGGATCTTGCGCTGGAGAGGGGATCGCCAAGGCTTGGCGAGCATACGAACGAGGTGCTGGCGGAGATCGGGATGAAACCCTAGTAGGGTCTCAAATATTGCCCATGCAGAGATATTTCATCTCCAGATAGTCTTCCGCGCCGTGGCGGGACCCTTCGCGGCCGATGCCGGATTGCTTGAGGCCGCCGAAGGGGGCCGCTTCCGATGACATGCGGCCGGTATTGATGCCGATCATGCCGTATTCCAGAGCTTCCGCCACCCGCCAGACCTTTTTCAGCTCCGTCGCGTAGAAATAGGCGGCGAGACCGTAGATCGTGTCGTTGGCCTGATGGATCACATCCTGCATGGTCTCGAAGCGGATGATCGGCGCGACCGGCCCGAAGGTCTCGTCACAGGCCACCAGCATGCGGCCATCGACATCGCCGAGCACGGTCGGTTCGAAAAAGGCGCCGGACAGCCGTTTTCCACCGCACAGCAGCGTCGCACCCTTGGCAACCGCGTCGTTGACGTGGCTTTCGACCTTGCCGAGCGCCCGGTCGTCGATCAGCGGACCGATCGTCACGCCCGGGGTGAAGCCGTCGCCAACGGTGAGCTTGCCGACCTCGATTGCGAGCTTGCGGGCAAATTCGTCATAGACCTTGTCCTGAACGTAGATCCGGTTTGCCGATGTGCATGTCTGGCCGGCATTGCGGAACTTCGCCTGGACAGCGCCATCGACGGCAGCGTCGATATCGGCATCGTCGAAAACGATGAAGGGCGCGCTGCCGCCGAGTTCCAGGCTGACCTTCTTGATCTGGTCTGAACACTGTCGCATCAGGATACGGCCGACTTCGGTCGAGCCCGTGAAGCTGATTTTGCGCACTTTCGGATTGCCGCACAGTTCGCGACCGATTGCATCGCCCTCGGAAGCAAGGATCAGGTTGAAGACGCCATTCGGAAACCCCGCCCGGATCGCCAGGGCGTGCATGGCAAAGGCAACCAGCGGCGTCTGCTCCGCCGGCTTCAGGATGACGGTGCAGCCGACGGCGAGCGCCGGGGCGATCTTGCGGGCAACCATGGAGGCCGGGAAATTCCAAGGCGTGATGGTGCCGACGACACCGACCGGTTGTTTGATGACAAGCATGCGCCGATCCGTCGAAGGCGCCGGGATGGTCTCGCCATAGACGCGCTTCGCCTCCTCCGCATACCATTCGATATAGGCTGCTGCGTGCTGCACCTCGGAGCGCGATTCCGACAGTGGCTTGCCCATCTCGGCGGTCAGGATGGCGGCTAGGTCGTCGATATGGGCAATGATGAGATCATGCCAGCGGCGCAGGATCGTGCTGCGTTCTCCGGCCGGGCGTTCGGCCCAGGCAAAGCGCGCCTCTGAAGCGGCGTCTATTGCGGCGCAGGTTTCCGTGACGCCCATGTCGGGCAAGGTGGCAAGCAGCACCCCGTTTGCCGGATTGAAAACGTCGAACGTCCTGATGTCACCCCGCCGCGGGGCATCCACCAGTCCGAGCAGACGAGGCTCAGCGATACGGGCAGTCAGTGTGTCGGTAAAGATCATGGGTGATCCCTTCGCGCGGCGCGCTGGTGCGCCGCTGCGGCTTTCTCAACGGAGAAGAGGCCGTTAGCCGATAAAGGCGGCTTCGTCCATCGGGCAGGTCAAGCCCGATGGCGAGGAGCAGGCCGAACGTTCAGGCCGGAAATCAGTTTCTGACTTCAATCATCGCGGCTTCGAGGATGTCGAGCGCTTCGGCAAAAATCTCGTCCTGGATGGTGATCGGCGCAAGGAAGCGGATGACATTGCCATGCACGCCGCAGGTCAGCAGGATCAGCCCCTTTTCCAGCGCCTTGAGGCGGACGCGGTTGGCAAAATCGGCACTCGGCAGATTGGTCGTGACGTCGTTGAATTCGACCGCATTCATGAAGCCCGGACCGCGGATGTCGACAATCTCCGGGACCTGTTCGCGGATCGCGGCGAGCCGCTGTTTCAGGCGGCCACCCAGCTGTTCGGCCCGGTCGCAGAGCTTTTCGTCCTCGATGACGTCAAGCACGGCATGGGCTGCGGCAATGCCGAGCGGATTGCCGCCATAGGTGCCGCCGAGGCCGCCCGGTGCCGGTCCGTCCATGATTTCGGCGCGGCCGGTGACAGCCGCCAGCGGAAAGCCGCCCGCCAGGCTCTTGGCCATGGTGATCAGGTCTGGGACAACATCGTAATGTTCCATCGCAAACATCTTGCCGGTCCGGGCAAAGCCGGTCTGGACCTCGTCTGCGATCAACAGAATGCCGTGCTGGTCGCAGATATCGCGCAGCGCGCGCATGAGGGCTGCCGGTGCCGGATAGAAGCCACCCTCGCCCTGGACCGGCTCGAGGATGATCGCGGCAACCCGAGCCGGATCGACATCGGCGGCGAACAGTTTCTTCAAGGCGGCAAGCGCCTGCTCGACATTGACGCCGTGCAATTCGATCGGGAAGGGAACGTGGAAGACGTCGCCCGGCATGGCGCCGAAACCGACCTTGTAGGGAACGACCTTGCCGGTCAGCGCCATGCCCATGAAGGTCCGGCCGTGAAATGCACCGCTGAAGGCGATGACGGCGGAGCGGCCTGTCGCGGCACGGGCGATCTTGACCGCGTTCTCGACAGCTTCGGCACCGGTGGTGACAAACATCGTCTTCTTGGCAAAATCGCCGGGCGTAATCGCGTTCAGGCGCTCGGCCAGATGCACGTAGCTTTCATAGGGCACGACCTGGGCGCAGGTGTGGGTAAACCGGTCAAGCTGTGCCTTGACCGCTTCGATCACGCGCGGATGGCGATGGCCGGTGTTGACCACGGCGATGCCAGAGGAGAAATCGATGTAGCGATTGCCCTCCTTGTCCCAGATTTCCGAGTTTTCGGCCCGGTCTGCATAGATCTGTGTGGTCATGCCAACGCCGCGGGAAATGGCGGCATTCTTGCGGTCGGTCATGCTTGTCATGGTCGTGATCCCGAAAGCTGGGGGTTGTATTTTCATGGTCTTTGATGGAATATTACCTACATTTTTTCTGTAGGATAGCAAATGAATTTTTGTGATCGAGCAAGCAGGGACGCGAATGGGTTTCCTTGTCGGATCGGGGCGGGTATGGCCAGGGGGCTGCCGCGCGGTTCTGTCACTGCAATGGTGGCGGCAAGCGTATGGAGCAGCAGCATGGGAGTGGCAGGGCAATGACCGGGGATGCTGTAACCGTTCTTCGCTATAAGGTTGCCGAGGCCGCCAGACTTGCGGGTGTTTCGGCATCGACCCTGCGGCTGTGGGAAACGCAGGGGCTCGTCGTTCCGGAACGTTCCGTCACGGGACACCGCCAGTACAGCGAAAACGACCTGGCGCGGCTGAAGCGCATTTCCTGGTTTCGCACAGAGCGCGGCCTCAACCCGGCCGCCATTCGCGAAGCGCTGGATGCCGAACTGCCGCTGACCGAGGACGGTCCTGCGACCCCGCAGGTCGAAGCCGTTTCAGACTTCGAAATCGGGCGCAAGCTGCGCAGCCTGCGCCACGGTGCCGGCAAGACGCTGGAGCAGGTGGCCGGCGAAATCGGCATTGCGGCGTCCATCCTGTCGACGCTGGAGCGCACATCGCAGGGGGTTTCGGTCGCTGTTCTGCACAATCTGGCCGAATATTTCGGAACCACGGTCTCCAGCCTTTCCGGCGAGGACGAAAGCGACGTGCGCGCCGTGGTCAGGGCCGGGGAATGGCGCAACTGGCCGAAGACCACCCCCGGTGTCACCATCCAGATGCTGGCCGAAGGCCGCAACCAGATGGACTGTCACCGCTTCGTGCTGGAACCAGGCGCATCCAGCGAAGGCGCCTATAAACACGAGGGCGAGGAGTTCGTCTATGTCGTCTCCGGGCGGGTTGAATTCGTTCTCGACGCTGACCAGTTCCATGATCTGGGCCCCGGCGACTCGCTCTATTTCTCAAGCCGCCGCCAGCATGCCTGGTCGAACCGGCACGATGGCGAAACGGTGCTGCTGTGGATCAACACGCCGCCGACCTTCTGATCGCGCGGCTGCAAACGCGCAATCAACCGGGACGGCATGAAATGCGGAATGCAGGTATCGGGCGTTCCTTCAGGGCCGTCCGCGCCTTCATTCTTTCGTCATAGAGCCCGTCGCCGCTCTTGCGATTTGTCGTCGATTGTTCTCTTGTTCCGCCACAAGCAGAGACGGTGGGAGGTGGCGGTACGCATGCGCGCAGTTCTGGAACAGGTGGAGGCCCGGCGGGCCGAGGCGCGCGCAGGCGGCGGGCAGAAGCGGATCGATGCCCAGCACGCCAAAGGCAAGCTGACGGCGCGCGAGCGCATCGACGTGCTGCTCGATGAAGGCTCCTTCGAAGAATACGACATGTACGTGACCCACCGCGCCGTCGATTTCGGCATGGCGGAACAGAAGGTGGCCGGCGATGGCGTCGTCACCGGCTGGGGAACGATCAATGGCCGCCAGGTTTACGTTTTTTCCCAGGACTTCACCGTGCTTGGCGGCTCGTTGTCCGAGACGCATGCTCAGAAAATCTGCAAGATCATGGACATGGCCGTGCGAAACGGCGCGCCCGTCATCGGGCTGAATGATTCCGGCGGCGCCCGCATCCAGGAAGGCGTGGCTTCGCTTGCCGGTTACGCCGAAGTGTTCCGCCGCAATGCCGAGGCGTCGGGCGTCATCCCGCAGCTCTCCGTGATCATGGGCCCCTGCGCCGGCGGTGCCGTCTATTCGCCTGCCATGACCGACTTCATCTTCATGGTGCGCGATACGTCCTACATGTTCGTCACAGGCCCGGATGTGGTAAAGACCGTCACCAACGAGATCGTCACGGCCGAAGAACTCGGCGGTGCCGGTACCCATACGCGGAAATCCTCGGTTGCCGATGCGGCCTATGAAAACGATATCGAGACGCTGGAACAGGTGCGGCTGCTGTTTGATTTCCTGCCGCTCAACAACCGCGAAAAGCCGCCGGTCCGTCCCTTCCATGACGATCCGGCCCGCATCGAGAAACGGCTGGACACGCTGATCCCGGACAGTTCGGCAAAGCCCTACGACATGAAGGAACTGATCCTTGCCATCGCGGACGAGGGTGATTTCTTTGAATTGCAGGAGGCCTTTGCCCGCAACATCATCACCGGCTTCATCCGCCTCGAAGGCCAGAGCGTCGGTATTGTCGCCAACCAGCCGATGGTGCTGGCCGGCTGCCTCGACATCGACTCGTCCCGCAAGGCCGCCCGCTTCGTGCGCTTCTGCGATGCGTTCTCTATCCCGATCCTGACCCTGGTCGATGTGCCCGGCTTCCTGCCCGGCGTCGCCCAGGAATATGGCGGTGTCATCAAGCACGGCGCCAAGCTGCTCTTCGCCTATAGCCAGGCGACAGTTCCCATGGTGACCCTGATCACCCGGAAAGCCTATGGCGGCGCCTATGACGTCATGGCTTCGAAACATATCGGCGCTGACGTCAACTATGCCTGGCCGACCGCCGAGATCGCCGTGATGGGCGCCAAGGGCGCCACCGAAATCCTCTATCGCTCGGAACTGGGCGATTCGGAGAAGATCGCCGCCCGGACAAAGGAATACGAGGAACGCTTCGCCAACCCCTTTGTCGCTGCCGAACGCGGGTTTATAGACGAGGTCATCATGCCGCATTCGTCACGCCGCAGGATCGCGCGGGCCTTTGCGTCATTGCGCAACAAGCGCAAGGAACAGCTGTGGCGCAAGCACGATACGATCCCGTTGTGAGGGGCAGAAATGCGGTGATCGGCATCCTATATGCCTGAGGTACCCTTCCTTTTCACTTCACTCAGAAAGATCGTTTGCTCATGACCGAAAAATCCCCCGCAGATAATTTTCCCGCTGGCTATGAAGTCCCGAAGGTCTGGACCTGGGACAAGGGCAATGGCGGCCAGTTTGCCAATATCAACCGGCCGATCGCAGGTCCGACCCATGACAAGGACCTGCCGGTCGGAAAACATCCGCTGCAGCTCTATTCGCTGGCGACGCCGAATGGCGTCAAGGTAACGATCATGCTGGAAGAGCTTCTGGCGGCCGGTCACACGGGCGCGGAATATGATGCCTGGCTGATCAGGATCAACGACGGCGACCAGTTCGGCTCCGGTTTCGTCGATGTCAATCCGAACTCGAAGATCCCCGCCCTGATGGACCGCTCCACGCCGGAGCCGACGCGCGTCTTCGAAAGTGGCGCAATCCTGCTTTATCTCGCGGAAAAATTCGGTGCCTTCCTGCCAAGTGACCACAAGGCCCGCACCGAAGCGATTAACTGGCTGTTCTGGCAAATGGGCTCCGCGCCGTATCTCGGCGGCGGTTTCGGCCATTTCTATGCCTATGCGCCGATGCACATCCAGTATGCGATCGATCGGTTCTCGATGGAGGTGAAGCGCCAGCTCGACGTGCTCGACCGTCATCTCGCCGACAACCGCTTTATGGCCGGCTTAGACTATTCGATCGCCGACATCGCCATCTGGCCGTGGTACGGAAATCTGGCGCAGGGCAAACAGTATGGAGAATCAGGCACTTTCCTGGATGTCCAGAGCTATAGGCATGTTCAGCGCTGGACGGCCGAGATTGCCGAACGTCCGGCGGTCAAGCGCGGCCGTATGGTCAACCGCGCCTTCGGCGAGCCATCCGAGCAATTGCACGAGCGCCACGACGCCTCGGATTTCGAGACGAAGACGCAGGACAAGATCGCTCCTGACAGCGCGACGAAAGCATGACACGGCGTCCGGTCGACCCGACCGGACACTTTTTGCAGCCCATCGAAAATCCGGCTTACCGGGTTCGGATTTTCGATGGTTCCTGTTTCCGGCGCATAATGCAAAAAGCCGGAAACCGTATGAGGAGACAGAGATGGCCAAACGGACCGAGATGACGAAACACAGGGGCTTTCCCTCGGGCCTGACCGGCCATGGCCATCATTTCACCATTCGTCGACCGAACGAAAAAGCGGTGACCCCGCTGAAGCCCTTGACCCGGCTGGCACGTCCGAACACGATCGAGCAGAAGGTCGATGCCGCCTTCCTGCATGCGCTCTGGCACCATTTCGGGACCGAGCCGTTCGAGCGCGGCAACCTCGATGCCGGGCGTCTCAACCTGTTGTTCGGCCGCGAGGTCGTGCCGGCGGAAAGCCCGTTTGATCCGGCCTCCTACGAAGCATTGCTGCAGATCGACGAGCGGGTGGCGCGCAAGAGTTTTCCGGAATCCTTCGACGATGTGTTCGAGGTATAGCCCATGGCCAAAACCCCTGAAATGCCCAAGCATCGTGGCTTTCCGGCCGGCCTGCTCGGAACGCAGTGGCAGTTCACCCTGCGAAGGGCGAATTCCAAGGTTACCCCTTTGACGGCATGGCCGCGGCAACGGACCATGGATCAGACGGTTGCTCACGCTGACATCGGATTCGTACAGGCCCTCTGGCAGTATTTCGGCACGACGCCCTTCCAGCGCGGCAATCTGGACGGTGAGCGGCTGTGCCGGCTGTTCGGGCGCGAACTCCTGCCGGCGGAACGCGGCTTCGATCCGGCCTCCTATGAGGCTCTGCTGAAGCTCAACGAAGCGCTGGCCCGCAAGAATTTTCCGCAGGCTTTCGAGGACGTCAATACGGATCCGAACGCGGTGCCCAGCCACAAGAAGGCCACAAAATGAGCGAGGCGATCCATCCATGATCCAGAAAATCCTCATTGCCAACAGAGGCGAGATCGCCTGCCGGGTGATCAAGACAGCGCGTAAGATGGGTATCAGGACGGTGGCCGTCTATTCCGATGCCGACCGCAATGCGCTGCATGTGGAAATGGCGGACGAAGCGGTTCATATCGGGCCGGCACCGTCCAGCCAGTCCTATATCGTCATCGACAAAATCCTCGAGGCGATCAAAGAGACCGGTGCCGATGCGGTGCATCCGGGCTATGGCTTCCTGTCGGAGAACGCCGCCTTTGCGGAAGCGCTGGAAAAGGCGGGTATCGCCTTTATCGGTCCGCCGGTCGGCGCGATCAAGGCGATGGGCGACAAGATCACCTCGAAGAAGCTGGCGGCGGAAGCCGGCGTGTCCACCGTGCCCGGCCATATGGGGCTGATTGCGGACGCTGACGAAGCGGTGAAGATCGCCGGCGAGATCGGCTATCCCGTGATGATCAAGGCATCGGCCGGCGGCGGCGGCAAGGGCATGCGGATTGCCTGGAACGACGCCGAGGCGCGCGAGGGCTTCCAGTCGTCGAAAAACGAGGCGAAGGCCTCCTTCGGTGACGACCGGATCTTCATCGAGAAATTCGTGACCCAGCCGCGCCACATCGAAATCCAGGTGCTTGGCGACACACATGGCACCGTGCTCTATCTCGGCGAACGCGAATGTTCGATCCAGCGGCGAAACCAGAAGGTCATCGAAGAAGCGCCGTCGCCGTTCCTCGACGAGGCGACCCGCCGCGCCATGGGCGAACAGGCCGTGGCCCTGTCAAAGGCCGTCGGTTATCACTCCGTCGGCACTGTCGAGTTCATCGTCGATGGCGACAGGAATTTCTACTTCCTCGAAATGAACACCCGCCTGCAGGTCGAACATCCGGTGACGGAACTGATCACCGGCATCGATCTGGTCGAGCAGATGATCCGCGTCGCCGGCGGCGAGGCGCTGGCCTTCGGGCAGGATGAGGTCAAGCTGAATGGCTGGGCGATCGAAAGCCGGCTTTATGCAGAGGATCCCTATCGCAACTTCCTTCCGTCGATCGGCCGTCTGTCGCGCTACAGACCGCCTGTGGAGGGTGTGAAAGCCGATGGCAGCATCGTGCGCAATGACACCGGCGTCTTCGAGGGTGGCGAGATTTCGATGTATTACGACCCGATGGTCGCAAAACTCTGCACCTGGGCTCCCGACCGCGTGACGGCCATCGATGCGATGAGCAAGGCGCTTGATGATTTCGAGGTCGAGGGCATCGGCCACAATCTGCCGTTCCTCTCGGCTGTTATGCAGCATGACCGCTTCCGCTCCGGCCGGATCACCACGGCTTTCATTGCGGAAGAGTTTCCGGATGGTTTCCATGGTGTTGTTCCGGACGAGGGGTCCGCGCGAAAGCTGGCGGCGGTCGCCACCGTCGTGCACCAGACAATGCAGGAGCGCGCCGCGCAGATTTCCGGCACGATCGGCAATCATCGCCGGGTGATCGGACAGGATTGGGTCGTGCGCTTCGGCGATGCCGACTATGCGTTGACCCTGGATGGGGCGGCTGATGGTGCCCATATCCGGTTCGGCGATGGCGCCGTTTTTGTGGTCGCCAGCGACTGGAAACCCGGCAGCAGCCACGCGATGTTCACGATCAATGGTACGGATATCGGCGTGAAAATCGATCTTGTCGGCACCGGCATCCGCCTGCGCTGGCGCGGCATGGATGTGCGCGCCCATGTCCGCAGCCCGCGCGTTGCAGCCCTTGCGGGGCTGATGCCGAAGAAGCTGCCACCGGATACCTCGAAGATGCTGCTCTGCCCGATGCCCGGCGTCATCACCACGATCGCCGTTGCCGCAGGTGAGACCATTGAGGCCGGCCAGACGCTGGCCACCGTCGAGGCGATGAAAATGGAGAATATTCTGCGCGCCGAAAGACAGGGCGTGGTCAAGCGCGTGGCCGTTTCGGCCGGCGCCAGCCTTGCCGTCGATGAGCTGATCATGGAGTTCGAGTGATGTCCGCCGACAAGACCGTGGCCGAAAAGACCCTGGCCGATTGGGCCGCACTCGCTGAGCGTGAACTCAAATCCGCGCCTGATGCGTTGACCTGGCAGACCCCGGAAGGCATTGCCGTCAAGCCGCTCTACACCGAGGCTGATCTCGAAACGGTCGGGCATCTCGGCTCGTTGCCGGGCCTTGCCCCGTTCACCCGCGGTCCGCGCGCCACCATGTATGCCGGCCGGCCCTGGACGATCCGGCAATATGCCGGCTTCTCGACGGCGGAGGCGTCGAACGCCTTTTACCGAAAGGCGCTCGCTGCCGGCCAGCAGGGCGTGTCCGTCGCCTTCGATCTGGCCACGCATCGCGGCTATGATTCGGATCATCCGCGCGTCGAGGGCGATGTCGGCAAGGCCGGCGTGGCGATCGATTCGGTCGAGGACATGAAGATCCTGTTCGACGGCATTCCGCTGGACAAGATCTCCGTGTCGATGACCATGAACGGTGCTGTCATCCCGATCCTCGCGTCCTTCATTGTCGCCGGTGAGGAGCAGGGCGTCCCCAGGGGCCAGCTCTCCGGGACGATCCAGAACGACATTCTCAAGGAGTTCATGGTCCGCAACACCTATATCTACCCGCCCGAACCCTCGATGCGGATCGTTGCAGATATCATCGACTATACCGCCCGCGAAATGCCGAAATTCAACTCGATCTCGATCTCCGGCTATCACATGCAGGAGGCCGGTGCGACGCTGGTGCAGGAACTGGCCTTCACGCTGGCCGACGGTCGCGAATATGTCCGGGCGGCGATTGCCAAAGGATTGAGCGTCGACGAGTTCGCCGGGCGTCTGTCGTTCTTCTTCGCCATCGGCATGAATTTTTTCATGGAAGCTGCCAAGCTGCGCGCCGCACGGCTGCTCTGGACGCGGATCATGGAGGGTTTTTCGCCGAAGAAACAATCCTCTCTGATGCTGCGCACCCATTGCCAGACGTCGGGCGTCTCGCTGCAGGAACAGGACCCCTATAACAACATCATCCGCACGGCTTTCGAGGCCATGTCCGCGGTGCTTGGTGGCACGCAGTCGCTGCACACCAATTCCTTCGACGAGGCGATTGCGCTGCCGACGGAGTTCTCGTCGCGCATTGCCCGCAATACGCAGCTGATCCTGCAGCACGAGACCGGCGTCACCAAGGTCGTCGACCCTTTGGCCGGCTCGTACTATGTCGAGAGCCTGACTGCGGAACTGGCGGACAAGGCCTGGGCGCTGATGGAGGAGGTCGAGGCGCTGGGTGGCATGACGAAGGCGGTGGCCGACGGCCTGCCGAAGCGCCTGATCGAGGAAGCCGCCACCCGCAGGCAGGCTGCGGTGGACAAGGGCGAGGCGGTTATCGTCGGGGTCAACAGCTACCGGCTCGAAACAGAGGACGATCTCGACATTCTCGACATCGACAATGCCGCCGTACGCATTGCCCAGATCAGGCGCATCGAGGATACAAGGCGCCGCCGCAACACCGCCGACGTGACCGCTGCGCTTGCAGCCCTCACCGACATTGCGCGCAGCGGCGAGGGCAATATCCTGGACGCTGCCGTGACGGCGGCGCGGGCGCGTGCAACGGTGGGCGAAATTTCCGATGCCTTGCGCGTGGTGTTTGGCGATCACGTCGCGGTGCCCGAAGTGGTCAGGAATATCTACGGCGATGCCTACAAGGACGAGCCGGAACTGACGACATTGACGGCGCGGCTGTCGGCTTTTTCCGCCACGATCGGCGCGAAACCGAAAATCATGGTCGCCAAACTGGGGCAGGATGGCCATGATCGCGGCGCCAAGATCATTGCTTCCGCCTTCGGCGATATCGGCTTCGACGTGCTGGCCGGTCCGTTGTTCCAGACGCCGGAGGAAGCCGCGGATCTGGCGCTTGCCGCAAAAGTCCATGTCGTCGGCGTCTCGTCTCTGGCCGCCGGCCACAAGACGCTGCTGCCAAAACTGGTCGAGGCCCTGAAGGCCAAGGGCGGCGGCGATATCATCGTCATCTGCGGTGGCGTCGTTCCCCGGCAGGACTACCAGTTCCTGCTCGAACACGGCGTCGCTGCGGTCTTCGGACCGGGGACGAATGTCATGGATGCCGGCCGTGCCGTGCTCGACCTTCTCGAAGGCCGCCGTCGCAACATCTAGCGCAACCTCTAGGGGTCCGGGAGCGGCACGCGTCCGCAACCGGTTTTCATAGCTGGCTGTCGATTTCGCCTTGGGGGCTATTTCGCGACGTCGAAGACCACCCGCCCGCGCACCTTGCCGGCGACGATCTCGGCGGCCAGTTCCGGCAGCCGGGAAAGCGGCTCGTGCTGCGTCATCCGGGCAAGCTTTTCCCGGTCAAGACTTTCGGCCAGGAGGGCCCAGGCCTTTTCCCGTCGCGGATGTGGCGCCATCACCGAATCGATGCCGAGCAGGGCGACGCCGCGCAGGATGTGCGGCATGACCGTTGCCGGCAGATCGGCGCCACCGGCCAGTCCGCAGGCGGCTACAGCGCCGCTGCGGAGCGTTTGCGCCAGCACATTGGCAAGCGTCGTCGATCCGACCGAATCGATGGCGCCGGCCCAGCGCTCCTTTTGCAGCGCGCCGCCCTTTTCAGACAACGTGTTGCGGTCGATGAAACCGGACGCGCCGAGGTCTGCGAGATAATCATGCGTCTCCGGTCGGCCAGTCGATGCAGTGACGGTGTAGCCGCGCGCGGCCAGGAGCGCGATCGCCACCGAGCCGACGCCGCCGGCAGCGCCGGTGACCAGCACCTCGCTTCCGCCTTCCTCGATCGCCCCCCAGTCTTCCAACGCCTGCACGGCGAGTGCCGCAGTATAGCCGGCGGTGCCGATGGCCATCGCCTCCTCCAGCGTGAAGCCAGCCGGAAGCCGCGTCAACCATTCGGCCTTCAGCCGCTGGAAGCGGGAATAGCCGCCCCATTCGGTTTCGGACAGACCCCAACCGTTGACGACGACCTTGTCGCCCGCTTGCCAGTCCGCATGGCGGGATTCGACGACGATACCGGAGAGGTCAACGCCGCCGACCATCGGCATGCGTCGGGCAATCCGGCCCTTGCCGGTGATGGCCAGCCCGTCCTTGTAGTTCAATGTCGAGAAATGAACCTCGACCAGGACATCATTGTCCGGCAGGTCGGCAAGCACCAGTTCCCGGAAGCCGGCAACAGGCTTGCCATCCCGATCATCGATCACCATTGCCCTGAACCGATCCGCCATGGTCTTCTCCTTGTTCTGCCAAGCGCCGAAGATGGCACGACGCGGCGTGAAATTCCAATAGTACCAAAGGCAAAGCTCTCGGAGCAGGCTGCGCTGGCCAACCTTTTACGCTTCAATCGCGGTCTCCGGCCATGGGCTTAAGATCGCAGAAGCGGTGCGAAAAAAGGGCCGGCGCTGGTCTCGCCTGTATCAGGCGGCGAGCAGCGATTTCAGCTTTGTTTCCGGGGCGGCGAGCGCCAGCGGATCGGGGCGGGCACCGGCGGCAATCATCATCTCTGCCAACCGGATATCCTGTGCAATGGCATTGCCGGGGCCGATGCCGCTTGCGGCCAGCAGTCGACCGGTGACATCGAGATGAAACAGGATGAACGCCCCGTCTGCCATGTTGCGCCTGACGGTGATGACGGCGCCATCGGCGATGCCGGCGATCTGCAGCGTCAGGTCGTACTGATCCGACCAGGACCAAGGGACGGTGGCGATGGCTTCCTTGCCGCCGAGAAGATTGGTCGCGGCCAGCAGGCCCTGATCCTGGGCATTGCGCCAGGCCTCGAGCCGCACGCGCCGACCGTCATAATGGGCCAGCGGAAAGGAGCAGCAGTCGCCGGCCGCGAAGATATGCGGGTCCGAGGTGCGCAGATGTTCGTCTACGGCAATGCCGTTGTCGATCGAAAGGCCAGCCTCCATGGCAAGCTCGATGTTGGGCATGGCGCCGATGCCGACGACGATCATGTCGACGCTGATGATGCGGCCATCCTCGAGCACGACGCGGGCTTCCGAGCGGTTTTCCTCGAGCGCCTTGATGCGGGCACCGCAGATGATGTGGACGCCTTCGCTCTTGTGACGTTCTGCAACCACTGCAGCGATGGGTTCGGGCACGCCGCGTGTCAGGATGCGCGGCAGGCCTTCGATCACCGTCACTGTTGCGCCGCGCTTGCGCGCCGTTGCCGCAAGCTCCAGGCCGATGAAGCCGCCGCCGATGACGGCGATGTGCTTGCCGGGCTGCAGCGATTCGCGGATCATCACCGCATCGCGGTGCGTTCGCAGCGTCTTGATGCGCCAGTTGCTGCCGCTCAGGCCGGGAAAGGCGCGCGGTCGGGCGCCGGTCGCCAGCAGCAACCGGTCATAGGAGATGTTATGGCCATCGGACAGACGGACAGATTTGCCAGCGCGATCGATGCTTTCGATGCTCATCCCGGTAACAAGATCGATTTTTGCGTCGTTGTAACGGGCTGCATCGGAGACCAGTTTCGGTTCATGCCCATGCAGGAGCGCCTCTTTTGACAGGGGCGGCCGCTCATAGGGAAGCACGGGTTCGGCGCCGACCAGCGTGACCTTGCCCTTGAAGCCTTTTTCCCGAAGCGCGAAGGCAGCACGGGCGCCACATTCACCGGCGCCGACGATAACGATATGATCCATGATTGTTGTCCTTTCAGAATACGGAAATGAAGACGCAGCCGGATGCGGCGCTGACCGCTTCCGTCTTGAGATCGCCGAAGACGTGGGCAATCCCGGCTTCGCCGGCGCGGTCGTCGAGGCGGGCGTTGTGCCTCGGCCATCCGATGACATGGTCCATCTGGTCGCCGGCGCGATGGTTCAGCCCGGATGTGCGCGGACCGTCCGTTGCGCGGGCCTCGATCCCGCTATCGCTCATGGTCACTCCTCCCAATTCCACTCCTCCAAACTCGATATCGTCGCCGTCCGGCTTGCGCTTGTTCCGAAGGCGGCGGCCTTCCCTTCCTGACATAGTCCTCGCTGCGCAATTGCCAGAGGAGAGCCGGGATCACTTTCTCGATACCCCTCCAGGATCGATCGGTGCGTGCCGGCAGGCCATGCTTTATCATTTTGTGCTGTTTGGGAAGGGCATGATGGGGCTCTGTTGGAAACATGCGGTGCTCGACGTGAGGGTTCATGTCCTGGCCGCGCGAGACGGAGTGGAATATCGGGGCCAAGCATGTTTCTTCGGATTTAAGGGGCGCGTCCTGGAACAAACAACTCCAAGTCGAGTTAATCAGGCTCAACCCCTAAGGAGGATCGTAAAATGGACCATACCAATCACGTTCGACTGGGTACCGCCGAACTCACAGCGGACATTCTCGAAGGCGCAACGATCTACGGCGCTGATGACCACAAGGTCGGCAAGCTGGATCACGTGCACGGCACGGGTACCGGCAGCAAGGCGGTCATCGATGTCGGAGGCTTTCTCGGAATTGGCGCGAAGCCGGTTGCTGTTCCCCTGATGGATCTGCAATTCATGCGCGACGAGGACGGCGATGTTCATGCCGTGACAAGCTGGACAAAAGACCAGCTCAAGGAAATGCCTGAACATCATCACTGAATTCAGAGATGCGGTGATGCCGTACTTGAAGCCCGGTCCCATGGACCGGGTTTTTTCTTGCCCACTATTTCAGCTTTCCAAGTTCTGTCTGTTTTTATGCCATGCTCGCCGCACAGGTCTGCCGTGCGGCTCCCCGGCTGGCTCTTATCTGCTGTACCTGTCATAAAGCCGACATTGCAACACATGGAGACTATCATGACATCGCAGCGCAAGCTCGCGAGCCGGTTCGAAACGCGGTTTGTCCAGCAGATCTGGAACGCGATCCTTCTTGTTCACACCCGCGAAACCGCATCCCTAATCGAGCGGCGCGGCCGTTAACTACGGTCTCTGATCGGGCTTTGCCGTTGGAAATTCCACGGTGACCTTGAGGCCCTTGCCAGTCGCTCCCTCCGAAAGTGTCAGCCTGCCGCCGAAAAGGCCGGCAATCTCCTCGACGATGGGCAGGCCGAGCCCCATGCCCGGCGCCTGGCTTTCACCGCCGCGCGCAAAGCGCTGGCGCACCATCTGGCGCTGCTCCTTGGCAATGCCCGGGCCGTTGTCCTCGACTTCAAGCAATACACTCTCCGCTACATCAATGATTCGGGCTGTGACTTCCGCGTTCCTGCCGGCATAACTGATCGCGTTTTCGATGAGATTCCGCAGCAATTCCCCGATCAGCAGCGGCTCGGCCCGGATGAATGCCGCGCCTGCACCCTCGAAACCAAGGTCAATGCCCGTCTCTGCTGCGCGCGGCACATGGTCTGCGGTGATGCCCTGCGCCAGGGCGGTAAGGTCGATCCGCGCCAACGGATGTGGCGCGTTTGATCCGGTCGCATCGATTTTTGCCATTAGCAGCAGTTGTGCCAGAATGCGCTCGGCATGCGCCACGGCCTCGTCGCCTTTCCGGGCCGCCCCGTGGGCCTCGTCCAGCGTCCCTGCGCGCGCCGAAAGCGCCAGTTGCGTACGGATGATGGCCAGCGGCGTGCGCAACTGGTGGCTGGCATTGCCGCTGAAATGACGCAAGGCTTCGAGCGCCGATTGCAGGCGCACCATGAAGGAGTTGACGGTATCGACCAGCCCTTGCACCTCGCTGGGCACCGACTGTTCGATCGGATGCAGGTCATTCGGGCTGCGTTCGGCGATCGCTTCCTCCAGCCGGTAAAGCGGGCGCAGCGATACCGTAACGGCAATCCAGACGATTGCCGCCGCGCCGAGGATCATCAAGACGAGACGCAGCGCCGAGCGCAGCAGGATCGCCTGCGTCAACTGGCGGCGGGCGATCGTTGTTTCGGCGACGGTGACCATGAAGGGCACCGAATTGATGCCCGTCGAGGCCGACCGTGCCAGTGCCGCGACCCGGATCTGTTCGCCGCGAAAATGAGCATCGTCATAGGCTGTCGTCTGTCCCTTCATGTCGCTGACGGAGGGCAGCGTCTGGTATCCGGTGATGAATTGCCCGGGTGGACCGTCGACACGGTAGAAGACGCGATCCTGCGCCGCCGATGTCAGCATTTCCAGCGCGACATAGGGGATGTCCACCTCGAGCGCCCCGTCTTCGGAGACAACGACACGCTCGGCAATCGCCAGCGCCGAGCCGGCAAGCACGCGGTCGGAAACGATATTGGCAGTCTTCACCGCCTCCAGATAGGTGTCGATCAGGGCCAGAACGCCGATCACGGCGGTCGAAATCAGCAGCCAGCCGAGCAGGCGCCGTCGCAGGGAATAAACGCCGGCGCGTGTCATGCGCCGTCCGCCGACTTGTCGAGATAGTAGCCGATGCCGCGGGCCGTGCGCACGGTCAGTCCGTGCGGCGACAGCCGCTTGCGTAGCCGGCTCACATATTGCTCGATGGCATTGGCGCTCAGATCATCGTCAAAGGCTGTCAGCGACTGCATGATCGCGTCCTTGGCAACGACCTTTCCGGCGCGCAGGAACAGGATTTCCAGGAGCCCGAGCTCGCGGGCCGGAATGTCGATCGGCGTCCCCTGCGCCGAAAAGGTCCGCGATGTCAGGTCGAAGGTGACGTTGCCGTAGCTCGATAGCGACGATCGCAGACCGGCCTGGCGGCGCAGCAGCACCCGCACCCGTGCTTCGAATTCGCCGATGTCGAACGGCTTGATCATATAGTCGTCGGCGCCGCGGTCCAGGCCCCTGATCCGCTCCTCCGGCGTCCCGCGCGCGGTGAGGATCAGGACGGCGGCCTTGTTCTGGCGGGCGCGCATGGAGCGCAGCACGTCCAGCCCGTCCATTTCCGGCAGTGTCAGATCGAGGATGACGAGGTCGAAGGTTTCCGTCGCGATGACGGCATCGGCGGAGGCACCGTCGCGCACCACATCGACGGCATAACCGCTGCCGCGCAGGATGGCGACAAGCCCGTCGGCAAGCGCCGTGTTGTCCTCGACCAGTAGAATCCGCACACCGTGTTCTCCCCATGCCTATACTAGGATACGCCGGGGTGAAGCGAAACCGGTTTTCCCCAAGGGAATGCGGAGATCCAAGACCCGGCGTTGCTGATAGCGGCGGCGGGACCTGTCCTGACCGATGCGTGCCATGGCGCGCGCAGGCCGCAAGGGTCGAGTGCCGGTCAAGCCGTGGTTTGCGCCTGCGGCCAGGTCAGGTAGACATATACCGAGCCGACGGTGCCGAAATAGGCGCTGTTGCCGGTGATCGTGTCGACATAGCTGCCATCGGCAGTCTTGACGAAGGCGGCATTGTCGGCGCGCGCAAGGTGTGTCTTCAAAAACGCGCTCCAGCCGGATGTTTCGGTCGTTTTGCCCGTGTTGCCTGCCGTGTCCTTCGCGTCGGCGGTGGTTGGGTCCCAGGCGGTGATCGTGACGCCGTTCAGCGGATCGGTGACCGCCAATGTGCCAGCCTCGAGGGCTGCAAGCATGGATTTCCCCTGCGCGCCGGTGCCTGCCGTCTCTGTCCTCTCTTGCAATGATTGTTTCAGCCCGGCCATGAAGGAGGCAGTCGTGACGTCGGTGGAAATCGTCACCTCGGTCGCCGGCGTTTGGGTGGTGCTGGGCGAAAGTCCGGAAAGAAGACCAGCCAGGGTGTTGCTGGAACCGGAGGAAGACGGTTCGACGCCATAGCGCTGCAGAAGCGCCGTGCGCGTGTTGCTCGCCTGCGCCTGCGTTTCCTGCTCGGTCTCCTTCAGCGCCTTGAGCAGAAACTGTGCTGATTGCAGGCGGACGGATTGAAGCGGCGTTACCATTGCGAAATCCTGTCGTTTGTGAGGAGCGCTTCCGGTTCATCCGGACTTGCTCTTTGGAAACAGACGCACCAGGCTCTCATTGCGCGATGGATATAAATTATGGCGCGAAACCTGCGCGGGTCTGTCGGTTTTGCCCTTCTTGTGATTGTGCCTTTGCTGCGGCAAGATGGGGCATGCGCCTTGTTCTCCTCCTTCTCTGTCTCATCGCCCTGCCGGTCCGGGCGCAGCCATTGGTATTCCCGGCTCTGTCCGGCGCGGCAGATGCATCCGAACTGCTGGTCTATTCCTCGCTCGACGAGCCGCTTGCCAAGCCCATGATTGCCGGTTTCCAGGCCGCCAACCCCGACGTCGCCGTCCGCTACGAGGATATGCTGACCGGCGAGATCTACGACCGGATCGTCAAGGAGACGGATGCCGGACAGAGGACGGCGGATTTTGCCTTTTCCTCGGCGATGGACCTGCAGGTGAAGCTCAGCAATGACGGCTATGCGCAGCGCAGCGACATGCCGATGAGTGCGCGCTGGCCGGCCTGGGCCAACTGGCGCAACACGGCCTATGCGCTGACCTTCGAGCCTGCCGTGTTCGTCTACCACAAACCAAGCTTCGCCAAGGAGCCGCCGCCCTCGACCCGGGCCGAGTTCATTGCCTATCTCAAGGGGCAGGGAAGTGCTGTTTTCGGCAAGATCGGAACCTATGATATCGAGCGTTCCGGCGTCGGCTTCCTGTTCATGGCCCGCGACCAGGAGCAGTTTGGCGATATATGGTCGGTGATCGGGGCCATGGGGGCCGCCGGCGTCAAGCTCTATTCAACCAGTTCGGCCATCCTCGAGCGGGTTGCCGACGGGCGTTTCGTGCTCGGCTACAATATCCTCGGCTCCTACGCTGCCGACTGGGCGTCGCGCCACCCGGATGTCGGTATCGTCCTGCCGAAGGACTATACCGTGGTGATGTCGCGCATCGGCCTGGTGCCGCAGGCAGCCGCCTCACCGGAGCTCGGGCGGCGCTATCTGGAATTCTTCATGTCGAAGCAGGGGCAGTCGATCATGGCCCGCGAGTTGCAGATCGCAGCCGTCAGCCCCGAAGTCGCCGGTGAAAATACCGCCAACATGATGCAGGCGATGCTGGGTGCACAGCTCCGGCCGGTGCCGGTCAGTCCGGGCCTCATGGTCTATCTCGATCAGGTCAAGCGTGCCCGTCTCATTGCGCGCTGGAACGACGTACTGCGTTTGCAGTAGACAAATATGGAAATTAATGGACAGTTAATGTCCGCGAGCAACGCACATGTCAGCTAAATGTCAGCTTGGTGTGGTGGCTTGTGGTTCTTCGGCATCCGTGGAGGCGGATGCTTGAAACGGCCTGGGAGGAGCTCACCCGTTCGACGCACTGGCGGTCCGCAAGGAACATCCGTGACGCTTTCGGTTTCAATCTCCCGTCCGTGAAGATGAACAACGCGCTCGCAAGAGAGCGCATGACGGAGGATTTATCGTGAAGCAGTTTTTTCTGGCATCCATCCTGGCCGGCGCCATGGCGCTTCCTGCCTTTGCCACCGACTACACCATCCTGGCACCGGCAGGCCCCGGCGGCGGCTGGGACCAAACCGCCCGTTCGCTGCAGACTGCCCTGCAAGATGAAGGCATTTCCGAGCGCGTTCAGGTCGTCAACGTTCCCGGCGCTGGCGGTACGATCGGCCTTGCGCAATTCGCCAGCCAGCAGAAGGGCAAGGCTGACGCGCTGATCGTCGGCGGCTACGTCATGGTTGGCGCAATTCTCACCAACAAGTCACCGGTTTCGCTGCAGGACGTCACGCCGATCGCGCGCCTGACCGGCGAAAGCGTTGCGCTTGTGGTTCCCGCCGCTTCGCCGCTGATGTCCGTTGCCGATCTTGTGACTGCGCTCAAGGCAGATCCGGGTTCCGTGTCCTGGGGCGGCGGTTCGGCCGGTGGTGTGGACCACATCCTGGCCGGCCTGTTTGCCAAGGCAGCCGATGTTGATCCGACGAAGATCAACTACATCGCCTTTTCCGGCGGCGGCGAAGCACTGGCAGCCATTCTCGGCTCGCAGGTGACTGTCGGCGTCTCCGGATATGGCGAATTCGAAGCGCAGATCAAGGCCGGCACCTTGCGCCTGCTGGCAACGTCCGGCGATGCGCGCGTTCCTGGCGCTGATGCCCCGACGCTGACAGAAGCCGGTCTCGACGTTGTGGTCCAGAACTGGCGCATGGTCGCCGCAGCACCCGGCCTTTCCGATGAGCAGAAGGCTGCCGTGACTGCAGACATCCAGAAGCTGGCGACATCGAAGACCTGGCAGGACATGCTGAAGACGAAGAACTGGCAGGATACCTACCTGTCCGGTGCCGAGTTCGATGCGCAGCTGGCCAAGGATATCTCGTCCACCGAAGCCATTCTCAAGGACATCGGGCTGGTTCAATGAACGAAGCACCTGTGAAACAGGCAGAGGAGCGCCGCCCTGATTGGGCGGCGCTGGCCATCGCCGCCGTCCTTGTCGTCATCGCTCTTGTCATCTTTCTGGATGCCTCGCGTCTGCGCGAAATGATGGGCTATTCTCCGGTCGGCCCGGCCTCCGTGCCAATGGCGATTGCCGGAGCGCTCGTGGTGCTGGCCATCTGGACTGTCTTTGCGGGTTTTCGCGGTGATTTTCCGAAACGCGAGCACCAGGAAATCGCACCTGTGGCCTGGATCGTCGGGGGGCTTGCCGCCCAGATGCTGCTGTTGACCACGGCAGGGTTTTCGATTGCCACCGGCATGCTGTTTGCGCTCACGGCCGCGGGCTTCGGCAAGCGCAAGTTCTGGATCTCCATCCCTCTCGGCATCGTCATTTCTTTCGTCGTCTGGGCTGTCTTCTCGCAACTCTTGAAGCTTTCGCTGCCAGCTGGCCCCCTAGAACAGCTGTTTTTTTAGAGTAGGCCCAAGATGAACACCTTCGAATATCTTCTCCAGGGCTTTGCCGTCGCGTCCCAGCCGATGTATCTGTTCTATGCCTTGATTGGCGTCACGCTGGGGACATTGGTCGGCGTATTGCCAGGTATCGGCCCGGCCCTGACCGTGGCATTGCTGCTGCCCGTCACCTACCAGCTTGATCCGGGCGGGTCGCTGATCATGTTCGCCGGCATCTATTACGGTGGCATGTATGGCGGTTCGACCACGTCCATCCTGCTCAACACCCCCGGTGAAAGCGCCTCCATCGTGACGGCGCTGGAGGGCAACAAGATGGCCCGTGCCGGTCGCGGCGGTCCGGCGTTGGCAACGGCTGCCATCGGCTCGTTCGTCGCCGGCCTGTTTGCAACGATTGCGCTCGCCTTTATAGCGCCCTACATCGTCAAGTTCGCTTTGGCCTTCGGTCCGCGTGAATATTTCGCGCTGATGGTGCTGGCCTTCGTCACCGTATCGGCTGCCTTCGGCGATTCGACCCTGCGCGGCCTGACGTCGCTGTTCATCGGCCTTGCGCTCGCCATCATCGGCATCGACCAGCTCACGGGGCAGACACGGCTTGCTTTCGATGTGCCGGACCTGCTCGATGGCATCGAGGTTACGACATTGGCGGTTGCCATGTTCGCGATCGGCGAAACGCTTTTTGTCGCCGCCCAGGGCAAACGTGCGCCGGACAAGGTCGAGGCCGTCAAGGGCTCGCTGTGGATGAGCAAGGAGGACTGGAAGCGTTCCTGGAAGCCCTGGCTGCGTGGAACCGCGATCGGTTTTCCGATCGGCGCCATGCCGGCTGGCGGTGCGGACGTGTCGAGCTTTCTCTCCTATTCGACAGAAAAGCAGTTTTCCAAACATCCCGAAGAGTTCGGACATGGTGCTATCGAAGGTGTGGCTGGCCCGGAAGCGGCCAACAACGCCTCTGCGGCCGGAACGCTGGTCCCGCTGTTGACGCTCGGTCTGCCGACCACGGCGACGGCGGCGATCATGCTTGCCGGCTTCCAGCAGTTCGGCCTGCAGCCCGGCCCCTTGCTGTTTGCCACCAATCCGGAACTCGTCTGGGGCCTGATTGCGTCGCTGCTGATCGCAAACTTCATGCTGCTGGTGCTCAACCTGCCGCTGATTGGTCTGTGGGTGCGTCTGCTGACGATCCCGAAGCCCTGGCTTTATGCAGGCATCCTGGTCTTTGCAACGCTGGGCACGATCGGCGCCAATCCGTCCGTGTTCGAGTTGGGCATGCTGCTGACGTTCGGCCTGCTGGGCTATTTCATGCGCGTTTTCGGCTATCCGATCGCGCCGGTCGTGGTCGGTCTCATTCTGGGACCGATGGCCGAACAGCAGTTGCGTCGTGCACTGGCCATCAGCCAGGGCGACTTCTCGGTGCTTGTCACCTCGCCTATCGCTGCCGGACTTCTGTTGCTTGCCGCGCTGGCACTCATCGTGCCGCTGGTTTTGAGGGCACGCGGTCGTGGCGACGTGCTGACGAAAATGGCAACCGACGAAGACTGAAACATCCTTCGACGTTCCTCCCAAGACCGTCAGGAACAGGGCCCGGTTGACCTTCGGTTAACCGGGCCCTGTCTATTTGCATGGCTGTGATGATTTTCTGTGCGTTGTAAATGCCGGTCCGAAGGCGCATCTTTCCTGTCATAGAGAGAAACAAGGAAAGTGAGTTCAAGATGTCCGCCTACAAACCTGCCCGTGGCTTTTTCAGCAACGCCTTCGCCATCTTCGGCGCAGCCAGCGCTGCCGCAGCGGCCGTTGAAGGCAATCGTCGCCCGCGCGACCGTGACCTCCATACCCTCGGCATCAACCCGGCGCATTTCAACGCCGTCAAGCGTGGCTGATCAGCCGGCTTGACCGGGCTACGCGCGGTCTTCGCCGCGTGGCCGGTCCGGATGTTGCAACGTGTTAAAAAAGCCCGCCTGTCTCACGACTGGCGGGCTTTTTCATGCTGTGTCGCGTAGGCCGGTTTCAGCCGTGCGCTTCGAGAAGTTCCCGCCGGTTGTAGAGAATGGAGGACCACAGAGACACGCCGATCAGGGCCGCGCCGCCAAGGCCGGTTATGACTTCCGGGATATGCACGAGGGTCTGGCAATACATGATCACCGACAGGATCAGGATGGCGTAGAATGCGCCATGCTCGAGATAGCGGTATTCGGCGAGTGTACCCTTTTCCACCAGCATGATGGTCATCGAGCGCACATACATGGCACCGATCCCAAGCCCGATGGCGATGACGAAGAGGTTCTGCGTCAGGGCAAAGGCGCCGATCACGCCGTCGAAGGAGAAGCTGGCATCCAGCACTTCGAGATAGATGAAGGCACCGAGGCCACCCTTGGCTGCAGCGCTCATCGTCTGTTGCGAGGCGTCCAGCAGGCCGCCGACCACCTCGACCGCGAGGAAGGTCAGGAGACCGTAGATCGCGCAGTAGACGAAGGTCGTTGCCTCTTCACCCTCGAGCAGGGACGAGAACACGAGTATGATCGTCAGAACAAAAGCGATCTCGACGCCCTTGATGGTGGCAAAACGCGACATGTTGCGTTCAAGCCAGGCGATCCAGTGCACGTCCTTTTCATGGTCGAAGAAGAATTTCAGGCCGACCATCATCAGGAATGTGCCGCCGAAGGCTGCGATCGGCAGATGCGCGTTGTTCATGATCCGGGCATATTCCTCCGGCTTCGATGCCGCGAGAACCATGGCGTCGATCGGGCCGATGTTTGCCGCGATGACGACGATCAGCAGCGGAAAGATGATGCGCATGCCGAAGACGGCGATGAGAATGCCCCAGGTCAGGAAGCGTTTCTGCCAGACCGGCGTCATGTCCTTCAGCTTGTTGGCATTGACGATCGCATTGTCGAAGGAAAGCGAGATTTCGAGTACGGCGAGCACGGCGCAGATGAAGAATATGGTGGCCATGCCGCTGATCGTGCCGGTGGTTTGCCAGCCGAGCCAGGCGCCGAGCACGAGGCCGACAGCGGTCGCGATAAAGGCCCATTTGAGATAGCCAAGAGTGCTTGTGCTGCTTGTAGAGGAAACAGGGGTCATGGCCGGACCTCCGCAACGAAAGCGGACTGATCGAAGGCAGCACTAGGGAAGGACACCCGCATGCCGTCACGGGCACGCAGAGAACGCATTGGGTGGATTTTCATCTTTACATTCCGCCGGCTGATTGCTGGCGATACCGACATCACGAGAGCGCCGTTTAAAACTCTCGCCAGAGGGGCCCGGCACCAGGTTCGCTCCGCAGGTATTTGTCTAAGCCCTGTGCTACGAAGTCATCTTTTATGGACCAAGTCTTGAAGTAAGGTCAAGTCTTGAGCGTAATTGCAGCCA
Source organism: Pararhizobium antarcticum (assembly GCF_001885585.1). Taxonomy (GTDB): domain Bacteria; phylum Pseudomonadota; class Alphaproteobacteria; order Rhizobiales; family Rhizobiaceae; genus Pararhizobium; species Pararhizobium antarcticum. The sequence goes on from NZ_LSRP01000129.1 coordinate 125,452, forward strand.
GAATAGACGTGCCTTTTTCGCTCAATATTAAATGTGTTCGCTGGGTCCGGGCATCGCGTGCGCGGATGTTTACCAGTGTAGCCGGTCCAGTCATCAGGCTGATTTCCCGCAAGACAAGGGCATGGGCAATGCCGAGGGCTTTCGCAAGGCTGCGGCTGTCGCTTGCGATATCCATGGACAGGGCCACAACGATCCCTGCCGCAAGAGGCGAGAGGTAAGTTTCCTGCTGCCGGATCGCCTCGACCCGGTCAATAAAATCGCCAGCGGCCGTTTCGTCTTTCATGGGGCCATTTCGACCGGTGTTCTCAGGCGGAAGGAGACGGGCACGGATTTCGAGGTCGGCGTATCGCTGTCGGCGCCGGCACTGGAGAGAGGGACAAGGACGTTCAGTTCCGGATAATAACCGGCCACGCAACCGCGCGGGATATCATAGGGAACGAAGCGGAAGTCTTGCGCCATGCGAACGACACCGTCACCATGTTCGCCAATGATATCGGCGCGGTCGCCGGCAGCAGCCCCCAGCGCCGCCATGTCATCCGCATGCATGAAGATGACCTTGCGCTCCCCGTAGACGCCGCGATAGCGATCATCCATGCCGTAGATCGTCGTGTTGTACTGGTCGTGGGAGCGGAAAGTCTGCAGCACGAAGACCCCCTCGCGGTCGCGTGCGTCCTGATGTTCCGTTGCCTCAGGCAAAGCACCTGCCCAGAAGCCGGCCCGCTTCGTCTCCGTCGCCCATTCGCGATGGGCCGCGTCGTTGCGCAGGTGGAAACCGCGCGGCTTGCGGACGCGGATGTTGTAATCCTGGAACCCTGGAATGACATTGGCGATATGATCGCGGATCAGGTCGTAATCATCTGCGAGCGCTGCCCAGTCAACGATGCCCGACCCAACGGTCGCCGCCGCCATGCCGGCGATGATCGCGACTTCTGAGCGCAATTGCGGGGAGGCGGGCGCGTTGATGCCGCCCGAACCGTGGACCATGCTCATGGAATCCTCGACCGTTACGATCTGCGTCACGCCCTTCGAATTACGATCGATCTCGGTCCGGCCAAGGCATGGCAGGATGAAACTGGTTTCCCCCGGCAAAAGGTGGGAATGATTGAGCTTGGTGGCGATATTGACCGTGAGCCGCTGCGACTGCAGGGCCTTGGCAATCAATGGGCTGTCCGGCGTCGCGCGGGCAAAATTGCCGCCAAGCGCGATAAAGGCCTGCGCAGAGCCATCGAGCATGGCGCCGATGGCCCCAAGAACGTTGTGGCCTGCCTGTCGCGGGGCAGCAAAGCCGAATTCCCTCTCGAGCGCATCAAGGAAGGCCGCAGGGGGTTTCTCGTTGATGCCGACGGTGCGATCGCCCTGGACGTTGGAGTGGCCGCGCACGGGGCAAAGGCCGGCACCCGGCTTGCCGATATTGCCGCGCAGCAGCATGAAGCTGGTGATCTCGCGGATGGTGATCACCGAATGGCGGTGCTGTGTTACGCCCATTGCCCAGGTGCAGATGACGCGTTCGGCAGCAAGATAGATGGAGGCAGCCTTTTCGATCTCGGCGCGTGTCAGGCCGGACTGGTCCTCGATCGCCTCCCATGTCGTTTGATCGACGGCGGCGCGATAGGCTTCGAAATCAACGGTGTGTTCTGAAAGGAATGCGCGGTCGAGAACGGAAGGTTGCCCAGTGGCAAGCGCTGCATCATCGGCCGCAAACACGGCCTTTGCCATGCCGCGCACCGCCGCCATGTCGCCGCCGAGACGCGGCTGGAAATAATCGCTGGCGATCGGCGTCGAGCTGCCGGTGATCATCTCGATCTTGGCCTGCGGGTCGGCGAAGCGTTCCAGGCCGCGTTCGCGCACCGGATTGAAAACCGCGATCTTCGCACCGCGCTGCGCCGCCCGGCGCAGGTCTCCGAGCATGCGAGGATGATTGGTGCCGGGATTCTGGCCAATGACGAAAATCGCATCGGCTTTCTCGAAATCCTCCAGCAGCACGGTTCCCTTGCCGACACCGATTGCCTGTTTCAGCGCGATGCCGCTCGCTTCATGGCACATGTTCGAGCAGTCGGGAAAATTGTTGGTGCCGTAGAGCCGCACGAACAACTGGTAGAGGAAAGCCGCTTCATTCGAGGCGCGGCCGGATGTGTAGAATTCGGCCCTGTCAGGGCTGTCCAGGCCTTTCAGGATAGCGCCGATTTCGGAAAAGGCGGTTTCCCAGTCGACGGCGACATAGCTGTCGGTGGCGCGTTCGTAGCGCAGCGGTTGCGTCAGCCGGCCCTGATGCTCCAAATCATAGTCGCTCCATTCGCGCAATTGCGAGACGGTGTGCAGCGTGAAGAAGTCGGGTGTGGTGCGTTTGTCGGTCGCTTCCCAGGCTACGGCCTTGACGCCGTTTTCGCAGAATTCGAAGGATGAGCCGTGTTCCGGATCGCCCCAGGCACAGCCAGGGCAATCAAAACCGTCCGGCTGGTTGGCTTTCATGAGTGCGCGGGCGCCGGCAATCGGCGATCCACTTTCCAGCAGCCGCTTTCCGCAGCTTTTCAATGCGCCCCAGCCACCGGCCGCGGCCGATTTCTTGCCGATAAAATCCGTCTTGCTCATCACCATGCCTGCCCGACCGAAAACCTGAACGTTGTAGGTCAGATATAACGTCGGATGCTGCAATGCAAAAGTGAATCGAGGCACCTATTCGCAATCGTGATGATTCCATCCGTTTTGCGGGATGGATGCCGGTTGCGAAATATGCAACGTGCGGGAGGAAACCGACAAAGAGCCCCGATATGAGCACCACGAGCGCTGCCCACCCCGTTTCCGGCAATGCCACGCGCAACGGCGTGTTCATCATGCTGCTCAGCATGCTGATGTTTTCGCTCAACGACGTCATGGGCAAATGGCTTGTCGCGTCCTATTCTGTCACGCAACTGATGCTGATCCGAAGTCTGGCGGCGCTGGTCGTGTTGTCGCCGTTTCTCATTCGGCGAGGCTGGCGCAGCCTGATCATGGTCGATCGGCCCTGGCTGCACGGACTTCGGGCTTTGCTCTTTGCGGCCGAAGCCTCCGCCTTCTATTTCGCGGTCAGCTACATGTCGCTTGCCGACACAATGACCTACTGGCTTGCCGCCCCGATCTATGTTGCCGCAGCCTCCCCCTTCCTTTTGGGCGAAAAGGTCGGATGGCGCCGCTGGTCGGCCATCCTGTTCGGATTTGCCGGTGTCGTTGTTGCGCTTGAGCCCTCCAGTGAAAGTCTGTCGCTGCAGGCCCTGATCGCCATCGCTGGTAGTGCCGCCTTTGCCATTGCCATCCTGCTGGGGCGAACATTGCGGGAGACGTCGGACACGACGCTGATCTTCTGGCAGGTTACGGGTGCGCTGATTTTTTCGGGTTTCGGCCTGGCGATCCAGCCCGCCAGCTGGACCCCTGTATCCGGTCAGCCGCTGATGATGCTCTGCCTGCTTGGCGTCGTCGCCATGCTCGCCCACATCTTCGTCACGCGCGCGTTAAAACTTGCGGACGCTGCAACGGTGGTGCCGCTGCAATATACGCTGCTGCTCTGGGCGATCATTTTCGGCTGGGCATTCTTCGGCGATACGCCGAAGCTGACGACCCTGACAGGGGCAGGCATGATCGTCGCAGCCGGCCTGTTCATCTTCTTTCGCGAGCAGCAGATCAAGCGGCGGGAAAGCCGCGCGGCTTGAGTCGCATCAGGGCCGCTGTGCGCCGGTTGCGGTGACATAGACCGAATAGAGAGATTGTGTTGCCGTGATGAACAGCCGATTGCGGCGGGGACCGCCGAAGGTGAGGTTGGCGACTGTCTGCGGCACCAGGATCTTGCCCAGCAAGGCGCCATCCGGCGCAAAACAATGCACCCCGTCTGCGGCGCTCGACCAGACATTGCCGGCGATATCAACCCGCATGCCATCCGGAATTCCCGTGTCGATATGGCAGAACACCCGGCCATTGGCGAGCGTGCCGCTATCGGTGACATCGAACATGCGGATATGGCGCGGCGCGCCGTCCTCGTGGCTTGCGCCGCTATCGGCAATGTAGAGGCGTTTTTCATCAGGCGAGAAGGCAAGCCCGTTCGGTTGCAGAAAGTCGCTGACGACGGCGTTGAGGACGCCGGTTGCGGGGTCGAGCCGGTAGACGTTCCGGCTCGGTTGCTCCGGATCGGCCTTGTAGCCCTCATAGTCGGACAGGATGCCATAGGTCGGGTCGGTAAACCAGATCGAGCCGTCGGAATGCACGATGACGTCGTTCGGTGAATTCAGCCGCTTGCCCTGATGGCTGTCGGCGAGAACCGTGATCGATCCATTGGGCTCGGTGCGGGTGACGCGGCGCGTCCCGTGTTCGCAGGAGACAAGCCGGCCCTCGCGGTCGCGGGTGTGGCCGTTGGCGAAATTCGAGGGGCTGCGGAACACCGATACCTGGCCGTCCGGTGTCCAGCGCAGCATGCGCTGGTTGGGAATATCGCTCCACAGCAGATGCTGGGCATCATCGAACCAGACAGGTCCTTCGGCCCACCGGCAGCCGGAATGGAGCTCCTCGAGCCGGGCGCTGCTGTTGAACAGCGCCTTGAACCTGTTGTCGTGGACTTCGAATGGCGAGGACGCTGGCATGGGATGGTTCCGTGACTATCGTTGGTTTGGGTTGCGGCCGCCGGCAAGGACAATGACGGCAATAATGATGAGGCCGGTCATAATGAGCCGGATACCGGCGCCGGCGCCATAGGTGTTGAGCATCGATACCACCAGGAACATGAACAGCGAGGCGCCCCAGATGCCGGGCACGTTGCTGTCGCCGCCGGCAACCGCGGTGCCGCCGATGACGACGACGGCAATCGACATCAGGAGGTATTCGGAACCCATATTGAGTGCTGCACCGCCGGAGAAACTTGCCAGAAGGTAGCCGCAGATCGCGGCCAGCACGGCGCAGAGAATATAGGTGACGAAGCGCGTGCCATCGACCGGGATGCCCGCCATGCGCGCGGCGCGGATGCTCTGGCCGATGGCGGCGATCCAGCGGCCATAGACTGTTCTCTGCAGAAGGACATAAGCAAGCACGGACAGGACCAGAGCGACGAAGGCGACGTTGGGGATGCCGAAGCTCGTTTCCGTGGTGAATTTGGCCAGCGCCTCCGGCGGCTTGATCCGAAGTCCGCGATTGGTCCAGATCGCCGTCGATTGCACGATGAAGCTCATCGACAGGGTGGCGATGATCGGGGGGATCTGCAGGAGCTTGATCAGGGCATAGTTGCCGATGCCGACAGCGACGCCGATGGCGATCGCGACGATGAGACCGGGCAGGATCAACGTGTTGTCAACGTCCATGAATTTGAGCGCCACCGTGCCGGCCAGCGTCATGGTGGCAGGCACGCAGAGATCGATATTGCCGGGACCGAGCGTGATGACGAACATCTGGCCGATGCCGACCAGGATCGAGAAGGCGGCAAAGGTAAGCGCTGCCTGGCTGAGGCCGACCGTGCTGGATCCGCCGGTAAACAGGATGGTCGCAGCCCAGACGGTCAGTGCGGCAACGAAGGACCAGATCCAGGGGCGGCGGGCGAGAGCGGCAAGGCGGGTCATGCGCGTTTCTCCCGACGTTCGAGGCGATTGAGCAGCAGCCGCAGGCCGAGCACGACGATCAGGATGGCGCCTTGCGCACCGATCTGCCAGTCAGGCGAAATCCGCAGGAATGACAGGAACGAGCCGGCCAGTGTCAGCGTCAGGGCGCCGATGACCGCGCCGATTGGCGATACCCGGCCGCCGGTGAATTCGCCGCCGCCGAGAATGACACCTGCGATTGACAGCAGCGTGTAGCGCAGCGCGATGTTGGCATCGGCCGCGGTGGTCAGCCCGACCAGCGAGATGCCGGCCAGGATGGCGAACACGGCGGCGAGTGCATAGGTTGCGGCGCGCGCGCGGATGATCGACCAGCCGGCGCGTTCGACCGACCGCGCATTGCCGCCGACGCCGCGCAGGATGACGCCGAAGGAGGATCGCATGATCAGGAAATGCGAAACGACCGCGATGGTGATGCTGGCAATGATCGCCATCGGCACAAAGGGCGGTTTCGAGATCATCACGGCCCGGATCCATTCCGGCGCCTGGCCGCCGGGTGCCGGCAGGATAAGCACAGCAAGCCCGCCCCAGACGAAGCTCATGCCGAGCGTGACGACGATCGAGGGCAGGTTTCGCACATGGATGAGGACGCCCATTGCGGCATAGGTGGCGACTGCAGCCGCAAGGATGAGGATGCCGAGCACCGGCGTCGCCTGCAGGAAGGTCGCCGCAACGCAGGCGATGAAGCTGACAAAGGTGCCCATCGACAGATCGAGGTCGTTGACGGTCATGATCAGCATCTGTGCGATGGTCGCAAGCGCGATCGGCACTGAAAGATTGAACAGGAGGTTCAGCCCGGTATAGCTCATTGCGCGTGGCTGCAGGTAGAAGACCGAAATCAGGAGGATGGTCAGCGATAAAGCCGGGATCAGCAGCCGGATGGTATCGGAGGACAGGATCTTTCTCATGCGGCAGCGCCCATGAAGGATGCGGCCAGGATGTTCTTTTCCGTCACGTCGTCGCCCTTGAGTTCGGCGACGATCGCGCCATTGTTGAAGACATAGACCCGATCGCAGAGGCAGACCTCGTCCATCTCGGTCGAGTACCAGATGAAGGTCCGGCCCTTCTCGGCTTCGGCCCGCAGGATCGCGTAGACTTCCTGTTTCGTGCCGATATCGACGCCGCGCATCGGATCGTCCATCAGGACGGCGGGTGCCGGTGTGGCGAGCGCCCGGGCGAACAGGACTTTCTGCTGGTTTCCGCCGGACAGCGACAGGATCGGATTGTCGACATCCGGCGTGCGGATTTCGATGCGCTCCTTCCAGGCCTGCCCCAGCGCCGCCTCGCCCGGATCGTCCAGCATGCCGCCGCGGCGCGACAGGCCGGACAGGTGCGCGATCGACAGGTTCTTCAGGATGCTCCAGAGCGGGAAAACGCCGTTCAGCGCGCGGTCGCCGGCCACGAAGGTGACCTGTGGCGCGCGCCCGTTCAGCCAGCTGCCGGTGCGCGACAGATAGAGATCGACCAGCGCGTCCGTCTGGCCATGCCCGCCAAGCCCGGCAAGGCCGATGATCTCGCCGGAAAAGGCCTGGAAGGGTAGACCTTTGCCGCGGCGCGGCGGAGCCGTCAGGAGGGGTTGCAGACCGTCCGTCGGCTTGATGGTCTTTGCGATGTCGCGGCCCTTGACGACGCTGCCCATGGCGGCAACCAGACTGTGCTCGTCGAATTCTGCGGCCGCACGTTCCGCCACCACGCGCCCGTCCTTCATGACGACGATGCGGTCGGAGGTCGAAAGGATTTCGCCGAGAATATGCGAGATGAAAATGACGGAGCCGCCGGAGGCGACGAAGGTCCGGACATAGGCGAGCAGTTGCGTGGCAAGGCTTGCATCGAGCGATGACGTCGGCTCATCAAGGATGACGAGACGAACCGGCTGGGCCACCTGCGAGAAAGCCGTGGCGATCTCGACCATCTGCCGCTCGGCGATGGACAGATCGCTGACAGGCGAAGCGACGTCGATGCCGTGGCCCGGAAAGATTGCGTCGAGTTTCGCCTTGATGATGGCGGCCGCACGGCGGCGCCAGCCCCAGCCGGTCAGCGTCCGGTGCATGACGCGGGTGTTTTCGATAACAGTCAGATTGGGGCAGAGCGACAGTTCCTGGAAGACGCAACGCACGCCGTTTGCACGCGCGGTGCCGATGCCGTAGCGCGGCGCAACGGTGCCGCTGCAGCGTATCGTTCCGGAATGCGGTGTCAGGCCGCCATTGATGACGTTGACGATCGTTGATTTGCCGGCGCCATTGTGACCGACCAGTCCGACGCATTCGCCGGGCATGATCGTCATGGTCACGCCGTCGAGGGCCTTGACGGCGCCAAAGCTTACCCTGGCGTCCGAAACCTCGATCACCGCGTGCCGTTGCGGTTCGTCTGTCATGCTTTTGTTTCCCGGGACAAGGGACGGTTCTGCGCGGTCGAAAGACCGGCAGAACCGCCAGCTGAGAGGATAGATGTTACTTGGCTTCGGCGATCACCTTTTCGGCGTCGGCCTGCGAATACTCGACATTGGCGACGCCACCCTCCTGGGTGCTGGCGAAGCTGGCATCGAGCGTGTCCTGGCTGATGGAAAGGAAGGGAACGACGAGGTCCTTCTTGACTTCCTTGCCGTCGAGGATCTGCTGGGCGACCCAGAAGGCGAGCGTCGAGACGCCGGGCGCGATCGAGACCGACATGGTCTCATAGCCATTGGCTTCCTTCTGTTCCTTCCACCATTTCAGCTCGTCCTGGCGATTGCCCATGACGATCGTCGGCATTGGACGCTTGGCAGCGTCGAAAGCCTGTGCCGCGCCGTATCCGTCACCGCCCTGGGTGACCACGCCGATAACCTCCGGCAGGCTCGGCAGGATGCCGGCAACGGCTTTCTGCGCCACGTCCTGCGCCCAGTCGCCATGCACGGAGCCGACGATCTTGAACTGCGGGAACTGGGCGACACCGGCATGGATGCCAGCCGAGATTTCGTCATCGACGAACACGCCGGCAAGGCCGCGAATTTCCAGCAGGTTGCCGCCGGCTGGAATTTTCTTCGACAGATATTCGACCTGGCTGCGACCCATTTCCTTGAAGTCGACGGCAATGCGCCAGGCACAGGGTTCGGTGACAATGCCGTCGAACGAGACGACGGTGATGCCTGCATCGCAGGCTTCCTTGACGGCGCCGTTGAGGGCGGTCGGCGAGGCGGCATTGATGACGATCGCATCATAGCCCTGCAGGATCATGTTCTGGATCTGGGCGGCCTGTTCGGTCGCCTGGTTTTCCGCTGTGGTGAAGGGATCGGCAGCGGCGACGACGCCGGCCTTGACCGCTTCACCGGTTACCTTTTCCCAGCTCGTCAGCATCGCCTGCCGCCAGGAATTGCCGGCATAATTGTTGGACAGTGCAATCTTCTTGGCGGCTGTGTCCGCCATGGCCTGGATCGGCATGGCAACGCAGGCAAGTGCTGCCGATGCCAGAAGCATCTTTCTGAACTTCATCTCTCTCTCCCTGTTGATCCGGCTCTCACGAAGCGGGATCTGTTCATCCTGCCCGAAGCGGTGGATGAGCTTTTTTGTGAAATGCCGAGCTTCCTCCTCTCGACAATGTCAGGATGGTATAGAAGTGCAGGCTTGTATAGGAACATTGCGGCAGCGACTTTGCGGTTATTGCTGTAAATGGTGCGGGATCATGCAGGACGCGCAGCGGCCCGCGGGCGCTTACTGCGCGACGGAAAAACCGGTGTTTCGGCCGTGGAGGCGGCGGAAGCGATCGGGGGAGAAGACAATCATGCTCAAGATGGCGCCCTCGGCGCTGCTCGATCATTACCTCGGCATTTCGAGGCTGCTGGCAGGACAGCTCGAGTTCCGCTCCGCCATCCGTGCGGTGGCGGTCGAGATTTCCCATATCATTCCGCATGATCACCTGGACGTCTGCATCATCATGCATGGCGGCAAGTATCACACCGCCTATGAGACAGGCCTCGAGACGGCCTGGGGCAACCATCCCCCGGCGCTGGTCTCGGGCAGCCCGATCCGGACGCTTCTGTGGGGCGAGGTTTCGTTTATCCTGAGCGACGACGCCTCCCGCGACCCGCGGTTCAATTTCGAGGGCTCGTTCGTGCGGCCGATCTTCGAGCAGGACCTGCGCAGTCGTATCCACGTGCCGCTCAAGGTCGAGGGCGACGTCATCGGTGCGCTCTCATGCTCGTCCCATGCGGTGGGTCTTTATACGGCGGACGACGTCGCCAATGCGCGCTCGATCGCCGATCTCCTGTCGCCGTATTTCTTTGCGTTGCGGGCGGCTGAACAGGCACAACGCTCGGCCATTGTCGAAGCCGAAGCGCGCGCCCGCGAAGAGGGTTTGCGGCTCGGGGCGCTCAACCTCACCGAGGCCCTGGAGCGGGAACGCCAGCGCATCGGCATGGACCTGCACGACCAGACGCTGGCCGATCTGACGCGCCTGTCGCGCCGGCTGGAACGGCTGACGCACGAGCCGGATATTTCCGGAGAGACGCTGGAGCCGCTGGCGCGCGGACTGCAGCACTGCATGCAGGACCTTCGCCAGATCATCGAGGAAGCCAAGCCCTCCGTGCTGCAGCTTTTCGGCTTCGCCCAGGCCGTCGAAAACCACCTTGACCGTTCGGTGCGCGACAGCGGGATGGCGATCGAGCTTGCGCTTCTGGATGAGACCGACGGCGTGATCGACAGCCTCGACCAGACGGTCTGCGTGGCGCTGTTCCGCATTGCCCAGGAGGCGATCAACAATGCCGTGCGCCATGCGCAGGCGCGCCGCATCACGGTGCGGCTGCGGGCGCTTGCCGACGGCATCTCGATCGAGGTCAGTGACGACGGTGTCGGCATTCCCAAGCCACGACGTCGCAATGGCGGCGGCATTGACAATATGAAGACCAGGGCGCGACTGATCTCGGCAAAGTTTGCGATCAGCGCGGGTCGGGACAATTGCGGCACGGTGATCGGCGTCCATCTGCCGATCGCCGCGCAGGTGCCGCGGGCCCAGAACGCAAGGAATGACGCATGAAAGTCCTGATTGTCGAAGACGACCCGCTGCACCGGTCCTACCTGCACGAGGCGGTCTGCGCCGCGCTGCCGGAATGCGACACGGTGATCGAGGCAGAAAGCGGCACGGCCGGCGAGAAACTGGCGCGCGACCACAAGTCGGCCCATGTCGTCATGGACCTGCAGATGAGCAATCGCAACGGCATCGAGGCGGCGCGGACGATCTGGAAGGAGCGCCCGGATACGCGCATCCTGTTCTGGTCCAACTATTCCGACGAGGCCTATGTGCGCGGCGTTTCCCGCATCGTGCCGGATGGAGCGGCCTATGGCTATGTGCTGAAATCCGCCTCCGACGAGCGCCTGAAGCTCGCTTTGCGCAGCATCTTCATCGAATCGCAATGCGTGATCGATCGCGAAGTGCGCGGCATGCAGCAGAAGAGCCTGGGCCAGACCAAGGGGTTCAGCGATACCGAATATGAAATCCTCGTCGATATTGCGCTCGGTCTGACCGACCGGGCGATCGCGCGGCGCCGCAACCTGTCTTTGCGCAGCGTCCAGAACCGGCTTCAGCAACTCTACGAGAAGCTCGATGTCTACCAGAGCGCCTCGGAGGATCATGACGAAGGCCGCTTCAATCTGCGGGCCCGGGCCGTGACCGTGGCACTCTTGCGCAAGCTCCTGAACTACAGCGCGCTGGAGCGCGCCGAGGCCGAGCTTGCCGAATGGCTGGACACCCGCTGACGCCCGGTATCACCCCAGCCGCAGGCCATTTGCGGTGACATAGACCGCATAGAGCGATGTCGTCGCGGTGATGAACAGGCGGTTGCGCCTTGGGCCGCCGAAGGTGAGGTTGGAGACCAGTTCCGGTATCTGGATCTTGCCGATCAGGGTTCCGTCGGGATCGTAACAATGCACGCCGTCGGCAGCGCTCGTCCAGAGACGGCCGGCGCGATCGACGCGGAAACCGTCGAAGAAACCGCTGGTGCATTCGGCAAAGATCGTGCTGCCGGAAAGCCTGCCGTCCGTTCCGAGGACGAGACGGCGGATGTGGCGCGGGCCTTCGTCCCGGTGGGTGCCGCCGGTATCGGCGATATAGAGCGCGGATTCGTCGGGCGAAAAGGCAAGGCCGTTCGGCTTGTCGAAATCGTCGGCGACCTTCGAGACGACGCCGGAGAGTGGATCGACGCGATAGACATGGCAGCCGTCGATCTCCGCCTCGCCATAGTCGCCTTCGTAGTCGTGCATGATGCCGTAGGACGGATCGGTGAACCAGATGCCGCCGTCCGATGCGACGACGACGTCATTCGGCGAATTGAACCTTTTGCCGCCGAACCGGTCGGCAATGACAGTGACAGAGCCGTCATGCTCGGTCCGGGTCACCCGCCGCGTCAGGTGTTCGCAGGTGACGAGGCGTCCTTGCGTATCGACGGTGTTGCCATTGGAATTGTTGGAGGGCGCGCGGAAAACCGAGACCGAGCCATCGGTTTCGTCGAGGCGCATCATCCGGTTGTTGGGAATGTCCGACCAAACAAGATACCGCCCGGCACCAAACCAGGCGGGCCCCTCAAGCCACCGCCCACCCGACCAGAGCCGCTCGACCCGCGCATGGCCGACGAAGCAGGCGGCAAATCGCGGATCCAGGACCTCGAAACCCGTGCCTTCCAATTCTCCGAACATATGTCAGCACCTCCCTGCGCATTGCCTCATATTTCCAGCCTGTGCCAAACGACAGAGGTGTGTTGTCTTGCTCTTATGATAGCGATAACATGGAGTGTGGCAAATTGCTTTTCTGGTGAAATGCGGTCATCGGAATATGCCTCTTTGGAAGTCTTTCCTTGCCGGGTGCGCAGGGAATGGATGTTGGGCAGGGCTTGGGGACGAACACGGGAACGGCGGGGCGATGATCAAGTCTGCAGGCAGCAAACCGGGAGAAATACCCGCGCCAACCATGGCGGACGTGGCGCGCAAGGCTGGCGTATCGGCCATGACCGTTTCCCGGGCACTGCGCCAGAACAGCTATGTCTCGGAAGAGGCGCGCGAGCGGATCATGGCGGCTGTCAACGATCTCGGCTACGTGCTGGATCAGGCCGCCGGCAGCCTCTCCTCGCGCAAGACGGGCTTCGTTGCGGCGATCATTCCCTCGATCAACAATTCGAATTTTTCCGATACGGCGCGCGGCATCACCGATGCCTTGGAAAACACCGGCCTGCAGCTGCTGCTCGGCTATACCGATTATTCGGTCGAGCGCGAGGAAAAGCTGATCGAATCGATGCTGCGCCGGCGCCCGGAGGGCATTATCCTGACCGGCGGCGCGCATACGGCGCGGGCGCGGCGCATGCTGGAAAAGGCAGCCATTCCCGTGGTCGAGACCTGGGATATCCCGACCAATCCGGTCGACCAGGTCGTTGGTTTCTCGAATGGCGAGGCCATGGCGCTTCTGGTCCGCACGCTGGCCGCAAAGGGCTATACGCGCTTCGGCTATATTGGTGGCACGACATCGCGCGACACGCGCGGCAGTCAGCGACGGGCCGGTTTCGTTCGGGCACTGGAGGAGCTGGGCCTGCCGACGGGGCGGGTGATTTCCTTTGGCGTGCCGCCCATTTCCATGGAGCAGGGCGCGCAGGCGATCGTCAGTCTTCTCGATCGCTGGCCCGATACGCAGGTCGTGCTCTGCGTCTCCGATCTCTCCGCCTTCGGCGCGCTGATGGAATGTCGGCGGCGGGGTCTGCGTGTACCCGAAGACATCGCCATTGCCGGCTTCGGCGACTATGAAATCTCAGCCTGCAGCCATCCGCGCATGACGACGATCAATGTCGGTTGCTACGACATCGGCCAACTTGCCGCCACCAAGCTGATTGAGGCCATCCAGGGCGAAGGCGGCACCGCCGAGGAGATCACGCTCACCGGTTACCGTGTCATCGAACGCGAAAGCACCTGATCCGACTGTATCGCCTGACAGCCTTGTGCTGCAAGCTCAGGCAGTGAAGGCGGCGCCCATCAGGGTCTGGGTATAGGCTGCCTTCGGCGCATCGAAGATCGCGTCGGTTTCGCCTTCCTCGACGATCTTGCCGTTCTTCATGACGACCACATAGTCCGACATCGCCTTCACCACCGAGAGATCATGGCTGATGAAGATGTAGGATAGGCCATGCGCCTTCTGCAGGTCGCGCAAGAGATCGATGACCTGGCCCTGCACGGAGCGGTCGAGAGCCGAGGTCGGCTCGTCGAGAATGACGATCTTCGGCTTCAGGATGATGGCCCGGGCAATCGCGATGCGCTGGCGCTGACCACCGGAGAATTCGTGCGGGTAGCGGTTGCGCGAGGCGGGATCGAGGCCGACTTCAGTCAGGGCCGCGATCGCCCGCCTGTCGCGATCGGCGCGGCTCAGTTGCGGCTCGTGCACGTAGAGGCCTTCGGTGATGATCTCGCCCACCGTCTGACGTGGCGACAGCGATCCGTAGGGATCCTGGAAGACCAGCTGCAACTGCTTGCGCAGCGGCCGCATGGCGCCGCGATCGAAGCTGGAAATGTCCGTCCTCTCGAATGTGTAGGAGCCGCTGCTCGGGATCAGCCGCAGAAGTGCCCGCCCGAGCGTCGACTTGCCGGATCCGGATTCGCCGACGATGCCGATGGTCTGGCCCTGTTTCAAGCGCAGGGAGACGTCATCGATGGCGCGGAAGGTGCCTGATTTTCCGCTGAACAGACCCCCGCCCAGCGCATAGTCGACGATGACATTGCGGCCCTCCAGCATGATCGGCGCAGTGTCGGGCGGCGATGATTTGCGGCCGCTCGGTTCGGCATCGAGCAGCATGCGGGTATAATCCGCCTTCGGGGCCTCGAAGATCTCGGCGGTCGTTCCGGTCTCGACGACCTCGCCGCGTCTCATGACGGCGACGTGGTTGGCAAAATGCCTGACGATGCCGAGGTCATGGGTAATGAGCACGATCGCCATGCCGAATCTGGCCTGCAGCGAGCGCAGAAGATCGAGGATCTGCGCCTGGATGGTGACGTCAAGCGCCGTCGTCGGTTCGTCGGCAATCAGGATGTCCGGTTCGTTGGCGAGCGCCATGGCGATCATCACGCGCTGGCGCTGGCCGCCCGACAGTTCATGCGGATAGCTATCGATACGGCGCTGCGGATCTGGAATGCCGACCAGTTCCAAGAGTTCGAGCACGCGCTTACGGGCCTGTTTGAAGCTGCCGCCGCGATGATGGACGATCGGTTCCGCCACCTGCCGGCCGATCGTGTAGAGCGGATTGAGCGAGGTCATCGGCTCCTGGAAGATCATGGTGATCTTCGCGCCGCGCACCGCATTCAGCGCCTTGTGCGGCAGGCCGACCAGTTCCTGGCCGCGATATCGTGCCGAGCCCGAGACGCTGCCGTTGCCGGCAAGCAGGCCCATGATGCCCATCATCGTCTGGCTCTTGCCGGAGCCGGATTCTCCAACGACGGCGAGCGTTTCGCCGGCCTTGACATCAAGGTCGATGCCCTTGACGGCCTGTACGGTGCCGTCCGGTGTCGCGAAATTCACGGTCAGGCCGCGAACGGCGAGAATGGTTTCTGGTGTGTCTGTCCCGTTGTGGTCAGCCATGTCAGCGGTCCTTCGGGTCGAGTGCGTCGCGCAGGCCATCGCCGGCGAAATTCAGCGAAAACAGTGTCAGCACGAAAAAAATGGCGGGGAAGATCAAAAGCCATGGCGCCGACTGGATGTTGTTGGCGCCTTCTGCAATCAGCGCGCCCCAGCTCGTCAGCGGCGCCTGGACGCCGAGACCGAGAAAGGACAGGAAGCTTTCGAGCAGGATGACTTTCGGCACGACGACGGTGACGAAGACGATGACAGGACCGATCGTGTTGGGAATGATGTGCCGGCGAATGATCTGCCAGTCGGTGAGCCCCAGGGCCTGCGCCGCACTGACGAATTCGCGGCGCTTGAGCGCCAGTGTCTGGCCGCGCACGATGCGGGCCATGTCGAGCCATTCCACGGCACCGATAACGAGGAAGATCAGGATGAAGGAGCGGCCGAAGAAGACGACGAGAACGACGACAAGGAAAACGAAGGGCAGCGAATAGAGGATCTCGATCAGCCGCATCATGACATTGTCGACCCGGCCGCCAATATAGCCTGATGTGGCGCCGTAGAGCACGCCGATGCCAAGCGACACCAGGCTGGCGAGAACGCCGACAGCGATGGAAATCTGGCCGCCAAGCATGACGCGCACGAGCAGGTCGCGGCCGTTGCCGTCGGTGCCGAAGGGGAAATATTCGCGATCAACCGCACCGGACATTTTCACCGTCCGGCCGTCATCTTCCGTGGCCACGATCGTGGCATCGCCGAATTCATTGGCCCGGTCGACGTAGCGCGTGGTGCGCGGATCGATCGGTTTGTCCGAGGTGAAGGTCACGGTGAAGGTTTCGCCCTCGACGGCAAATTCCTTCAGATCGACGCGGGCCCGCGATGCGATGCTTTCCATCACGCCCTGCAGGCTGGAGGCATCGGGACGCGGCTCCAGGCTGGGCGGGATCGTGACATAGGATGGAAACACCTCGTCATAGCTGTGGCTGACAAAATGTGGCCCAAGGAAGGAAAACAGCGCAATCAGCACCAGCATGACGCAGCCTGCCATGGCGGCGCGATTGCGGCGAAATCGGATCAGAGCCAGCTGGAAGAGGCTGCGGCCCTGCATTTCGGGACTGCTGTTGTCCGGCAGCGGGGCTGCTGGGGTGGCGATATCAGTCATGGCGAACCCTCGGATCGAGAAGGCCGTAGAGAATATCGACCAGAAGATTGAAAACGATAACGAAGATGGCGACGAGAATGACGGTGCCCATAACCAGCGTGTAATCGCGGTTGATGGCGCCGAGCACGAAATAGCGGCCAACCCCTGGAATGGTGAAGATCGTCTCGACCACGGCCGAGCCGGTGAGCAATGCGGCGGCGCAGGGTGCGAGATAGGAGACCACGGGCAGCATGGCGGCGCGCATCGCATGGGTGACGACGACGGTGCGGGCGGGCAGACCGTAGGCGCGGGCGGTCCGAATATGGTCGGTGTGCAGCGCCTCGATCATCGAGCCGCGCGTCAGCCGCGCAAAGACCGCGAGCTGCGGCAAGGCCAGTGCAATCATCGGCAGGATCAGGAAGCGCAGCGAGCCGTCGCCCCAGCCGCCGGCCGGCAACCAGGAGAGTGTGATCGCGAAGACCAGAGTCAGCACCGGGCCGACGACGAAATTGGGAACCGTGACGCCAACGGTCGAGACTGACATGATGGCGAAATCGAGCAGGCTGTTCTGCCGGAGCGCGGCGATCGTCCCTGCCAGGACACCGCCGAACAGCGCCAGGATCAGCGCATAAAAGCCGAGTTCGAGCGAATAGGGCAGGCCCTTGCCGATCAGTTGGGCGACCGTGTTGTCCTTGTAGATATAGCTGGGGCCGAAATCGCCGGTCACCGCGTTGGTGATGTAGGTGCCGTATTGCGTCCAGATTGGCTTGTCGAGCTGATAGGTTGCCATCAGGTTGGCCATGGTCTGTGGCGGCAGCGGTCGCTCGAGATTGAACGGACCGCCGGGGGCGAACCGCATCAGGAAGAAGGAGATGGTGACGACGATGAACAGCGTCGGCACCGCACTCGCCAGACGGCGCAGGACGAAAGAGAACATTGTTTTGCCTTCAGGGATGGACGCGCCGACAGGTCACCCTGCCGGCGCGTCGCCCTCTACCCATTGATCGGAGCTTATTCGGAAACGCTCAGGAAACGGCTCAGATGCTGGTTTGCGGCATTGTCCTGCCAGCCCTTGACCTTGTCGGCGACGAGCCAGAGGTCGGCCTGCGTCAGGAACGGCGCGACCGGCTGTTCCTTCATCATCAGGGCTTCGGCTTCATGGAGGATCTTCGAGCGGGCGGCCGGATCGGTCTCCTCGTAGGATTTCTTCATCAGGGCGTCGAAATCCGGATTGGTATAGTGGCCGTAATTGAAGGTCTTGTTGGTGGACACGCTGAGCGCCAGGAAGTTCTCGGCATCGGCATAGTCCGCCACCCAGCCGGCGCGTGCGACGTTGAACGCGCCGCCTTCCTGCAGGTAGGCATAGTGCGAGGAGACGTCCAGATTGACCATGGTCACGGTCGCACCGAACGTGTTCTTCCACATGTCGGCGACAGCGGTTGCGACGCGTTCGTGGTTCGGGTTGGTGTTGTAGCGGATTTCGATCGCGAGCGGCTTGCCGCCCTCGCCATAGCCGGCTTCCTTCATCAGTTCGACGGCCTTGTCCTCGCGGTCGAGCTGCGACATCTCGGCGAAATCGGCCTTGGACGGATCGCCATAGGTCTCGATGCCCGGCGGGACCATCGAATAGGCCGGCAGTTGCGAGCCGGAATAGATTTCCTTGGCGAGGAAATCACGATCGACGGCCATCGACAACGCCTGTCGGACGCGCACATCGCTATAGGGTTCCTGGCGGGTATCGAAGGCATAATAATAGGTCGCAAGCGTTGGCGAAACACGGACCTGCGCGCCATAGGCTGCCTTCAGGCGCTCCAGCTGATCCGCCGAAAAGTTATAGGCGATGTCCATTTCCTTGGCTTCAAAGCGGCGCACGGAGGCAGCCTGGTCGTCGATCGGGTAGAAGATCACCTTGTCGAGCTTGACGTTGGCGGCATCCCAGTAGGATGCGTTCTTCTCGACCGTCAGGCTGTCGTTCGGCACATGGGCGGCCAGCTTGAATGCGCCGTTGGAGACCATGGTGCCCGGCTTGACGAAATCGGCGCCGTTCTTCTCGACGCTCGCCTTGGAGACAGGCAGCGCGGTCTGGTGCGCCAGCAGTTCGAGGAAGAATGGGGTGGGGCGCTCCAGCGTGATTTCGAGCGTCTTGTCGTCGACAGCCTTCATGCCGAGCTGGTCGAGCGGCACTTCGCCCTTGTTGACCTTTTCGGCGTTCTTGACCGGAAACAGGATGTTGGCGTAGCCGGCCGCGGTCTTCGGGTCTTCGACGCGCTGGAAGGAGAAGACGAAATCGCCGGCGGTCACCGGGGAGCCGTCCGACCATTTGGCATCAGCGCGCAGCTTGAAGGTGTAGACGGTGCCGTCATCGGAAACGGTCCAGCTTTCGGCTGCGCCCGGAACGATCTTGCCGGCCGCGTCATAGACGGTCAGGCCCTCATAGAGATCCTTCAGGATGAATTCCTCGATGTTGATCGAGGTGTGGTGCTGGTCGAGCGTCTGCGGTTCGCCGGCATTGCCGCGATGGAGAACGGCCTCGGCCAGCGCCGGGCTTGCACCGATGAGCAGCGAGCCAAGCAGGGCTGCAGCGCGAAGATTGATTTTGAGCGACGACATAACTGTGTCCTTCCCCTTTTTTGGTTTTGAAGGGCAGAACAAAATCCAATTTCAGGGCAAACGCAAGGCTCGATCCTCTGGAAATTGCAGCCTGTTCTATAAGTCCAGACTAATGTTATCGCAATGGTTGTATTCCAATCCCGGCGATAGTCATCGTTTTTGCGCCCCCTGTCGCGCCTTCTGTCTATCGGGGATCGATGGCTCCTCCTTTCTCGAAGGCAAAAACGCCCAAAAACGATCCGCTATAAAAAGGCTTGCGAGAAACAATGAACGACAAGGAAAAGTTCCGTTTACGTAATATGCAGAAAGGAAAAAGCGTTCGTGGGGATTTATGTTTCCTCAAGAGCCCAAAGGTTTGGATCTGATGACGGCCCCGTCATGTCTTCGCAAGCATTGAACCGGCTGTTTCAACGGCAAAATATCCGCGTCCTCTTGCCCGGTCATCGCTCTTGAGCTGATCAACATTTCACCACCCCTGCGTGAAATGCTGCCTGACCGCTTGTTGTTTTTCATCCACAGACAAACCGTTCGAAAAGGTTTGATCGCTCGGCGTGCTGGCTTTGCAAAAGCGTTGCCAAACCGTTTTCATCAATTATTGTGCAGGGAAACCGCGATTTTCGGTAATGTCCGGGCGTGCCATCAAGGTTTCGCAGAATCAGAGGTCATATGTGGTCACCGGCTCGTGACCGGTTGAACAGAAACAGGATGCGCAGCGCCAACGGTGCGACTATTCCAAATGCGCAGGGAAAAGGGGAGATCTGGAATGGCCTTGATTACGTTGCGGCAATTGCTCGACCATGCCGCGGAGAATGCCTATGCGCTGCCGGCGTTCAACGTCAACAATCTGGAATATATCCAGGCTGTCATGCGCGCGGCCGACGCAACGGATTCGCCGGTTATTCTGCAGGCCAGCCGCGGTGCCCGTGCCTATGCCGGCGATGCCTTCCTGCGCCATCTTATCCTGGGCGCTGCAGAAGAATATCCGCACATCCCGGTCTGCCTGCATCTCGATCACGGCGATCAGCCATCGACCTGCATTTCGGCGATCACCAATGGCTTTACCTCGGTGATGATGGACGGTTCGCTGCAGGCCGACGGCAAGACCATAGCCAGCTATGACTACAATGTCGCAGTGACGGCAGAGGTCGTGAAGATCGCCCATGCGGCCGGCGTTTCGGTCGAAGGCGAGCTTGGTTGTCTCGGCAATCTCGAGACGGGCGCCGGCGAGAAGGAAGATGGCCACGGTTTCGAGGGCAAGCTGTCGCGCGAGGAGCTGCTGACCGATCCGGAGCAGGCGTTCGACTTTGTCGAAAAGACCGGCGTCGATGCGCTGGCCGTTGCCATCGGCACCAGCCATGGTGCCTATAAATTCACCCGCGCGCCGGATGGCGAGATCCTGTCAATCGAGACGATCGCGAAGATCCACAAGCGCCTGCCCAACACCCATATGGTCATGCATGGGTCGTCCTCGGTGCCGCAGGAGTTGCAGGACCTGTTTACGGCCAATGGCGGCAAGATGAAGCAGACCTGGGGCGTTCCGGTGTCGGAAATCCAGAAGGCCATTCCGCTCGGCGTGCGCAAGGTCAATATCGATACCGACCTGCGCCTTGCCTTTACCGGCATGATCCGCAAGCATCATCTTGAGAACCCTGATAATTTCGATCCGCGCAACTACCTGAAGCCGGCGACGGCCCTCATGGTCGAGGTCTGCAAGGAGCGCTTCATCGCCTTCAACACAGCCGGCCAGGCATCGAAAATCCGGGTCAAGCGTCTGCCGGATATGGCAAAGGGCTATTCCAAAGCCGCGTGATCTTTGCTTTTACGCCGTTCCGGATGGAAAACCGTTTCACACTTTTCTTGGAACGGCTCTATTTTCCGAGCGACGCCCGGCGCAAACGGTGGGGCGTCGTTCCGAAATGCCGGTCGAAACGCTGCGAAAGATGCTGGGCATTGCGGAAGCCGCAGGCTGCGGCAATTTCCGAGATGCTGATCGGCGTGTCGATGAGCAGCGAGCGGGCCCGCTCCAGCCGTCGTCTTTCATAGAAGACGGCTGGACTGACCCCGAGGCTAGTCCGGAAAAGCCGCTCCACCTGCCGGCGGGAGAGGCCGACCTTCGCCGCGAGAAAAGGCACGTCGATCGCGTTTTCCAGGTTCTGGTCGAGGATCTGAATGATCGCCGCGAGCTTCG
Source organism: Pararhizobium antarcticum (assembly GCF_001885585.1). Classification (GTDB taxonomy): domain Bacteria; phylum Pseudomonadota; class Alphaproteobacteria; order Rhizobiales; family Rhizobiaceae; genus Pararhizobium; species Pararhizobium antarcticum. Next base: position 146,558 of record NZ_LSRP01000129.1, read on the forward strand.
GCGCATCGGGAATGCTGGCACCTTCCTCACGGTAGAAGACCTGATCCACGGCCTCGTTGCGGATCGTTCCGTGGATACACATATTGGCGGCCGCCCGGGCCAGCGCCTCGCCGTGATCGGCGGCAATCAGCGACAGCATCATGTCCATCGAGCCATTGCCGCCGCCGCTGGTGATGATGCCGTCATCGGCCTCGAAGATGTGGGTCGTCGGCGTAAGGTCCGGAAAGTTTTCGAGAAAACCCGTGCGGTTTTCCCAGTGTACGGTGAAGCGCCGGTTTTCCAGAAGCCCGGCTTCCGCCAAAACGAAGGCGCCTGTGCAGATGCCGCCGACCATGCCACCGCGCCTGCGATGGCCGCGGATCCAGGACAGGGTCTGTTTGCTCGCCAGTGATTTCGGCGTGATGCCGGCGCAGACAAGGAGCAGCGCCGTGCGATCGATTGCACGCGGCCCGCCGGCGACAACCAGTTCGACGCCGTTGGAACAGACGGGATTCTGGCCGTCCTGCGACAGCAGGTGCCAGCGATAGAGCATCTGTCCGGTTAGCTGGTTGACGACGCGCAGCGGTTCGATCGCTGAGCTGAAGGCGATCATCGAGAGATGCGGCATCAGGAGAAAGACCACGTCGCGCATCTGTTGATTGCGTTCGAGGCTGAACGAGGCGGCGCTTTTCGGCACGAAGCGGTCGAGGTCGTTGGCGAAGGTCATGGGCAAGGGACTGTCCTGAAGCGGCTATCCAAGCCTAGCGGATCGGGCAGAAGACAGGAAGTGGGTGCCAATTCAACCCTGGCCGCTTCATGCATATTGTGGATGTTATCGATAACATATATAGGCGGGGTCACCCTGATTGTGAAACAATGGGCGTAGTGGGAGAGAATGCATATGGGTTTTCCATTGTTTGACCTGAGCGGTCGGCGGGCGCTGATCACGGGATCCAGCCAGGGCATCGGCTTTGCGCTGGCCGAGGGCCTTGCGGCGCATGGCGCTTCCGTGGTCCTGAACGGCCGGTCGGCAGACAAGGTCGAAGCCGCCGTCGTGGCGCTGAGGGAAAAAGGGATCACGGTCGAGGGTTCAGTCTTCGATGTGACCAGCCGTGATTCGGTGGTCGAGGGTGTTGCCCGGATCGAGGAGACGCTCGGGCCGATCGATATTCTCGTCAACAATGCCGGCATGCAGTTTCGCACGCCGCTTGAGGATTTTCCCGCGGACAAGTGGGACTTGCTGCTGGCGACCAATATCTCCAGTGTCTTCTATGTCGGGCAGGCCGTTGCCAAGCACATGATTGCGCGGGGTCGCGGCAAGATCATCAACATCGCCTCGGTGCAGAGCGAACTGGCGCGACCGGGCATAGCGCCCTATACCGCCACGAAGGGTGCCGTGAAAAACCTGACGCGCGGCATGTGCGCCGACTGGGCGAAATACGGGCTGCAGATCAACGCCATTGCGCCTGGCTATTTCAAGACGCCGCTCAATCAGGCGCTGGTCGACAATCCCGAATTCTCCACCTGGCTGGAAAAGCGCACGCCCGCAGCCCGTTGGGGCAATGTCGACGAACTCGTCGGTTCCGCTGTCTTCCTTGCGGGCAACGCATCCTCTTTCGTGAATGGACACACGCTTTATGTCGATGGCGGCATCACAACATCACTCTGATCTGCCCAACATGGCGGTGATCGTCATGGGGGTCAGCGGTTGCGGCAAGACGTCTGTGGGCGAAAAGCTGGCAGAGGCCCTGCAGTGCCGTTTTATCGAGGGCGACAGTCTGCATCCCCCTGCGAATATCGCAAAAATGTCGGCCGGCACGCCCCTCGACGACGGCGATCGATGGCCCTGGCTCGATGTCATCGGCCGGCATCTTGCGGAAAGTCGACTTCGCGGCGAGACGATCGTGATTTCCTGTTCGGCATTGAAGAAGATCTACCGCGAGCGATTGCGGCTTGCCGCAGGTGGACAGCTTGCCTTCGTGTTCCTGGAAGGATCCCGTGCCGTGTTCGAGGCGCGGATGAAAAACCGGCCCGGACATTTCATGCCTGCGTCGCTGATCGACAGCCAGTTTGCCGCGCTGGAACCGCCGAATGCCGAACCCTCCGTCGTCACTGTTGACGTCACCCTCTCGATAGACGCGATCGCACGGCAGGCGCTTGATGGCCTGAGGACGCTTGTGGCCGCGACATAAAGTGTCTTTTATCGATAAAAACGGCTTTACAAGACGATCCTGCTTTGGTTTGTCAGGCATCGAAAGACAAACGACGCTAGGGAAGAGACACCATGAAACTTTTGCGATACGGCCCGGCGGGCAGCGAGAAGCCCGGTATTCTGGACAGCGACGGACAGATCCGTGACCTCAGCGGCGTCATTGCCGATGTTGGCGGCGATGCCATTGCCGATATGGGCTGGGCTGGCGGTCTCGATATCGCTGCGCTGCCCTTGGTCGAAGGCAATCCGCGGCTTGGGGCCTGCGTCGCCGGCACCGGGAAATTCATCTGCATCGGCCTCAACTATGCCGACCATGCGGCCGAAACCGGCGCGGCTGTGCCGCCGGAGCCGGTCATTTTCATGAAGGCGACGTCGGCGATCGTTGGCCCGAATGACGACGTCGTCATCCCGCGCGGTTCGGAAGCGACCGACTGGGAAGTCGAACTTGGCGTCGTCATCGGCAAACGCGCCAAATATGTCAGCGAAGCCGACGCGCTCGAGCACGTTGCCGGCTATTGCGTCATCAACGACGTTTCCGAGCGTGATTTCCAGACCAAGCGGTCCGGTCAGTGGACCAAGGGTAAATCCTGCGACACGTTCGGCCCGACTGGTCCATGGCTGGTGACGAAGGACGAGGTTGCCAACCCGCAGGCTTTGAAAATGTGGCTGACGGTCAACGGTGTGTCCAAGCAGGACGGTTCGTCGAAGACCATGGTTTACGGCGTCGCCCATGTGGTGAGCTATCTGAGCCAGTTCATGACGCTGCATCCCGGCGACATCATCTCGACCGGCACACCGCCCGGCGTCGGCATGGGCTTCAAGCCACCGCAGTATCTGAAGGCCGGCGATGTCATCGAACTGGGTATCGAAGGCCTCGGTTCACAGAAACAGACTGTTGTCGCCGACATCTGATCGGTTCGATCCATTGGAAATCGGCGCGGTGCGACAGCATCCGCGCCATTTTCATGTCTCGATCGTCAGCTTGACGCGATCTGCGGCAAAGCGGGTTCGCGAATATTGTACCGGTCGCCCCTGCAGGTCGGCATTGATCGCCTGCGCCTCGATGACGATGGCGCCCGGCGACAGTTTCAAAAGGACAAGCTCGTTGGCATCGGCATGGCGGGCGACGATCTCCGTCGATGCCCGGACATAGTCGTCGAGGCCGCTTGCGGCAAAGGATCTGGTGATCGAACCCAGTGTCGCAAAATGCGCGGCGATCTGCGGGAAGCGTTCCGCCGAGAAATAACTCGTCGAGCAGGACACGCCCCGCCCGTCGGCGCTGCTCAGAAGGTCGAGCCGGATGCAGGGCGCTCCCGGCGCAAGCCCAAGCGCGTCGGCGATCTCCCGTGTCGCAGGCATCTGGGCGTGATCAAGCAGGCGAGCCTCCAGATCCCGGGCCTGGTTGCCGAGCCCCTGCGAGAACCGCGTGCGCCTGGAAATTGGAAAGTTAAGCCGTTCCTTGCGGGTGATCATCGTACCGCGGCCCTGAACGGCAGTGACAAGTCCTTCGTCGGCCAGGGAGGCAAGCGCGCTGCGCACCGTGTGACGGTTGACGCCGAATTGTGCGGCCAGCACGGTTTCCGGTGGCGCCATGCCTGTTGCGTCATAGTCGCCATTGCTGATCGATAGCCGGATTCTATCAGCAATCTGCCGCCACAATGCCACGCCGATCTGTCGTTCAACCATTCTTCCTGCCCGCGTCATCACTCTGTCACGTTTTAATTCTAGAAAAAACCATGATGTATGGTTGTCTAGATTAATAGACATTTTGGGTGAAGGCAATGGACGCGATCAAACAAAACCAGATTGAGCCGGAAAAGAGCGAACGCCACCGCTGCATGCGGCTTCTCGCACAGGCAACCGTGGAAGAGATGCGCGCTGCACTGCAGAGCGTCCAGCCTGCCCCGGAGGTCTTTGCCGTTCGTGGACCCGAGACCGGTCTTGTCATGGTCCGGGGGCGCATCGGCGGCGGTGGCGATCCCTTCAATCTCGGCGAGGCGACCGTGACGCGCGCCACGGTCCGTCTCGGCACCGGTGAAATCGGCCACGGGCAGATGCTCGGGACCGAAAAGGAAAAAGCACGGCTTGCCGCCGTTTTCGATGCGCTGTGGCAAAGGCCGGAGCAGCGTGGCGTTGTCGAGGCGCTGGTGCTTGCGGTCGAAGAGCGCATCGCGGCGCAGGACAGGCTGGAGGCCGAGCAGACCGCCGCCACCCGCGTCGACTTTTTCACCATGGTGAGGGGAGAGAATTGATGGTCGAGGTTCAAGATGCCAATGCTGTCTACGCCGGTGCGTTCGACAATCCCGTGTTCCAGTCGCAGGCGGTATTTCGGGCCTTGATGGACGGCATGGCCCGTCCGGGCACCGTTGTTGCGATCGACGCATCGGCTGTGCCGCCCGAGCCGATGGGGCGCGGGGCCGGAGCCATTGCGCTGACGCTCTGCGATACCGACACGCCTGCGTGGCTGACGCAGACGCAGGCGCAATCAGCCGTTCCCGCCTGGCTCGCCTTCCATACCGGTGCGCCGGTTACGGATGTGAAGCCGGAGGCGCGGTTCGCCTTTGTCGAAGCCGGCGCAATGGTGCCTGGCTTCAACCAGTTTGCCCTGGGCACGCAGGACTATCCCGACCGATCGACGACGCTCGTCATTGAAATTGCCGCTTTGTCTGGCGGTCCCGCGATGATCGGGGCCGGGCCGGGCATCAAGGGCGAAGTTGAAATCTCGCCGGTCGGCCTTCCCGACATTTTCCTGACGCTTTGGAACGAAAACCGCTCTGTGTTCCCGCGCGGCGTCGATCTGGTTCTGGTCGCCGGTGATGCGGCGCTGTGCCTGCCACGCACCGTCAAACTTCGCCGCAAGGAGGCTTGAGCCATGTATGTTGCCGTCAAGGGAGGCGAGGCTGCCATCGCCAATGCGCACCGGTTGCTGGCCGATCGCCGCCGGGGCGATCGGTCGCTTCCGGCCATTTCCATCGCGCAGATCGTCGCCCAGCTGGGCCTTGCCGTTGATCGTGTCATGGCGGAAGCGTCGCTGTACGACCGTTCGCTGGCCGCGCTGGCCGTGACCCAGGCGCGGGGCGACATGATCGAGGCGATCTTCATTCTGCGCGCCTATCGCACAACGCTGCCGCGGTTCGGCTATGCGCAACCGGTCGATACTGCGGACATGAAGATCGAGCGCCGCGTCTCGGCCACCTACAAGGACCTGCCGGGCGGCCAGCTTCTGGGGCCGACCTTCGACTACACACACCGACTGCTCGACCCGTCCTTGCTGGAAGATGGTCCGGTTGACGAGCCGGAGCAGAAAGACGTCGGCGATGCCGTGACCATGCGGGTGTCGGAGATTCTGGCCGGCGAGGGGCTGATCGAACCCGATGGCATGCTGCCGGAAGATCATGTGCCGGGTGACATCACCCGCGAACCGCTGGAATTTCCGCTCAACCGCGACCTGCGCCTGCAGGCGCTGGCCCGGGGCGACGAGGGTTTTCTTCTGGCGCTCGCCTATTCGACCCAGCGCGGTTACGCCCGCACCCATCCCTTCGCCGGCGAAATCCGCATCGGCGAAGTCGAGGTGGAGATGGATATTCCCGAACTCGGCTTTGCCGTGTCGCTCGGCCGGATCCGCGTGACCGAGTGCCAGATGGTCAACCAGTTCAGCGGCTCGGCCAAGCAGCCGCCGCAGTTCACGCGCGGGTATGGCCTCGTCTTCGGCCAGAGCGAACGCAAGGCGATGGCGATGGCGCTGGTTGATCGGGCCCTGCGGGCGCAGGAGTTCGGCGAGGATATCGTTGCTCCGGCGCAGGACGAGGAGTTCGTCATCTCCCATTCCGACAATGTCCAGGCGACCGGTTTCGTCGAACACCTGAAGCTGCCGCATTATGTGGATTTCCAGGCTGAACTCGATCTCGTGCGCCGGATGCGGAGGGAGCATGTGGCCGCGAAATCCCAGGGGCCCAAGCCGGATATGAAGGAGGCAGCCGAATGACTGACCTTGCCACGTACAATTTTGCCTATCTCGACGAACAGACCAAGCGGATGATCCGCCGCGCGATCCTCAAGGCGATCGCCATTCCCGGCTATCAAGTCCCGTTTGCATCGCGCGAAATGCCGATGCCCTATGGCTGGGGCACCGGCGGTGTGCAGGTGACGGCTGCAATTCTCGGGCCCGATGACGTGTTGAAGGTCATCGACCAGGGGGCCGACGATACGACGAATGCGGTCTCGATCCGGGCCTTCTTCCAGAAGGTCGCCAATGTCGCGGTAACGACGAAGACGAAGGATGCGACGATCATCCAGACGCGCCATCGCATTCCGGAAGAGAAGCTCGGCGAAGGCCAGACGCTGGTCTACCAGGTACCGATCCCGGAACCCTTGCGCTTCCTTGAGCCCCGCGAGACCGAGACCCGCAAGATGCATGCCCTCGAGGAATATGGCCTGATGCACGTCAAGCTCTACGAGGATATCGCCCGCAACGGCCATATCGCCACGACCTATGCCTATCCGGTCAAGGTCGAGGGTCGCTATGTGATGGATCCGTCGCCGACACCGAAGTTCGACAATCCGAAAATGCACATGTCGGATGCGCTGCAATTGTTCGGTGCCGGTCGCGAGAAGCGGATCTACGCGGTTCCGCCGCATACGCAGGTCGTCAGCCTCGACTTCGAGGATCACCCCTTCGAGATCCAGCATTTCGACAAGCCCTGCGCGCTTTGCGGCGCGGAGCAAGTCTATCTTGACGAAGTCGTGCTCGATGACCGCGGCGGACGCATGTTCGTCTGCTCCGATACCGATCATTGCGAGGATCGCCGCGCGCATGGCCATGTCGGCCATCTGCTGGCGCAGGAGGCTGCCGAATGACCACCGTTCCACTTCTCAAGGTCAACGACGTCTCGAAATTCTATGGCAGCCGCATCGGCTGCCAGAACGTCTCGTTTGAACTCTGGCCGGGCGAGGTGCTGGCGATTGTCGGCGAATCCGGCTCCGGCAAGACGACGCTGCTGTCCTGTCTGTCGACGCGGCTGATGCCGACATCAGGCAAGGTCGAATATCACATGCGCGATGGCCAGTATCGCGATCTTGCCCGCATGGCCGAGGCGGAGCGCCGTTTCCTGATGCGCACCGACTGGGGCTTCGTGCACCAGAACCCGGCGGACGGGCTGCGCATGACGGTTTCGGCCGGCGCCAATGTCGGCGAGCGGCTGATGGCCGTCGGCGACCGCCACTACGGCAATATCCGCGCAACGGCCGCCGACTGGCTGCGCCGCGTCGAGATCGAGGAAGACCGCATTGACGACCAGCCGCGCGCCTTTTCCGGCGGCATGCGGCAACGTCTGCAGATCGCCCGCAATCTCGTGACTGCGCCGCGCCTCGTCTTCATGGACGAGCCGACAGGCGGGCTCGACGTTTCGGTGCAGGCGCGCCTGCTCGATCTGGTGCGGGGGCTCGTCCACGATCTCGGTCTGTCGGCGATCATCGTTACCCATGACCTCGCCGTTGCCAGGCTCCTGTCGCACCGGATGATGGTGATGAAGGACGGGCTGGTTATCGAACAGGGCCTCACCGACCGGGTGCTCGACGACCCGCGCGAGCCCTACACCCAGCTCCTCGTTTCCTCGATCCTGCAGGTCTAGTCGCCTGGTCCCGGAACGTGGGAACCGGTTTTCGGACAAGACCATGCACATAAAGGATTATTCCATGGCTACCCCCCTTGTTGTTTCCGAAGTCGCCAAGAGTTTCACCATGCATCTGCGGGACGGTCTGCAACTGCCCGTCGTCACCGGCGTGTCCTTTTCCGTGAAGGCCGGCGAATGTGTGGTGCTCGGCGGACCGTCCGGTGTCGGCAAGAGCTCGATCTTGAAGATGCTCTATGGCAACTACGGCGTGGATGAAGGGCAGATCCTCATCGATCATGGCGGAAAGCGGGTCGATCTTGCCCATGCCGATCCAAGGGCTGTGCTGGAGGTCCGGCGCGATACGCTTGGCTATGTCAGCCAGTTCCTGCGCGTCGTGCCGCGCGTCTCCGCCATCGATGTCGTCGCCGATCCACTGCTCGCGCGTGGTGTCGCGCTCGAGGACGCGCGCGATCGGGCCTGCGAACTGCTTGCAAGGCTCAACCTGCCGCGCGAGCTCTGGCAGTTGCCGCCGGCAACCTTTTCCGGTGGCGAACAGCAGCGGATCAATATTGCCCGCGGCTTCATCACGGAGCATGCGATCCTTTTGCTCGATGAACCCACGGCCTCGCTCGACGCAAAGAACCGCGCCGTCGTGGTCGAGATGATCGCCGCCAAGAAGCAGGCCGGGACTGCCCTGCTGGGCATCTTCCATGACGCGGAAGTGCGCGAGGCGGTTGCCGACAGGATTATCGACGTGTCTGCCTTTTCGCCGCGAAAGGCCGCCGCATGACCAAGCTTTCCGAAACACCACTCATCCATTCAAGCGCCTCGGTCGATGCCTCGTCACTTGGCCGCTACACCGAGATTGCCGAGCGCTGCCGGATCAGCGAGGCGGAGATCGGCGATTATTCCTACATCATGCAGGATGGCTCGGTCTGGTGTGCCACCATCGGCAAGTTTGCCAATATTGCCGCCTCCGTCCGCATCAATGCCACCAATCACCCCGTCTGGCGGGCGACGCTGCATCACTTCACCTATCGCGCCGGAGACTACTGGGCGGATGCCGGGGGTGACGAGGATTTTTTTGCCTGGCGCAGGGGCAATCGCGTCGTGATCGGCCATGACGTCTGGATCGGACATGGGGCGACGGTGCTGCCCGGCGTCACGGTGGGAAACGGTGCGGTGATCGGGGCCGGTGCCGTCGTCTCCAGGGATGTTGCGCCCTACACGATCGTGGGGGGCGTGCCGGCCCGGCTGATCCGTGATCGCTTCGGGCATGAGATCGCCGGCCGCTTCGAAAAACTCGCCTGGTGGGACTGGGACCATGCCCGTTTGCGCGACGCGCTGGATGATTTCCGCATGCTCGATGCAGACGCTTTTCTTTCACGTCACAACGCCTGATTTCAATCTGAAAAGCCCGGATTTCCGGGCTTTTCATTGTAACAGAACTTACACGAAACTGACATTGCGGCTTCATGAAACAGCGTTAAAGCCTTCGATACATCGATGATGGATATCGCGAACAGGAAGTGATCGACCATGTTTCAGCTGAAGAATGTAACCCGCCGATTCGGCAAGAAGATTGCGGTCGATTCCGTGACCTTCGACATTCCTCAGGGCCAGATGGTCGGCATTATCGGACGCTCGGGTGCCGGCAAGTCGACGCTGCTGCGCATGATCAACCGGCTGAACGACGTTTCCTCGGGCTCTATCCATTTCGGCAATCTCGAAGTGTCAACGCTGCGCGGGGCGGCGCTGCGCAACTGGCAGCGCGATTGCGCAATGATCTTCCAGCAATTCAATCTCGTGCCGCGTCTCGACGTCCTGACCAATGTGCTGCTCGGCCGCCTCAATCATCGCTCGACGGTGCTCAGTATCCTCAACATGTTCACCCGCGAGGAGCGGATCGCGGCGATCGGCGCCCTGGAGCGGCTTGGTATCGAGCAGACCGCGCTTCAGCCAGCCGGCACCCTGTCCGGTGGCCAGCAGCAGCGGGTCGCAATTGCGCGCGCCTTGATGCAGCAGCCGAAGATGCTGCTTGCCGACGAACCGATCGCTTCGCTCGATCCGCTGAATGCCAAGATCGTCATGGATGCGCTGCGCGACATCAATGAACGTGACGGCATCACCGTTGTCACCAACCTGCACACGCTGGATACGGCGCGCAATTACTGCGAGCGGATCATCGGCATGGCCCATGGCAGCGTTGTCTTTGACGGTCCGCCATCGGAACTGACGGCTTCTGCCGTCAGCGAAATCTATGGTTCCGGCTCGGATCTCGACGAGAGCATGACCTCGACCAGCATCAATATTCCCGTGGCGAAAGCCAGGGGCATTCAGGAATCCGCCAGCCCCCAGCCGCTGGCTCTGGCCGGCCTTTAAGGACCGACAGGATCGAAAACCCGCGTCAAGGGTGCCTATCCTCGAAACCGAACACGATCCGGCACAGCCGGACAAACGGGAGACGATTGTCATGATGAAGAAAGCTCTGCTGAGCGCCGTCGCGCTTTTCGCGCTTGTCGGCCATGTTCAGGCCGAAGATCTCAAGGAATTCCGCGTTGGTATCCTCGGCGGCGAAAACGAAGCCGACCGTCTGCGCAACTTCCAGTGCCTGGCCGAAAAGCTTCCGGCCGCTATCGGCGTCGAAAAAGTCTCGTTCTTCCCGGCCGCCGATTATGATGGCGTCGTTCAGGGTCTGCTTGGTGGCACGCTCGACTATGCCGAACTGGGTGCGTCGGCTTTTGCCAAGGTCTATCTTGCCAAGGCTGATGCCGTGGAGCCGATCCTGACCACGGTCCAGACCGATGGCTCCACCGGCTATCACTCGATCATGGTTGCCCGCAAGGATAGCGGCTTCACCAAGCTTGAGGACCTGAAGGGCAAGAAACTCGGCTTTGCCGATGCCGATTCGACGTCCGGCTACCTCATTCCGCTCGTCACGCTTCCGGAAGCCATTGGTGGACCGGTCAAGGAATTCTTTGCCGAGACCGGCTTTGGTGGCGGTCACGAGAACCTGGTTCTCGAAGTGGTCAAGGGCAATTTCGATGCCGGCACGACCTGGGGTTCGGGCGTTGGCGAGTTCAAGGACGGCTACACGTCGGGCAACCTGCACAAGATGGTCGAGAAGGGCATTCTCGACATGGGTGACCTCGTCGAACTCTGGAAGTCGCCGCTGATCCCGAACGGCCCGATCGTGGTTCGTTCCTCGATGAACGACGACATGAAGACCAAGTTCAAGCAGTTCATGGTTGATCTGCCAAAGACCGATGCGGCCTGCTTCTCGGCAATCCAGGGCGGCGATTTCACGGGCTATACCGAAGTCAATGTCGACTTCTACAAGCCGATCATCGATGCCCGCAAGGCAACCATCGGCGGCTGATACGCCCCAGATCAGGAGCGCTGGCCGGGCCACCGGCCGGCGCTTTGATGTTTGCCGGACTGCAAGCGGCCAATGTTGCCGGAGACCTCCATGACAGTTTCGACCCTGAACCGGACACTTTCGCCGAACGGCTTGCTGGTCGAGCGCCACTGGCAGGAACTGGCGTCGAAACGCCGGCTCTATACCTGGCTCTGCCTCGGCCTGCTGGCAATTGCCCTGTCCGGCTCGCTCTGGTTTGCCAATGAGACGAATTCCGGAAAATTCTTCGATCGCCTGCCCTATTTCTTCGATTTCGTCGAGGATCTGGTCCCGCGCGATGGCATGGAGATCCTCCGCGCCATGTTCGATCTGCCCTCTCCTTATGATGACGGCAGTTTCAAATACAACTATCCCGAGGGCCGGCTCTATCTCACCGACACGCTCTATGTGCCGGAGTATTTTCACAAGATGCTGGAAACGCTGAACATTGCCATCCTAGCGACTTTCATCGGGATGTTCTTCGGTTTCATCCTGTGTTTTCTCGCGGCTCGAAATCTGGTGCCGAACCCGTGGGTCAGGGGGCCGGTTCGCCGCATCATGGAACTGTTGCGGGCCTTTCCGGAAGTCGTGATCGCCGGTTTTTTTCTGGCCATCCTTTCCCTCGGCCCCATCCCGGCCATCATCGCCGTGTCGATCCACACGATCGGCGCTCTCGGCAAGATGTTTTTCGAAGTGGTCGAGAATGCCGACATGAAGCCGGAGGAAGGTTTGCGGGCTGCGGGCGGCAACTGGATCGAGCGGGTCTGGTTCGGCATCGTTCCGCAGGTTCTCCCGAATTTCACCAGCTATTTCCTGATGCGGCTGGAAATCAACGTCCGGGCTTCAACGATCATCGGCGCCGTCGGCGGTGGGGGTATCGGTGAGTTGCTGCGGCTGTCGATCGGCCAGGGGCATGAGGCAAAGACGCTGGCCATCGTCATCCTTCTGTTCACCACCATCTTTGCCGTCGATCAGTTTTCTGCATGGCTGCGCCGCCGCCTCGTCGGCGATCAGGCCTTCCAGCTCGCGCATTAGGAACCATGCTATGATGTCCTTGAATTCGTCGGAGATGGAAGCGATCGCATCGCGGCATCCAGACCTGCTTCAGTCTTCCGGCTGGAAGCGCTTCCGAACGGCGCTGTTCTGCGTCGTCATCGGCTTTTACCTGGTCTACAGCTGGTGGTTCTTCGCCATCGGGCATGTCCTTGGCAATGCAAACTGGTCGATTGCCGGGAGCTACCTTGCCGACTGGGTCTCCTACGAGGTGCGCCCTGACATCGCGGTGGCGCCCGATGGCAGCATGCAGATCGCCTATCCGCGCTTTTCGCCGCTCGGAAAAAATCCGGATCCGGACTGGGTCCGTCTCGAACGCGAGACCGTCACACGCACAGTCGAGGTGCCGGTCGAAACCGGAAAGCAGCCGAGCACAAGCGGTTCCTCCTTCAGTTTCATGGCACCCAACGCAGCGACCGGTGCCGCATCCTCTGCCGCCGAGCCGCAGTCTCGCCGCGAAACCGTGACGGAAGAGGTCGTCAGCCGTGCAGTCGTCACCTATGACAGCGCCACGGAAATCCGGGTCGCGGCAAATGAAGTCCGCGCCACCCATGATGGTGAGACGCTTGTCGCGCGCATCGACGGCAGAGAGACGGTCGAGCCGCTGACGGCGCTGCCGGCATGGGCCACGCAAAAGCGTTCGGGGGAAAAGATCACCCTGTCTTTCGGTGCAGCCGGCTGGGCCGAGATTGACGCGGATGAGGTCAGCATCCGGAACCGCTTTTTCGGCTGGGCGAACTTCATCTTCGACACCAATTCTCCCTTCTTCGGAAAGTCCGCGTCCGAAGTCTTCGGCCTGCTGACCAGCGGCGAACGGCTCGACCCGGCGCATAGCAATCTTTCGCTGGCGTGGGACAACATTCTCTACAATGCGGAATGGCAGCATCTCGACGTCTGGACAAAGCTCCTGCAGACCATTGTCATGGCCTTTGTCGGCACGCTGTTTGCCTCGATCATCGCCTTTCCGCTGTGTTTCATTGCGGCGCGCAACATTACCCGCAACCGGCTGCTCAATCAGCTGACGAAACGCTTTTTCGATTTCCTGCGCTCCGTCGACATGCTGATCTGGGCGCTGTTTTTCACCCGCGCCTTTGGTCCGGGGCCACTCGCCGGCATGTCGGCAATCTTCTTCACCGATACCGGAACGCTTGGAAAACTCTATGCCGAGGCGCTCGAAAACATCGATGACAAGCAGCGCGAGGGCGTGAAGTCGGTTGGTGCTGCGCCGCTTGCGGTGCAGCGGTTCGGCGTTCTGCCGCAGGTGCTGCCGGTATTTGCCAGCCAGGCGCTGTATTTCTGGGAATCCAACACGCGTTCGGCAACAATCATCGGTGCGGTCGGCGCCGGCGGCATCGGCCTCAAGCTCTGGGAAGCCATGCGGACCAATTCCGACTGGGAAAATGTTGCCTATATGGTTATCCTGATTCTCATCGTGGTGTTCATTTTCGATGGTCTGTCCAATGCCTTGCGCTCGCGCCTGATCGGGCAAAAGATGCATTGAATCGGGTATTCGAACTTTAACGCCGGACAGGGTCCCGGCATCACGATATCGTCACTAAAACCTCGTAGCGGCACGGTCACGCTCTGTTCAACGTCTGCGCTGCGGATATCCAGTCATAGCCTCGTAAGGGAACGACGCTTTTGCGTTACGCATTGTATTTCACCCCGCCCGAAGATCACCCGCTTTCGCAGGCGGCCCAAAACTGGCTGGGCAGCAATCCCTTCCGCGACGGCGTCTTCTCCCAGGCGACCGTGCCCGGTTTTGCAGCGGAGGAATTGCGCGACCTGACGGCCGATCCGCGCCGCTACGGTTTTCACGGCACGCTGAAAGCGCCTTTCGAACTGGCTGAAGGCAGGACGGAAGCGCAGCTTCTGCAGGCTCTGGACGCATTTTCGGCGGACTGCGCCGCGTTCGAGATCCCAGAAATGACGCTTGGCCAGCTCGGGCCGTTTTTCGCTCTGGTGCCGCAGGGAGAATGCGCCGCTCTGCGGGCCTTCGCCGACCATTTGGTCCTTGGCTTCGAGCCGTTCCGCGCGCCGCTGTGCGAAGCCGACATTGCACGGCGCAAGCCTGATGAATTGACGCAAAGCGGCCGCACGAACCTGATGACATGGGGCTATCCCTATGTTTTCGAGGAATTCCGATTCCACATGACGCTCACCGGAAAAGTGCCGGCCGATCGCCGCGCCGCAATGCGTGCGGTGCTCGAAGATCTTTTCGGCGCCTTTATCGGCCAGCCCCTGCCTGTCGATACGGTGGCGCTGTTCGTCGAGCCGCAGCGCGGTGCGCCGTTTTCCGTGCATTCCCTTTTGCCGCTCGGCGGCACGTCCAAACGAAAGATATCCCGCTATGACCGCTGAACTCGTTTTGTCCAACGCCATGATCGTTCTTGAAGACGAGATCATTGCCGGTTCCGTTCTGATCCGGGATGGGCTGATCGTCGATATTTCCGCAGGGGCCAGCCGTTCCGGAGAGGATTTCGAGGGCGACTATCTGGTTCCCGGCCTTGTCGAGCTGCACACGGACCATCTTGAATCGCATTATTCGCCGCGACCGGGCGTGCGCTGGCTGAAGATGGCGGCGATCCAGGCGCATGACGCGCAGATTGCCACTGCCGGGATCACGACCGTGTTCGACTGCCTGCGCATGGGCTCCGATGAGGATGGCGGTTTCGAGACAGGCGAAATGCGCGAGATGGCCGATGCGCTGGCGCTGGCCGCCAGGGAAAACCGCCTGCGCGCCGATCACCGCATCCATCTGCGCTGCGAGGTCTCGACCGACAATGTTCTGGAGCAATTCCAGGAATTCGAGAACGATCCGCAGGTTGGTCTGGTCTCGCTGATGGACCATGCGCCTGGCCAGCGCCAGTTCCAGACGATGGAACAGTACACGCTGTACTACAAGACCAAGCGGGGTCTCTCCGACGATGCGTTTGATGCGTTCGTGGCGCGCCAAAAGGCCTTGTCGGAAAAATATGCCGCACCGCATCGTTCCGAAATCGTCCGTGCCTGTGCTGCGCGCGGCATCGCTGTGGCCAGCCATGACGATGCGACGCTGGAGCATGTCGAAGAATCGGTAGGTTTCGGCATCCGCCTGGCGGAGTTTCCCACCAGCGTCGAGGCCGCCGAAGCCTCGCACAGGGCCGGCCTCAGCGTCCTGATGGGCGCCCCGAATATTGTCCGCGGCCGGTCTCATTCGGGCAATATCGCTGCCCGCGATCTGGCTGCCCGCGGCGTTCTCGATGTCCTGTCTTCGGATTACGTGCCGTTCAGCCTGATCCAGGCACCGTTCGTTCTCTCCGACGAGCTGGAAACCGTCAGCCTGCCGCAGGCGCTGGCGATGGTCACGGCCACGCCGGCGCGGACCGTCGGACTGGACGATCGTGGTCGCATCGCAGCCGGTCTGCGGGCCGATATCGTCCGTGTCCATCGCTCCAGCGGCATTCCGGTCGTGCGGTCCGTCTGGCGCGAAGGTCGACGGGTCGCCTGATGTCCGGGCAGGTGAAGGCGCCGGCCATGCCCCGGCCCGGAACGATGATCGTCGTCGTCGGCCCGAGCGGTGCGGGCAAGGACAGCGTCATCGATTTTGCCCTGAAGCGGCTTGGACGGCACGAGACTCTGCATCTCGTCCAGCGCGCCATTACGCGATCGCCCGATGCCGGCGGTGAAGACCACGAAAGCGTTTCTCCTGCCGAGTTCGACGCCCGGCTGTGTGCGGACGGATTTGCGGTGGCCTGGGAGGCGCACGGACTGAAATATGGCATTCCGAGGAGCGCGGTCGAGCGCATCGGTGCCGGCCAGACCCTCATCGCCAATGGCAGTCGTGCGGCACTTGCGCAGTTTCGCCGGGTCTTTCCGCGGCTGGTGATCGTGCAGATCACGGCTGCGACAGAGGTCTTGGCTGCGCGCCTGATTGCAAGGGGGCGGGAGAGCGAGGCGGATATCAGGCGACGGCTATCGCGTCAGGCGCCGGAGATTACGGAGAAGGATGTGACCGTCATCGACAATAGCGGCCCGCTCGACATCGCGGGTGAACACTTCGCCAAACTCGTCGCGGACCGGGCCCTCGGGATGACATTCGACAGCCGTTAGCCTCAACGATCTGGTTTTGCAGGCCGGCCCGGCAGCGTCGTCAAAAAGCGATCTGCACCTTCATCGAGCGGCTGCGATCGCCGGCCGTGTCGAAGGCCCTGACCGCCTCCTCCAGCGGGAAGATTTCGGT
Source organism: Pararhizobium antarcticum (assembly GCF_001885585.1). GTDB lineage: Bacteria > Pseudomonadota > Alphaproteobacteria > Rhizobiales > Rhizobiaceae > Pararhizobium > Pararhizobium antarcticum. Next base: position 163,033 of record NZ_LSRP01000129.1, read on the forward strand.
GAGCAGGGGTTTCACATCGACACGCCGCTGGTTGATCAGCGAAACCGCGAGCGCAAATTCCTCGTGGAACCGGAAGGTGCCGCGCATGTCGATCTCCTTGGAAACGACGAGGTTCTGCGGAATGGAGACATCGCCGCCCAGGCCGAGCTGTATCAGGATGCCGCGTGGTTTGAGGACCTCGAGCCCTGAGCGCACGGCGCGCTCGTTGCCGGACGCCTCGAACATCACGTCGAAATATCCCTTGTTGGCGGAATAGGCAGCAAGCGCCTCGCTTTCGGTGGCGACGTTGATCGTCCGGTCGGCGCCAACGGCGCGCGCCTTGCCGAGCACGGCATCCATGACGTCGGTGGCGACGATTTCCTGTGCGCCATGGGCACGCGCGGCGAGGATGCAGAGTGCGCCGATCGGGCCGCAGCCGGTGACCAACACCTTCTTGCCCAGCAGCGATCCGGCCCGGTTGACGGCATGCAGCGTCACCGCAAACGGCTCGGCAAAGGCGGCTTCGTTGATCGAAACCCCGGCGGCCACCGTGTGGCACTGCCAGCTTTCGGCAATCAGGCGCTGTCGGAACGCGCCCTGAATGTGCGGCATCGGCATGGCGCTGCCATAGAAGCGCATGTAGAGGCAGTGGTTCTGCAGCCCCTTCAGGCAATAGTCGCACTGGCCACAGGGCCGGCTTGGCGAAACTGCGACGCGGTCGCCGATGGCAAGTCCGGAGACACCGGTTCCGAGCGCCTTGATGGTGCCGGCAACCTCGTGGCCGAGGATCATCGGCTGGCGCAGGCGGATCGCGCCGAAGCCGCCGTGATTGTAGTAGTGCAGGTCCGAGCCGCATATGCCGCCGGCTTCGATCGCAACCTCGACCTGGCCCTCCGCCGGCGTTCCGGTCTCGGTCTCCTCGATGCGCAGGTCCCTTGCAGCATGGATGACGATCGATTTCACAGGCGTTCTCCTCAAGCGACCGGTGTCAGAAGATCGGCGCCGGCAAAATGGGCGGCAAGGTTGTCGCGCACAAGCCTGCCCATGGCCTGCCGGGTCTCGACCGTACCACTGCCATGATGGGGATGCAGCACGACATTCTGCAGAGTGGCGAAGCGTGGATCGATCGTCGGCTCGTTGCGGAAAACGTCGAGGCCGGCACCCCGGATCTGGCCCTTTTCCAGGGCTTCGAGCAGTGCCGTCTCATCGACCGTCGTGCCGCGGGAGACGTTGATCAGGATGCCGTCGGGCCCGAGCGCCGAAAGCACCTTGGCGTCAATCAGGTCCTTCGTGCCTTCGCCGCCGGAGACGATGACGATGAGGAAATCCGCCCAGTCTGCGAGCCCCGCTGCGCTGTCAAAATAGCGATGCGCGATATCGGCTTTCTTGGAGCGGCTCGTATAGGCGATCTCGCAATCGAAGCCACCGGCGCGCCGGGCGATTGCCTGGCCGATCCGGCCCATGCCGGCAATGCCGACCTTCTTGCCGCAGACCCGGGTCAGAAGCGGCATGCCGCCTTTCGCCCAGGATCCGTCGCGCACGAAGCGGTCGGCCTGCGGGATCTGGCGGGCAGTCGCCAGCATCAGGGCAATGGCCAGATCGGCAACGTCATCCGTCAGCACGTCGGGCGTGTTGGTGACCTTGATGCCATGGGCGCGTGCATAGGAAAGATCGATCGCATCGGTGCCGACGCCGTAGCAGGACACGAGCTCGAGTTTCGGGAAGCGTCGCATCAGTTCAGCGGAGGCACCAAGCTCACCGCGCGTGGCGATGGCCCGGACATTGATGGCGATGCTGTCGATCAACACATCCCTGTCCGGCGCTTCCCACAGCCGGTGTGCAGTATAGGCGGCGTCGATCGCCTCCATGTCCCATGCGGGATAGGCGCCGACCATGGCAATTTCCGGTTTCGTCATCGTTCCCTCCCAGAAGCCTGTTGACCTTCCATATGTTATCGATAACATTAAAGTCAAGAGTGTCGTGATGAGCCTGTTTTGTGCCGATCGGTGTAGACTGGCCGGACGATGACGAGGCGCCGGCCAATGGTCGGCGGAGACGGAGGGAGACAAAATGACAGAGGCAGCAGCACAGTCGGTTGCGGTGATCGGTGCGGGTATAATGGGCTCGGCAATTGCCGCGCGGTTGATCGAGACCGGCCAGCGCGTCACGATCTTCGACCTGGATGCTGCCAAGGTGCAGGTGCTGGTCGACAAGGGCGGGCTTGCCGCGGGTTCAGCGGCAGAGGCGACACGGCAGAGCGATTTCGTGATTCTCAGCCTCAACCATGCCAACATCGTTCGCGCGGCGGTTTTCGGGCCGGCGGGCGTTGCCGAGGCAGCGACTGCGCAAAAGATCCTGATCGACATGTCCTCGATCGATCCCGCGGAAACGGCGCAGATGGCCGAAAAGCTCGGACGCGAGACCGGCATGAAATGGGTCGATTGCCCCTTGTCCGGCGGCGTTCCAGGCGCGCTTTTCGGTCGCTTGACCGTCATGGCCGGTGGCCTTGAGGCCGATTTCGAGCGGGCGCGCGCCGTCATGCAGCATTTGTGCCGCAACTATACATTGATGGGACCGAACGGGGCAGGGCAAACGGTCAAGCTGATCAACCAGCTGTTCTGCGCCGTGCTGTTCCAGGCAACGGCGGAGGCCGTGAAGATTGCCGAGGCGGGTGGTGTCGATGCTGCCGTCATTCCGGCGGCGCTTGCCGGGGGACGGGCGGATTCGGCGATCCTGCAGGAATTCATGGGCAAGTTCGCAGCGCGCGATTACACGCCAACAGGACGTATCGACAACATGCTGAAGGATCTCGATTCGCTGCAGGCCTTTGCGTTGAAAACCAAGACGCCGATGCCGATGACCGGACAGGTGGTGGAAATTCACCGCCTGCTCTGCGCTGCTGGCCTTGGGGGCCGCGACTCAGCTGAAATGATGCGGCTTCTGGACGGTTCTTTCGCGTGACAAATTTTGAGGGCGTGATCGTGCGCCCTTGACACACTAAATATGTTAGCGATAACATAAATCATCGACCGGCTTTGGGAGGAGCAATGTTGACCAATCGCACGCTCATCGATTTTCAGGGGATCACCAAGGATTTCGGCGGAACGCGTGCGCTGTCGAATGTCTCGATCGATCTTCGCGAAGGCGAAATCCTGGCTTTGCTCGGCGAAAACGGCGCCGGAAAGTCGACGCTGATCAAAACGCTGGCCGGTATCTACAAGCCAGACGCCGGACAGATCCTGTTTCGTGGCGAACCCTATCAGCATCGACCGCCACGGCCCAATGAACGCCAGCCCGTTGCCTTCATCCACCAGGATCTCGGCCTGATCGAATGGATGACGGTAGGCGAGAATGTCGGCCTGGCGCAGGGTTTTTCGCTGCGCTCGAAGCTGATCGACTGGCGCGGCACCGAGGAACGGGCCCGCGAGGCCCTGCGCCTCGTCGGTTGCGATTTCGATCCGACGACCCGCGTCCAGGATCTGACGCGCACGGAAAAATCGCTGGTGGCCATCGCCCGGGCACTGGCTGTCGAGGCAGACGTGCTTGTGCTGGACGAGCCGACTGCAAGCCTTCCTGCCGATGAAGTCGACCGGTTGTTTGATGCGATCCGGCCGCTCAAGGCGCGTGGCGTCGGCATGATCTATGTCTCGCACCGGCTGGACGAGATTTTCCGCATTGCCGACCGTGTTGCCGTCCTGCGTGATGGCAAGCTGGTCGGCCAGAAACCGGTTTCCGAGACGCGGCCGGCGGAACTGGTCGAGATGATTGTCGGCCGTCCGGCCGACCAGCTGTTTTCAAAGGCGGAAACCATCCCCGGCGAAACCATTGTCTGCGTCCGCGACATGGTGTGCGCCGGCGCCGGACCGGTTTCCTTCGACGTTCGTCGCGGTGAACTTCTCGGTCTTGCCGGCCTGCGCGGGGCAGGTCAGGAAATGATCGGCCGGGCGCTGTTCGGCTGCGAGGGTTTTGGCGGGATGGTCACCATTCATGGCACGACACCGGATCTTTCAAGCCCGGTCGCCGCAATGGGTTCGGGCGTCGGCCTGATCGCCCGGGACCGCACGGAAGAATCGGTCGCCATGTCGCTGTCCCTGCGGGAGAATACCTTCCTCAATCCGGGCGCATCCGGGCGAACGCTGTTTTCGTTCCTCTCTCCTGCCAAGGAGGCCGAGAAGGCGCGGATTATCGGCGCCAGCGTCGGTCTGCGCCCCAACAACCAGAGCCTGCCGATCGAGGCGCTGTCCGGCGGCAACCAGCAGAAGGTCGTGGTTGCCCGCTGGCTGGTCACCGGCCGCAAGCTTTTGATCGCGGAAGATCCGACGGCTGGCGTCGATGTCGGCGCCAAGGCCGAGATCTACCGGCTGATCGCCCAGGCCGTGGAGGCGGGACTTGCCGTGATCGTCGTCTCCACGGATTTTGAAGAAATCGCACATATCTGCCACCGCGCGCTGGTGTTTTCGCGTGGCCGGATCGTCCGTGAACTGACGGGGTCCGCCCTGACGGTTCAGTCGGTGATCACGGCGGCGTCGGCATCGGAAGCGGCCTGAAGGGAGAAACCCATGCAATCCATTGAATCCACGGCACTCGAGCCGACGCGTGCCGAGCTATCCGGCCTGACGCCGGGCCAGAAGATCATCCGCTTCATCCCGGTCTACGGCCTGGTCATCCTGATGGTCTCCCTGATCGTGCTGTTCTCGATCCTCCTGCCGAACACGTTTCCGACCTTGCTGAACCTGCGGTCGATCGTCTCCGACAAGGCGATCATCGCGCTGTTGTCGCTCGCGGCGATGATCCCGATGGCGTCCGGCCGCATCGACCTGACGGTCGGCTACGGCATCGTGCTCTGGCATATCCTGGCGATCAGCCTGCAGACCATGTATGGCGTGCCATGGCCGCTTGCGGTGCTGATCGTGCTGGTGCTGGGCGCGCTGACAGGCTTTCTCAACGGGTTGCTGGTCGAGATCGCCCGGATCGATTCCTTCATCGCGACGCTGGGAACGGGCACTGTTCTCTATGCTCTGGCGCTCTGGCACACCGGCGGCCGGCAGGTTGTCGGCGTGTTACCGGACGGGTTCTACGCCCTGAACGGTACGATGATTTTCGGCCTGCCAATCACCGGCTTTTATGTTCTGGGGCTGGCAATCGCGCTTTGGCTGATCCTCGAATATCTGCCGATCGGCCGCTACGTCTATGCCATCGGCGCCAATCCGAAAGCCGCGGCGCTGAACGGCATTCCGGTTCGCCGCTTCGTCATGGGTGCCTTCATTTCATCGGGTCTGCTCGCAGCCCTTGCCGGCGTCCTTCTGGCATCCAAGCTGCGCATCGGTCAGGCGAGCGTCGGTCTCGAATATCTGCTGCCGGCGCTGGTTGGCGCCTTCCTCGGTTCGACCACGATCAAGCCCGGTCGGGTCAATGTCTGGGGCACGATGACCGGCGTCGTGATCCTTGCAGTCGGCATTTCCGGCATCCAGCAGTTTGGCGGCTCCTTCTTCGTGGAACCGCTGTTCAACGGCGTAACGCTTCTCGTGGCCATCGGCATTGCCGGTTACGCCCAGAGGCGCCGCGGCACGGTTTCGAAGGCTCCGCCGGTACAGGGAAAATGAGGGCCGGCGGGCCTGGACGATCAATCATCATTCAACGGGAGGAACGACCATGAAACGCAGAACAATCTTGCAGATGTCCATCGCCATGATGGCGCTGATCGCGGCAGGCCCGGCGCTTGCCGATCCGATGGCAGACGCCAAGGCGGTCGTCGAGAAGTATGCCGGCCGCGTCACCACCTGGGATGGACCGAAGGAAAGCCCGAAGGCGCAGGAAGGCAAGACCATCGTCGTGCTCGCTGGCGACCTGAAAAACGGCGGCATTCTCGGCGTCACCACCGGTGTCGAGGAAGCCGCAGCCGCCATCGGCTGGGAGGTCAAGGTTCTCGACGGTGCCGGCTCGATCGGTGGCCGCACGGCGGCCTTCGGCCAGGCCATGGCGCTGAAACCGGCCGGTATCATCATCAATGGCTTCGATGCTGTCGAGCAGGCGCCGGCGATGGCCGACGCCAAGGCTGCCGGCATTCCGCTGGTTGCCTGGCACGCCGGCCCGACGATCGGCCCGGATGAAGCAAACGGCCTGTTCGCCAATGTTTCGACCGATGCCATGGAAGTCTCGAAGGCCGCAGCCGACTGGGCCTATGTTGATGCCAAGGGCAAGCCGGGCGTGGTGATCTTCACCGATTCGACCTATGCGATCGCCATCGCCAAGGCCGACCGGATGAAGGAGGAAATCGAGGCCCTTGGCGGCAAGGTGCTCGAGTATGTCGACACGCCGATCGCCGAAACATCGCAGCGCATGCCGTTGCTGACCACCTCGCTCCTGCAGCGCTACGGTGACGAATGGACACATTCGCTGGCAATCAACGACCTGTATTTCGACTTCATGGGTCCGGCGCTTGCCGCGGCCGGCAAGGGCGGCGCGGATGCGCCGATCAACGTCGCTGCCGGTGACGGCTCGGAATCGGCCTATCAGCGCATTCGCGCCGGCCAGTTCCAGAAGGTCACGGTCGCCGAGCCGCTCAACCTGCAGGGCTGGCAGCTTGTCGACGAGCTGAACCGCGCCTTTGCCGGCGAAAAATGGTCCGGCTATCTCTCGCCGCTGCATGTGGTCACATCCGACAATGTCGAGTTCGATGGCGGTCCGAAGAACACCTTCGACCCGGACAATGGCTACCGCGACGAATACAAGAAGCTCTGGGGCAAGATGTAGTCCTCCCGGAAGGGAGGCGTCTCAAACGGCGCCTCCACGCCACTCCTCCCTGATTTCATCGCTGAAAGCCTAACCATGATCATTCGTTACGCCCTGTTCGAAGGGGAAATCCATGCCGGCCGGGAAGCCGATTTCCGGGCCTATGTCAAGGAACAGCTGGTGCCCCTATGGACACGCTTTCCGGGGGCCGAGGAAGTCCGGGTGCTGGACGGTACCGATCGCGACGAGGGCGCTCCGAAATTCGCAATGGCGCTTGCGATCCGCTACCCGGACATGGCGGCCTGTGAAAAAGCCCTGCAATCGGATGTGCGTTTCAAGAGTCGCGAGGTTACAGCGGGCCTGTTGACCATGTTTACCGGCAAGGTGCATCACCACGTCTTCGACGCCAACCAGTATCCGGTTTCCGGAACCTGAAACCAGCCGCTGCAATTACAGAGCGCTGTCGAGAAAATACCATTGATCGAGATTGGCGCGGATGACCGGTTCAATCACCGCATTCAGGGCGGTCACATCGGCCAGCAATTGCGCCGCCGACGTGGGCCCGGGGTGCAGCTCAATGGCAGGCAGGGCATAAAATGCAAAGCGGGCACTGTCGCCTTGGCGGATCGTATAGACGGGGCAGATCCGCGCACCGGTCCTGCGGGCGAGCCGGACGACCAGCCCGAGATTTCCGCCGAGGTGCGGCGGGCGATCGAAAAACGGCCCTCTGATCTTTCCACGAAAACCCTCATCACAGAAGATGCTGACGATGCCGCCATCCTGCAGTCGCTGCAGCATCGGCCGCACGCCAGCCCGTCCTGGCTCAATGAGATCGGCCCCGGCCTGCCGGCGGATATGGCTGGCGATCCAGCGCCGGGCCGAACTGCGCGGCGGGTCATAACTGATGCCCGGCACAAGGCCGGCGCCGGTGACAACAGAGGTGATCAGTTCCCAGTTTCCCAGATGCAGGCCGATGAGGATCACTGGCCCCTTTCCTGCGGCGTCGCGCAAGTGCTCGATGCCATTCTGCTCCACGCGCCTTGCGTCCGCTGCCATGCGGCGAACGACGGAAAACTCGGTCATCAATCGTCCCTGGTTTTTCCAGTTGCGCGCAAGCAGCGCTTCATGCCCGACTTTTGATTCCGTTGGCAGTAACCGTTTCAGATTGTTACGCGCCTTCTTGATCGCGCCCTTGTGCCAACGCGGCATGGCAAAGCGCCCGAGGCGTGCACCAATGCCAGAGCAAGCATCAGCGGGTAGTAGCTTCATGCCATAGAAGAGGGCAACTTCACCCACATCCTGCAAAGTGCTGCCGAAGGGAGGGCAGCTGCCGGACCGACCCCGTTTGATCGCGGACACAGCCCGTTTGTACGAGGTGGTTGCCGGCGTCTGCAGCTTTGTCGAAGACGTCCGTCTTCTGTCCGTCTGGCCGATCATGATAGTTTAGCTTCCGTTCAGCGGCGATGCACGGTGACCGGCAGGCCTCCGCGTGGCCGCAATGTAAGGCGGCATTGTGGCTCAACGCGGGCGTCTTCGGCGACCCTGACCTTGAAACGCTGGGCAATGATTGCGAGGCACAGGATCGATTCGGTCATCCCGAACTGCAGGCCGGGGCAGACACGGGGACCGCTGGCAAACGGAATGTAGCTGTAGGGGATCGGCTTCCGGCCGCCCAGAAACCGTTCCGGTTTGAACAGATTGGCATCCTTGAAGAAGGCTTCCGTCCGGTGCAGCAGCCATGGCACGATGAGGATCAGCGATGCCGGCTTGACGTCGATATCGCCGATCCGGTCGGCGGCAGTTGCCTGCCGCGCCAGGATGGGGACCGGCGGATAGAGCCTTAGCGTTTCCTCGATCACGGCCCGGCACCATTCGAGTTTCGGCACGTCGTCGAGTGTCGGCACCTTGCCGCCGCAGACCCGCTCGATCTCCTCATGCACCGATTTCTCGACCCAGGGCGCCCGCGACAGCAGGTACCAGGCCCAGGTGAGGGTGGCGGCTGTCGTTTCATGTCCTGCCATGAAAATGGTCGCCGCCTCGTTGCGCAGGGCGACGACATCGAGTTTCAGTTCGGGATTGCGGCTCTGGCGCCGCACAAGAAGTTCGACCATGGAGTTGTTGTCGCCGCGCCCGGCGAGATGATCCTCGACAACCTTGTCGATGATGCCGTGGATGCGCTTGACCGAGCGGCGCAGTTTTGGCGTTCGCAGCACCGGCAGGCCTTCGTCGAAGCCAAGGAAATAGCCGATATTGATCGAATCGATCAGCGACTGGTAGCTGGTGAAGCCCTCCGTGACGGCATTTGCCGCATCCTCGCCGAGGTCGTTGCCGAAGACGCTGCGGGAAATGATTTCCGCCGTCAGCCCTGCCATCTCGTAGAGAGCGTTGACGCTGGCGCCATCCGGCATATCGTTCCAGCGCTGCACCAGTTCGGTGGATGTGGTCTCCATAATCTTGCCGAAAGCGGGCACGCGGTTCTTGTGGACGATGTCATTGACCAGCGGTCGCCGTTGTTTCCAGGTCTCGCCATCGGAGATGAACAGGCCGTCGCCCAGCAGGAATTCCAGGGCCCGGCGCATCTGCGGCGATTTGCGCTCGAAATTCTCGTGCCGGGTCGCCACCACATATTTGATCGCTTCCGGGGAATTGACGATGACGATCTGCCGGCCAAGCAGCTTCATCGACGAGACGCGGTTGGTGTAGTCGTTCTTGCGCCAGATCGACAGGAAGTCGTGTCGCGCCTTCAGGATCAGGTTGAGCGGTCGGCCGGGTTTGCCCCGGTAGACGTCCGCATGCGCCGGCTCGAGCGTATCCGCGCCGCGCTTTTCGATGATGTCAGTCGTTTGCCGAAAACTCGCAAACATGATCCGGCTGCCCCAGCAAGACGGGACATCACGCGGTCCCGACAGAATTTCTTTGCACCCCGGATAGCAGCAAATGGCTGTGGTGCAAATTCTTTCCTGCAACAAAAAACCCGCCGCAGGATACGGCAGGTTTCGACGTCGCAGCGGTGTTTCCGTGCTTCAGCGGAGTGCGGCGCAAGCCTTTGCTATCCGCTCCAGCGCGACGGCCAGTTCGGCTTCGGATGTTGCATAGGAAATCCGGAAGAACGGCGACAGACCAAAGGCCGAGCCGGGCACGACCGCGACATGGGCATCGTCGAGCAGGTAGGCGCAGAAATCGGTGTCCGTGTCGATCCGCCTGCCGGATGGCGTTGTCTTGCCGAGCATGCCGGCACAGCCGGAATAGGTATAGAAGGCCCCTTCCGGCACGCGGCAATCGAGACCCTCGATCGCATTCAGGCCTGCGACGACCAGATCACGGCGATGCTGGAAGCTGGCCGTCCGCTCCTTTAGAAAATCCTGCGGCCCGTTGAGGGCGGCTGCGGCTGCGGCCTGGCTGATCGAACTGGGGCAGGATGTCGCCTGGCTCTGGACGACCGCCATGGCCTTGATCAGCGCGCGCGGCCCGCCGGCATAGCCGATCCGCCAGCCGGTCATGGCATAGGCCTTCGATACGCCGTTGACCGTCAGCGTCCTGTCCTTCAGGCGGGGCTCGATTGCTGCCGGGGTGACGAACGCGAAATCGTCATAGACGATATGCTCATACATATCGTCGACCAGCAGCCAGACATGCGGGTGGCGCAGAAGCACCTCGAGAAGCGGGCGGTAATCGGCAGCGCTGTAGGCGGCGCCGGACGGGTTCGAGGGTGAATTCAGCATGACCCAGCGGGTCTTCGGGGTGATGGCGGCTTCCAGCTGTTCTGCGGTGAGCCGGAACCCGGCCTCGGCCTGGCAGGCGACGAGCACCGGCCGGCCCTCGGCGATCTGGACGATGTCGGAATAGGACGTCCAGTAGGGTGTCGGGATGATCACCTCGTCGCCTTGGTTGAGCGTCGCCATCATGGCGTTGAAGAGGATCTGCTTGGCACCCGTCGCGACGGTGATTTCATCCAGTTCATAGGAAACCCTGTTTTCCCGGATGAATTTCTCGCGGATGGCCTGCTTCAGTTCGGGCGTCCCGTCGAGGGCGGTATATTTGGTCTTGCCGCTTCGGATGGCCTCCGATGCCGCGTCCTTGATATGATCGGGCGTGTCGAAATCCGGCTCGCCGGCGCCGAGGATGATCACCGGCTTGCCGTCGCGCTTCATGGCCTGCGCCCGGGCGCCGATCTTGAGGATTTCCGAAACACCGATCGCGGAGATCCGCGAGGCGGGCGCAAAGCCCGCCTCCTCAACCGTGCTGTTGATGGTCATCACAGGTCCTGTCGATTATTCGATGTCGAAAGAGACGCCCTGTGCCAGCGGCAGCGCCTTCGAATAGTTGATCGTGTTGGTGGCGCGGCGCATATAGCCTTTCCAGGCATCCGAGCCGGATTCGCGGCCGCCACCGGTTTCTTTTTCGCCGCCGAACGCGCCGCCGATTTCAGCGCCGGACGTGCCGATGTTGACATTGGCGATGCCGCAATCGGAGCCATCCGGCGACAGGAAGCGCTCGGCTTCCTGCAGATCGAGCGTGAAGATGGACGAGGACAGACCGGCACCAACGGCGTTGTGATCGGCAACAGCGGCGTCGAAATCGCTGTATTTCATGACGTAGAGGATCGGCGCGAAGGTTTCTTCGGTCACAGGACCGTCCTGCTTCGGCATTTCAACGAGCGCCGGCTTGACGTAATAGCTGCTGGCGTGGCCGAGATCGACGCGTTCGCCGCCGGTAATCGTGCCGCCATGGGCTTTGGCTTCTGCCAGCGCCTTCTGCATGGCGTCGAACGCCAACTTGTCGACCAGCGGGCCGACCAGTGCCGCCGATTCCAGCGGATTGCCGACGGAGACGCTCTGATAGGCTTTCTTCAGGCGCGGAACGAGCTGATCATAGACGCTCTCATGCACGAAAAGGCGGCGTAGCGTCGTGCAGCGCTGGCCGGCGGTGCCCATGGCGCCAAAGGCGATGGCGCGCAGGGCCATGTCGAGATCGGCCGACGGGCAGACGATGCCGCCATTGTTGCCGCCGAGTTCGAGGATGGCGCGGGCAAAACGCTTGGCCAGGCGCGGGCCGACATCGCGGCCCATGCGGGTGGAGCCCGTTGCCGAAACCAGAGCCACCTTCGGATGATCGACAAGAACCTCACCGGTCGTTCGATCGCCGATCAGCACCTGGCTCAATCCCTCCGGCGCGTCACCGAAACGGGCAATCGCCTTGTCGAGGATAGCCTGCGATGCAAGCGCGGTCAGCGGTGTTTTTTCCGATGGCTTCCAGACGACGGCATTGCCGCAGACGAGTGCCAGGGCCGTGTTCCAGGCCCAGACGGCGACCGGAAAGTTGAAGGCGGAGATGACGCCGATGACGCCGAGCGGATGCCAGGTTTCCATCATCCGGTGGCCCGGGCGTTCGGTTGCGATCGTCAGGCCGTAGAGTTGGCGGGAAAGACCGACGGCGAAATCGCAGATGTCGATCATTTCCTGGACTTCGCCGAGCCCCTCCGACTGGATCTTGCCGGCTTCGATTGAAACCAGACGGCCGAGATCGGCCTTGTGGGTACGCAGTTCCTCGCCGAGCAGGCGGATCAGTTCCCCGCGCTTGGGGGCCGGCACCAAGCGCCAGGCGCGGAAGGCCGCGTCCGCCGTGTCGATACGGGCAGCAGCGTCGGTGGCAGACACCGTCTTCAGGCTGGCGATCTGCTCGCCGGTGACCGGGGAGAAGGAGGCCATCTCGCCGCCGGTATAGAGGGCGCTGGAGACGCCGAGCTTTTCGAGAAGGCTGGCGGTTTCCTGTGCGACATCGATGGATTTCGTGGCGATGTTCATCTGTTCAAACTCCGGTTTTGTGGAGGACGTTCAATAACGCACCGTGCCGAGCTTGCCCGGCGAGGTGATGGTCTTGAGGCCTGCGGCCATGTCCCTGATTTTTGCTGGTGTATAAAGATCGTAATAGGCCTGGTTCTTGCGACCGATGGCATGTTCGGCGCTGAAACTGCCCTGGAAGTCATCGACGGCAACCGAAATGACCCGGTCGCGCAGTCGTCGTTCAAAGGACGGATCATCCCATAGCCGGCTGTCTTTCGGCACGGCCAGATTGAAGTGCACGCCGCCATCGCCGATATGGCCGAAATCGCAGACGAGGATGTCTGGAAAGGCGTGCGGAAGCTCTGCCTTCATGCGGTCGCAGAAGGCCATGATATGCCCGCGGCGGAAGGAGAGATCAAAGGCAATCAGCCGGCCGGCATGTTTGACACCGTCCGAAAGCGCATGGCGCAAGGCCCACATCTCCGACGGTGGCCCGACAAAGGCGTCGGCGAGCGGCGCTTCCTCGGTCTCCCAGATTTCCGCCAGTACCTCTTCCAGCACTGCATCGAGCGACTGTTCGCCATCGCGCGGCGCCCACGTCCGGGAAATTTCGACCAGGATCATATAGTCCGGTATGATTCCGCCCTGGAACGGATTTTTCAGCGACGGAACATGGGCAAGGGCTGCGCCGGCGGCGTTTTGCGAGATGCCCTCGAACGCGGAAAGATAGGCACCGAGGCGTTCCTCCATAGCGCGCAGCAGCGGCATGACATGGGCGCTGCTGGTCGGAACCAGGAAGGCGGTTGCCGTCTGTCGCGGCAGGCGCTCCAGGTTCAAGACACAGTCCGTAATGATGCCGCAGGCGCCGGCCGTGCCGATGAACATCTGTTTCCAGTCGATGCCGGTGTTGTTCTTGCGCAGGTCGCAATTCAGGTCGAGGACAGTGCCGGCGGCATCGGCCAGAACCACGGTGATGCCCAGCGTGTTGCGGCGCACGTCGCCATATTTCAGGAAGCGCGAGCCGCCGGTGTTGGTCGACAGCATGCCGCCGATGCGCGGGTCGGCCCCGAGGTCGATGGGGAAGAAGAGGCCATGCTCTTCCAGCCGCCGATTGACGTCCGAAAGCCTGAAGCCCGCATCGAGGTGAAGCGAGCGGTTGTCGAGATCGAGGTCGAACCGATCCGTCATTCGGTCGAGGCTGAGGACGACCTGTGCGCCGGACATGTCCGGGGTGGAGCCCGAAACAAGGCCGGTATTTCCGGATTGCGGTACGATAGCCAGATCGTTGCCGACGCAATAGGCAACGGCCTTCGAGACTTCCGCCGTGGTGCGGGGCCGAAGCACAAGGGCGGCGATCCCGGCATCGTAGCGGGCGCCGGTCTGGTAGCCGGCCCTATCGCCGTCATCCGTCACGACACCCTTGTCGCCGAGCAGGTCGAGCAGCGCTGTCCTGTGCCGATCGTCGATCATATCCGTCCGTTACTCCGCCGCTTCGGCATGTGCGAGTGCCGTCAGGCACTCTGCGATCGAGGCTTCTTCGATGCCTTGATAATGATCGAATTCATTGAGGACGGTGGTCCCGAGGTCCTGCTCGAAACGCTGCTGGTTCGGGCTGGCGGTGAACTCCTGTGCGGCATCGTCGCCCAGATTCGACTGGAAGATGCCTGCCGCGCTGACGGGCAGGAAATCCTCATAGACGATCGGGTCGAACTGCACCAATCCCTCTGCGATCAGGTCATCGAGGTGTTCCGAAGAACCGGCCTTCGCCGTTTTGCCCTTCGCCGTCAGCGAATAGGCGAAATAGCCGAGATCTTCGGCACGGATGCCGGCCCATGAATCGGGGAAGGGCCGAAAGGCTTCGGAAAGGGCTTTATCATAGTCCACCGCGTTCGAGCCATCAGCCGCGGGCCGTATGATCTTGCGCGAGGCATTCAAAAGGTCGTCGTAGAGCGCGCGACCCTTCGGCGTGAGGGCGATGCCGCGCTGTTCGATCTCGCCGAAACGGGCGGTATGCGAGCCTTCCTGCCAGCTGCCGTCTTCCGCTTCGAAGGACACGGGCTCTTCCAGCGCCTTGAAAGAGGTCTGGCGCAACAGGATCGGGCAATCACGCGTGGGCGGGCCTTCGACGATCGCCTTCGGGGCAATGCCGTAGTCCGGCATCTGCGCCTGGACGGCATCGATATCGAGCGTGCGCGGGGTCAGGTGATTGATATGCGGTCCCTTGAAGGAAACGACATCGGCAATCAGGCGGTGCGCATCGTGCAGACGGTGATACATGGCCGGGCTGACATTGGCGCGGTCGTGCCAGCGAAAGGTTTCGAGCGCCTCGCTGACGAAGCGTTCCGCATCGGCCTCGTCGAGGCCACCCTGCTTCTCGGCTTTTTCGGTGAGTTCGACAGCGACGGCCGTGAAGATCCGGCGCTTGTCAAGAATGGCCCCGGCATCGGCGCGCAGGGCTTCGTCGGCAATCAGGTCGAGGCGCAAAAGGGAAGTGAAAACCCGGAAAGGATTGCGCTTCAAAGCCGCATCGCCGACCGGGCGAAAGGCTGTCGAATGCACGGGGACGCCGGCCGTCGACAGGTCGTAATAGCCGACCGGAAACATGCCCATGACGGCGAAGACGCGGCGCATCATAGACAGTTCCTGTGGCGTGCCGAGACGGATGGCGCCGTGGCGTTCCTGCGAAATGCGCTCGAGCTGGTCCGTTTCTTCCAGGCGTTTGCGCTGCGTCGGATCGGCGGCAAGCGTTCCGGCATTGACCTTCGTCACAAGCGCCATCAGCGTGCCGTAGGCAGGGACCTCGTTGCGGTACATGGCCGACATCGCGGCGGAAAAGGCCGAGCGGATATCATCGGCGGATACGAAACGATTGTCTTTCACGGCGCGGGCCTTTCAAGGCGAAGGGATTAGGCTTGGTCATTCTCAATACGTATCATATATAGGCCATATACGCATTGATTGCGACAATTTTGACTATGGTCATGCGAGGCGCGAATGAAGTTGAGCAGAAGGCTGGTTCCGGACGTGACGACGCTGCAGGCGTTCGAATGCGCCGCGCGCCATGGAAGTTTCACGCAGGCCGCAACCGAGCTGAACCTGACGCAAAGCGCCGTCAGCCGCCAGATCAAGGATCTCGAAAGCCAGCTTGGCGTGCTTCTGTTCGAGCGCGTCCGCCAGAGGGTGATCCTGTCCGATGCCGGCCAGAAATTTCTGCCCGAGGTGCGCCGTCTGCTCAACCAGTCGGAGGAGCTGATGGTGCGGGCCATGGCTTCGGCGCGTTCGGAATCGACGCTGTCGATTGCGTCGCTGCCCACCTTCGGCAGTCGCTGGCTGATGCCGCGCCTGCCGGATTTCCTGAAGCAGCATCCGGGAACCGTCGTCAACATCGCCTCGCGGTCGCAGCCCTTTGATTTCGAGGAGCAGAATTTCGATCTTGCCATCCATTATGGTCAGCCGGTCTGGGCGCATGCGACCTGCAGCTATCTTTGCAGCGAGGTCATCATTCCCGTGGCAAGCCCTGCGCTGATGGCGGCGTGCGCGATGTCCGATCCGCAGGAACTGGAAGACAAGCCGCTCCTGCATCTGGCGACCCGTCCGAAAATGTGGGCGCAGTGGTGCGAGGCCAACGGGCTCGATATCAAATCGGCCTATCGTGGCAACCGGTTCGACCAGTTTTCCATGGTGATCGAGGCTGCCGCCGCCGGTCTCGGCATCGCGCTCCTTCCCCGCTACCTCATCGAGCAGGAACTGGCGCAGGGCCGGCTCTGCATCCTGTTCGACCGCCCGATGCAGACGGAAAACAATTATTATCTGGTCGTACCGGAAGGAAAGCTGGAAAACCCCGTCAGCCTGGCCTTTCGCGCCTGGATCACCAACCAGGTTTAGAGGAGAGAACAGGCGGGGGAATTTACCCGGGAACATTTCGCCCTCCGAGACGTTACAAAGCCAGGCAAGAGCAGCTCGGACCCGTTTTGAACAAAATACTTCCCTATGCTCGACTGGAACTTTTCCATGGCCGGGTATCTTTGCCCGAGCGCCCGTCAATTCGTCTGCGCGCTGCTTCGGTCTTCTTGCAAGCTGTCGGCACTACGGCTAGAAAATGCCACGTTCATTCATCAGATCAGCCTGAAATCAAACCAGACGGCCGCTTTTTACGATCACCGTCTACCGCTCTGGTGCCACGCCGCCGCTCTGTCGGCGCCAGCATGAAGGGCGGTCAGAATCATGGCTGAGAAAAGTCTATGTCACGGGCCCAAGCCCATCCGGCAAGCCGATACGAGCCGGACAACACAACACCCGTTGGATCCAGAACACGCACCCATGCCCCTTCACAACAAGCCGTCCACCTCCCCGCGCGAGCCAGATTCGAAACAGATCGACTATAACGACTCGATCCGCTCGACCTATTTCACCATCGACGAACTGCGTGAGAGCGGTGCAAAGCTTGCGCGGGAAGGGGTGTCTGCCCTTCCGGGCTTCTTCCCCTTCGAATTCCGTGCACGCCATGGCGAAAACGAGACCGAGATCTTTCGCGTCTACAAGGTCACGGCAGCAGATGTCGAAGCGGGTGCGTCGATCACGCCGGCTGCGGAATGGCTGCTCGACAATCACTACCTAGTCGAGGAATCGATCCAGGAAGTGCGGCGCGATTTTCCGCGCAAATTCTACCGGCAATTGCCGACGATGGATGTTAGCGGCACGACGATCCCGCGGTCGATGGCGCTTGCCTGGCTTTATATTGCGCATACCCATTCGACCGTTTCGCGCGAAAGCCTGACGGCGATGGTTGCCGGTTTCCAGGAGCACGAGACACTGAAGATCGGCGAGCTTTGGGCCCTGCCGTCGATCGTGCGCTTCGTCCTGATCGAGAACCTGCGCCGGATCGCCATCCGGGTCGACCGGTCGCGCAGCATGCGCCAGAAGGCCAACGAGGTCGCCGACCAGATCATTCGGCTAAGCGAGGCCGACAAGGTGCAGGCCCTGCTTGCCGAGGTCGAGCCGTTATGCTCCGACAATACGTTCGTGGCGCAGCTTCTCTACCGTCTGCGGGACGGTTCGCAGACCTCTGGCGTGGTTATCACCTGGCTTGAGGCACAATTGGAGAAGCGCGGCAGCGATGTCGAGGACGCGCTCGTTGCCGAGCAGAACCGGCTGTCTTCCGGCAATGCGACGATGAGCAACATCATTCGCAGCCTGCGCGAAATCGACGACAATGACTGGTCCGTCTGGTTCGAGAGCGTCAGCAAGGTCGATGCGGCGCTGCGCGACGGATCCGATTATGCCGCGCTGGATTTCGGTTCGCGAAACAAATACCGCAACACAATCGAAAAGCTGGCGCGACGGTCCGGAAACTCGGAGCTCGAGGTGACGCAGATCGCCCTTGCCATGGTCAGGGAGCCGCCGGAAACCAGCGCAGGCAACATTGCCACGCACGAATCGAATGTCGGCGGTTTCCTTGTCGGAAAGCAGCGCCGCCTGCTCGAAGAAAAGATCGGTTACCGCCCGCCTGTCCTGCAGACCATCATTCGCTTCAGCCGCAAACTCGACTGGCTGGCGGTTGCCGGCCCGAACATTGTCCTGACGATCCTCGCAATGATCGTCGTCTACATGTTCGTCAGCCCGATGGACATCCCGAGCGGCGCCAAGCTGATCATGCTGCTCCTGTTCGCCCTGCCCGCTTCGGAAGGGGCGGCCGGGCTGTTCAATACGCTGGTCACGCTCTTCGTGACGCCCTCACGTCTCGTCGGCTACGAGTTTCTCGAGGGCATCCCGCAGGATGCCCGCACGCTCGTTGTCGTGCCCTGCCTCATTTCCAAGCGCGACCATGTCGACGAACTCGTCCGCAATCTGGAAGTCCACTATCTCGCCAATCCGCGCGGCGAGGTCTATTTCGCGCTTCTCAGCGACTGGGCCGACAGCAAGTTCGAGGAAACGGCAACTGATCTTGATGTTCTCGACTATGCCAAGCTCGAGATCGAGACGCTCTGCGCCCGCTATGCCCATGATGGCAGGACGCGCTTTTATCTCCTGCACCGCCGTCGTCTCTACAACGAGGCCGAAGGGGCGTGGATGGGCTGGGAACGCAAGCGCGGCAAGCTGCACGAACTCAATCTTCTGCTGCGCGGCGACCGCGACACCAGCTATCTTCCGGGCGCCGACATGGTTCCGGAAAACGTGCAGTATGTGATGACGCTCGATGCCGACACGCGTCTGATGCGCGATGCCGTGACCAAGCTCGTCGGCAAGCTCTATCATCCGATCAATCGCCCGGTAGTCGATCCGGAAACACAGACGGTGACCGCCGGCTACGGCATTCTGCAGCCCCGCGTCACCCCGTCGCTGACCACGGGCAGCAATGCGTCTGCCTTCCAGCGCATTTTCTCCATCAATCGCGGGATCGACCCGTATGTTTTCACCGTCTCTGATGTCTATCAGGACATTGCCGGCGAAGGCACGTTTACCGGCAAGGGCCTCTATCATGTCGACGCCTTCGAGGCTGCGCTGAAGGGCAAGATCGAGGAAAATGCGGTTCTGAGCCATGACCTGCTCGAGGGCTCGATGGCGCGCTGCGCGCTGGTCAGCGATGTCGAACTCGTCGAGGATTTCCCCACCCGCTACGAGGTGGAAATGTCGCGCCAGCATCGCTGGGCGCGCGGCGACTGGCAGCTTTTGCCTTACATGTTCAATCTCGCCAACGGCGTATCGATGCTCGGCCGTTGGAAGATGTACGATAATCTTCGCCGCTCGCTGATCCCGGCCGCCTGGCTGATCGCCTCGGTGATGGGCTGGTACTACATGGAGCCGACCCAGGCACTGATCTGGCAGGCCGTGCTGATCTTCAGCCTGTTTGTCGCGCCGACCCTGTCGCTGATCTCCGGCCTGATGCCGCGGCGCAACGACATCGTGGCGCGGGCCCATCTGCACGCCGTTTTGTCGGAAATCCAGGCATCAAACGCGCAGGTCGCGCTTCGCATCGTCTTCATCGCCCATTCCGCAGCCATGATGCTGGATGCGATTGTGCGCTCCGTCTATCGCACCTTCGTCAGCGGCCAGCTGATGCTGGAATGGCGCACGGCAGCCCAGGCCCAGAGCTCGGCCGGCGGCAGCATCCTCGACTATTACCGGTCCATGTGGATCGCGCCGGTTCTGGCTGTGATTTCACTGGCGCTGGCTGCGATTTCCGAAACCGGCCTGCCCTTTATCGGCGTGCCGTTCGCGCTGCTCTGGATGCTGTCGCCGGCGATTGCCTGGTTTGTCAGCCAGTCGGCCGAGACCGAAGACCAGCTGGTCGTGTCGGAGGCTGTTGTCGATGAATTCCGGAAGATCGCGCGCCGGACGTGGCGTTATTTCGAGCAGTTCGTCGACCGGAGCCAGAATTTCCTGCCGCCGGACAATTTCCAGGAAATTCCGCATCCGATCCTCGCTGAGCGGACGTCGCCGACCAATATCGGCGTCTACCTGCTGTCCGTCATGTCGGCCCGCGATTTCGGTTGGATCGGTTTTGAGGAAACGATCAACCGTCTCGAGCAGACGGTTGCAACCATCGACCGCATGCCGAAATTCCGTGGCCATCTCTACAACTGGTACAAGACCGATACGCTGGAGCTGATGGAGCCACGGTATGTCTCCGCCGTCGACAGCGGCAATCTTGCCGGTCACCTGATCGCCGTCTCCTCCATGTGCCGCGAATGGGCGGAAGCGCCTTCGGCCCATGTCCAGGGCAGTCTCGACGGGATCGGCGACGTTGCAGCCATCCTGTCCGAAGTGCTGGCCGACCTGCCGGATGACCGCAAGACGGTTCGGCCTCTGCGCCGCCTCATGGAAGAGCGGATCATCGGCTTCCAGAACGCCTTGTCGGCTGTCCAGCGCGAGCGTGAATTCGCCTCGATCCGCGTCATCAATCTCGCCGTGCTGGCCCGCGATATCCACAAGCTGACAGTCAATCTCGACCACGAGGTCAAGAACGCCCAGAGCCGCGAAGTCACGCAATGGGCGGCCGCTTTGGTCAACACCTGCGAGGCGCATATTTCCGACAGCGTCTTTGATCTCGGCGCCATCGAGACCTTGCGCGAACGGCTTGTCGTCATTCGCGACCGGGCACGCGACCTCGCCTTCTCGATGGATTTCAGCTTCCTGTTCCGCTCGGAACGGCGGTTGCTGTCGATCGGCTACCGTGTCAACAGCAACGAGCTCGACGAGGCATGCTACGATCTTCTGGCATCGGAAGCGCGGCTGACCAGCCTGTTTGCGATCGCCAAGGGCGATCTGCCGACGGAGCACTGGTACAAGCTCGGTCGTCCGATCGTGCCGATCGGTGCACGTGGTGCTTTGGTGTCCTGGTCAGGCTCGATGTTCGAATATCTGATGCCGCCGCTGGTCATGCAGGAACGGCAGGGCGGCATCCTCAACCAGACCAACAATCTGATCGTCAAGGAACAGATCAATCATGGCCGTCGTCTGGGTACGCCATGGGGGATCTCGGAAGCGGCGTTCAACGCTCGCGACCATGAGTTGACCTATCAGTATACCAATTTCGGCGTGCCGACGCTTGGCCTCAAGCGGGGGTTGGGGCAGAACGCCGTCATCGCGCCCTACGCATCGATCCTTGCCAGCATGTACGACCCCAAGGCAGCGCTTTCCAACCTCGAACGCCTGCGGGATCTCGGGGCCCTCGGGGTCTATGGTTATCACGATGCGGTCGACTTCACGCCGACCCGCGTGCCGGAAGGCAAGACCTGCGCCGTTGTGCGCAACTATTATGCCCACCATCATGGCATGTCGATCGCAGCGGTTGCCAACGTCGTTTTCAATGGCCGCCTGCGCGCCTTGTTCCATGCCGACCCGGTGATCGAGGCGGCAGAACTGCTGCTGCAGGAAAAAGCCCCGCGCGACATTCCGATCATCAATGCCAAGCGCGAGCCCGAATCGCTCGGCAAGGGCCAAGCCGATCTGCTGCGTCCAGAAGTCCGCACCGTGGTCAATCCGCTGGTGAAGGACCGCGAGACGGTGTTCCTGTCGAACGGCCATTATTCGGTGATGCTGACGGCAACCGGCTCCGGTTATGCCCGCTGGAACGGCCAGACCGTGACACGCTGGAAGGCGGACCCAACCGAGGATCGGACCGGCACGTTCATTTTCCTGCGCGATACCGCGACGGGTGTCTGGTGGTCTGCGACGGCAGAACCGCGGCGCGCCGAAGGTGAAACGTCAACCGCGCGCTTCGGCGACGACAAGGCTGAGTTCATCAAGACGGTTGGCGATCTGACCAGCGAGGTCGAGTGCATCGTTGCCACCGAGCATGATGCGGAAGGACGCCGCGTCATCCTGCTCAATACCGGCACGGAGGATCGTTTCATCGAAGTGACATCCTATGCCGAACCGGTACTGACGACCGACGACACGGACAGCGCCCACCCGCTGTTTTCGAAGATGTTCCTCCGCACCGAGATCGATCCGAAGGGTGACGTGATCCGGGTCACGCGCAACAAACGCAGCCCCGGCGAGCCGGACATGCAGGTCGCACACCTGATTGCCGACAATGCCGGCAGCACGCGTCACACCGAGGCAGAAACGGACCGCCGCCGGTTCATCGGCAATGGCCGCACGCTGGCGGAAGCGCAGGCTTTCGATGCCGAGGCCAAGCTCTCCGGCACCGACGGCTATACGCTCGATCCCATCGTCTCCTTGCGGCGTGTCGTGCGTGTTCCGGCCGGCAAGAAGGTCAGTGTGATCTTCTGGACGATCGCTGCGCCCGGCCGCGAGGACATCGACCGGGCGGTCGATCGCTACCGGCATCCGGACAGCTTCAATCACGAGCTGATCCATGCCTGGACCCGCAGCCAGGTGCAGATGCGCCATGTCGGCGTGACATCGCAGGAAGCCGCAAGCTTCCAGATGCTCGGTCGTTATCTCGTCTACCCCGACATGCAGCTGCGCGCCGACATGGCAACGGTCCAGGCCGGTCTTGCTCCGCAGTCGGCGCTCTGGCCATTGTCGATCTCCGGCGACTTTCCGATCTTTGCCATCCGCATCAATGACGATGTGGACCTGGGCATTGCCCGTGAAGCTTTGCGAGCGCAGGAATATCTGAGGGCTCGCGGCGTCACCGCCGATCTTGTCATCATCAACGAACGCGCCTCCTCCTACGCCCAGGACATGCAGCACACGCTGGATTCGATGTGCGAGAACCTGCGCCTTCGTGGTCTTTCCGATGGGCCGCGCCAGCATATCTTCGCGGTTCGCCGCGATCTGATGGAGCCGCAGACCTGGTCGGCACTGCTGGCGGCGTCGCGCGCCGTCTTCCATGCCCGCAACGGCAAGATCTCCGATCAGCTGAGCCGTGCCGAAGCGCTGTTTTCGACACCGGTCGTCGAAAATCCGGATGCCATCCAGCCGCTCTTGCCGGTCATGCCCGCAGGCGATGAGGGGGCGCCGGTCGAGATTTCCGGCGACGGCCTTGATTTCTGGAACGGCTTTGGCGGGTTCTCGGCCGATGGATGCGAATATGTCAGCCGCCTGCGGGGCGGCGAGGCGACGCCCCAACCCTGGATCAATGTGATCTCCAACGAGGCTTTCGGCTTTCACGTCGCGTCAGAAGGGGCGGGGTTTATCTGGAGCCGCAATTCGCGCGACTACCAGCTGACGTCGTGGAGCAATGATCCGGTCATCAACCGGCCCGGCGAGGCCGTCTTCATCCGCGACATGGATAGCG
Organism: Pararhizobium antarcticum; assembly: GCF_001885585.1. Classification (GTDB taxonomy): domain Bacteria; phylum Pseudomonadota; class Alphaproteobacteria; order Rhizobiales; family Rhizobiaceae; genus Pararhizobium; species Pararhizobium antarcticum. The sequence goes on from NZ_LSRP01000129.1 coordinate 186,238, forward strand.
GCGCCGTCCTCACTCCGTATGGCGGTCTCTCGCGTCGCAAGTCCGTCCTGTTCGAGACCCGTCACGGTCTCGGATATTCGACCTTTGCCAGCACGCAGGATGGCATTGCCATCGATGCGACGCAGACCGTCGATCGAGAAGCGCCGGTCAAGCATATCCGGCTCGGTCTGACGAATACCGGGTCGGACGTGCGTAGACTGAAGCTCTATGGTTACGTCGAGTGGGTGCTGGGCAACAATCGCGCAAAGACCGCGCCTTTCGTCCTGCCGCAGCGGGACGAGGAAACGACGGCGCTGCTTGCCACCAATCCCTACAGCATCGACTATTCCGGTCGCACGGCGTTTCTCGCCGCCAGCACCGGAACATCCGATTTCACGACGAGCCGGCGTGAGTTCCTCGGTCGGGGGGGCAGCGTCTATGCCCCGCAGGCGGTTATTGACGGGACAGCGCTTTCCGGCGCAATAGATGCCGATGGTGATCCCTGCGCCGCGCTGTCTTTCGATGTCACGCTGAAACCCGGCGAGACCCGGGAGGTCCGGTTCTTCATCGGCGACGCGGACACGGTGGAACAGGCCGTCGGCTACGTGAAATCGGCCCGCGCGACGGAGTTTGTCGATGTGGTGAAAGCCTCGACGGACTTCTGGAGTGATTTTACCGGCGTGCTGCAGGTCGATACGCCTGACAAGGCGTTCAACACCATGGTCAATGCCTGGCTTCCCTATCAGAGCCTCGGCTGCCGCATTCTGGCCCGTTCGGCTTTCTACCAGGCAAGCGGCGCCTATGGCTTCCGCGACCAGCTGCAGGACACGCTGGCCTTCATCGTGCACCGGCCGGATCTTGCACGCGCGCAGATATTGAATGCGGCCGCGCGGCAGTTTGCCGAGGGCGATGTGCTGCATTGGTGGCTGCCGGGCAACGGGTCCGGCGTGCGGACGCTGATCTCCGATGACGTCGTCTGGCTTGCGCATGCGGTCGAGCATTATTGCTCGGTCACCGGCAAGACCGACATCCTCAAGGAGCAGATCGCCTTCATCGAAGGCCCTGCTCTGGAGGAAGGTCAGCATGACAGCTTCTTCCAGCCGAAGGTTTCGGAGACGACGGCTGATCTTTACGAACATTGTGCGCGCGCGCTTGATCTCGCCATCATCCGGACAGGAGAAAACGGCCTGCCACTGATGCTTGGCGGTGACTGGAACGACGGCATGAACCGCGTCGGTATCGACGGTCGCGGCACCAGCGTCTGGCTCGGCTGGTTCCTGGCATCGGCGCTGCGCAGTTTCCTGCCATATGTGCGCGAACGGGGAGACGCGGCGCGGGTGAAGGCCTGGGAGGCCCACCTCGAAAGCCTCAACACGGCGCTGGAGACGGCCGGCTGGGACGGCGATTACTACCGTCGCGGCTATTATGACAACGGCACTGCGCTTGGCTCTGCGCAGAACGATGTCTGCCAGATCGATTCGATCGCCCAGTCCTGGAGCGTCTTGTCCGGCGAAGGCCAGCCTGAGCGCTCGGGTCAGGCGATGGATGCGGTGATGGCGCAGCTTGCCGATCCGGATCACCAGATCGTCCGCCTTTTCACGCCGCCTCTGTCAGATACCGAACAGGATCCGGGATATATCAAGGGCTATCCGCCCGGCGTCCGGGAGAATGGCGGGCAATATACCCATGCCGCGACCTGGGTTGTATTGGCGCTGGCGAAGCTTGGACGTGGTGACGATGCCTGGAAGGCCTTCCAGATGCTCAACCCCGTCAATCATGCCCTCGACCGGGCCGCATCCGAGCATTACCGGGTTGAGCCCTATGTCGTGGCCGCGGATATCTACGGCGAGGGCGATCTTGCTGGACGTGGCGGCTGGACCTGGTATACGGGCTCGGCAGCCTGGCTTTACCGCGCTGGGGTCGAAGGCATTCTCGGCATCACCCGAAAGGGCGACCGCCTGTTTGTCCAACCGGCCTTGCCGCAGGGCTGGAGCGGGTTTGCCGCAGAGATGAAGATCGACGGTCGTATGCACGCGATCTCCGTCACCCGAGATGCGAAAACCGGCGATCCGATCGTGAGCATCAATAATACTGTCATAAAAAACGCGCATGAAGGGCTTTTGCTGCGCTAGCCGCGATGGTTTGAAAATCGGAACCGGCTTTGTACCGAAAGGGCGGAGCCGGTTTTTCATTATCTGGGGCCACGATACGGCGCAGGATGGTTGCTTTTCGCATTGCCTGGCGCAGGCAGGAAAATCAGGTCACGACATCAGGTCATGGGGCGGGGGCGCTGAACCATGAGACGAGAGACCCTAAACCCGAATGCTCCAGATCCCGACTTTGGCGACAGCTACCGATCCGGGGGCCGCGAATGCGTTTTCGACGGTGCCTGCCCCGCGCGATACACGTCTTGATGTTTACCGTGCCCTCTGCCTGCTGACGATTTTCGTCAATCACGTGCCGGGGCAGTATCTCGAATTTCTGACGTCGAAGAACTTCGGTTTCTCCGATTCCGCGGAGGCCTTCGTGCTGCTGTCCGGTCTTTCGGCTGGTCTTGCCTATGGCGGGAAGTTCGTGGCGGGACGGCGCCTGGCGATGTCGCTGAAGATCTGGCGGCGTGCCTTGACGCTCTATGTCGCGCATATCATGACGAGCATCCTGACGCTGGCGATCTTTGCCGGCGGCGCACTCTATTTCGGACGGCAGGATCTTATCGGGGAAATCAACATCCGGCCGCTGGTCGACCATACGGAACAGGGCTTTGTCGCCATGGTTCTGCTTGGCCACCAGCTCGGCTACAACAATATCCTGTCCATGTATGCCGTCGTGTTTCTGTTGCTGCCCGGCATGCTTCTTGTCCTGCGTCTGGGCAAGGGGCTTCTGCTGGCCCTCTCGGCGATGCTCTGGCTTACCGCCGGCATCTTCACCATCGTGCCCTCCAATTTTCTTGATGAAGGCTACTGGTTCCTCAATCCCTGGTCCTGGCAATTCCTGTTCGCCATCGGTCTCGTATCAATGGTGCATGCGCGCGGCGGCGGGTGTATCCCGCGGCATCCCGTTCTGATCGCGCTGTCCTCATCCTATGTCGGACTGTCGTTTTTCTGGGTGACGCTGTCCTGGTGGAGCATCGACCTGTCCTATGGCCTGCCGGCCGTGCTGACCGGTTTCGACAAGACGTTCCTGTCGCTGACGCGGCTGCTGCATGTGCTGTCGCTGGCCTATCTGCTGGCTGTCATTCCGGTGTTCAGCCGGTGGACGCGACTGCGGCTTGATCATCCACTCGTCATTGTCGGGCGGCATTCCCTGGCCGTGTTCATCTTCGGGACAATTCTTGCCATGGGCTGCCAGGTGTTGCTTTTCGTGACCGGCAGGAGCCCCGTCTGGGGCACGCTGCTGGTGGCTGCCGGCATAGGCCTGCATTTCGCCTATGCCTATTACCTCGACTGGCTGTCAGGTCTTTCGCGGCAGGGTGCGCGTGCTGCCTGACAATGTCCCGTAAAAAAACCGGCCCTGTGCAACAGGGCCGGTCTTGTTATCGCTGCGGAAGCGCTTGCCTTCGTATCCTTTCGGATCAGGCTGCCGCGTGGCTGCGGCGGACGTCGTCGTCCGTCAGGATGCCGCTGGCGCGCAGCAGGGCTGCAAAGCGGCCATTGCTGTGGCTGAGTTCGTTGAAACCACCCATCTCGACGATCCGGCCATGATCCATGAAGATCACCAGGTCAGCTTCCCGCACGGTCGACAGACGGTGCGCGATGATAAAGGTGGTGCGGTCCTTGCGCAGGTTGTCGATCGCCACCTTGACGCGATTTTCGGTTTCGACATCGAGCGCGCTGGTCGCTTCATCGAGCACCAGGATCGGTGCATTCTTGAGGATCGCCCGGGCAATGGCGATGCGCTGACGCTCGCCGCCGGACAGGCGGTTGCCGCGTTCACCGACCGGCGTGTCATAGCCGTTCTGGCGCGTCCCGATGAAATCGTCGGCGGCAGCGGCCTGGGCGGCTTCGACGACGTCTTCGATCGAGGCATCCTCGCGACCAAGGCGGATATTGTCGCAGATCGAACGGTTGAGCAGGCCAGCATCCTGGAAGACGGTGGCGATCGAGCGGCGCAGCGACTTGCGTGTCACCTTCGAAATATCAACGCCATCGACAAGGATCGTGCCGGACAGAGGCTCATGGACACGCTGCAGGAGGTTGACGAGTGTCGTCTTGCCGGCGCCTGTCGGGCCGACGATCGCGATCGTCTGGCCAGCCTTGGCCGTGAAGGACACGTTGCGCATGCCCGGGGCGCCATTGGCAAAATCGAACGACACGTCGCGAAACTCGACCTCGCCCGAAACATTGCCGAGATCGCCGGCATCGGCCGGTTCTTCGCGTTCGCGGACCGAATCCTCGAGAACGAAGAAGTCCTGCAGCTTGGCACGGGCTTCGAAGATCTGCTCGACGAAAGCCTTCATCTGGTCGAGGCGACCAATCAGCAGTCCGGCAAAGCCGATAAAGGCAATGACGTCGCCGATGCGCAGTTCGCCCTTCTGGACAAGGACGGTGCCGATGACAAGAATGGCCATCATGGAGATCGTCGATGCCATGCGGTTCAGCGCGCTGGCCAGTGCCCACCAGTCAAGGACCGGGAGCTGGGCCGAAATCAGCTTCTGCGTGAAATTCTTCAATTCGCGGGTTTCGGCCTCGATGCGATTGTAGCTGTGAAGGACCGAAACATTGCTGATCGAATCAGACACATGGGAAAACACCGTGTGATAGTGGCCTTCGACCGAAGCCTGGCCCTCCTTGGTGCGGGTCATCACTACTTTGCCGATGACAACGTAGAGGATGCCGAGAACCACAAGCACCAGTGACAGGCGAACGTCCATGGCGAAGGCTGTCGGGATCAGCAGGGTGAGTGCGACCGCCGTTGCCAGATGCTGGCGCATGAATTCCAGCCAGAGGCCGAACAGCGTTTCACAAGCACGCAGCAGCGTATGAAGGGCATTCGATGTGCCGCGCTGCGTATGCCATGACAGGGGCATGGAAATGATGCGACCGAAGGCTTCGGTGATCAGCGTCGATCGACGCGTATGCGCCAGACGGTCGGCTTCACGCGCGACCAGCACGAAGGCGATCGTGTTGAACACACCGAGACCGGCCCACATCAGCAGCATCGGCGTGACGGTTTCCTTTGAAGAGATGGCATCGATGATCCGTCCGAAGAGGATGGGCTCGGCGATGGTGATCACGGCCAGAACGACATTTGCCATGACAATCGCCGAAACACGGAGCTTGTGGATGGCAAGATACTGAAGCGCTCTTGTATAGACCTGGAACAATGACACTGTCTTATCCCTCTTGGGCATGTGATTAAGCGGTGCATCGTGACGCAGCGCTGGATTTTTGGGTCCGGCACAAGTATATGAGAGAAAAAAAGACGGTCCGGATCAGTCGGATTTTTTTGTTTTCTTGTCCACTGTTGCCGGATGTTTAGGCTTCACTCAAATATATTTTTGCCGTAGCCAGGTTGGCGTGAACATGGTGCAATGCACTATCGATGCGTCTAAATATGCTGGCCTCTGGAGCGTTCCGCTGAGTGACAAATCGATTGTCACGGCTTGGCGAAATTATCCATAGTCTGCTATTTTTATGCATCGCGGTTCCATTGCGATGGCCATGCTATCCTGTACTTCACCTCGGATTATCGCGGGTGCAACATGAATGGGTCCTGAATGGACTATTCATGTTGCGATGCACACGGTGACGGACGGCGTCTGAACCAAGTTGGGGAAGGGATTTCCGTGAATATTACATTGCTGGTGCAGTTCATCGCGCTGATGGACGAGATGAAGACCCGCAACGAAATTGTTGCTGAATTCGAGCGGTTGCTCAATCGCTACGGCTTCGATTTCTACGGGATTGTCCGCCAGCCAAAACCCAATGAAAATCCGCTCAGCCTGCTTTTGGCCGGGCGCTGGCCGGAAGGCTGGCCGGAGATCTATATCAGCCGGAAATACGTCATCATCGATCCAACCATCCGCTATCTCGGCCATGCACAACGCGGCTTTCGCTGGCGGGATACGCTGGTTGCCTTCCGTTCAGACCCGCATCGCAAGCGTATGGAGCGCATGATGGTCGATGCGCGGGCACACAAACTGCATGACGGCTATATTTTCCCGGTGCATGGGCGTCGCGGGCTGATGGGCAATTTGACGATGGGCGGGCGTGCCGTCGATCTCAGTTCGGTCGAGATGAGCCTCTTTGACAGCATCGCGAAGAAGATTTTCTGGAAGCTGCTCGAACTCACGGACCCGGCCATCCTGGCGGAATTGGTCTCGAGTGTGGATGTGCAGATGACCCGGCGGGAAATGGAAGCGCTCAACTATCTCGCCGACGGGATGACCTCCAACGAAATCAGCCGCATACTCGAGATCTCCAGCCACACCGTCGATTGGTACATGAACGGGATTCAGGAAAAGCTGAAGGCAAAGAACCGTCATCATGTGGTTGCGCTGGCGTTCCGGCTGGGCCTGATTTCGTGAGCCGACGAATCTTTTCGCGCAGCCCAACTCTCAAATTGAACTTCCGACAAGGAGGCGTTAATACTTTATACTGCGGTGCAACATTTACCATGTCACAAGTCTTGAGGAGTCCGACTTGCCCATCTCGAAAATCCTTGTCGCCAACCGGTCCGAAATTGCCATCCGCGTCTTTCGCGCAGCAAACGAACTGGGAATAAAAACGGTTGCGATCTGGGCTGAGGAGGACAAGCTGGCGCTCCACCGCTTCAAGGCGGACGAGAGTTATCAGGTCGGGCGTGGCCCGCATCTGGCCCGCGACCTGGGGCCGATCGAAAGCTATCTCTCCATCGATGAAGTGATCCGGGTCGCCAAGCTGTCGGGTGCCGATGCCATCCACCCGGGCTACGGTCTGCTTTCGGAAAGCCCCGAATTCGTTGATGCCTGCAAGGCAGCCGGCATTACCTTCATCGGTCCGACCGGCGACACGATGCGCCGGCTTGGCAACAAGGTCGCTGCGCGCAATCTCGCCATTGAAATCGGTGTGCCTGTCGTGCCGGCAACGGAGCCGCTGCCGGATGACATGGCCATCGTTGCAAAAATGGCGGAGGAGATCGGCTATCCGATCATGCTCAAGGCGTCCTGGGGCGGCGGCGGGCGCGGCATGCGCGCCATTCGCCATCCGAAGGACCTTTCCCGCGAGGTGACGGAAGCCAAGCGCGAGGCGATGGCCGCCTTCGGCAAGGACGAAGTCTATCTGGAAAAACTGGTCGAACGGGCCCGCCACGTCGAAAGCCAGGTTCTCGGCGACACCCATGGCAATGTCGTGCACCTGTTCGAGCGCGACTGTTCGGTTCAGCGCCGCAACCAGAAGGTCGTCGAGCGCGCGCCAGCACCCTATCTCAGTGAAGCGCAGCGGCAAGAGCTGGCGGATTATTCGACACGCATTGCCAAGGCAACGAACTACATCGGTGCCGGCACGGTCGAGTACCTGATGGATATGGACACCGGCAAGTTCTACTTCATCGAGGTCAATCCGCGCATCCAGGTCGAGCACACGGTCACGGAAGTCGTCACCGGTATCGATATCGTCAAGGCGCAGATCCATATCCTCGATGGCTTCGCTATCGGCACCCCGGAATCGGGCGTGCCGAAGCAGGAGGATATCAAGCTCAACGGCCATGCCCTGCAATGCCGCATCACCACGGAAGATCCGGAGCAGAACTTCATTCCGGACTATGGCCGCATCACCGCCTATCGCGGCGCAACCGGCTTCGGGATCCGGCTGGATGGCGGCACCGCCTATTCCGGCGCGGTCATCACCCGTTTCTACGATCCGCTCCTCGAAAAGGTGACGGCCTGGTCGCCAAGCCCGCAGGAGACCATCGCGCGCATGCACCGGGCGCTGCGTGAATTCCGTATCCGCGGCGTTGCCACCAATCTGACCTTCCTCGAGGCGATCATCACGCATGAGAAGTTCAGGGACAACACCTATACGACGCGCTTCATCGACACGACGCCGGAGCTGTTCCAGCAGGTCAAGCGCCAGGACCGTGCGACCAAGCTCCTGACCTATCTCGCCGATGTCACCGTCAATGGACACCCGGAAGCCAAGGGCCGGCCGAAGCCATCGAAGGAAATCGCCGAACCGGTCGTGCCGTTCACGCCCGGCGATATCCAGCCCGGCACCAAGCAGAAGCTCGACGAACTCGGGCCAAAAAAATTCGGAGAATGGGTGCGGGCGCAGAACCGTATTCTGGTCACCGACACGACGATGCGGGACGGCCACCAGTCGCTGCTGGCGACGCGCATGCGCACCTATGACATCGCCCGCATTGCCGGCACCTATGCGCGGGCGCTGCCGAACCTGTTTTCCCTCGAATGCTGGGGCGGCGCCACCTTCGACGTCTCAATGCGCTTTCTCACGGAAGACCCGTGGGAGCGCCTCGCCAAAATCCGCGAGGATGCGCCGAACCTTCTGCTGCAGATGCTGCTGCGCGGCGCCAACGGCGTCGGCTACAAGAACTATCCCGACAATGTCGTCAAATACTTCGTTCGCCAGGCAGCAGCCGGCGGCATCGATGTGTTCCGCGTCTTCGACTGCCTGAACTGGGTGGAAAATATGCGCGTCTCGATGGATGCGGTGGCCGAAGAGAACAAGATCTGCGAAGCCGCGATCTGCTACACGGGCGATATCCTGAATTCGGCACGGCCGAAATACGACCTGAAATACTATACGGCACTGGCGACCGAACTCGACAAGGCCGGGGCGCATATCATTGCCGTCAAGGACATGGCAGGCCTTCTGAAGCCGGCTGCTGCGCGCGTATTGTTCAAGGCGCTGCGTGAGGCAACCGACCTGCCGATCCACTTCCACACGCATGATACGTCGGGCATTGCTGCGGCAACCGTGCTGGCGGCCGTTGAGTCCGGTGCCGACGTCGTTGACGCGGCGATGGATTCGCTTTCGGGCAATACGTCCCAGCCTTGCCTCGGCTCGATCGTCGAGGCCCTGCGCGGGACGGACCGCGATCCGGATCTCGATCCGGAATGGATCCGCCGCATCTCCTTTTACTGGGAGGCGGTGCGCCACCAGTATGCCGCCTTCGAAAGCGACCTCAAGGGACCGGCATCCGAAGTCTATCTGCATGAAATGCCCGGCGGCCAGTTCACCAACCTCAAGGAGCAGGCGCGTTCGCTCGGTCTCGAAACGCGATGGCACCAGGTCGCCCAGACCTATGCCGACGCCAACCAGATGTTCGGCGATATCGTCAAGGTGACGCCGTCCTCCAAGGTTGTCGGCGACATGGCGCTGATGATGGTGTCGCAGGATCTGACCGTTGCCGACGTCGTCAATCCGGACAAGGATATTGCCTTTCCGGACTCGGTCATCTCGATGCTCAAGGGGGATCTCGGTCAGCCTCCGGGCGGGTGGCCGGAAGCTCTGCAGAAAAAGGCGCTGAAGGGCGAAAAGCCCTATACGGTCCGTCCGGGTTCGCTTTTGAAGGCAGCCGATCTCGATGCCGAGCGCAAGGATATCGAAACCAAGATCGAACGCGAGGTCAGCGACTTCGAATTCGCCTCCTACCTGATGTATCCGAAGGTCTTTACCGATTACGCGCTGGCCGCCGATACCTATGGTCCGGTGTCCGTCCTGCCGACGCCGGCCTATTTCTATGGACTCGCATCCGGCGAAGAACTGTTTGCCGATATCGAGAAGGGCAAGACGCTTGTGGTTCTCAACCAGGCACAGGCCGAGGTCGACGAAAAGGGTATGGTCAAGGTGTTCTTCGAGATCAACGGCCAGCCGCGTCCGATCAAGGTGCCCGACCGCAATCGCGGTGCATCGAGCGCTGTCCGCCGCAAGGCGGAAGCCGGCAATGCCGCCCATCTCGGCGCGCCGATGCCGGGCGTTATCTCGACGGTCGCGGTTTCGGCCGGCCAGACCGTCAAGTCCGGCGACGTGCTGTTGTCGATCGAGGCCATGAAGATGGAAACGGCGCTGCATGCCGAGAAGGACGGCACCATCGCCGAAGTCCTCGTCCGCACCGGCGACCAGATCGACGCCAAGGATCTGCTGATCGTTTACGGGGCGTAATCACGATCTGCAAAAACAAGCAGGCAGGGACATGCCCTGCCTGAGGGGTGCAGCTAAGCGATCCCGGTGTCTGAATGAAACACTTGTTGTTCGCCGACGACCATAAAGCGCCGATCTGGATCGCAGGGCTTGCGATGGCTTGCTAATTTGGCAATCGATGCCGGTTTTGAAGAAGAAATCTGAAATGCCAGTTCCCATGGAATACCGACTTGCCTCGCAGCATTTTGAAAAATTCCTGTCGGAGGTTGCTGAAGAGGCCGGGTTAGCAACCAGAAACCAGGCATATACCACCACTCAAGGCGTGCTTCTCTGTTTCAGACGGCGGCTGAAAATCCACGACGCAATCGCCTTCGCGCAGGTCTTGCCCGCAATGCTTCGGGCGTTGTTCGTCAATGATTGGGATCCGGAGGAAGCCCAGGTGGAAAGCTGGAACCGCGAGATTTTGACATCCGAAGTTCAGCAGCTTCGCCTCGATCACAATTTCTCTCCGGATACGGCGATCGAAAATGTGGCTTGCGTTGTACGCAGGCATGTCGATGCGCCGGAATTTCAACGTTGCCTCGCAAAGCTTCCCCCTCCTGCCCAGGCTTTCTGGTCATAAGCGGTGTCTTCTCAGGCATGTTTGGCACAAATCCGTGCCACCGCAGGCAAGGGCTGGCATTCAGGAGGCGGCACGATGCGCCAATTTCTCAACAACTGGCGCCTTCACGGCCAATTCCATTCAGATATCGTAGCTGTTTCCCGCACTCAACGACGATATGAATTTCTTCGTGCGCTCCCGTTCCGGCGTCTGGAAGATGGTTCTGGGTGCGCCGCTTTCGACGATCAACCCGCCGTCGAGGAAAAGCACCTGATCGGCGACTTTCGAGGCGAGACGCAGGTCGTGCGTCGCCATGATCATCGTCGTGCCTTCCCCGGCCAATCGGTTCAGCACCTCGACGACCTCCTCGGCAAGTTCCGGATCGAGCGCCGACGTCGGTTCGTCGCAGAGCAGCACGCGCGGCGAGGGGGCGAGCGCCCTCGCAATAGCCACGCGTTGCTGCTGGCCGCCGGAGAGCGTCGCTGGCCAGGCATCGGCCTTGTGC